>DASXAR010000065.1:0-6300 GCA_036406595.1 Solirubrobacterales bacterium | reverse complement strand
AGGCGGCGTAGGTGAGGTGACCGATCGTGCCCTCCGCGAGGACCGTCGCCTTGGCGACGACGTCGGAGCCGGGCTCGAAGTTGCCGAGCTCTTCCCCGTCCTTGCCGCGGCCGCGGTCGCCGGAGCGCACGCCCCTGACGATCCGGTCTTCGACCAGGAGCTTGGTCGCGGCGGTCTCGGCGAGGATGTAGACGCCCGCCTCTTCGGCTTTCTCCGCCAGAAAGCGGCCCAGTTTCGAAACCGAGAGCGTGTAGGTGCCCTCTTTGCGAAAGTTGGGCGGCGGCGGCTTGAGCGGGATCGCTTTCTTCGGGGTGAGGAAGTAGGTCGCGTCCTTGGTGACCTCTTGATAGACCGGAGGCCAGTCAGCCGGGTCCATGTCCGGGAAGAGCCGGGTCATCGCCGACGGCTCCACGTTCGCCCCGGAGAGCAGGTGCGCCCCGGGGACTTTGCCCTTCTCGATCACCGCGACCGGGACTTCGCCGAGCTTCTCGGTCAGCTCGGGCTCATCCTCGAGCAGCTGCATCAATTTATTGGCGCAGGCCAGACCGGCGGGGCCGCCGCCGACGATCGCGACCCCGACCTCGATGCGGTCGTCCTCGGGGTCGGTCGGCGGGCCGATCACGTCGGCCGGGTCGAACGGCGGCGGATAATCGATCGGCCGATGACTCATGACCTGAACAACTTTCGCGCTTCGCTCGCTCGCGGGAAATCAGATATGGGCGCTCGCTCGCTCCGCACTCAGGACCCTCCCCTCTTCGCCTTGATCGCCTCCGTCAGCTTGGGGACGATCTTGTGCAGGTCACCGACGACGCCGAGGTCCGAGAACTCGAAGATCGGCGCGTTCTGGTCCTTGTTGATAGCGAGGATGTTCTCCGAGTTCTGCATCCCGACCTTGTGCTGGATCGCCCCCGAGATCCCGGCCGCGAGGTACAGCTTCGGCGCAACCGTCTTGCCGGTCTGGCCGATCTGCGCCGCGTAGGGGTACCAGCCGGCATCGACCACGGCGCGGGTCGCCGCGACCGCGCCGCCCATCGCCTCGGCCAGCTGCTCGCAGAGCTCGAAGCCCTCAGCCGCGCCGAGGCCCCGGCCGCCACCCACGAGGATCTCCGCGTCCTCGATGTTGACGTCTGCGCCGCGCTGCTCTCCGCGCTGCACCATCGTCGCCTTGGTCGACCAGGGCGAGAGCTCGACCTCGACATCGACGACCTCCGCCTCGCCGCCGCCTTCGGCTACATCGAACGCGTTGAGGCGGCCGATGATGATCCCGGGCTCGGCGACATAGCCGACGTCGGCAACCTGGGAGTCCTGCAGGATCGGCCGCTCCGCGACGAGCTTGCCGTCCTGGACCTTGACCTGCGTCACCTCCATCGTGACCCCGGCGTTCAGCCGCGCGGTCAGGCCGGCGCCGATCTCGAAGCCGAGCAGGCCGCCGCCGAAGAGGGCGTAGGTGAAGCCCTCATCCTGGATTACCTTGGCCATCGCGTCGACGATCGGCTGCGCGAGCCCCTCGGGCACGCTCTTGGCGCGGTAGACCTTTGCGGCGCCGAATTTGCCGAGGCCTGCGCATGCGTCATCGGCGACCTCGCCGACCACCAGCGCGGCGGCCTCGCCGCCGAGCTCACCGGCCAGCTTCGCGGCCTCGGAGATCGCCCCGAGCGAGTTCTTGTTGAAGTTGCCCTCGTCGTCGTGGAGGGCGTAGACCAGTATCCCTGCCATCTAGATCAGCTTCCTCTCGTCCAGCCAGGCGACGATCTTTTCGACCGTCTCGTTGGTGTCCTCGTCCTCGATGATCTCGCCGGCCTCCTTGGCGGGCGGCGGGTTGAGCGCCAGCACCGAGGTCTTCGAGCCTCCCTCGCCGACCATGCCGGCATCGATCCCGACGTCGCCGGTGGCCTTCGCGTCGAGCTGTTTTTTCTTCGCGCCCATGATCGCTTTCAGGCTCGGATAGCGAGGCTCGTTGATCGCGTCCCCGACGCTGATCACCGCGGGCAGCTCGACCTCGACGGTGTCGTAGCCGTACTCGGCCTGGCGCTCGCAGCGGAGCTTGCCGTCGGCGACGTCGATCTTGATCACCTGGGTGAGCGAGGGCATCTGCAGGTGGTCCGCAACGACCGCGCCGATCGTGTAGCACTCGCCGTCGTCGGACTGCTGGCCGAGAAGCACCAGGTCCGGGCTCTCCGACTCCAGCACCTTCGCAAGGGAGTATCCGGTCGCGCACACGTCGGAGCCCGAGAGGGCGTCGTCGGAGAGGTGCACGGAGCGGTCGGCGCCGAGCGCCACCGCCTTGTGCAGCGCGCGGACCGCCGAATCGGGGCCCATCGTCACCGCGACGACCTCCTCGACCGGGATCGCGCCGCCCTCCTTGATCTGCATGGCGGCCTCGATGGCGTGGGTGTCGAAGGGGTTCAGGTTCTTCTCGCCGCTGCGATCCAGGCGCATCGTGCTCGGGTCGATGCGCTTCTGCACCGCGGCGTCCGGGACCTCCTTGACAAGGACGCAGATCTTCAAGTTTCAAGCCTCCTTGGCTGGTTGCTCACATTGACTGACCAGTCAATCAGTCTATCTATACCCGCAGCGGAATGCGCTTTCCCGTGACCTACGTCTCATTGAGACGAGTGGCGCTCGGTCGCGCCCTCGCGGATGAACTCGACGATCTCGTCGGTTCCGGCCCCGGGCGTGAAGACCGCGGCCACACCGAGCTTCCTCAGCTCCGGGATGTCCTCGGCGGGGATCGTCCCGCCGACCGTGACAAGCACGTCGTCCACCCCCTGCTCCCCGAGCAGCTCGACGACCCGGGGGACCAGGGTCATATGGGCGCCGGAGAGGATCGAGAGTCCGACCGCGTCGGCGTCCTCCTGGATCACCGTCTCGGCAATCTGCTCGGGGGTCTGATGAAGCCCGGTGTAGATCACCTCCATCCCGGCGTCGCGCAGGGCCCGGGCGATGATCTTGGCGCCGCGGTCGTGACCGTCGAGGCCGGGCTTGGCCACCACCACGCGGATCTTGCGGGCTGTCGCTGCCTCCATCGCAGCGTGAACCTTATTGATCCGGCAGCGACGAAATCCCCCCGGTCGGGGCCCAGGGCGGGATGTACAGTGATCGCAGGTCATGGGGAGACCCTCGTCCACGCTCGGAGTCGCGCTTCTCGCGCTCAACGGCCTCTGGCTCGCCAGCCCTGACCTGGCGGACGCGGACAAGCCGCGCTGCCACGGTCGCAGGGCGACGATCGTCGGAACCGCGGCTGCCGACCGGATCAAGGGGACCGGGCGCCGCGACGTGATCGTCGCTCGGGGAGGCGATGACCGCGTCGACGGCCGCGGAAAGCGCGACATCATCTGCGGCAACGGCGGCGACGACGATCTGATTGGCGGAACGGGCTCGGACACCGTGGACGGCGGGGCCGGCGACGATCGCCTGCGGGGGCACGGCGGGCTCCTCGACCAGCTCTACGGCGGCAGCGGGAAGGACCGCCTCAGCGGAGGCGGCGGGCCGGACCTCCTGCTCGGAGGCGGGTCGGCGGACCGGCTTGCCGGAGGCACCTGGCCCGATGTCCTGATCGCCGGCGGTGGCCGGGACAAACTCAGCGGGGGGCCCTCCGCCGACGTCCTCGACGGAGGGGTTGCCGCCGACCGGATCGAGGGCGGTCCCGGGTCGGACACCGTGACCTACGCCACCCGCAGGGAGACCGTCGACGTGACACTCGCGGACGGCAAGGCCGACGACGGCAGCGAGAAGGACGGTCCCTCCACCTTCAAACGGGATCTGGTCAAGAAGGACGTCGAGAACGCGGTGGGCGGCTTCGGCAGCGACCACATCGCCGGAAGCTCGAGGGTGAACGGGCTGGTCGGCAGCGCCGGCGACGACCAGATCAGCGGCCTTGCGGGCAGGGACCTGGTCTCGGGGGGTCCCGGGAATGACGACCTGAAGGGCGACTGCCAGGTCTATCCGATCAGCCACCCGGACTGCGAGGAGAACGACGCCGACGTCCTCTCCGGTGACTCGGGAGACGACGAGCTGGCTCCGGACGGCGGCGAGGACGTCGCCTTCGGCGGCGAGGGCAGCGACCTGTTGATCGGCGGCCTCGACAGCGACCGGCTCGAAGGCGAAGCCGGCGACGACGAACTCTGGGGCGACGGCGGCCGTGGTCGGGCACATATCGGCAACGGAAGCGACAGGCTGAGCGGCGGCGAGGGCAACGACCACCTGCTGGGCGAGGCCGGGAACGACACCCTCGACGACGGCCCCGGAGACGACGACCTGAGCGGCGGCGACGACGACGACACGCTGTTCAGCGACCCGGTCGGCGGCGACTCGCTGCGCGGCGACGAAGGAGTCGACACGCTCGACCTCCGCTCCCGGACCGCGGACCTGGTGCTGACGATGGGCGTCGACGGCGACGACGACGGGCAG
This sequence comes from Solirubrobacterales bacterium, assembly GCA_036406595.1. GTDB lineage: Bacteria > Actinomycetota > Thermoleophilia > Solirubrobacterales > 70-9 > VRUE01. Next base: position 1,890 of record DASXAR010000065.1, on the reverse strand, counting down.
TCGGGCGAGCGGGACCAGACCTTCTCGGAAACCGAGATCGTGCTCGCCGGCACCGGCAACGACACGATCGAGGACGAGTGGGACACGCAGAACACCTTCGACGGCGGCCCCGGCAACGACGTCCTCTACGCTCGGCGGGCGACCGACACGATGATCGGCGGCGACGGCACCGACACCCTCTCCTACGCGCCTTTCGACGGCCGCGACCGCGTCTACTTCCGGGTCGGCATCGACGTGCAGGCAGGCCAAGCCGTGAGCCTCGAACCGGAATTCACCGAGATGAACACAACCTTCTCCGGCATCGAGAAGTTCGTCGGGTCAGACCACGACGACGCGCTCGCCGGCGGTGTCCTGGGCGACTACCTCGACGGCTTCGCCGGAGACGACCTGATCACCGGCGGGATCGGCCCCGATCAGCTTCGGGGCGGCGAAGGCAACGATGAGCTCCGCGGCGAAGAGGGCGACGACCGGCTCGAAGGGGAAGGCGGCAAAGACATTCTGATGGGCGGCAGCGAGGCGGACCTCCTGATCGGCGGCGCGGGGATCGATGATTTCGACGGCGGCGAGCCCGACCCGCCGGACGAAGAGACAGACGAAGCCCTCGACTGGGACTCCGGCACCGAGCCCACCTGCTCGAGCACGGTCCAGTGCCCCTGAGCGCGCTCGCTCAGAAGACCGGCGACTCGGTGTAGGTCCCGAAGACCTCCTGCAGCGCGGCGATCATCTCCCCCTCGGTGGCGCGCGCCCGCGCCGCCTCGACGATCGGGGGCATCAGGTTGCCCTCCCCGGCGGCGACCCGCTTCAGGTCCGCGAGCGACGATTCGACCGCCGCCCCGTCGCGTGAGGACCGGGTTGCCCGCAGGCGCTCGACCTGCTTGCCTTCCAGCGCCGGGTCGATGCGCAGGATTGGCGTCGGTGCCTCGTCGTCCGTGGTGAAGTCGTTGACGCCGACCACGATGCGCCGCCGTTCGTCCAGCTCGCGCTGGAAGGTGAACGCGGAGTCGGCGATCTCCCGCTGCGGAAAATTGCGGCGGATCGCCTCGACCATGCCGCCCAGCTCGTCGATGCGGGCGAAGTACGAGTAGGCGGCCTCCTCCATCTCGTCGGTCAGCTTCTCCACGAACCAGGAGCCGCCTAGCGGATCCGGCGTGTTCGGGGCACCCGACTCGAAGGCGATCACCTGCTGGGTCCGCAGGGCGACCCTGACGGCGTCCTCGGTCGGCAGCGCCAGCGCCTCGTCGAAGGAGTTCGTGTGCAGGGACTGGGTGCCTCCCAGCACCGCGGCCAGCGCCTCGATCGAGGTCCGCACGACGTTGTTGAGGGGCTGCTGCGCGGTCAGCGAGACGCCCGCCGTCTGCGCGTGGAAGCGCAGTCGCATCGACTCCTCGCGCCGTGCGCCGTAGGTCTCGCGCATCTCACGGGCCCAGATCCGCCGCGCCGCCCGGTACTTGGCGACCTCCTCGAAGAAGTCGATGTGCGCGTTGAAGAAGAATGAGAGCCGCGGCGCGAAGTCGTCGACGTCGAGGCCCCGCTCGATCGCCCGCTCGACGTAGGTGAACCCGTCCTTCAACGTGAAGGCGAGCTCCTGCTGGGCCGTCGACCCGGCCTCGCGAATGTGGTAGCCGGAGATCGACACGGGGTGCCAGCGAGGCATGTGCTCGGTGCACCACTCGATCATGTCGGTGACCAGCCGCATCGCCGGCTCGATCGGAAAGCACCACTCTTTCTGGGCGATGTACTCCTTGAGGATGTCGGTCTGGATCGTCCCGCCGAGCCGCTCGGTCGAAACCCCCTGCCCCTCGCCGACCAGGACGTAGAAGGCGAGCAGGATCGCCGCGGGCGCGTTGATCGTCATCGAGGTGGTGACACCGCCCAGCGGTATGCCCTCGA
>DASXAR010000064.1:0-10688 GCA_036406595.1 Solirubrobacterales bacterium | reverse complement strand
GCGACGTCTCCTTCCGCCACTGCCCCGAGATCGACTGGGAGATCGGGCCGGCGCGGATCCGAGCCGCCTCGGTCGCCCATCGCGGGCCGACACTCGGCTACCGGATCGAGGACGGCGACCACTCGCTCGCCTACATACCCGACCACGAGCCGGCGCTCGGCGCCGACCTCGACTCGCTCGAGGAGGACTGGATCTCCGGCTTCTCACTGGCGCGCGGCGCCTCGATGTTGATCCACGACGGCCAGTACGCGGACTCCGAGTACCCCAACCACGTCGGCTGGGGTCATTCCGCGCTCTCCCATGCCCTCTCGTTCGCCGATCGCTCGGGTGCCGATCGCACGATCCTCTTCCACCACGACCCCGGCCACTCCGACGAACGGCTCGACCTGCTCGGCGAGGAAGCTCGCGAGCAGTGGCGCCGCCGTGGCGGCGACCCCGAGGCGATCGAGCTCGGCTTCGAGGGCGCCGAGTACGACCTCGGCGCGCGCAGCGGCGCCGCCGAGATGCCGGCGCGGGCCGCCGCGCCTACTCGCTGAGCCGGCGGGCCTGTCGCGCCGGCAGCGCGTACCAGATCACGACGAACATCGCCCCCGCGAAGAGGCCGGTGAAGGCGGTCATCACCGCTCCGAACAGGACATCGGTGACCAGGACGATCGCGCCGGTCATCGCCAGAGCGAGGAAGCCGAGGCCGACGATCGCGTAGCGATTGGCCTCGAGGACCAGCTCCTGCTTGCGCTGGAGCCGAAAGGTGATCCGGTGATAGGCCGAGGGCGCGATCAGCAGCGCCGCCGAGATCGCCGTGCAGAGCAGGGTCGCGAAGTAGACCTTTTCCTGGAACGGCGTGATTTCGCCGAATCGCTTCTGGAACGGGACCGCGAGCAGAAACGCGAAGAGGACCTGGACGCCGGGGAGCGCGATCCTCAGCTCCTGCAGCAGCTCGCCGAGATTTCGGTCGAGGCGCTCCTCCTCACTCTCGTGCCTGCCCGAGGGTCGTTCGGCCACGCGACCACGATAGATCAGGCTCGCCGTAGGATCAGGGCGATGGGACGCGTCGGCACGATCCTCGGGAGCAACGCGATCGGCCGGGGGGGTGCCGAGATCGTCGCCGTGAGCGAGGAGAATGCCGACGCCGTCGTGCTGCGCCACGGCGGCGAGGCCTACACGCCGCCGCACCTGATCGACCACGAGGCGAATCTCCGGCGCGTCGCCGACGCGGGGTGCGACCGGGTGCTCGCGATCGGCTCGGTCGGGTCGCTGCGACCCGAGCTCGGCGTCGGCAGCTTCGTCTGCCCCGACGACTTCATCGCCCTCCAGCTCTCGCTGACGACCTTCGACGACGCCCGCGGGCACGTCGCGCCGGGCTTCGACCCGCGCTGGCGGGGCGAAGTGCTCGACGGCTGGGAGTCGAGCGGCGCCGGCGCGATCCAGGACGGTGGCGTCTACTGGCACGCAACCGGCCCCCGCTTCGAGACGCCGGCCGAGATCAGGCTGATGGCCGCCCACGCTCACCTGGTCGGGATGACCCTCGCCGCGGAGTGCGTGGTCGCCGGCGAGCTGGGCCTCCCCTACGCCGCGGTCTGCGTCGTCGACAACATGGCCAACGGGATCGACGACCGGCTGATCCTGACCGACGAGCTCGAGGATCAACGCGCGCGGAACGCGGCAGCGCTGGGCGACGCGCTCGACAGGCTGCTGCCGGAGCTGGAAGCGTGACTCCCCTGACGGTGACCGGCGCCCGGCTCGACGGGGAGACGGTCGGGCTGCGGTGCAGCGAGGGCCTGATCGAGGCGCTCGGGCCCGATGTCGCGCCCGAGGACGGCGACGAGACGATCGACGCCGGCGGCGCACCGCTGATCCCGGCTCTCGCCAACGGCCACACCCATGCGGCGATGACATTGTTCCGCGGCTACGGCGGCGACCTGCCGCTGATGCGCTGGCTGCAGGAGAAGGTCTGGCCGGTCGAGGCGCGGCTCGACGCCGAGGACGTCTACTGGGGCGCCCGGCTCGCCTGCATCGAGATGATCCGGACCGGGACGGCCCGGTTCTGGGACATGTACTGGCAGCCGGCGGCGACGGCACGCGCGGTCCTCGACAGCGGCCTGCGGGCGACGATCGGCGGCCCTCTGTTCGACGCTGACGGCAGAACCGAGGAGATGAAGAAGACCGCGCTGGCGGCGATCGAGGAGCTCGAGGGCTTCGATCCCAGGATCGATCGCGCGCTGGCGCCGCACTCGATCTACATGGTCAGCGAAGAGCTGCTGAGCTGGACGGCCGAGACGGCGGCCGAGCATCGGGTGCCCGTACACATCCACCTCTCCGAGACAGAGAGGGAGGTCCAGGACTGCCTCACGGCCCACGGCGAACGGCCCGCCCGGTACCTCGACCGGCTTGGCCTGCTCGGCGAGCGGACGATGCTCGCCCACGGCGTCTGGCTCGACCCCGACGAGCTCGAGCTGATCGGCGAGCGCGGCGCGACCGTGGTCACCAACCCGGTCGCGAACCTGAAGCTCGCCTCGGGCGGCCCGTTCCCCTACCCCGCCGCCCGCTCGGCCGGGGTCGCGGTGGCCCTCGGGACAGACGGCGCCGGCTCGAACGACTCGCTCGATCTGTTCAGCGACCTCAAGACCTTCGCGCTGATGCAGCGCCATGCTGCGGCGGACCCGACGGTCGTCGCCTCGGCCGAGGCGCTGGCGATAGCCACCGGGGCGCGCGCCCCGATCCTCGCCATCGGCGAGCCACTCGCCGTCGGAGCCCCCGCCGACTTCCTGCTGCTTCGCGGAGACGCCTACGAGATCGGGCTCGGGGACCTCGCCTCCGACATCGTCTACGCCGCCAGCGGCTCCGTCGTCGACACGACCGTCGTCGCCGGCAAACCGCTGATGAGGGGTGGCCGGGTCGAGGGCGCCGAGGAGACGATCGCGCGGGCCTCCGAGCGCGCGGCTCGCCTCGGGATCGGCTGAGCAAAGCGTGGATTCGGCGCGCCGAGTGGGTATAGGCTCAGACCGCCGGTGTCGACTGAAGAGGTCACGGACGCAGGGTCAGCCGCCGACGCGTCGGCAGTGCGGTACGAGAACGCGAGCAAGCGCTACCCGGGCTCGGACACCCTCGCGGTCGACGATCTCTCGCTGACGGTCTCCGCCGGGGAGATCTGCGTCCTGGTCGGCCCCTCCGGGTGCGGCAAGACGACCGCGATGCGGCTGGTCAACCGCACGGTCGAGCTGACCGAGGGGGACGTGCTGATCGGCGGGAGCTCGGTGCGCGAGCGCGAGCCGGCGCAACTGCGGAGGGAGATCGGCTACGTGATCCAGCAGATCGGCCTCTTCCCGCATCGAACGATCGCCGAGAACGTCGGCACCGTCCCGCGCCTCCTGGGCTGGCGGCGGGAGCGGGCCGCCGCCCGCAGCGCCGAGCTGCTGGCCCTGGTCGGGCTCGACCCCGAGCTCGCCGACCGCTATCCGGTGCAGCTCTCGGGCGGTCAGCAGCAGCGGGTCGGGGTCGCCAGAGCCCTTGCGGCCGACCCGCTCGTGATGCTGATGGACGAGCCGTTCGGCGCGATCGACCCGATCAACCGCGAGCGCCTCCAGAACGAGTTCCTGCGACTCCAGGCCGAGATCAAGAAGACCGTCCTCTTCGTCACCCACGACATCGACGAGGCGATCAAGATGGGGGACCGGATCGCGGTGATGCGCGAGGGCGGCCGGGTCGAGCAGTACGCAACTCCTGCGGAGCTGCTGATGGCGCCGGCGACCGGGTTCGTCGAGGACTTCGTCGGCGCCGACCGGGCGCTGAAGCGGCTCGCCCTGATGAGGGTCTCCGACATCAGCCTCTGGGAGGCGCCCCTCGCCTTCATCGGTCAGGCGACCGCCGAGGTGCGGGACAAGCTGCGGGACGCGGAAGTGCCCTACCCGCTCCTGGTCGACGGTGAGCGCCGGCCGCTGGGCTGGCTCTCGGAGCGTGATCTGGCAGCCGAGACGGTGCCCGCGCAGGCGGACTCCCCGCTCGGCCCGGTGCTCGACCTGGCCGACGTGATGCGCGACGCCCTGGCCGATCTACTGCAGGGCGAGGCGCAGTACGCGGCGGTCACCGATCACGCCGGGCGGATCGCGGGCGTCCTCTCGATCGAGATCATCTCCGAGTTCCTCGCCTCGCCGGAGGCGAAGACCGACGAGCACACCGCTGCGGAGCGGCCCCGGAGCACGGAGCGAGCGAGCGAGATCTCCGGGGAGGAGGAGCGCGGGTGAGCGAAGCGCGAGACCTGATCCATGAGTAGCTGGCTCCCACTCGCCGCGGGCGAGCTGCCCAAGACGTTCTTCCACGAACGAACCAGCGAATCCCTCCCGTGCCAGGCGACGGACAAGCTCTTCTGCTTCGACTGGGCGCGCGACCACATCGACCGCTATGGCACCCCGACCCTTCAGCACCTCAAGCTGGTCGCCCTCGCCGTGCTGTTCGGGTTCGCGATCGCCTTCGTACTCGCCCTCATAGCCCATCGCCGGCGCTGGCTGCAGCCTCCGCTCCTGGCCGCGACCGGCGTTCTCTACACGATTCCCAGCGTCGCCTTCTTCTTTCTCCTGCTGCCGCTCACCGGCCGCGGCGTCGACACCGCCGTAATCGCCCTCACCGCCTTCAACCTGCAGATCATCTATCGAAACACGATCGTCGGGCTCGCGAACGTCCCGGCGCCGGTCACGGAGGCGGCGCGGGGCATGGGCCAGACGGAGCGTCAGGTGCTCTGGCAGGTCGAGCTGCCGATGGCGATACCCGAGATCATCGGAGGCCTCCGTATCGCCACCGTCAGCACGGTCGCGATCGCGACGCTCGCGACGCTCGCCGGCGGAGGCGGCTTGGGACGGCCCATCTTCTCCGAAGGGATCGACTTCAAGACCAACATCATCATCGCCGGCGGCATCGCGATCCTGATGGCACTCGCCTTCGACGCGATCCTCTACGCCATCCAGCGGATGGCGACGCCATGGCAGAGGGCGGCACGAGCGTGACCCCGTTGCCGCCGCATCTTCCAGCGGGCTCGATCCAGGGGGCGGTCGAATTCATCTTCGAGCCGCAGCCGTCCACCGTGACCGGCGGCAAGCTCGTGGGCGGCTTCTCTCAGACGGTGGAACTGGCGGCAACGCAGCTCGAAGTGACGGTCCTGGCCGTGCTGCTCTCGATCGTGGTGGCGCTCCCGGTCGGCCTCTACCTGGGGCACAGGGGCGTCGGCGAATTGGTGGCCATCGGCCTGGGGAACGCGGGCCGGGCCATCCCGGAGCTCGCCCTGATCGCGTTCATGGCGGCGGCGATCGGGGTGGGCACCCTCAACCTGACCATCGCCCTCGCGGTTCTCGGCGTGCCGCCGATTCTGACCAACGCCTTCGTCGGGATCCGCCAGGTGGACCGGGCACCGGTCGAAGCCGCGCGGGGAATCGGGATGAGGGAGCTGGAGGTGCTGCTCAAGGTGGAGCTTCCCCTCGCGGTGCCGACCGTGATGGCCGGCATCCGGCTCGCGACGATCGCGATCGTCGCGACGGCGACGATCGCCCCACTGGCCGGGGTGCTGACGCTCGGCGACTACATCATCAACGAAAACGTCTATGGGGAGGACGGGGTGGTGGCCGGCGCGATCGTGGTCGCGCTGATGGCCCTCGCGCTCGAGTTCTCCCTGGCGGTGTTGCAGCGGGCACTCACCTCGAAGGGGTTGAAGGTTCGCGCAACCTGACAGAGAACGGACCCGCAATGTCACCCACGACAGGAGGAGTCAAGTGAGAACCAGTCCAATCCGGGCGCGTGCCACGGCGGCGATGCTGATGGCCCTCGCTCTTGCACTCGGGGTCGCCGCCTGCGGCGGCGGCAGTGACACGACCGGCAGCACGAGCGAAGCGGGAGGTGAAGGCGGCGCCATCGTCTCCAACCCGGCGAACGGGAAGGTGAGCCTGACGGTCGGCTCGAAGAATTTCCCGGAATCCGAAATCACCGGCGAGATCTACGCGCAGGCGCTGGAAGCCGCCGGTTACAAGGTGAAGACCGACCTCAGCCTCGGCTCTGAAACGGTCGCGCTCAAATCGCTGAAGGCCGGCGAGGTCTCCGGCTATCCCGAATACACGAGCACCGCACTCGAGTCCCTCTTCGGCCTCGAACCGGAAGAAGTGCCGGCCGACTCGGAAGAAGCGTATGAAAAGGCGAAGGCGGAATTCGAAAAGGAAGGCCTGACGGCGTTTCCCCCGACCCCGTTCTCGAGCGCCAACGCGGTCGGCACGCTGAAGAAGACGGCCGAAGAACTGGGCCTCAAAACCGTCTCCGACCTGAAGGGCCAGTCCGAAGAACTGACCCTCTACGGCTCGCCGGAGTGCCGCCAGCGGAGCGACTGCCTCGCCGGGCTCGAACAGTTCTACGGCCTCAAGTTCAAGAAATTCACGCCGGTCGACATCGGCCTCCGCTACACGGTGCTCGAAAACGGCCAGGCCGACCTCTCGATCCTCTTCACCACCGACCCGCAGCTCTCCGCAGAGGCTGACAAGTTCGTGATCCTCGAAGACGACAAGAAGGTCTTCCCGGCCGGCAATGTCATCTTCGTGACGGACAAGAAGGTCGCGGAAGAAGCGGGGCCGGACTACGAAAAGACGATCGTCGCCGTCCAGAAGGGCCTGACGCTTTCGGTCATGCAGGAGCTCAACGCCCGGGTCGAACTCGAAAAAGAGTCGGCGAAGCAGGCGGCCTCCGAGTACCTGAAGGAAGCCGGATACGTCGAATGACCGCCGGCTGACGCTCAGGCGAGGGCGCGCTCCGGCTCCAGCCGGCGGCGCGCCCTCTCCAGCGCCGCTCGCGCGGCCCACGCCGCGGAGAGGCCGGCGATCGCGGCGAGGATCAGGGCGACCCGCGGGTCATAGGCCTGCGAGAGCCAGCCCGTGAGCGGGGCGCCGATCGGCGTCGAGCCGAGCAGGACCACCGAGTAGAGCGACATCACGCGTCCCCGCATCGCGGGCTCGACCGCGAGCTGGAGCGTCGAGTTGATGGTCGCCGCGAAGGTCACCGCGGCCGCCCCGAGGATCGCCAGCGCCGGGACCTCGAGCGCCAGCGAGGGCATCGTCGCGGCGAGCGCCGCACCGGCGCCGAAGGTGAGCGCGGCGGCGGCGATCAGGGTATGGCCGGTGCGTCCGCGGGCGCCGGTGACGAGGGCCCCCACCAGCGAGCCGATCCCCATTGCCGAGACGAGCACCGCGTAGGCGCCGGCACCGCCGTCGAAGCTGAAGCGCGCGAGCAGCGGCAAGACCACCTGGAAGTTGAAGCCGAAGGTCCCGACGAGTGCCATCAGGGCCAGCGGCACGGCGAGCTCCGGGGTCCGCCGCACGTAGCGGAGCGCCGCCCGGATCGCGCCTGGCTCCGGGTCGGCGATCGGCGCAGAACGCAGCTGGCCGGGATTCATCAAACAGAGCGCCGCGATCATCGCGCCGAAGGTCAGGGCGTTGACGGCGAAACAGGGGACGACGCCGAAGGCGGCGATCAGGAGACCCGCGACCGCGGGGCCGACGATCCGTGCAGCCTGGACGATGACGCTGTTGAGGCTGACCGCGTTGACCAGCCGGTCGACACCGACCATCTCGATCACGAAGCTCTGGCGAGTCGGGTTGTCGACGGCGTTGACCGCGCCCATCGCGAATACCGCGAGGAAGACCATCCAGGGCGCGGCGACGCCAGCGAATGTGGTGGCGAAGAGACCGACGGCGGGGATCGCCATCAGGGTCTGGGTGACCATCAGAATCCGCCGCTTCGGAAAGCGATCGGCGATCAGCCCGCCCCAGGCCCCGAATAGGAGCATCGGCAGGAACTGGAGCGCCGTGGTGAGGCCGACGGCCACGCCGCTGCCGGTCAGGTCGAGAATCAGCCAGAGCGTCGCGACGGTCTGCATCCAGTTCCCGGACAGCGAGATCAGCTGCCCGGCGAAGTAGCGGCGGTAGTTCGGGACGGAGAGCGAGCCGAAGCTGCGGCGCACCGCGGCGCTCAACTCCGCTCCTCCGGTGAAGCCTTCGCTTCTTCCAGCACCCGCTCGAGGATCGCGGCCGCTCGCTCGAGGGTCTCGATCTCCTCGTCCGGGAGCTCGCGCATGCGGCGCGCCAGGTAGGCGTTCTTGCGGCCCCGCAGGCGGCGCAGCCGCTCGCGGCCCTCTGCGGTGATGCTGACCAGGGCGCTCCTCCCGTCGGCGGGGTCCGGCGCCCGGTCGACGAGTCCCCGCTCGGTGAGCACTCGAAGGGTGCGCGTCGCGGTCGGCCGCTTCACCCGCTCGATCTCGGCCAGCTCGCTCGGCGTCAGCGGCCCGTGCCGCTCGACGGTGGCCAGTGCGGCGGTCGCTGTAGGCGTCAGCTCGCCGGCCGCGCCCGATGCCTCCTGTCGCAACCGGCGCGCGGTGCGCACGATCGCCATTCGCAGCCGGGCCGCCGTCTCGGTCAGCCCTGTCTCCTTGGTCGTCGTCACTGGTTAGCCTCTGGTAATTAGTTTAGCAAACTACCTTTTCGGGGCGGCGGCGAAGGCAACCCGGTGATGGCGTCGAATCAGTCGCGGATGGCCACTGAGGGCAGCGGCGCGTCCCGCTATGAGCCGGGCATGGACGCCCGGAGCACGCGTGTCGCCAAGCGCCTGAACACCCCGATGCTGATCGCGTCGGCGTTGACGATCCCGGCGGTGGCGATCACCGAGTCCCGCCCCGGCACCGCCCTGGAGACCGTCGCGATCGCGCTCAACTGGATCATCTGGAGCGCCTTCCTCGTCGAGCTGGCGGTGATGCTGTGGGTCGTCCCGGACCGGAGGACGTGGCTGCGCCGCAACCCGCTGGATCTGATCATCGTGGTCCTCACGCCGCCGGTGCTGCCGCCCGGGCTGCAGAGCCTCCGGGTGCTGCGATTGCTGAGGCTGCTGCGGCTGCTGCGGCTGGCGCAGCTCTCCCGGCAGGCCTTCTCGCTGCGCGGGCTGCACTACGCGGCGCTGCTCGCGGTGCTGACGGCGATCGCCGGCGGGGCCCTCTTCGTCGGCTTCGAGCGCCACAGCCAGCATCTCAACGCGTGGGATGGGATCTACTGGGCGGTCACCTCGATGACCACGCTCGGCTCCAACATCTACCCCACCACGACGGGTGGCGAGGTGGTCGCCGTCGTCGTCGTGATCGTCGGCATCTCCTTCGTCGCGCTGCTGACCGGCGCGATCGCGCAGCGCTTCCTCGGCCCCGAGATAGCCCAGGTCGAGGCGGAGCTCGAGGCCGAGCAGCTGAGCGCGGAGGCGATCGCCCTGCGCGAGATCCGCGGTCTGCGCGAGCAGCTGGCGGCGCTCGAGATCGCGGTCGAGCGGATGGTCGACAGGCGCTCGGGCTAGCCGGCCATCCGCCCGGGCCGGGTCAGCCTTCCTCGCTTTCGCGCGCAGCGACCTTGACCTCGAGTTCCTCCGTCACCTTCGGGTCGCGCAGCGTCGTCACGTCGCCCAGCTCCCGCCCCTCGGCGATGTCGCGCAGCAGCCGGCGCATGATCTTCCCGGAGCGCGTCTTCGGCAGATCGCCAGACCAGATCACCCGTTTCGGCCGGGCGAATTTGCCGATTCGCTCCGCCACGTGCGTCCGCAGCGCCTCGACCATCTCGTCGTCCCCGACGAGATCGCCCTCGAGGGTCACGAAGGCGCAGATCGCCTGCCCGGTCTGCTCGTCGGCCTGGCCGATCACCGCCGACTCGGCGACCTTCGGGTGGGAGACGATCGCCGACTCGACCTCCGCCGTCGAGAGGCGGTGGCCGGAGACGTTGATCACGTCGTCGACCCGTCCCAGGACCCAGAAATAGCCATCGTCGTCCTGCCTGGCCGCATCGCCGACAAGGTACGTCTCGCGGCCGAAGCGCGAGAAGTACGTCTCGACGAAGCGCTCCTCTTCGCGGTAGAGGGTGCGCAGCATCCCGGGCCAGGGCCGGCGCAGGACCAGCAGCCCCTCTGCGTCCTCGACCGGCTGTCCGCCCTCGTCCACCACCGCGGCGTCTATCCCGGGAAGGGCCTGGGTGGCCGAGCCCGGCTTCGTCGCCGTGATCCCCGGCAAGGGCGAGATCATGATGTGGCCGGTCTCCGTCTGCCACCAGGTGTCGACGATCGGGCAGTGCTCGCCGCCGATCTCGCGGTGGTACCAGAGCCAGGCCTTCGGGTTGATCGGCTCGCCGACGGTGCCGAGCAGCCGCAGCGAGGAGAGGTCGTGACGCTCCGGATACTCCGGGCCCCATTTCATGCAGGCCCTGATCGCGGTCGGCGCCGTATAGAAGATCGTCACGCCCTTGCTCTCGACGATCTCCCACCAGATGTCCTTGTCCGGGTAGTCGGGAGCACCCTCGAACATGACGCTGGTCGCACCGTTGGCGAGCGGCCCGTAGACGATGTAGGAGTGGCCGGTGACCCAGCCGACGTCTGCGGCGCACCAGTAGACGTCCTGCTCGGGCTTGAGGTCGAAGACGTAGCGGTGCGTGTAGGCCGCGCCGGTCATGTAGCCGCCGGTCGTGTGGAGGATCCCCTTCGGCTTGGCCGTCGAGCCCGAGGTATAGAGGATGTAGAGCGGGTGCTCCGCCTCCATCGGCGCGGCCGGGCACTCCTTGGCGGCGGCCTCCATCGCCTCGTCGACCCAGACGTCGCGCCCGTCCTTCATCTCGCAGTCGGCGCCGGTATGCCGGACGACGAAGATC
>DASXAR010000063.1:0-113524 GCA_036406595.1 Solirubrobacterales bacterium | reverse complement strand
TAGGTTCCGCCCGCCCCGTTCTCGGGCGCTCCGGGACTACACTTTTTCCGTGCGCACGCTGCGCGACGTCGCGATCATCATGGTGCTGGGGCTGGCAGTTGCCTTCGCCCCCTCCGGCGGCAACGTCGCCGAAGCGATCCTGACCGCGATCACGATGGGCTTCCTGGCGGGGATCGCCTGGATGGTCTTCGTGCTCAGCCGTCAGAACCAGCTCACCCTGGCGACCCTCAGCGACGGCCGCCGGGCGATCCTCTACGCGGCGCTGGGGATGCTCGCCCTGCTGATCGCCGGCAGCGACGAGCTCTTCTCCAGCGGCGGTGGCACGCTGGCCTGGATCCTTCTCTTCGGCGCGTCGATCGCGGCGATCTGGCGGATCTGGATCGAGGCTGACACCTACTGAGGCTCCGCTGAGCGCCGCGCGGCATTCGTGACGGAAGTCTTCGAGTGAGCGCGCAACGCGTGCGCTCGACGCTGGGACGGTGGGTCCGTGCCGCCGCGAGCCGCCAGAGGACCGATGCGCAGGGAGGACGGCACGGCGTCAATCGAGGCGATCGCCGTGGTTCCCTTTCTGCTCCTGGCGGTCCTCGCGGCGGCGCAGATCGGCCTGGTTGGGCAGTCGTTGTGGTCCGCGGCCATCGCGGCCCGAGCCGGCGCCCGCTCGGCTTTGGTGGGCGGCAGCGCGAGTGACGCGGCTCGCCGGGCCCTGCCGGCGCCGCTGCGAGAGGGCTCCGAGGCCCACGGCGGCAGATTGACGTCGGTGCAGGTGCCGGTGCCGATCCTGTTTCCCGCCGGCGCGAGCCTCTCAGTGGAGGCGGAGACCACCCTGGACGGGGCGGGTGGATAGCGAGCGGGGACAGGCGAGCGTCGAGCTGGTTGCCGCGCTGCCGGCGCTGCTGCTCTCCGGCCTGATCGCGCTTCAGCTCCTCGTCGCCGGCTATGCGCTGACCCTCGCTGACGGGGCAGCGGAGGCCGGCGCGCTGGCGCTGGCAAACGGCCGTCCCCCCGCCGCAGCCGCGCGGGCCGCGCTCCCCGGCTGGGCGCGGGACGGCATCGACGTCGGCGTCGAGGGCGGAACGGTCACGGTGCGGCTTGCTCCTCCCTCGCCGCTGGGGCAGCTCGCCTCCGCCCTCGAGATCCGCTCCGACGCGACCGCCCGCCCGAGACCGTGAACGGCCCCGAGAAGGCCCGTGGCTCACGCGGCGCGGCCGTTCTGGTGACCTCCGTCGGCGGCGCGGCGGGATCGCGTGCGGCCGCGGCGGCTCTGGCCTGCGCCGGCGCCGAACGTGGCGAGCCGGGGCTGCTGGTCGAGCTGGGGGAGGTGAAGCAGCCGCGGGCCTCGCTCTTTGCGACAGAGGAAGCAAGGCGACTCGAGGAGCGCCTCGCCTCCCATCTGCCGGACGCGGCCGTCGCGTCGCGGGGTGGTATCTGCTTGCTCGCGCTTCCCGCCGGCGAGGCCGGGCTCGAGCAGCTCCCGGCTGCCCTCGCGATCGGCCGTGACGCACTCTCGGTCGTGCACCCGGGGCGGACCGGCTTCCGGCGGGTGCTGGACGGCATCGAGACCCGTCCCCAAGCGGTCCTGTTGCGCGCCGACCTCGCTGCGGATCGTGCCCTCACCGGCCTCGCTGCCGGCGAACTGCTGCGGCGAGGCCTGCGCGTCGCGGTCCTCAAGCGGCCGCTGAACTGGCTCACGGCGCGGCTGGTCCTTGCCGGCTCGGTCGCCGGGCGGCCGTCGCTGACTCCACGGGTCACGGCGCGCCTCCTCGGCGAGGGGGAGTCGAGATGAGGCACGCCGCCGGCGGTGAGGAAGGCGAGCGAGGGCAGGCGCTGCTTCTGGCGCTGGGCGGATCCCTCGCGCTTCTCGCGGCGGCCCTGGCGCTGGTCGCGATTGCCGCCGCGCTGACCGGAAAGGGGAGGGCGCAGCGGGCGGCCGACCTGGCGGCGATCTCCGCCGCGCGCTCGATGCGCGACGACCTGCGGCGCCTGCTCGCGCCCGCGAGGCTGCCCGATGGCACGGTGAATCCGGGCCATATCGGCAAGGGCGAGTACCTGGCGCGGGCGAGGGGCGCCGCGGCGAGGGTCGCCGCGGCAAACGGAGTCTCGGCGGGGCGGATCGGAATCAGCTTCCCCGACGCCGATTCCTTTGCGCCGCTGCGCGCCAGGGCCGTCGTCCGCGGCGTTCTTCGTGCCGCCGGGGAGGAGGTTCCGGTCGAGGCGTCGGCGGTCGCCGAAGCGGCCGCTCCAGCGCTTCCGGAAGGTGGCATGCCGGCGACGGCAAGCGGGGGCGGCTACCAGGGGCCGCTCGTCTACCGCCAGGGCGAGGGGATGAGACCGGACGTCGCGGCTGCCTTCGACCGCATGGCGAGCGCGGCGAGGGGCGCGGGGATCGTTCTGGTCGTCATTTCGGGCTTCCGTTCCGACGCTGAGCAGGCGGCGCTCTTCGCCGCCCACCCCGATCCTCGCTGGGTCGCCCCGCCGGGGCATTCGCTGCACCGCTGCGCGACCGAGCTCGACCTCGGTCCAGAATCCGCCTACGGGTGGCTGGCCGCCAACGCCGGGCGTTTCGGATTCCTGCAACGCTACGGGTGGGAGCCGTGGCACTACGGCTACTCGCGCCCACCTGCGCCCTGCTCGAGGGCGGCGGACGTGGTCGGTGCCACCGATGACGGAGCGGACTCCGGATCGCTGGGCCTGCCCGCCTTCGTCCCCGCGGTGTTCCGGCCGCCGCTGCTGCGAGCGGCGAGCCGCTGGAACGTCTCCGCTGCGCTGCTCGCGGCTCAGCTGATGGCCGAGTCGAACTTCGATCCCTACGCCGGGTCGCCCGCCGGCGCGCAGGGAATCGCGCAGTTCATGCCGTCCACCGCAGCCGCCTACGGCCTCCGGGACCCATTCGACCCCGACGAAGCAATCGACGCCCAGGCGCACCTGATGGCGGACCTGATCGGTCGCTTCGGCTCTCCCCAGCTCGCCCTCGCCGCCTACAACGCCGGACCGGCTCCGGTCGAAGCGTGCCACTGCGTTCCCGGCTACCCCGAGACGCAGGCCTACGTCAGCCGGATCCTCGCCCTGCTGGGCGGCGCCGGGGCGCTTGCGGTGCCTGACTTCGAGGTGCGGCTCGTCGCCTGAGCGATGTTTACATGCATACAAATGCTAAAATGCATCAGATCAGGACCACGATCGAGCTCAGCGATCGCACCTATGCGCGGCTCCGTGCGAGGGCGGCGGAACGCGGCATGCGGGGCTTCTCAGCGATCGTCGAGGAAGCGTTGGAGCGTCTGCTCGACCAAGCGGGTGGCGAGGAGCTCGCGGCGGAGCTCGCCCAGGCCGAGGGCGCCTGGAGCGAGCGCGAGGTGGAGGAGTGGGAGCAGGCAAGTGAGGAGGCATGGGCGACTTGGCGGACCGGCCCGTCCTCGACTCCGACGTCCTGATCGATTACCTGCGGGGCGCGGGCCCGGGGCATGCGCTCGTCCGCGGCCTGATTCATGGCGGCGGCTATCGCGTGACCGCCGTCACCGCGTTCGAGCTCGCGCTGGGCCGCGCCTACCGCGAGAACCCGCGGCCGGTCCACGCGCTCGTTTCCGGCTCCCTCCTCACGCTCACCCGGCGGGCCGGCCTGCGAGGTGGCGCGCTGCTCGGCGGGCTGCGCCGGGCCGGCACCCCGATCGACCTCCGGGACGCGTTGCAGGCGGGCATATGCCTCGAGGCCGGCGCCACACTCGTGACCAGGAACCTGCCGCATTTCGAGCGGGTGCCCGGCCTTCAGCTCGCGCATCCGGCCGAGCTGGTCCACGGGTAGACTGCGCCGCGATGGCAACCGTGGAGGTACAGGGCGTCGAGGGCATGCAGTCGCTGCTCGGCCAGGAGATCGGCCCGAGCGAGTGGCGCACCGTCACCCAGGCCGACATCGACGCCTTCGCCGAGCTATCCGGCGACGACCAGTGGATCCACGTCGATGTCGAGCGCGCGAAGGCGGAGAGCCCATTCGGCACGACGATCGCCCACGGCAACCTGACGCTCTCCCTCGTCGACGGCTTCCGCCGGCAGATGATCAGCTCCAGCGGCTTCACCCTCGGCGTCAATTACGGCTGGAACAAGATCCGCTTCCCGGCCCCGGTTCCGGTCGACTCCCGGGTGCGGGCCCGCGCCGAGGTCGTCTCGATGGACGAGGTCGGCGGCGGCTGGTGGCAGGTCGTGACCCGCTTCACCCTCGAGGTCGAGGGCAGCGAGAAGCCATGCTTCGTCGGCGACTCGGTGACGCGGGTGATGGCGCCCGCCGACTGACGGGCGCCGGTTCGGGCCCTATTCGACCGTCAGCGTCCCTTCCATGCCCGCTTCGCGGTGCCCCGGAACCGTGCAGTAGAAGGTGTAGGTGCCCGGCTTGAGATCGACGGTCGTCGAGTCCGAGCCTTCCGTCACGAGTTCGGTCTGGCCGATCGTCTGGCCGCTCGAGTCTTCGATCGCCACGTCATGCTCGAGGGCCTGCGGGTTGTTGAAGTTGACCGTTACCTTGCCCGCCTTGGCCGTGGCAGTATCGCTGGTGTAGGCGATGCCGCCCCCCGGGTCCGCTTCGAAGGCGACGGTCGAGCCGCCCGCTTCTTCGGAGCCGCCGCCGCTTTCCGCTTCGCCGCCTCCCGCCGCAGCGCCACTGCTTTCGCTCGTCGGCGTCGAGCTTGTGTCGCTTCCGCCGCCGCAGGCGACGAGGGCGAGGGCTGCAGATGCGAGGACGAGAAATGCGACGACCTTCTTCATTCCGGCGGTCCTTTCCTCGGAGTGACGACTGGGGTCAAACTCTAACCCGGATACGGCCTCCCGCCGCGCCCGGTTCAGCGGCCCCTGAACTCGGGCTTCTCGCCGTCGAAGAACGCGGTGACCCCGGCTCGCAGGTCCTCCGTCGCCATGCTGTCCGCGATTCCGTGCCGCTCCAGCTGCAGGTGCTTGGTGAGGCTGTTCTCGATGCTCTCGCCGCATAGCCGCTTCGCGGTGCGAACGTAATGGGGCGCGCGCCGGGCAAGCTTTTCGGCCTTCGCGCGGGCGCGCTCCTCCAGCTCGTCGGCGGGCACCACCTCGCTGACGATCCGCTCCACCAGCGCCTCCGACGCGCTCATGTTGGGGTCCTCGAGGAGGATTTCGAGTGCTCGGCTCGGGCCGACGACCCGCGGCAGGAAGTACGTCATGCCACCATCGGGTGAGGCGCCGATGCGGCCGTAGGCGCAGGCGAAGAAGGCCGCCTCCGAGGCAATCCGGAAATCGCACGCGAGCGCCAGGGAGAACCCTGCTCCAGCGGCCGCGCCGTTGACGGCGGCGATCACGGGGTAGGGAATGCGCCGCAGATCGACGATCGCCGTATGAAGGGCCTCGGCGCCCCGCCTCACCTCCGAGGGAAGGTCGATCGAGTCGTCCTCGACGCCCGTCTTGAACCAGTTGACATCGCCGCCCGCGCAGAAGGCCTTGCCGGCGCCGGTGATGACCAGGGCCCGCAGCGGCGCCTGATCGGCGAGCCAGGCGAAGGCGACGGTCAGCTCCCCGATCATCTCGGGGCTCATCGCGTTGAATGCGTCCGGCCGGTCGAGGATGAGGGTGCCAACCGGCTCCTCGATTTCCATCCGCAAGGTCTTCAAATCGGGTGGGCTGATCGTCTCGGTGCTCATCTCGCTCTCCAGATCGCGCGTTGGTCTTTGGCCGGCTGGCCAGGAGCCTACTCTTTGATGTCGTGGGTGAGAGCGAAGCGGAAACGAGGCGGTCGGAGCGCCTGGCGCGGCAGCGCCGGGAGCTGCCCGACTCCTCGGGCGTCTACCTCTTCTACGACCGTGACGACGAGCTGCTGTACGTGGGCAAGGCGCGGTCGATCCGCAAACGCGTCGCCTCCCACTTCTCCGGCGGCGAGACGCGCCTCACCTCACGCCTCGACCGGATCGATTTCCTCGCCACCGCCAACGAGGCCGAGGCGCTGCTCGCCGAGCAGAGCTTCATCAAGCGGCACCGGCCCCGCTTCAACATCCGCCTTCGCGACGACAAGTCCTATCCGTATGTATGCGTCAGCCTCGACGAGGACTACCCACGCGTCTACTTCACCCGCGAGAAGCACCGTCCCGGGCGCGCCTACTTCGGGCCCTTCTCCAGCGCCAAGCGGGTGCGCGAGACGCTCGACCTGCTCGGCAAGCTCTTCCAGTTCCGCACCTGCGAGGGCGCCGAGCCGGGCAGGCGCTCGGGAAGCCCCTGCCTCGACTACTACATCAAGCGCTGCGGGGCGCCCTGCGTCGGCTACGTCAGCCGCGAGGAGTACCGTCGCAACATCGACGCGATCGTCGACTTCCTCTCCGGCCGCTACCGCCGAGTCGAGGCGGAAGAGGAGGCGAAGATGGAATCCGCCGCGGAGGTGCGAGAGTTCGAGCGGGCGGCCGTCCACCGCGACCGCCTCAAGGCGGTGCGCTCGCTCTTCGAGCGTCAGCGGATCGCCGGAGGATCGGTCGGAACTGCCGATCTGATCGGGGTCGCCGTCGAGGGCGCCGACGCGAACGCCCAGGTCTTCCAGGTGCGGGACGGGATCCTCGCCGAGCGCCAGAGCTTCTACCTCGAGAACCAGGCGGAACGCAATATGGCCGAGGTCACGGAGGAGTTCATCGGCCAGTACTACTCGGCCTCGCCGGCCGTGCCGCGCACGATCGTCGTCGCCCCCCAGCTGAGGGAGAGGGCGGACCTTCTCGCCGCCGCCCTCGCCGAGCGTCGCGGCGCTCCGGTCGAGGTTCGGGTCGCCGAGCGCGGAGACAAACGCCGCCTGCGGGAGCTGGCCGAGCGAAATGCGCGGCTCGCGCTGGATCAGGACCGCCTCAGGCGGGAGCATCGTCGCCAGCGCCGGGTCGACGCGCTTGCCGACCTGAGGGAGGCGCTGGAGATGGACGAGCTCCCGGTTCGCATCGAGGGGTTCGACATCTCCAACCTCGGCGGTGAGCACACCGTCGCCTCGATGGTGGTGTTCGAGGGAGGTGCGACCAAGAAGTCGGATTACCGGCGCTTTCGGATTCGCGGCGACCGCGAGCAGGGCTCTGACGACTTCGCCTCGATGGAGGAGGTGCTGGAGCGGCGCATGAACCGATACCGCGAACAGGCGGACCTCTCGCCCCATGACGGCAAGCGCGACGCCAGCTTCGCGGCGCTCCCCTCGCTCGTCGTCATCGACGGGGGCAAGGGCCAGCTCGCCGCGGCGATGCGGGCGCTGGCGCCGCTGGCGGAGCGCGGCGTCACCGTGATCGCCCTCGCCAAGCGCCTCGAGGAGGTCTACCTGCCGGGTCGCTCCGCTCCGATCGACCTCGCGGCCGAGACCGAGGCGTCGAGGCTCCTGCAGCGGGTCCGCGACGAGGCGCACCGGTTCGCGATCGAGCATCACAGGGGGCGCCGGGAGCGGGCGATGGTCGGCTCGGTGCTCGACGAGCTGAAGGGGGTCGGCCCGGCTCGCAAGCGCGCCCTTCTCCAGCACTTCGGCTCGCCGGAGCGCCTCATCGCCGCCAGTCGCGAGGAGCTCGAGGCGGTGCCCGGCGTCCCGGGCAAGGTGGCGCGCGACATCCACGAGCAGCTCAACCGGACCGGATAGATGACGGCAACCGGGAACAGCGCCAAGCCCACCGACGCAAGGGTCAGCCTCGTCGTCATCACCGGTCACTCCGGGGCCGGGAAGTCGGAGGCGATCGCCGCCTTCGAGGACGGCGGCTATTTCTGCGTCGACAACCTGCCGCCACGGATGATCGGCAGCCTCGGCGAGCTCTTCCGCCACGACGGCAGCGGCGTCGAAAGGGCTGCGGTCGTCTCCGACGTTCGCGGCGGCGACTACTTCGATGACCTGATTCAGGTCCTCGACGAGCTCGTCGCCGATGGCCTCGAGCCGCGGGTCCTCTTCCTCGAGGCGGGGGAGGAGACGCTTGTCGACCGCTACAAGGAGACGCGCCGCCGCCACCCGCTTGCCCCCGAGGGAAGCATCGTCGACGGGATCCGGGCCGAGCGCGAGCTGCTCGCCCCACTGCGAGCCAGGGCGGACGTGGTGATGGACACCAGCGGCCTGACGGGCGCGATGCTGCGGCGGCGGATCGCCGAGGAGATGCTCGGCAGCGACGGCGCCGGCAAGCTCGCCCTCACGCTGCTCACCTTCGGCTTCAAGAACGGGCCGCCGCGCGACGCCGACCTGACCCTCGACGTCCGCTTTCTCCCCAACCCCCACTATGTCGACGAGCTGCGCCCGCTGACCGGTCTCGACCAGGCGGTTCGCGATTACGTCGAGGCGGGCACCCAGGCCGGTGAGTTCTACGGGCGGCTGCTGCCCCTGATCGAGTTTCTCGTTCCGGCCTACGTCGCCGAGGGCAAGAGCCATCTGACGATCGCGGTCGGCTGCACCGGCGGCCGCCACCGCTCGCTGACCGTGGTCGACAGGATCCGCCGCGACCTGGCCGGGCGGGACGACGTCGTCGTGCGGGTCAAGCACCGCGACGTCGAGCTGGGCTGAGTCTCGTAAGAATCAACCTCGTGGCCGACTCAGTTATCAGCGTGCGCGGGTTGCGCAAGAGCTACGGCGAGCTCGAGGCGGTGGCGGGGATCGACCTCGAGGTGACAGCGGGCGAGGTCTTCGCCTTCCTCGGGCCGAACGGCGCCGGCAAGACGACGACCGTGGAGATCCTCGAGGGCTACATCGGGCGCGACGGTGGCGAGGTGGCGGTCCTCGGAATCGACCCGAGCAGCGCCGATCGCTCCTGGCGGGAGCGGATCGGCATCGTCCTCCAGACCTGCAGGCTCGATCCCTACCTGACCGTGCGCGAGTCGCTCGAGCTCTACGCCGGCTACTACCGGGTGCCGCGGTCCGTCGAGGAGACGCTGACATTGGTGGGGCTGGAGGACAAGGCCGGGGATCGGACGGGGAGCCTCTCCGGCGGCCAGCAGCGCCGCCTCGACGTCGGCATCGCGCTGATCGGCGATCCCGAGCTCCTGTTCCTCGACGAGCCGACGACGGGCTTCGATCCCTCGGCCAGGCGCCAGGCCTGGGAGACGATTGCCGGCCTGCGGGACCTCGGCAAGACGATCTTCCTCACCACCCACTACATGGACGAGGCGCAGCGTCTCGCCGACCGCGTCGCGATCATCTCCCGCGGGCAGGTAGTCGCGCGGGGCACGCCCGAGGACCTGGGCGGCCGCGAGGACCGCCCGACGACGATCAGCTACCGGCTCAACGGGGAGGAGAGATCGCTGCAGACCACCGACCCGGTCGAGGCGCTGCACGAGCTGACCGGCCACGCCCTCGCCGAGGGGCTCGAGCTGGAAGGGCTCGAGGCGAGGCGGCCGGACCTCGAGGACGTCTATCTCTCGCTCACCTCCGAGGAGCCGGGATGAGCGGCCTCGCCCTCGTCGGCCACCAGTTCCGCTATGACCAGAAGGTCTTCTGGCGCAATCCCGCCGCCGTCTTCTTCACCGTCGGCTTCCCGGTCATCCTGCTGCTCATCTTCGGCACCGTCTTCGGCGACCAGACGGTCGACGTCCGCGGCGGCGTCGAGACGACCACCTACTACGTGCCCGCGATCATCACCCTCTCGATCATCTCGGCGACCATGCAGTCGCTGGCGATGTCGCTGGTGATCGCCCGCGAGGACGGGCGACTCAAGCGGGGGCGCGGAACGCCGCTTCCCGCCTGGGTCTTCATCGCGGGCAGGGTCGGCAACTCGATCGTCGTCGCGCTCCTGATGCTGGCGCTGATCATGGCGCTCGGGCGCATTGCCTACGGAGTCGCCATACCCTGGAGCCGGCTGCCCTCGATCCTCTTCGTCCTGGTCATCGGCGCTGCGGCCTTCTGCTGCCTCGGGGTTGCGCTCACCGCCGCGATCCCCTCGGAAGACGCCGCCGCCCCGATCGTCAACGCCCTCCTGCTGCCGCTCTACTTCCTCTCGGGCGTCTTCATACCCGACGATCAGCTGCCCGCCGGGGTCATCCACTTCGCCGACGTCTTTCCGATCCGCCATTTCTTCGAGGCGCTCTTCGACGCATACCTCGGCGGAGGAAGCGCGGTCTCATGGGACAACCTCGCGGTCGTCGCGATCTGGGGCGTCGCCGGGCTCCTGGCCGCGATCCGCTGGTTCCGCTGGACGCCCAGAGCCCGCTGAACCGCCCGACCGAGCGCTGGCGGCACGTATAGCCTCCCGTCCGTGTTGCACCACGTCGTCCTCGAGGTCTCCGACCTGGCTCTCAGCGCATCCTTCTATGACGCGCTGCTCGCGCCGCTGGGGTGGCGCCGCCATTTCGAGGAGGACGAGACGGTGGGCTGGGGCATTGCCAAGCCGGTCTTCTTCATCTCGGCTCATCACGGGCCCAAGCCGGGCTTCGGGCTGTTGAGCTTCTCGGCGCTGGGGATCGTCGCGGTCAAGGCCGCCTGGGAGGCGGGGACCGGGGCCGGCGGCAGCAGCGTCAGCCAGCCCGGCGAACGGCGCTCATACGGCTCCGGCTCCTACTCGGCCTTCCTCACCGACCCGGATGGATATGAGATCGAGGTCACGGTCGGCGCCGACTGACGGCCCGCAGGCGCGGAGCCATAACATCGGGGTTCCAACGCGAATCGAGGAGGGATTGACTTCATGGCTGTGAAGGTCGGCATCAACGGCTTCGGCCGAATCGGGCGCAACCTCTACCGGGCAGCCCATGCTGCCGAAGCGGACCTCGAGATCGTCGCCGTCAACGACATCACCGATCCCGGCACGCTCGCCCACCTGCTCAAGTACGACTCGATCCTCGGGCGTTTCCCTGGCGAGGTCGAGGCGGGGGAGGGGGCGATCTCGGTCGACGGGTCCGAGCTTCGGGTTCTCTCCGAGCGCGATCCCGCCGCCCTGCCGTGGGCCGACCTCGGCGTGGAGGTGGTGATCGAGTCGACGGGACTCTTCACGGCTCGCGAGGACGCCGCAAAGCACCTCGAGGCGGGCGCCCGCAAGGTGATCATCTCTGCGCCGGCCAAGGAGCCGGACGTGACCGTCGCGCTCGGAGTCAACTTCGACACCGACTACGACCCGGAGAGCCACCACATCATCTCCAACGCCTCCTGCACGACGAACTGCGTGGCGCCGATGGCCAAGGTGCTGCACGAGGCGTTCGGGATCGAGCAGGGCCTGATGACGACAATCCACGCCTACACCGCCGACCAGCGCCTTCAGGACATGCCCCACAAGGACCTGCACCGGGCGCGGGCGGCGGCGCTCAACCTGATTCCGACCACAACCGGTGCCGCCAAGGCGGTCGGCCTCGTGCTGCCGGACTTGAACGGGAAGCTGAACGGCCTCTCGATGCGCGCCCCGGTTCCGACCGGCTCCGTCGTCGACCTGGTCTGCACGGTGTCGAAGCCGGCCACCCCGGATGAGGTCAACGCGGCTGCCCGGGCGGCCGCGGAGGGGCCGCTGGAGGGCATCCTCTCCTACACCGAGGACCCGATCGTCTCCACGGACATCGTCACCGACCCCCACTCGGCGATCTTCGACGCGGGCCAGACGATGGCGATCGGATCCAACATGATCAAGGCCGTCGCCTGGTACGACAACGAGTGGGGCTACTCGAATCGATGCGTCGAGCTTGCGGGGAAGGTGCTGGCGAACATTCCAGCGGGGCAGCCGTAGATGACCGCGTGGGATGGCCGGCCGACCATTCGCTAAGAGAACCGTCGGGGAAGCTGAGGTCGCCGGCAGGCGGGTGCTTGCGCGGGTCGACTTCAACGTGCCCCTGGACGAGGGCCGGGTGGCCGACGACATGCGGATCAGGGCCGCGCTTCCCACGATCGAGCTTCTGCGCGAGCGCGGCGCCGCGACCATACTCGTCTCGCACCTTGGGCGGCCGAAGGGCGGTTTCGAGCGCGCTCTCTCGATGCGCCCGGTGGGCGAGCGCCTCGGCGAGCTGCTCGATGCCGATGTCGCCCAGGCGCCGGCCGTCGTCGGCGACGAGGTCGCCGCAATGGCCGCGGAGCTCGGCGACGGCGACGTGATGCTGCTCGAGAACGTGCGCTTCGAGCCGGGGGAGACCGCGAACGACCCCGATCTCGCCGCCGCGCTCGCCGAGCTGGCCGACGTCTACGTCAACGATGCCTTCGGCGCCGCCCACCGCGCCCATGCGAGCACCGAGGGCGTCGCCCACCTCCTGCCCGCCTACGCGGGCCTTCTGCTCGAGCGGGAGGTCACCGAGCTGACGCGGGTGGTCGAGTCGCCGGCGCGGCCCCTGGTCGTGGTGCTCGGCGGCGCCAAGGTCTCCGACAAGGTCGGCGTGATCGACCGCTTCCTCGAGGTCGCCGACCGGATCCTGATCGGCGGCGCGATGTGCTTCAGCTTCTTCCGCGCCCGGGAGATCCCGACCGGCGACTCCCTCGTCGAGGAGGAGGGCGTGGCGTCTGCGGCCGAGGCGCTGGAGCGGGCCGGGCAGTCGAGCTGCGAGCTGGTCCTACCAACCGACCTCGTCCTCGGCGAGCGATTCGACGCAGCGACGGAGGTGCGCCCGATCGACGGGGTCGAGGTGCCGGACGGCTGGATGGGGCTCGACATCGGCCCCGCCACCGCCGCGGCCTACGCGGAGGCGATCGGCGCCGCCGGCACCGTCCTCTGGAACGGGCCGATGGGCGCCTTCGAGCTCGAGCCGTTCGGCGCCGGCACGCGGGCGGTCGCCGAGGCCGTCGCGGCGGCTCCGGGCGTGACCGTGGTTGGGGGCGGCGACTCGGTCGCGGCGCTGCGACAGTTCGGCCTAGCCGAGAGGGTGGACTGGCTCTCGACCGGAGGAGGAGCATCGTTGGAGCTGTTGGAGGGAAGGAAGCTGCCGGGAGTGGAGGCGCTGCAGGATGCCTGAGCGGACGCCGTACCTGGCGGCGAACTGGAAGATGCACAAGACGATCGCCGAGGCAGCCGCCTTCGTCGACGCGCTGCTGCCGCGGATCGCGGCGACGCCGCACGACATCGTGATCTGCCCCCCGTACCCGGCGCTCGCCGAGGTGGTGGAGCGGTCCCGGGGCAGCGCCGTCCGCGTCGCCGCCCAGAACATGCACGAGGAGGAGTCGGGCGCATTCACCGGCGAGGTCTCCGCACCGATGCTGAGGGAGGTGGGCGTCGACGGCGTCATCCTCGGGCACTCCGAGCGCCGCCAATACTTCGGCGAGAGCGACGAGGCGCTGGCCCGCAAGCTGCCGGCCGCGCTCGCCGCTGGCCTGGAGCCGATTCTCTGCGTCGGCGAGAGCGAGGAGGCGCGCGATGCCAACCAGACGGACGCCGTTCTGGAGCGGCAGCTGGAGCTGGACCTGGCCGGCCTCGACCCGGCGCGGCTCGCCGACGTGGTGATCGCCTACGAGCCGATCTGGGCGATCGGCACCGGGCGCACGGCGAGCCCCGAGCAGGCGCAGGAGGCGATCGCCTTCATCCGCGACATGCTGCGCGAGTCGGGCGCCGCGGCCGGCGCCGTGCGAATCCTCTACGGCGGATCGGTGAAGCCCGCCAACGCGGCCGAGCTGCTCGCGATGCCGGACATCGACGGGGCGCTGGTCGGCGGAGCCAGCCTCGACCCCGAGGAATTCGCGGCGATCGTCGCCGCCGCCGGGTAGTCCGTGACCCTGCCGGTCCCCTCCCTCGCGCTGGTCATCCTCGATGGCTGGGGCCTGGCCGAGCCCGGCCCTGGGAATGCCATCTCGCTCGCCGAGACGCCGGTGTTCGACCGGCTCGGGGAGCGCTTTCCTCACACGCGGCTCTCCGCCCAGGGCCGCGACGTGGGCCTGCCGGACGGCCAGATGGGCAACTCCGAGGTTGGCCATCTCAACCTCGGGGCGGGCGCGATCGTCAAGCAGGACCTCGCCCGAATCAACGACTCGATCGCCGACGGCAGCTTTTTCGAAAACGAGGCGCTGCTGGCCGCCTGCGACCGCGCCAGGCGCAGCCCACGGGGCCGCCTGCACCTGCTCGGGCTCGTCTCCGACGGCGGCGTCCACTCGGGCTGGGAGCACATCGAGGCGACGATCGAGCTGGCCTCCCAGGAGGGTGTCCCCGATGTGGTCTTCCACGCCTTCACCGACGGCCGCGACACCCTGCCGCACAGCGGCCGCGGCTACCTGGCCGAGCTGGAGCGGTGGCTGCGTCAGGCGGGCAGGGTCGGCACGGTCAGCGGCCGCTACTACGCGATGGACCGCGACACCCGCTGGGAGCGGGTAAAGCTCGCCTACGACGCGATCGCGCATGCCCGCGGCCTCGAGGCGGCGACCACGGACGAGGCGATCGCCTCCGCCTACGAGCGGGGGGAGACGGACGAGTTCGTCCGGCCGACCGTGATCGGCGGCTACGACGGGGCCGCCGAGGGCGACGTGGCGATCTTCATCAACTTTCGCCCGGACCGTGCCCGCGAGCTCACCCGCGCCCTTGCCGAGCCCGACTTCGACAGCTTCTCCCGCACCGGCGCGCCGCAGCTCGACCTGACGACGATGACCGAGTACCGCAAGGGCTGGCCGTACCCGGTCGCCTTCCCCGAGGCGCGCCCCGGCATCACCCTGGCGGAGGTCATCTCCGAGGCCGGCGAGCGCCAGCTCCATGTGGCCGAGACGGAGAAGTACGCCCACGTCACCTACTTCTTCAACGGGGGTCGCGAGCAGGAGTGGGAGGGGGAGGAGCGGTACCTGGTCGACTCGCCCCGCGACGTCCCGACCTACGACCACAAGCCGGAGATGAGCGCGCGGGGGGCGGCCGATGCCTTCGCCTCGCGCTGGAGGGTCGGCGACTACCGCTTCGGCATCATCAATTTCGCCAACCCCGACATGGTCGGACACACCGGGGTGATCCCCGCCGCCGTCAGTGCGGTGGAGGCCGTCGATGCGTGCCTTGGCGAGGTCGTCGAGGCGGTCGAGGGCACTGGGGGGGCCTGCATCGTCACCGCGGACCACGGCAACTGCGATCACATGCTCGAGCCGGACGGCTCGCCCAACACGGCTCACTCGCTCAATCCCGTGCCGCTGATCGTCACCGTCGAGGGGCTGCGGCTGCGCGACCACGGCATCCTCGCCGACGTCGCCCCTACCGCGCTGCAGCTGCTCGGCATACCGCAACCCGCCGAGATGACGGGCCGGTCGCTGATCACGTGAGGTCGGACCCGGAGAGGCTGAGCTTCGAGATCGAGGCGCGCAACGGCGGCGCCCGCGCCGGTGTCCTCGAGACCGCTCACGGCCTGGTCGAGACCCCGGCCTTCATTCCACTCGCGACCAAGGCGACCGTTCGCTCGCTGGAGTCGCGGGAGCTGGCGGCGCTCGGCTTTGAGCTGATTCTCGGCAACACGTATCACCTCCTCGTCTCACCGGGAGCGGACCGCATCGAGGCCGCGGGCGGCCTGCACGGCTTCATGGGCTGGAGAAGGGCACTGATCACCGACTCCGGCGGGTTCCAGGTCTTCTCGCTGGCGCACGGCGGCGTCGCCGAAGAGGTCAAGGGCAGCGGCCGGCCGGGCGACGGGCGCGGCTCGGTCGTCTCGATCGGCGAGGAGGGGGTGCGATTCCGCTCATACCGCGACGGCTCGTCGCTCTTCATCTCCCCCGAGATCTCGATGGAGATCCAGGCGAAGCTGGGAAGCGACATCGCCCTGGTCTTCGACGAGTGCACCCCATACCACGCCGACCGGGAGTACACCGCGCGCTCGATGGAGCGCACGCATCGCTGGCTCGGCCGCTGCCTCGACTGGCACCGTCGCGAGGGGCCCGGCCGGCAGGCGGTCTTCGGCATCGTGCAGGGAGGGGTCCACGAGGAGCTGCGACGCGAGTCGGCGCAGGCGATCGGCGAGGCCGCCGTCGACGGAGTCGCGATCGGCGGCACGCTGGGGCGCGACAAGGATGAGATGCGGGGGGTGCTGGAGCTGACCGCGCCACTGCTGCCGCCAGACGCCCCCAGGCACCTGCTCGGCATCGGCGAGGTCGACGACCTGCTCGGCGGCATCGCCCTCGGCATCGACGTCTTCGATTGCGCGGTGCCGACCCGGCTGGCCCGGCACGGAATGGCGATCGCCCCCGAGCCGGAGCACCGTTTCCGGATCGACCTTCGCAAGGCCGGCTGGGAGGGGGACCGGCGCCCGATCGTCGAGGGGTGTCCGTGCGCGGCCTGCGCCGATCACGACCGGGACTACGTCAGCTACCTCTCGCGCGCCGAGGAGCTGACCGCGGTCCGTCTCCTCTGCCTCCACAACCTGACCTACATGCGCGCCCTCACCGCGAACGCTCGCGCCGCGATCCTCGCCGGCGATTTCGGCAGCTACCGCGACGGCATTCTTGCCGGGGGGACGCCGTTCCCTATTCGGTGTTCTTCTGGACCAGTTCCCTGAGCTCTTCGACGACCTTGTCCACCGAGTTCCCTGCAACTTCGGTCGCCCTCACCCCGCTCGCCCGATCGGTGGCGAGGATCACCCCGGCGGCGACCGCGGCGGCGATCAGGGCCAGAGCGACGGCGGCCATCACGAAGCGGGCGAAGCGGGAGAAGGCGCCGCGGCGCGGCGGCGACGGGCGGGCGGAGGGTCGCCCCGTGGGCGCACGCTGCTGCACCGGCGACGGAGGGCGCCGGCTCGCGGGAGGCGCGGGGCGGTAGGCGGTCGGCGCCGTCTCGTCGAGCCGCCTGGTCGCCGTCTCGCCTCCCAGGACCCGCGTCTCCGTCGTCTCCCCGCCGGCCGCCGGGGCGGCCTCCCCTTCGAGGCCGAGGCGAAGGCCGCCGGCCAGCTCGTCGGCGCTCGCGTAGCGTCGCGAGGGGTCACCGTCCAGGGCGCGCAGCACGGCCGAGCCGATCGGCTCCGGGACGTCGTCGTTGTACGCGCTCGGCGGCAGCGGCCGCTCGTTCTGCTGGCGCACCGCCAGCTCCGCGAGGGTGGTCCCCTCGTAGGGCAGCCGTCCCGTGAGGAACTGGTAGATGACGACCCCGAGCGCGTAGACGTCGGTCGCCGGGGTCGCCTCCTCGCCGCGCACCTGCTCGGGCGCAAGGTATGCGGCGGTGCCCACCACCGAGCCCACCTGGGTGATTCGCGTCTGTTCGATCGCCCGGGCTATCCCGAAGTCGGTCAGTTTGACCGCCACGGGGCCGCCCCCGACCGGTCCGCCGAGGACCATCAGGTTCCCGGGCTTGACGTCGCGGTGGATGATCCCGCGCCGGTGCGCGTAGTCGAGTCCCGTGCACGCCTGGATCCCGATCTCGACCGCGGTCTCGGCCGGGATCGGTCCCTGGCGCTGGAGGATCTGAGCGCCGGAACGGCCATCGACGTACTCCATGACGATGTAGTGACGTCCGTCGTCGATGCCGGTGTCGTAGACCTGGACGATATTGGGGTGGATCAGCTTCGCGACCGCCAATGCCTCGCGGCGGAAGCGGGCGACGAATCGCTCGTCGTCGGAGAGGTGCTCGGCGAGCACCTTGACCGCCACGGTTCGCTCGAGGATGCGGTCGGTGGCGCGGTAGACGTTCGACATCCCGCCGGAGCCGAGCCTGTCGCCGATCTCGTAACGCCCCGAAAGCGAGGTCGCCGCCATCAGTCGCCTTCCCCCACGGCGCTACCCGGGCCGACGCCGCCCGAGGGGCCGACTTCTTCGTCTTCCTCGGCGGGCGGCCCGTTTCCGTTTTCGGGCCCTTTGCCTTCGCCGTTTGCCTGCGGCGGGGGTTTTTCGGCCGACGGTGGTTTGTGGGGCTCCGGGGCAGGGCTCTCCGCTTCCTTTTCGCGCTCCTTTTCTTCCTTCTCCCTTTCCTTTTCTTCTTTCCCCTGCTCCTTGCCGGCCTTCTTCTCCGGTTCTTCTTCGACTTCCTCCGGGACGCTCGTCGTCTCCGCTTCTTCGCCCGCTTCTTCGCATTCGCCCGTGACCTCGTTCAGCCTCTCGGCGCCTTCGGCGAGGGCGCGCTTCAGCTTCTCGTCGACTCCGCCCAGCGCTTCGACCTGTTCGCCGACCTGCTGGGCGGCGCTTTCGGCGCCGACGCAGTCGCCTTCGTCGCTCAGCTCCTTCACCTTTTCGAGGTTGGCGGTGATTTCACGGGAGGTCTCGCCGGGAAGCAGCTGCGCGTCCTCGCCGCCACATGCGCTGAGCAGCGTCGCGGCCATCAGCAGGCTGAGGGCAAGGGTCGTTTTGGCCGTTCGGCCCACCCGCGCGAGTCTAGAGAACGCCTGCATGGGCAGATTTCCCCTGCAACCCACGCGTTCACAGGCCGGCGTGGAGGCGTTCGGCAAGGCGCTGGGGCAGTCCGGCGGAGAGGATCGAGGCGGCGGAGCGCTCGACGTCGTACGCCGTCCGGCGGAAGCAGGCGGCCCCAGTCTCGGTGTCGAGCTCGAGCCAGGCGGCCCTGGGATCGCCGTCCCGCGGCTGCCCGACGCTTCCGGGGTTGACCAGCCATTCGCCCGCCCCAAGGTCGAGCAGGGTGCCGTCGGTAGCCTGAGCGCCCCGCACCTCCTTCCCCTCGACCGCCGGCGAGCGGGTGAAGAAGAGTGCGACGTGCGAGTGGCCGATCAGCGCCGTGCGCTCGGGCTGCGCCTTGAGGCAGGCATCAGCCTGCTCGGTTGAGAGCACGTACTCCCAGACAGGGTCGCGCGGCGAAGCGTGAAAGAGGGCGATGCCATCGCGGCCCCCGGACGGATCGAGCCCGTCCAGGAAGTCGATCGTTCTCTGCTCGACGGTCTCCCGCGTCCACGTGACGGCCTCCGCAGCGGCCTCCGAGAAGGAGGCGATGTCAAGGGCGCCGAGGACCGCGAGGTCGTGGTTGCCGACCAGGCAGAGGTCGCAGCGCTCCCGGACGAGATCCGTGCAGGCATCTGGCTCGGCTCCGTAGCCGACCATGTCGCCGAGGCACCAGACCTCGTCCGGTGTGCTTCGGTCGATCGCCTCGAGGACGCTCTCCAGCGCTGCCAGGTTGGCATGCACGTCGCTGATCACCGCCAGGCGCATGCGGGCCAGCGTACCCCGCGTCCCGCCGACTCATACGATGGAGACGTGGCAGCCACCGACTCGATCGCCGAGTTGCGCGAGGCCCTGAGCCGGGCCGTGCTCACCCTGCGCGAGGGCGGGGAGAGCGGCCCCGAGCCGTCATTCGACCGGCCCCCGAAGGACGAGTTGGGCGACTACAGCTCCAACGCGGCGATGCTGCACGCCGCTGCGCTCGGCGAAGCGCCTCGTGACGTGGCGGCGCGCCTCTGCGAGGCCCTGGGCCGCGAGCTCGGCGAGGACGCAGAGCGCCTCGAGGTGGCGGGTCCGGGGTTCGTCAATCTGTTCCTCTCAGACGGCTGGTATCGCCGCGCGGCTGCGCGCCTCGCCGAGGCCGGCGACGGCCTGGGCCTCGCGCCGACCGACTCGCCCGAGCGGATCCTGGTCGAGTTCGTCTCCGCCAACCCGACCGGACCCCTGCACGTCGGGGGTGGTCGCCACGCCGCCTACGGGGACGCCCTCGTGCGCCTGCTCGAGGCTACCGGCCATCAGGTGAAGCGCGAGTTCTACGTCAACGACGCGGGGGGGCAGGTGCGGCGCTTCGCGGCCTCGATCGCCGCGCGGATGAAGGGTGAGGCGACCCCGGAGGACGGCTATGAGGGCGGCTACGTCGACGACCTCGCGGCGACCATCGCGGGGGAGGGGATCGGCCCCGATGACCTCGAGGCGATCGGGGCGCGCGGAGTCGACCTGATCGTCGACCAGGTGGCCGCCACCCTGGAGCGTTTCGGGGTGCGCTTCGACCGCTGGTTCAGGGAGCGCGAGCTATATCAGCGGGGCGAGGTGGACGCGGCGCTGGCGGTGCTCGATGAGCGAGACCACACCTACCGGAGCGAGGGGGCGCTCTGGCTGCGGACCACCGAGTTCGGCGACGACAAGGATCGCGTCCTGATCCGTGCCGACGGCGAGCCCACGTACCTGGCCGCCGATGTCGCCTACCACTGGGACAAGCTCGAGCGCGGATTCGAGCGCATGATCGACGTGCTCGGCGCCGACCACCACGGATACGCCCCGCGGCTTAGGGCGGCGATCGCGGCGCTCGGCGCAGATCCGGAGTCGCTGGAGTCGCTGATCATGAGGCTCGTCCACATCGTCGAAGGGGCCGAGCGGGCCCAGATGTCCAAGCGCAGCGGCGACTTCATCGCGCTCGACGAGCTGATCGACGACATCGGGGTGGACGCGACCCGCTGGTTCATGCTCTGGCGAAGCCACGACACGACGGTCGATCTCGACCTCGAGCTTGCCCGGCGGGAGTCGAGCGAGAACCCCGTCTACTACGTGCAGTACGCACACGCGCGCATATCCAGCATCCTGCGCAAGGCCGGGATCGAGCCGGGTGACCTGGGCGCCCCCGCCGCCACCGGGTCGGAGGTCGCCCTGGAGCCGGCGGAGCGGGCTCTTCTCAAGCGGCTGCTCGAATTCCCGGCGGAGGCCCATGAGGCCGCCGCGCGCCGCGGCCCGCACCGGATCTGCGCCTACGCGATGGCGGTCGCCGCGGACTTCCACGCCTTCTACCGCGACTGTCAGGTGGTCGGGGCCGAGGGAGAGGGAGTCGAGCGGTCCCGCCTGCTCATATGCCTGCTGGCGAAGCGGACGATCGCCGGCTCGCTCGGCCTGCTCGGCATCTCCGCCCCCGAGCGCATGTGATGCTCGGCCGGCGTCGGAGACCTCCGGTGCTGGCGAGGCTCCCGCTGCGATCCGATCGGGGATTGCGCCCGGGGTCGCTGAGGGCAAGCGACCTGCGGGCCTTCTCAGGGCTGCTCGAGTGGGCCGGGGACGCCGCGGTCATCGTCGTCGGAGGCGGCGTCGGGCGCTCGGCGGTCGCCCTGGGCCTGGCAGCCGCGGCCGCGGTCGAGCCGCGCACCGTGGCCCTGCTCGAGTGCGACCTGGTGCGGCCCGTTCTCGGGGCCGCGTTCGACCTTGCCCCAAATCCGGGCCTGGCCGGGTATCTGCGCGCCGAAGCCGAGCCGGAGGCGATCCTGCAGCCGCTCGTCCCGACCGGGCCGGCCACCCCACAGGGCGGTGAGCCGGTGATCTGCATCGTCGCCGGTGCCGCGGTCGCCGACCCGCGGCCGCTGCTCGACTCGGAGCGGTTTCGTCAGGTGCTCTCGAGGCTTCGGTCGGCCTACCAGCTGGTGGTGATCGATTCGCCGCCCTTCGGCGATTCCCCCGCGCCCTTCTTCCCCCAGGCCGATGTCGCGATCGGCTGCGCTTCGGGCGCCGAGGAGGTGGGGAGGCGTTGGCGCGGCTTCGACGGGCTCGTCGTCACCGACGCGGCCGCGTCGGTGTCCGCACCCCGGACCGAAGGTGAGGGGGCCTAGAGGTCGTAGCGCGCGAGGTCTGCGTCGAGCCTCTCGCCGTCCTCGCCATCCGGCCGCTCGGCGCCGCCCGGCCCAGGCGGAGAGGGACCGCGACGCCAGCGCCGGACCCCGATCGCGAGCGCCAGGGCCGCGAGCAGGAATCCGACGAGCGGCACGATGTAGGCGGAGATCTCGAAGCCGGAGCCTTCGGGAACCGCGAGCGCGTTGCGGCCGTACTGCGCAACCAGCGCGTCCTTGATCTGCTGCTTGCTTCGCCCCGCGACGATCAGCCGCCGGATGAAGGCCCGCTCACGCTCGGCCTGCGGCGAGGTGGAGAGCTCGAGAAGGGTGCCGCATATCGGGCACATCACCTCGTCTTCGACGTCGGCGAGACTGGTCTGCGGCCCAGCGGCGGAGGCGGTTCCCGCGGCGAGGAGCAGCAGGGAGGCGGCCACGACGCCGAGCAGCCTCGCGGCGCTCATGAGCTCCCCCGCATCGCCGGCAGGACCTCTTCCCGCAGGAAGCGGTCGTCGACCGGCCCCCTCCAGATCAGCGCCAGCCGGCCCTCCGGGTCGACGAGGAAGTTCTCCGGAACACCGGTGGAGCCGAAGGCCCTGCTCCGCTCGTCGCCCACCGACCGCAGCTGCGGGTAGGTGAGGTGGTATTCGCGGACGAAGGCCGTCGCGTCATCGCTGTTGTCCTGCACGTTGATCCCCAGCACGGTGACGCCGTCGGTCCGCCGGCGCTTCCAGAGTCCCTCCAGAACCGGCGCCTCGTGGCGACACGGCTCACACCAGGATGCCCACAGGTTGACGAGCACCCAGCGGCCGCGGTAGTCGGCGATCTCTCCCGAGCCATTGCCTTCGAGGGTCGAAAGCTTCCGGTCGGGAACCGGCTCCCCGACCGTGATCTGGGTCGCGCCCTTGCTGAGCAGGCCGAAGCCCAGCAGGCCGATCACGGCCGCGACGGCGATGAATACGACGAACGTTCGCGCGCTCACGGGCACGCAAGATTAGACCCGCGGCTCGCCCGGGCGACAGGGTCGACCGATGGAGGAGATCAATGGCCGCACGGTCATCACCCCGGCGGACACCGCCGAGATCCTGACCTGGGGAACGAAGGAGACCGCGGGCGCCTACACGACCCTGATCGGTGTCATTCCCCCCGGGCAGGAGCCGCCGCGGCTCCATCTCCATCCGACCACGGACGAGGCGTTCTACGTCGCGCGGGGCCCAGGTGCCTTCAGGCTCGAGGACGAGGAGATCACAGCCGAGACGGGCAGCCTCGTCTTCGTCCCCAGGGGGACGGTCCACACCGCGTGGAATCCAGGAAGCGAGCCAGTGACCGGACTGATCATCATCTCGCCCGCCGACGTCGAGCACGAATTTGTCCCGGTCGACGAAGGCTAGGTGCAGTTCCTCACTACGAGCCGCCGTCTGCGGGGCCCTCGCCGGAGACTAGAATCGTCCGGCACGCGGACGTAGCTCAGCTGGTAGAGCGCGAGCTTCCCAAGCTCGAGGTCGCGGGTTCGAGACCCGTCGTCCGCTCTCAGGACCCGACGGCCTGGCGCACCCTGGAAGGTCTCGCGCCGTTCGTCGAGACCCTTGTCGCCGGCCGGTAGAAGTGCTCGACCGCCCCGCGGACCTGTCTCTCCCGCACGAGTTCCAGCAGGCCCGCCTTTGCCAGTTCGGTGACGTGGTAGTTGACCGTGCTCAGCGGTGCCTGGAGCTCGAGGCTGAGGTCCTTTGGCGAAAGGGTTCGACCGCCGTCGATGCCGATCACCTCAAGGATTGACACCCGAAGGGGGTGGGTATTCGCCCGGGCGAGACCTTGCCAGTCGATGTGATTCTCACTTTCGATGATCGAAGATTACCAAAAATTACGGATACGTATCATCAAAATGCAGTATAGTGGCCGAAAGATGAGCCTGGAAGAGGGGAAGAGAGGAGAGGAACTGGGACGCCGGTTGCGGCTCTGCGTCGCGATCGTCGGTGCCGCTTTCACGGCACTCGTCGGGCCTGCCGGAGCAGCCGCCCAGATCATCGGACCCCAGGATCCCCAGAACCCGACCGCCAACAGCCCCTGGCAGGCGGGCACCTGCTACACGGACACGCCGACCTGCAGCGTCGACACGCCCGACCAGTTCTTCGAACAGGCCGGCGGGCACCCGCCGGTCGGCTTCACGCAGTTCATCGTCAACACCGAAGAAGGCCCGCTCCCGGGCACCGAAATTCCGATCGGCAACCTGAAGACCGTCCGCGTCGATCTCCCGAGGGGCCTCTCGGTCAACCCGCAGGCGACCGAACAGTGCGAACTCGAACCGGAAGAGAGCCCGGCCACCTGCCCGCCCGGCTCGAAAGTGGGCACGAGCGTCGTTACCGCTACCAACACCCTGACCGGGGCGTCGCTGACGCTCCCGTCCGCCGACGTGTTCAACATCGTTCCCGAACAGGGCGAACCGGCGCGCTTCGGCTTCAGCGTCCTCGGCAACGACGTCTTCCTCGAGGCGGGAATCGCCTGGGAGGGCGACTTCCACGAGTACTTCACCATCCACGCGGCCAAACTCGAAGTTCCGCCGCTGCCGGCTGAAGTCGCCAGGATCGCGAAGAACCGACTCGTCTTCGACGGCACCTCGGGGGACGGCACCTTCATCACGACCCCGACCACCTGCCTCGGCGAAGCGGCCCCCGGCCCGTCCGGCCACGTGTACTCGACCTATCTGCGGGCCGACTCCTACGAGGAACCCGACCCCAGCTTCCCGAACGGCTCGGCCTTCGTCGAGTCGCCGATCCCTCCGGGAACCGAGCCCAGGGAATGCGACACGATCCCGTTCGAACCGTCGCTGGAAGCCGACCCGCAGACCGCCAGGACCGACTCGCCGGCGGGGGCCGCGGTTGGCGTCAACCTGCCGGACATCACCGACCCGCTCAAAGAAGGCAAGCAGGCGACCTCGCACGTGCGCAGCGCCACCGTCACCCTGCCTGAGGGTATGGGGCTCAACCCCTCGGCCGCGAACGGGCTCGAAGCCTGCGCCGACTCGCAGTTCCCGCTCACATCTCGAACCCCGATCAGCTGCCCGGCCGCCTCGCGCGTGGGCAGCGTGACCCTCGAAACTCCGCCCCTTCCGCCCGGCTCGCTCACCGGGGACGTCTTCGTCGGCCAGCAGCTCAGCCGCGACCCGGCGTCCGGCGAAGAGTTCCGGATCTTCGTCGTCGCCGCCTCGCAGCGCTACGACGTCTCGGTGCGGCTGGTCGGCAACGTCAAGGCCGACCCGCTGACGGGTCGCCTCACCACCGTCTTCAACGGGACCTCGTCCGGGCTTCCGCAGGCGCCCTTCACCTCCTTCGTCCTCGACTTCAACGACGGTCCCCGGGCGCCCCTGACCAGCCCGGGCGTCTGCGGTCCGCATACCGCCTCGACCGTCCTCACGCCGTGGGACGGCAACGCGCCGGTGCCCGCCGAGGACGAATTCACGCTCACCGAAGCAGCCGGCGGCGGCGACTGCCCGGCGACGCTCGGCGCGCGGCCCTTCGCCCCCGGGCTCGCCGCGGCCAGCGCAAGCGGCAAGGCCGGCGCCTACAGCCCGTTCCAGCTCGACATCGCGCGTCCCGACGGGCAGCAGGAGCTGAAAGGCGCCGACGTGCGGCTGCCGCGCGGCCTCACCGCGAAGCTCGCCGGCGTCGACTACTGCCCGGAGGGCGCGATCGCCGCCGCGGCGGCCAACGGCGGCGTGGCTGAGGGCGCCACCTCGAGCTGCCCGGCCTCGAGCCTGGTTGGCAGCGCGGTCGTCTCCACCGGCACCGGTCCGGAACCGACGACCATCAATGGCAAGGCCTTTCTCGCAGGCCCCTACCACGGGGCTCCCCTATCCCTGGCAATCGTCACCCCCGCCACGGCCGGGCCCTTCGATCTCGGCTCGGTCGTGGTGAGGGTGGCGTTGTCCCTCGATCGCGAAACGGCACAGGTGACCGCCGTCTCGGACCCGATCCCGCACATCTTCGGTGGCGCCCTTCTCGACGTTCGAACGATCTCGGTGCGCCTCGACAGGCCGAACTTCTCCCTCAATCCGACCAACTGCTCGCCGATGGCGGTCGAAGCAGCCCTGCATGGAGGCGGCGCCAATCCCTCCGACCCGGCCGCGTTCACGACCTACAGCACCTCGACTCCGTTCCAGGTCGAGGACTGCGACGCGCTCGGCTTCGAGCCGAAATTGTCGCTGCGGCTGTTCGGCGCGATGCGCCGGGCAAAGAACCCGAAGCTGCGGGCCACGGTCGTCGCGCGTCCCCACGACGCCAACATCAGCAAGGCCGTGGTGACGCTGCCGAAGGGGTTGATCCTCGACCAGGCCAGCATCGCCAACGTCTGCACCAGGGTGCAGTACGCGGCGGGCCAGTGTCCGGCCGACTCGGTCTACGGCTTTGCGCGCGCCGTCTCGCCCCTGCTCGACAAGCCGCTCGAAGGTCCGGTCCGCCTGCGCTCCTCCGACAACCTGCTCCCGGACGTCGTGGCCTCGCTGCACGGTCAGGTGAACGTCGACCTGGTCGGGCGCAACGACGCGGTCAAGGGCCGCCTCCGCAACACGTTCGACGCGGTCCCCGACGTTCCGATCGAAAAATTCGAACTGACGGTGCGCGGGGGCAAGCACGGCCTCCTGCTGAACACCCGCAACCTCTGCCCGCGCAGGCACAAGAAGAAGCACCGCCACGGGAAGAGAGCTCACAAGCGCATCCTGATGCGCGGGCACCACAAGAAGCAGCACCGGCACAAGAAGCGGAAGCCGATGCGCGCGAACGCGATCTTCTACGGGCAGAACGGCAAGGTGTCGAAGCAGCGTCCAAAGGTCGGCAAGTCCTGCAAGCGGAAGCACCGCAAGCATCGGAAGCACCGCATGCACCACCGCTCGGCCCGGCGATAGCCGCCCGGCGGCGGTTCAGGAGGGCTGGCTCGTCGGCCGGATCAGGATCTCGTTGACGTCGACCCCGGCCGGCTGCTCCAGGGCGAAGATCACGGCCCGGGCGATGTCGTCGTCGCGAAGCGCCCACTCTCCGGGCCGCTGATCGAAGAACGGGGTGTCGGTCATGCCCGGCTCGATCACGGTGACTCGGATCGAATGGTTCTCGTGAATCTGGCGCAGCTCGGCCCTGAGCGCCTCGCCGATCGCCGTCGCGGCCCACTTGGTCGCCGAGTAAAGCGACCCGGGCAGCACACGGCGGCCGGCGACCGAGCTGGTGACCAGGAAATGCCCATCGCCCCGCTCGAGCAGGTGGGGGAGGGTTGCCCGGATCGTCAGCGCGACTCCGTAGACGTTTGTCAGGACCATCGAGCGCCAGTGCTCAGGGGACTCCGTGAGAAAGCCGCGGCCGGCGCCAAAGCCGGCGTTTGCGAAGACGGCGTCGATGCGGCCGAACGCCTCGAGCGCCGCTCCCGCCATCGCCTCGACCTGGTCCCACTCGCTGACGTCACAGCGGATCGCGATCGCCTCATTCTCGCCACCGAGCTCCTCGACCAGGTCGCGGAGCGGCCCCTCGCGCCGCGCGGCAAGGGCGAGCCGGTGGCCGGAGGCAGCGGCCCGCGCCGTCGCCGCGCCGATTCCGCTGCTGGCGCCGGTGATCAGCAGCACGGGCTTGTCATTCACGTCGCTCGCCACGTCTCGATTCTTTCAGGGCGGTGGTATTCGCCGCCGCAAGGCGGAGGGAAGTGCGACATCGGCGCAGCTCGGCCCTTGCGATAATCCGGTGCCCGTGGATCCCTCGCGCAAGCGAAAGATCAGGCTGGTCGTCGCCCTCTCCGTCGCGGTCCTCCTCGCCGCGGCGCTCGTCTACACCTCGTTCAGCGCCTCGACCGAGGCCAGGGAGCCCTCGCAGCTGGCCAGCGCCGCCTCCGGCTCGAGCTACGAGCTGACGGGCAAGGTGGTGACCGGGTCGATTCGCCGCGCCGGAGGCGGGATTCGCTTCCGGGTCGCCGACCGCGACGACCCGAGCGCGAGCATCCCGGTCAGCTACCACGGCACCGTCCCCGATCCCTTCCGCGGCGGTCGCGAGATCGTCCTCTCGGGAACCGTCGAGCACGGGGCGTTCGTGGGGGAGCCGGACACCCTGGTCACCAAGTGCCCCTCGAAGTTCACCACCGCAAATGACAGCTAGCCTCGGCAGCGTCGCGCTGCCCCTGGCTTTTCTGACCGCGGGCTTCGCCGTCGTGGCGGCGCTGCTCGGCAGGCACGGGGACGAGCGCTGGCTGGTGGTCGCTCGGCGCTCGGTCTACGGGCTCTGCGGCCTCCTCACCCTCTGCGTGGTGTTGATCGAGATCGCCTTCGCGGGCGACGACTTCTCGCTGCGGATCGTCCAGCAGCACTCCTCGTTGGAGACGCCGGCCTTCTACAAGCTGGCCGCGATGTGGTCGAGCCAGGAGGGCTCTCTCCTGCTCTGGGCCTGGGTGCTCTCGATCGCCTCCTCGGCGGCTCTCTTCGCCACCCGCAACCGGCTCCGCGAGCTGGTCCCCTACGCGACCGCTGTGATGGCCTCGATCGCCGCGTTCTTCACCGGCCTGATGCTGTTCGCCGGGGGCGTCAACCCCTTCGCGAAGCTGAGCCCGGTGCCCGCCGACGGCATCGGCCTCAACCCGCTGCTCCAGCACCCGAGCATGATGATCCACCCGCCGATGCTCTACTCGGGGTACGTCGCGTTCACGATCCC
Organism: Solirubrobacterales bacterium; assembly: GCA_036406595.1. Taxonomy (GTDB): domain Bacteria; phylum Actinomycetota; class Thermoleophilia; order Solirubrobacterales; family 70-9; genus VRUE01. The sequence goes on along the minus strand of DASXAR010000063.1, from coordinate 85,586 downwards.
CTTCGCCTTCGCGATCGGCGCCCTCGTCACCAGGCGGCTCGACGCCGACTGGATCCGAGCGACCCGGCGCTTCGCGCTGATCGCCTGGGCGTTCCTCGGGCTCGGCCTGCTGCTCGGCGCGCGCTGGTCGTACACGGAGCTCGGCTGGGGGGGCTACTGGGCCTGGGACCCGGTCGAGAACGCAGCCCTGATGCCGTGGCTGGCCGGCACCGCGTTCCTGCACTCGATCATGGTCCAGGAGAAGCGCGGGATGCTCAAGGTCTGGAACGCCTCGCTGATCGTCGCCACCTTCTCGCTGGCGCTGCTCGGCACCTTCCTGGTCCGCTCCGGCGTGCTGCAGTCGATCCATGCCTTCGGCGACAGCACGGTCGGCCCCTACATCCTCGGGCTGATCGCCGTCGTCCTGGTCGGCTCGGCGGCGCTGATCACCTCGCGACTCGACGACCTCCGATCGAAGAAGCGGATCGACTCCCTTGCCTCGCGCGAGGCGGTCTTCCTGATCAACAACCTGCTGCTCCTGGCGCTCTGCGTCGCGATCTTCTGGGGGACCTTCTTCCCGCTCATCTCCGAGCTCTTCACCGGGGAGAAGTCCTCGCTGGCGGCGCCCTGGTTCGACCGCTACACGACGCCGCTGGCCGTCGCTCTGGTCCTCTTCACGGGGGTCGGGCCGCTGCTCGCCTGGCGGCGGGTCACCTGGGCCTCGGCACGGCGCGTCTTCCTGGCCCCGATCGTCGCGGCAGGGCTCACCGCGGTGGCGCTCGTCGCCCTGACCGACGCCGCGCACCGGCCCTGGGCGCTGGCCCTCTTCGTCCTCGCCGCATTCGCCCTGACGGGGCTGGCGCAGGAGTTCTGGCGCGGAGCGACCGCGCGCCGCGCCCTCGTGGGGGGCTCGCTTCCCGCCGCGCTCTCCGGCCTCGTTGCCCGTAACCGACGCCGCTACGGCGGCTACATCGTCCACGTCGGCGTCGTGGTCCTTCTGGTCGGCGTCGCCGCCTCCTCCAGCTTCCAGACCAAACGCGACATCAGCCTCGGGCCGGGGGAGAGCGCGGTCGTCGACGGGCGGACGATCACCTACGTGCGGCCCACTGTCGGGGTCGACCGGGAGGCGCTCAGCTTCGGCGCGGTGCTCGCGGTCCGCGACGGCAGACACCGCACCATGCTGCACCCCAGCAAACGGTACTTCCGGCCCACCGGCGGCGCCGGGCCCGGAACCCTCGCGGGCTTCTTCGACGGCGAAGCGACCAGCGAGGTCGGCCTCGACGCGGGCGTGGGGGGTGACTTCTGGACCTCGGTGGCACCCGACATCGCGCCGGTGCGGCGACGCGCGGTGGCGGCTGACCAGGGCTTCAGGGCCTGCATCCGGGGCGGGCCGGGAACCCCGCCGCAGTGCCGGGCGCTCTCGCGATTGATGAAGGGCGCCGCGTTCGATCCGAGCCTGCGAGGGGTCGCGCTGACCCAGATTCGCCGGCTGCAGGAGGCAACCCTGAAGCGGATCGCGACCAGTTACCTGTCCGATCGCTCGACCGCGACCTTCCGGGTCATCGTCAACCCGCTTGTCACCTGGATCTGGATCGGAGGCCTGATCGGGCTCGCCGGGGCGCTGATCGCGATCTGGCCGAGCCGGGGCGCGCGCCGGCGCCCCAGCCGGGGCGGCGACCTCGAGGCGCTGAAGGAAGCGAAATACCGCGAGATCCGCGACGCCGAACTCGATCACGCGGCCGGCAAGCTCTCCGACGAGGACTACGCGCTGCTCGACGCCGAGCTGCGTCGCGAGGCCGTCGACATCCTCGATCGCGAGGACGCCCTAAACTAGCTGCGAATGTTCGCGATTCTCGGAGTCCTGCAGGTGATCATCGCCGCGATCCTGATCTTCCTGGTGCTGCTGCACTCGGGCAAAGACGCGGGCCTCTCCGGCGCCTTCGGCATCGGCGGCGGGGGCAGCTCCTTCGGCGGCGGCTCGATGGTCGAGCGGAACCTGGACCGTGCGACGGTCTTCTTCGCGATCCTCTTCGTCGTGAACACGCTGGTCCTGCTCAAGGTCTAGCGCCTCCCGAGGCGGGCCACCCCCGCCGGACGGCGGCCCTCGGTCATGCCCAAAACGGCTAACAGTGGTCCGTCGTCTGTTGCCATGCTTGACAAATATTGGTACTGTGTCAAGCAAGAGGACGTTTTGAAGTCGCGTTGACAAGGAGGCGGTTCGATGGAGGCAGCCATCCACAGCCATGCGCATTCCGACGCGGAGGAGATCGAGCTCAACCCCGCCGGCTGGCGCGACGCCAAGCGATACGCATGGCTGCTGGCCCTGATCATCCCGCTCGGCCCATTCATCGCCTACGGCTGGGTCGCGGCGACCGGCTGGGAGGGCTTCTGGTTCTTCGCGCCGCTCCTCGTCTTCGGCGTCTTCCCGATCCTCGACGTGGTGATCGGCATGGACCCGTCGAACCCGCCGGACAGCATTCTCAAATGGCTGGAGCAGGACCGCTTCTATCGCTGGTGCACGTACGTCTACATCCCGATCCAATACGCCGGTCTGATCTTCGCCTCGTGGCTCTGGGCGAGTGGGGATCTGAGCGTCTTCGAGAGCGTCGGCCTTGCGGTGACGATGGGCGTGGTGAACGGGATCGGCATCAACACCGCCCACGAGCTCGGTCATAAGCGCGACTCGCTCGAGCGCTGGCTCAGCCGCATCGCGCTCGCCCCCACCGGCTACGGCCACTTCTTCATCGAGCACAACCGAGGGCACCACGTCCGCGTCGCGACCCCCGAGGATCCCGCCAGCTCCCGACTCGGGGAGAGCTTCTGGGCCTTCCTGCCGCGCACGGTCATCGGCAGCCTCCGCTCCGCCTGGGGCATCGAGGCCGCGCGGCTCGACCGGATGGGCAGGTCGCATTGGACGCTGCGCAACGACATCCTCGGCGCCTGGGCGATGACGGTCGCGCTCTTCGCCGGGCTGACGATCGTGTTCGGCCCGGTCGTTCTCCCGTATCTGCTTCTCCAGGCCGTCCTCGGCTTCTCCCTGCTCGAGGTCGTCAACTACCTCGAGCACTACGGGCTTCTCCGCCAAAAGAAGGAGGACGGCCGCTACGAGCGCTGCCGTGCCGAGCACAGCTGGAACAGCAACAACGTCGCCTCGAATGTGCTGCTCTACCACCTGCAGCGCCACAGTGACCACCACGCCAATCCGACCCGGCGCTACCAGGCGCTCCGGCATGTCGACGAAGCGCCGCAGCTGCCCACCGGGTACGCCGGGATGATCGTCCTTGCCTGGATCCCGCCCGTCTGGCGACGGGTCATGGACCACCGCCTGGTCGAGCATTACGGCGGCGATGTCAACCGCGCCAACATCCAGCCGCGCGCCCGGAAGCGCGTTCTGCGCCGGTACGCGGGAGCGGCGGCATGAGTCGGGGGGCCCCGCGATGAGCCGCTGGCGCTGCCCCAGCTGCGGCTACGTCTACGACGAGGAGGCCGGGCATCCGCGCGAGGGCTTCCCGCCCGGAACGCCGTGGAGCGAGGTGCCCGACGACTGGCATTGCCCCGACTGCGGGGTGCGGGACAAGGTCGACTTCGAGCGAGACGAATAGAGGGGCGGGCCACCGCTCCTTGAAACCATGAGCGCCATGTCCACAGCGCCGGAGAGGACCCCCTACGCGGTCGCCGCGCGCCGGCTGCTGCGCGACACGCTGTTCCAGGCGGCTCGGGACGAGCTTCAGCATCGCGCCTGGTCGCAGATCACCATGGCCGAGGTCGCCGCGGCGGCCGGGGTCAGCAGGCAGACCCTCTACAAGGAGTTCGGCAGCCGCGACGAGTTCGCGCAGGCATTCGTCATCCACGAGGGGGAACGCTTCCTCGACGGCGTCGAGGCCGCCGTCCGCGAGCACCTCGACGATCCGCGCGCGGCGATCAACGCGGCACTCGAGGCCTTCCTTCGCACCGCCGGCGAGGATCCGCTCGTCCGAGTGATGCTGAGCGACGACGGAACCGGCGGCATGCTGCCCTTCGTCACCACGCAGGGGATGCCCGTGGTCCACTGGGCCACCGCCCGCCTCGCCGCGGTGATCGAGGAGGGATGGCCACAGGCGCCGGTCGAGAGCGTTCGCATCCTCGCCGAGTCCCTGGTGCGCCTCGCAATCAGCTACGTGACCACGCCGAGCAGCTCGCCCGAGACGACCGCCGCGACAACCGGCGAGCTGCTCGAGCCGTTCATCGACCGGGCTCTCGGCTCCGGCTGAGCGGCGCTCCGTTCAGGCGGCGCTGGCCTCGGCGGAATGCCGCAGGGGCTCCGTGCCCTTGATCAGATCGGCTGCTCGCTCGGCGACCGCGATCGTCGGCGCGTTCGTGTTCCCCCGCGGGACCTTCGGCATCACCGACGCATCGACCACGCGGAGCGCCTCGGCGCCCTTCACCCGCAGCTCCTCGTCGACCACCGAGCCGATCGCGCAGGTGCCGACCGGGTGGTAAATCGGGAACGTCGTCGCGGCGATGTGGGCGCGCAGGTCCTCCTCGGAGTCGCCCGCCGGCACGGTGTAGGGCTGGGCGCAGTAGCGCGCGATCGCCGGCCGTGAGCAGATCTCATCCATCAGGCGCAGCGCCGCGACCATCCGCTCCATGTCGCCCTGCTCCTCGTAGAAGCGATTGCGGATGACCGGCTTCGCCATCGGGTCCTCCGAGGCGAGCCGGACCGAGCCGCGGCTGTGCGGGGTGAGCAGGCAGGGGGAGACCCAGACCCCGTGCGCCTCGGGGTCGCCGAAGCCCTCTTCGACGATCTGCAGCGGGACGAAATGGAACTGGATGTCCGGCGCGGCGGCGCCCGGCTCGACCCGGGCGAAGGCGCCCGCCTCGGCGAAGTTCGAGGCGAACGGGCCGGTTTGCCTGGCGTCGAACTCCTCGAGCGCAGCCGGCTCCAGCGCCAGCAGGAGGCTCTCGGGCTCCGGCGTCGTCCAGACGCTGAAGGCAGCCGCGTGGTCGCTCAGGTTCTCTCCGACCCCGGGTAGGTCCAGGCGCACCTCGACTTCGCGCATCTCCAGGTGCTCGGCCGGCCCGATCCCCGAAAGCATCAGCAGCTGCGGCGAGTTGTAGGCGCCGCCGCAGATGATCACCTCGCGCTCCGCCCGCAGCTCCTCGATCTCCCCGGCGCGCGAGGCCTCGACCCCGACCGCCCGGGTCCCCTCGAGGAGGACACGGGTGACGTGGGTGGACGGCATCACGGTCAGGTTGGGCCTCTCGGCGGCGGGGTGGAGGTAGGCGACGGCGGTGCTGGCGCGCATTCCGCCCCGCTGGGTCACCTGGTACATCCCTGCGCCGTCCTGCAGGGCGCCGTTGAAGTCCTCGTTGCGGTCGAGCCCCGCTTCCACCGCCGCCTCGACGAAGGCGGCCGGCATCGCATTGCCCGAGCGCTGGTCTGAGACCGGCAGCGGCCCGCCGACCGCGTGCCACTCCGACTCGCCCCGCTCGTTGTCCTCCGCCCTCAGGAAGTACGGGAAGACGTCGTCCCATGACCAGCCCTCGACCCCCCACTCGTCGTAGTCGAGATGGTTGCCGCGAATGTAGACCATCGCGTTGATCGAGGACGACCCGCCGAGCACCTTGCCGCGGGGCAGGGGAACCCGGCGCCCGTTGCAGTTCGGCTCGGGCGCCGAGTGGATGTCCCAGTCGATCTCGGTGCGAGCCAGCTTCAGATAGCCGAGTGGGACGTGGATATTCTGCTTGGTGTCGGGCGGCCCCGCCTCGAGCAGCAGAACGCTGACGTCCGGATTCTCGCTGAGCCGGGCCGCGAGGACGCAGCCCGCCGACCCGGCGCCGACGATCACGTAGTCGTACATCGCACCCAGCCTACTTCGCCGCGGCGAGCCGGCGCCGAAGATTTTCCTCGACCTCGGGCCACTCGCCGTCGATGACGCTGAAGTAGGCCGAGTCGCGCTGGCCGACGTCCGGGACGATCATGTGGTTGCGCATCACTCCCTCGAACTGCGCCGGGATCGCCGCCAGTGCGTTCCGGGAGCGCCGGTTGCGCGCGTCGGTCTTGAACTCGACCCGCACGCAGCCGAGCGACTCGAAGGCGTGGGTGAGCATCAGCAGCTTCGCCTCAACGTTGGCGCCGCTGCCCCAGGCGCTCGGGGTGAGCCAGGTCCAGCCGATCTCCAGGACCCGGTCCGGCGGCCGCAGATTGAGGTAGCGGCTGCTTCCGATCAGGGTGCCGCTGCGGCGGTCGCGGGTCGCGAATGGCCCCTCCGTTCCCGCCGCGGCCGCCTCCAGGGTGAGCTCGAGCCAGATGTCGAACTTCTCGCGGCTCTCGCCGACGTGGTAGAGCCAGCGCCAGATCTCGGCGGGCTGGGCCGCCTCCCAGAGTTCCTCCGCGTGCTCGCGACGGAGCGGCTCCAGCTCGACGATCGAGCCGGTCAGCGTCGCGGTCAGCGGTCCCTCGAAGCCGCTCATCCGCGCCCCGTCGCCCGGTCGCTGTTCCTTATCCGTCCAATGGACGGATAAGGAACAGCTGCAGGCCCCCGCGGGAGGACGAGGCGGAAGACGACGCGGGGCCGTCCCGATGCGTCGATCGTGTCGCGCTCGGGGAGGCGCCGGTAGCCGAGCGACTCGTACAGCCGGTGTGCCTCGACCTGGCCCGGCCGGCTCCACAGCGCGATCGCGGGCCAGCCGGCGCGCCGTGCCCGCTCCCGGCAAAGCTCGGCGAGGGCGCGGCCGATCCCGCCTCCGCGGTGGCCGATCGAGACGGCCAGCCGGGACAGCTCCGCCTCGCCCTCGCCGGCCACTGCGCGGCCCGGCGCGGACGGCCCGCGCAGCACGACCACTCCGACCACCGAGCCCTCGTTCTCGGCGACATGGACCTCGCCCTCGCGCAGCGAGCGCTCGAAGTCCGCCGCCGAATACGGCTCGCTGCGGCCGCTGACGCCGCGGGTGACATAGGCCTCTGTCCACAGGCCGGCGACGGCGATCGCGTCGGTGCTCGTCGCAGGTCGGAGCTCGGCGTCCATCCCGGCCAGTATCCCGGCACAGGCGCCGCAACGGCGCGGATCCCGGCCGATGCGGTGCGGCACGTAACCGAGGGGTAGGTCGAGGGTATTTCTCGATGCTTGTGACTATTCGCATTATCTTCAGGAGGAACAGATGGAGATGATCAGGAGGTTTGAGCCGGTCGTCCTGCTGGTGATGGTGCTCGGCGCCCTCAACTGGGGCATGGTCGGGCTGTTCGACACCAATGTGATCTCGGACGTCTTCGGTGGAGGGACGCTCACCGATGTCGTCTACGTCATCGTCGGCGTCTGCGGGCTGCTCTACATCCCGCGGCTGCTCGACAGCCTTCACATCGGCGGTCACGAGCCGCATCCGCGCGGCACCTGATCGCAGCGCGCCGGCCCGGTCGCCGCTCAGCTTTCGAGCATGACGGTGACCGGGCCGTCGTTTACGAGCGCGACCCCCATGCATGCCCCGAAGGCGCCCTTGACGGCGCCGAGGCGCTCGCAGAAGCGGTCGTAGAGAGGCTCGGCGAGCTCGGCCGGCGCGGCGTCGACGAAGCTCGGCCGGTTTCCCCGCCGGGTGTCGGCGTAGAGGGTGAACTGACTCACGCAGAGCACCTCCCGGTCGCCCAGCGGCTCGTTCAGCCGCCCCTCGGAGTCGTCGAATATGCGCAGCGCCCGCACCCTCTCCGCGAGCCGGTCGGCGCTCTCGGCGCTGTCCTCGTGGGCGACGCCGAGCAGGACCAGCATTCCCGGGCCGATCTGCGCGATCCGCTTTCCCTCGACGTCGACCGCCGCCTTGCTGACCCGCTGGACCAGGGCTCTCAAGGGCTGCTCCACATCGAGGCCCAAGCTATAGCGTCCGGCCGACGACGATGGGAGCTGAACGAGACTGATGGACGAGCTCGTCCTCTACCTCCACGTTCTCGGGGTGCTGGTCTTCGCGGCCGGGGTCGCCGTCGCCGGGGTCGCCCTCGAGTCGGCGCGCCGGCGCGAGCGAAGCGATGAGATAGCGCTGCTGCTCCGTCAGGCGCGCGCCGGCGCCCTCCTCGTCGTCTCGGGCGGGGCGCTGCTGCTCGTCTGCGGGCTCTGGCTGGTCGCCCTCGAGGAGGGAATCGACTACGGCACCGGCTGGGTCGACGCGGCGATCGCTCTGTTCGCGCTGGCGCTCCTCCTCGGCGAGCTCGGCGGGCGCGGCCCCAGACATGCGAGACGTCTGGCCAGCCGGCTGGCCCAGGACGGAGCGCCGCCGAACGCCGAGCTGCATCGGCTTCTGGACGACCCTCGCGCCCGCGCGGCGAACTACGCCTCGGCGGCGATCGTCCTCGCGATCCTCGCCCTGATGGTATTCAAGCCCTGACCGCTCAACCGGCGCGGGCGCCGCCCAGGATTGCCGGCACGAGAAGGAAGAAGGCCGCGGCGACAGAGAGCCAGCCGGGGGCCTGCGTGAACCAGTCGCAGTCGTAGGCGACGATCAGAATGCCGATCGCCAGGAGCACGAGGCGCGTATTGCGGCGCACCTCGCGACCCTACACTTCATTCAGACCCAGGAGGAGGAGAAACCAATGGCAGGAGAGCCCTCACACTTCGAGATCGGCGCGCCCGACGTCGAGCGCGCCCGCAGGTTCTTCGGCGAGCTGCTCGGCTGGGATTTCGACGGAACCGAGAAGGGAGCTCACATCAGCACCCCCGGCGCTCCCGGCGGTATCCACGTCGAAGACGGTGTCTGGGTGCAGCTCTTCTTCAGCGTGCCCGACCTCGACCAGGCCGCGAAACGGGTGGTCGAGCTCGGCGGGGAGGTCGACGAGGCCTCGAGCGAGGGCCCGGGCGGCCGCTACCTGCATTCCTGCCGCGACGACCAAGGTGTCCCGTTCGGCCTGCATCAGCCCTCCTGAGTCTGGCCATCGGGCCATGGCGCCGTCGGCGCCCCTGCTCCAGGATGAGGTCGTGGAGGTCTCCGATCAAAGTCATCATGTGCGCGAAGCGACGACCGCGGATGCGGCCGGAATCGCGGCGATCTACAACGAGGCGATCGCCGAGCGGGTGGCGACCTTCGAGACCGAGCCGCAGGACCCCGAGGACTTTTTCGCCTGGATCGAGGACGAGGGGCGGCCGCTGCTGGTCGCCGAGAGCGGGGGGAGCATCGTCGGCTGGGCGGGCCTGGCGCCATACAGCGGCCGCTCCTGGTACGCGGGCATAGGGGAGTTCAGCGTCTACGTAGGGGCCGGGGCGCGGCGGCACGGCATCGGCGCCGTCCTCGTCGAGGCCCTCGCCGACGACGCGGAGCGTCGCGGGTACCACAAGATGATCGGCAAGCTCTTCACCGACAACGCCCCGAGCATCGGCCTCGTCGAACGGTGCGGCTTCTCCCCCGTGGGCCTTCATCGCAGGCACGGCGAGCTCGACGGCCGCTGGCGCGACGTCCTCCTGGTCGAGCGAGTGCTGGCGCCTACGCTGTCTCGGTGAGCGACGAGCCGATTCGCATCGTCCCGTACGACCCGGGGTGGCCGGCGCGGTTCGAGCATGAGGCCGCGCTCCTGCGGGAGGCGATCGGCCCCTGGATCGTGGGCGGGGTGCACCACGTCGGGAGCACCGCCGTGCCCGGCCTCGACGCCAAGCCCGTGATCGACATCATGGTCGGCGTCAGGGATCTCGACGGCTCGAGAGGGTGCTTCGAGCCGCTCGCCCGACACCAGTACGTCCACGCTCCCTACCGAGCCGCGGAGATGCACTGGTTCTGCAAGCCTCGGCCGAGCAGCCGCACCCATCACCTGCACCTGGTCCCGGTCGATTCGGCCCCGTACCGCGACAGACTCGCGTTTCGCGATCTCCTCCGCGGGGACCCGCGCGCCGCGGCTGACTATGTGGCTCTGAAGCACCGGTTGGCGGCCCGCTTCCCCCAGGATCGCGACGCCTACACGGAGGCCAAGTCGGCCTTCATCCGCGCGGCTCTCGCCCAGTCTCGAAGTCGATGAGGCCCTGCGCCCTAATGCTTCGCCGAGTGGAACTTCAGCCAGCGCGAGTGACAGCGGGATCCGCCTCGGGTTCGGTCCGTGACCCGCACCTTTCCGGTTATGGAGCGGCCCGTGACGCGTCCCCGCAGGTAGACCTTGTCGGTCGAGCCGAACTGGGTGTCGCGGAAGCTGCCGCTGTGCTTCACAGGGGTCTTGAGAAACCCGCTCTCATCGACGAGGAGGACGCTCCCGTCGCGGCAGGAGAGCCGCGCCTTGAAGCGCAGGACGTCGACGGTCCGTTTCTTGAGCAGGAGCCTGATCTTGAATCCCTGCGAGGTATGGCCTCGGAGCACGTTTCTCGACGGTGAATCCGCCATCGCGGCGCCATCGGATGTGACCAGACCTGCTGCCATGAAGCTGACTGCGAGGATCCCGCTCATCTTGAGTCGAAGGGACATGCTTCTCCTCCCGTGTGGGTTTGCTCCGTGTTGGCTGTGGACCCCCAACACGCCGGCGGGCAACGGGTGCCGATGCGTGTCAGAAACCTGACATCGATCCCCCAGCCCGGTCGCCACACAGTTAGCAGTAGGCCGGGCGGGGTAGACGACTGCATGGCAGGGATCCGACGCGGCGCGCCCTCCGGGGGCGCCTGCAAGGAGGCAGGAACACGATGAGACTTCAACTACAGCGCGCCGCCGCGCTCACGGCGCTGGTCGCGCTGGCATCGGTGGGCATCGCCCGGGCCGCGAAGCCCACCACCGTTCGGGCCGGAAACCTGATCCTCTCGATCAATGGCGGGGTGACGCCGAGAAAGCTGCCGAGGAAGACGCTCGCGCCGATAGCGCTGAGGGTCGGCGGTGCGGTCCGAACCGCGGATGGCTCTCAGCCGCCGGCCGCGAAGACCGTGACGATCGACTTCGACAAGCACGGAACGGTGAACGCCAGGGGCCTTTCGTCGTGCAGGTCGGGGCAGCTGCAGGCGCGGACGACCAGCGCCGCAAAGGCCGCCTGCCGGCGGGCGATCATCGGCGCGGGGTCCACCGCGGTGCGGGTGGAATTCGCCGAACAGGCGCCATTCGTCGCAAAGGGCCCGCTGGTGATCTTCAACGGTGGCGTGCGCAGAGGCGTGACGACGATGCTCATCCATGCCTATGTCAGCGTTCCGGCGCCGACCGCCATCGTCACCACCGTGAGGGTGAAGAGGGCCCATCGGGGCCGCTTCGGGACGAGGGCGGTGGCACGCATCCCGACCATTGCCGGGGGCAGCGGGTCGTTGACCCACTTCAACCTGAGGATCAAGCGCACCTTCAGGCGTCGCGGGCACCGGCAGAGCTATCTGCTGGCACGGTGCGCGAACGGGCGCTTCTTTGCCCACGGGACCGTTGCCTTCCGCGATGGGACACGCCTCAAGGGCGACGTGGTGCGGCCCTGCCGGGTTCGGGGCTGATCGGTCAGGGATCTGACTCGAGGTCCAGGGGCGTCGGAGGCTCGCCCTTCAAGAGCCAGCAGCCCGGCGCCACCGAGACCACCTGCCCTCGCTCGTCGAGGGTGCTCAGCGCCATGCTCACCGTCGGGCGGCGTGCGCCGACCATTGCCGCGAGGACATCCTGCGGAACATCGAGTCGCAGCTCGACCCCCTCGCTCACGACCCGCCCCCACTGCTCAGCGAGCACCCAGAGGAGAGCCCGGAGCCGGTGCTCGATCCCGACGATGCTCATCGTCGCCGATTGCAGCGCCAGCCGTCGCGAGCGGTCGGTTGCGCGGGCCGCGATCATCGCGGAAACGGTGGGGAGGCGGGATAGGTCGGAGCCGGGCCTGAGGTCCAGCGGAGCCAGCGTGGCGCGCTCGATGACCTGCCATTCGGCCCGTGAGAAGGACGCCGCCTCCTCCCGCCAGGGGAAGAGGCAGTCTCCTTTCGCCAGCAGCTCCACGCTGCGGCCGTTCTCGATGTCGATCCTGCGCAGCAGCATCCCGGCGGCCAGGAGATAGCCGAAGCCCTGGGGGTACTTTTCCGCCTCGGGCCGCCATGAACCGGCGGGCAGCACGACGGTTCGCACCTGGAGCCTTCGCTCCGCGGCTCTGCGCTGCCGGGCACTGAGGCCGGCGGCGAGCGCCGGCTCGGCGCGAATCAGGGAGAGCTTGCCCACATTCCTCGCGCTGCCGGACTACGCCCCGCGGCGCAGCGCGCCGGTGGAATACGGAGCCTGCTCGAAGGCGTCCGGACCGATGCCGGGAAATGCGTCGAGGATCGCCGTCGTGGCGTGGACGCCGGTCACCGCCGGCAGCTCGACCGTGACCTCGGCGGGCTGCTCGGATTGCTCGACCCGGTAGATGCGGATCTCGGCGGCGTCTGCCTGCGCCTGCCGCTCCGGCGACCAGTCGAGCCGCAGCTTGGCCGCGTACCAGGAGCCGTTCGCCCGCCGCCGCAAGATGCCGAAAAAGTACCGCCGGTACCAGACGGTCCGGGAAATGCGGCTGAGAGGAGTCGAACCTCCACGGACCTTGCGGTCCACAAGGCCCTCAACCTTGCGCGTCTACCAGTTCCGCCACAGCCGCTCGAGGGCGGACGATTCTAGTCGCTGGGCGGGGTTGCCGGCCGGGCCCGCCCAGGGCGGGCCCGGAACGGTTGCAAGCATCCGGGGGAGCAGGTACCCTGCGAACAGGTGTTCGAACCAATCGACACACGACCCAGCTCGCAGAAGGGAACTCGGTGGACCTCGACCTGACCAAGCGGCAGCGGGAGATTTTCGACTTTATTCGTCGCTACGCGGCGAAGACCGGCTACCCCCCGACGGTCCGCGAGATCGGCAAAGCGGTCGGCCTGCACTCCTCCTCGACGGTGCACGCGCACCTCTCGAACCTCGAGAAGATCGGGCTGCTGAAGCGGGATCCATCCAAGCCGCGGGCGATCGAGCTGCTCTTCGACCGCGCCAAGAAGACGATCCTTCCCGGGCGCGGCCTGCCGCTCGTCGGCCAGGTCGCCGCCGGGCAGCCGATCGTCGCCGAAGAGAACGTCGAGGAGTACATCGAGATCCCGGATGTGATCGGCGGCGAGGACGGGGACTACATCCTGCGCGTGCGCGGCGAGAGCATGAAGGACGCGGGCATCTTCGACGGCGACTACACGGTGGTGCGTCCCTCTGAGGACGCGAGCGACGGCGAGATCGTCGTCGCGCTGATCGGGGAGGAGGCGACGGTCAAGCGCTTCTTCCGCGAGGACGACCACATCCGCTTGCAGCCCGAGAACGAGTCGATGGAGCCGATCCGCAGCACGGACGTGACCGTGCTCGGCCGCGTGATCGGCGTGCTTCGCAAAATCTGAGCTCGCATCGCTCGCAAGATCCGGCCCGGTCCGCTTGGCCGATTCGCGCAGGCGAGCTACCCTTGAACGGCGGGCCGAGCGACCGCGGGGGGAGAGAAAACCCCTCGAGGAAAGTCCGGACACCAAAGGGCGAGGGCGGTGGGTAACGCCCACCCGGGGAAACCCGCGGGAAAGTGCCACAGAAATCACACGGCCGATGGCGCGGCCTCACGTGAGCCGCGTACAGGCAAAGGTGAAATGGTGCGGTAAGAGCGCACCGGCGCCGCGGTGACGCGGCGGCCAGGCAAACCCCGCCCGGTGCAAGGCCAAGCAGGACCGTCGACCCTGCCCGGCGAGGTCCAGGTAGGCCGCAGGCGCCTCCGGCGCCCCCGGGACCCGGTCCCGGGAGATGGATGGCCGCTCACGACAGGATCCGGCTTACAGGCCCGCTAACGGAAAGGCCCCGCGAGGGGCCTTTCCTATGCGCTTTGCGAATTCCGTCTTAGCGTCTGCTAATCTGCCGCGCCGACTCGCTGAATCTCCGCCCACATACCGCGGAGAGCGGGGGACCCGAGAATTTGGGGGCGAATCGACGGCTTCTGCCGCGTAGCGCAGCTCTTTCAGCGCGAGCCCGACAGCTAACCCCGCAAGCGCACGGAAGAGCATGTACGTAGGCAGAGACCGCCCTGGGCGGAGAAAACGATCGCGAGTGGAGCGCGGAAGCATCCGACGCCGGCTCCGGCGCGCGCGCCCGGCGGCCCTCTTCCTCGCGATCGCTCTCTGCATCTCTTCCCCGACGGCAGAGGCGGCGACCGGTGGTCTCGCGACGAAGCCCTCTCCCAGCGCGAGCGCCAGCGACGGGCTCACCTTCACGCCGATCCGCTGGGCCGGCGCGACCTGGTACGGGCCGGGCCTCTACGGGCGGCACACGGCCTGCGGGGACCTGCTCCTTCCCGGCACCGTGGGCGTCGCGCACAAGCGGCTTCCCTGCCACACCCTGGTGCGCTTCAGCTACCACGGCCGGGTCCTGCTGGCCCCTGTGATCGACCGCGGCCCCTACAGCCGCGGGAACGCCTGGGACCTGACCAACGGAGCCCGCCGGGCGCTCGGCTTCGAAGGCGCCGACCGGATCGGCTTCTCGATCGTGCGGAGGCCGCACCGCCGCTGAGGGCGGTATCGCGCCGTTGCTGCGGCTAGTCTTCGCGAACCTGCAGCGCTAGGAGAGGAGCTTGGGCATGTCGAGGTACCCGCGGGTCTTTGCGTCGGCGACGCTGCTCGCCTGCCTGGCTGCTCTCGCCATCTTCGGCGCCGGCAGCGGGGTTGCCGCCAAGGCCCGAACCTCCGTCGTGCTCGGTTCGACGGCGACCGTTCCCGATCCCTCCTGTCCCGAGCTTCCCTGCCAGGCGGTCGGCAGCGTGACCGGCTTCCAGCTCAGCAACAGTCAGGCCAAATCACCGTTCCGGGTGCCGCGCGATGGCAAGGTCAAGTCGTGGTCGCTGACCCTTTCACAGCCGACCAACATGCAGCGCTCCTTCTTCAACGGCTTCTTCGGCACCCCGCCGGAGGCCCGTCTGGCGATCCTCCGCCGAGTTCCCGGCACGAATCCGCCTCGCTTCAATCTGCGCAGCCAGGGCTCGGTGCGGGTCCTCAGCCCGTTCCTCGGCCAGACGGTCCACTTCGGCGCGTCGCTGAAGGTGAAGCGGGGCGACATCGTCGGCCTCACGGTTCCGACCTGGGCCCCCGCGTTCGCCGAGGGGCTTACCTCGACCAATTCCTGGCGGGCCAGTCGCGAGCCTGGAAAGTGCACGGACACGACCGCGGTCCGGCAGGGCCAGCCGCAGCAGATGGTGGGGCGCCGCGCGACCTACGGCTGCCTGTACCGCACCGCCCGCCTGCTCTACACGGCGACCGTCGTTCTCGACTGACGGACAGGGCCGCCCGCCCGGCGGCCCTCAGGCCGCCGAGGGGAGGACCTCCGGCGTAGCCTGGTCTTTCGGGAGCGCCGCGGCTCCGGCGATCAGGCTCTGGAACTCGTTGAGCGCGACGTGTCCGACCGCCTCGAGGATCTCCTCGTCGGTCCAGCCGATCTCACGCGCCTCCTCGTGGAGGTGGTGCGGGGGGACGCCGTCGGCCTCGAGCGTCGCCTCGAGGAACCTCAGCAGCGCCGCCTCCTTCTCGTCGCTGGAGGCAAAGCTGCGGGCCCGCGAGACCTCATCGAGGCCGAGCCCGGCGCGCCGCGCCGATTTCGCGTGCTGAGCGATGCTGTAGTCGTCGTGCCGGTGCTCCGCGACCGCCAGTGCGATCCGCTCCCTCGTCGCCCACGGGAGCACGCCTCCGCGCAGCTCTGAGCGCATCCGAGTGTAGGCGCGCAGCACCGCGGGCGCGCCGGCGAGCACGCCCACGAACTTCGTCACGGCACCGCCTGCAGCCTGGATGCTCTTGATCAGAGGAGCGCTCTCGTCAGGCGCCGTCAACTCGTCGTGGATCTGGAATCTGCTGACTGCTGTTTTTACTGTCACGTTCGCATCCTGCCTTCGCCTCCGGCCATGGATCTGCGCGCCGGAGAGCCTTAACTTGGCCTTTACTTTACTTTGAGCCGATAACTTACGCGAAGTAAGTTATACCGCGTTTCCGGGCCCCTCGCAAGGCCATTCAACTACCCCGAAGTACGTGGTTTCGCACCCGGTCGGTTCACTTCGCCTATCGTTGGCCCCGCCGCGGGCCGGACAACAGCAAGGAGACCGGGAATGGCAGATGCCCCAAGGAATGCCGAGGAAGTCGCCCAGATCGTCAGGGACCGCGACGTTCGCTTCGTCCGGCTCTGGTTCACCGACGTTCTCGGCCAGCTGAAGAGCTTCTCGATCAACGCGGCCGAGCTCGAGGACGCCTTCGACGGTGGGATGGGTTTCGACGGGTCGTCGATCACCGGCTTCAACCCGATCGAGGAGAGCGACATGATCGCGATGCCGGATCCCTCGACCTTCGCGCTGATTCCCTGGCGTCCCGAGCAGGAGAACACCGTCGCCCGCATGTTCTGCGACATCCGGGTCCCGGGCGGCGACCCCTACGAGGGAGACCCGCGCTGGATCCTGCGGCGGGCGCTGAGGCGCGCCGAGGAGATGGGCTTCGACGCCTACAACATCGGCCCCGAGCTCGAGTACTTCTACTTCCGCTCCGCCAAGCCCGAGGGCGGCACGCCGGAGGTGCTCGACGAGGGTGGCTACTTCGACCTGACCACGCTCGACGCCGGCTCCGACGTGCGCCGCGAGACGGTGCTTGCCCTGGAGAAAATGGGCATCCACGTCGAGTACACCCACCACGAGGTCGGCCCCTCCCAGCACGAGGTCGACATGCGCTACAAGAACGCGCTCCAGATGGCCGACGACTGCATGACCTATCGCATCGTCGTCAAGGAGTACGCGATGAAATACGGCTGGCATGCGACCTTCATGCCGAAGCCGCTGTTCGGCGAGAACGGCTCGGGCATGCACGTCCACCAGTCGCTCAGCCGCGACGGTGGGAACGCCTTCTTCGACGCCGACGACCAGTACTACCTCTCGCCGACCGCAAAGGCCTTCATCGCGGGCCAGCTCAAACACGCCCGCGAGATCTCCTCTCTGTTCGCCCAGTGGACCAACTCCTACAAGCGCCTCGTCCCCGGCTACGAGGCGCCCGTCTACCTATCGTGGTCGCGGCGAAACCGCTCGGCGCTGATCCGGGTGCCGCTCTACCACCCCGGCAAGGAGGGGGCTACCCGGGCCGAGCTGCGATGCCCCGACCCCGCCTGCAACCCATATCTCTGCTTCGCGGGCATGCTCCAGGCCGGCCTCGAGGGAATCGAGAAGGGCTACGAGCTGCCGGAGCCGATGGAGCAGAACCTCTACCACCTCTCGCCCGAGGAGCGTGCCCAACGGGGGATCGAGCAGCTCCCCGAGACGCTTGGCGAGGCGATCGAGGTGACCGCCGACTCCGAGCTCGTCCTGCGCACCCTCGGCGAGCACACGTTCCGGCGCTTCGTCGAGATCAAGCGGCAGGAATGGGACGACTACCGCGTCCAGGTCACTCCATACGAGATCGAGAACTTCCTACCTGTTCTCTGAGGCGGTTCGCACCGGACCGCCGACCTCGCCGACGGGCGCGGGCGCCCTGGGACCGCCTTTCGAGAGGGCCGACGGCCACCAGAAGTCGTCGCCGACGGTGAGGGCGATCGACGGCACCAGCACGCTGCGCACGAGGAAGGTGTCGAGGAGGACGCCGAAGGCGACGACGAACCCGATCTCGGTGAGGAACGTGAGCGGCAGCACGGCAAGGACCGAGAAGGTGCCTGCGAGGACGATCCCGGCGCTGGTGATCACCCCTCCGGTGACCGCCAGCGCGCGCAGGATGCCCTGTTCTGAGCCGTGGGCGATCGTTTCCTCGCGGGCGCGGGAGATGAGGAAGATGTTGTAGTCGATGCCTAGGGCGACGAGGAAGACGAAGGCGAAGAGGGGCAGCGACGGGTCCGAGCCGGGGAAGCCGAAGATGACGTCGAAGGTGAAGTAGCCGACCCCCAGTGCTGCGAGGAAGCTGAGGATCACGGTGCCGATCAGGATGACCGGCGCGGTCACCGCCCTCAGCAGGCCCATCAAGATCAGGAGGACGACGACCAGGATGATCGGCGGGATCACGGTCGAGTCCCAGCCGGCCGCGTCGCGGACGTCGAATTCGACCGCGCTCGGCCCACCGACCAGGGTGCTCGGCGCGACCCGGTGCGCGGCCTCGCGGATCGGTTCGGTCAGGTCGAAGGCCTCGGTCGAGTAGGGCAGGATTTCCAGCGTCCCCTGTACGAGGGTTCCCTGCGGTCCTTCCGCCACCGGGGGTGAGACGGCCTCGACCTTTTCGACCCCGGCGACGGCTTTCCTCACCGCCGGCACGTCGGCTCGTTCGCGGACGACGATGTCGATCAGCGCGGTGGCTCCCGCCGGGAAGCTCCGTTCGAGCAGGTGCTGACCTTCGACGGATTCGACTTCGTGCCGGTAGGCGTCTTCGCTGGTCAATTCGGTCGAGAAGAAGGCGAAGCCGGCGCAGAAGATCAGGAGGATCGCAACCGAGCCGAACATGATCCGCTGTGGCGACCTCGCGACGCGGTCGCCGACCCGTTTCCAGAAGCCGTGGGAGACGTCGACCGCGTGCTCGCGCTGGAACCTGCGCACCTCGTAGGGCTGGAAGACCGCCCGATCGAGCGGGCCGACGATCAGCGACGGGATCCGCCGCCCGCTGATCACGCGGAGCAGCCAGTTGATCAGGACGAGCGGAAGCAGCACGACCACGAGCAGGCAGGAGAGCGCCACCAGCGCAAAGGCGCTGAGCCCCGAGCCTTCGATGCAGACCCTGCGGCCCACCTCGCCGCAGTCCTCCGTCGTCGGCGCCGTCTGCGGCGTGTGGGGGACGAACGGCCAGAAGGCGCGGCGGCCGAATATCGTCAGCAGCGCGGGCAGCAGGGTCAGCATCGCCAGGGCGGCGCAGGCGATCCCGATCGCCGCGATCGGCCCGAGGCCGGAGGTTCCGTTCACCCTCGCGACGACCAGGCAGAGCAGCGCTGCGATCACGGTCAGCGCCGAGGCGAAGATCGCCGGACCCGCCGAGCGGAGCGCGGTGCGCATCGCCGCGTGCTTGTCGACCTCATGGTGAAGCTCCTCGCGGTAGCGCGCGACCAGCAGCAGCGCGTAGTCGGTCCCCGCCCCGAGCACCAGCACCGACATGATCGAGCTCGACTGGCCGTTGATCGTCACCCCCAGCTCCGAGACCCCGTACCCGATCGAGCGCGAGAGGGTCTCGGCAAACAGCACCGAGACGAGCGGGATGAGGAAGAACATCGGCGAGCGGTAGATGACGATCAGCAGGAAGATCACCAGGCTTACCGCGGCCAGCAGAAGAGTCCCGTTGAGCCCTTCGAAGACTTCGATCGCGTCGGCGGAGAAGCCCGCGCCGCCGGTGATCTTGGCCTGGAGCCCGCCGCTGTCGGTGATGTCGTCGCGCCAGGCCTTGACCGGATCGAGGATCCGATCGCCCTCGCCTTCCGCGTTGATGTAGGCGGTGATGGTTGCCCCCTTGCCATCGGGGGAGCAGACCGGGCCGACGAACGGCGCGTAGTCCGCCGGCTGTCCAGGCACGGTGGTCGTCGGCCCGCCGCAGCCGGGCGCCGCCGCCGGGGTCGAGACTTTCGACGGGGCCGCCGGCCCCGGCCCGCTCGCCTTCGGAGACTTGCCGCCGGCGGCTGCGGTGGCGCCGTCCGGGATCACGCCTTCGAAGCGTTCTTCGGTCATCCGGCCGACGTCTTCGACGATCGTCCGCCGGTCCGCGGCCGTCAGTCCCGACTCGCGGCGGTAGATGATCACCGCCGGGGCGATTTCCCCCTTCTGCAGTGCTTCGGTGGCGGCAAGCGCCTTGGTCGATTCGGCGTCGCCCGGGAGGTAGGAGGTCGCCTCGTTGTTTTCGGCGTCTTCGAACCGCGCGGGGAGTTCGGCGGGTCCGGCGGCGATGAATATCGCGACGAACCAGATTGCGAACACGACCCACTTCGAGCGGCGGCCGGCGGCGAAGGTGAACAGGGAGCCTCGCACTACCCAAAATCTGTATCAAACGCCCGGCCTCGAGGCGAAATTCTCGGTCAAAAGTCGGCCTCGCGGAGAATTCTCAGATCAGGGCCGCGAGTGCCGAGGGCTGGGTCACGGGCTGCCTGCATGCGAAGCGCTCGCAGACATAGGCGGTGGCCAGGCCGTCGACGGCGGGGCGGTCCTTCAGCAGCTCCGGGATGGCCGAGCCCTCTGCGCCGCCGGCGAGCACGAGGTGCGGGCGGTGCTCCCGGCGCACCACCTGAGCCAGCTCGGAAAGGTCATCGCCGACCAGCGCCACCTCCCTGGTCGGAGCGAGCTGGAAGTCGAGAGCGCGGAGGAGGTGGGCGAAGGCGTCGGGCTGGCGCGGAGCGGCCTTGCCGAAGAGGCGCAGGACGCCGATCGCCTGCTCCTCGTAGGACGCCTCGCCGGTCAGGGCTGCGAGGCGAAGGAGGCCGAGCGCCGCCGCCGAGTTTCCCGAGGGGATCGGGTGGTCGCCGACCTCCTTGCGGCGCGCGATCAGCGCTTCGTGGTCGTCGGAGGTCGAGAAGAAGCCGCCGCGCTCGGGGTCTCCGAAGCGGGCGACCATCGAGTCGGCGAGCTCGCGCGCGCCCAGGAACCATCGCGGCTCGAAGCTCGCTTCGTAGAGGCTGAGGAGCGCTTCGAGCAGCAGGGCGTGGTCCTCCAGGTAGGCGTTGAGACGGCCCCGTCCGTCCCTGTAGCTGCGGAGGAGCCTGCCCTCGTCGTCCCGCAACTCGCGCAGGAGGAACTCGGCGCAGGCGCGCGCCGCATCGAGGAAGTCGTCGCGCTCGAGCACCGCGCCGGCCTCGGCGAGCGCCGCGAGGGCCAGC
Organism: Solirubrobacterales bacterium; assembly: GCA_036406595.1. Lineage (GTDB taxonomy): Bacteria > Actinomycetota > Thermoleophilia > Solirubrobacterales > 70-9 > VRUE01. Next base: position 64,919 of record DASXAR010000063.1, on the reverse strand, counting down.
CCGTTCCAGGCCGTGAGCCGCTTGTCGTCGAGGCCGGGGCGCGGGCGCCTCGCCCGAGCCTCGAGCAGGCGGCGGCGGGTCTCCTCGAAACCCTCGGGCCGCTCGGCGGCCGCGCCGCCGGCGAGATGGAGCACGTTGCGTCCCTCGAAGTTGCCGGCGTCGCTGACGCCGTAGAACTCGATCGCGGGCTGCGCATCGGCCCCGAGGGCCTCGCGCATCTCCTCCGGCGTCCATACGTAGAAGCGGCCCTCCTCTCCCTCGGAATCGGCATCGAGCGCCGAGTAGAAGCCGCCCTCCGGTCCCCGCATTTCGGACAGCATCCATTCCAGCGTCTCCTCGCAGACACGCCTGTAGCGATCGTGGCCGAGGACCTGCCAGCCGTGCAGGTAGGCGCGCGCCAGCAGCGCGTTGTCGTAGAGCATCTTCTCGAAATGCGGGACAAGCCAGGCGGCGTCGACCGAGTAGCGGGCGAAGCCGCCCGCCAGCTGGTCGTAGATGCCGCCCGCCAGCATCGCGTCGAGGGTGCGCTCGACGACGTCGGAGATCCCGCGTGCGAGCAGCAGCTCGAGCACCGAGGCGGGCGGGAACTTCGGCGCTCCGCCGAAGCCACCCCGCTCCATGTCCGCGGCCTCGCGCAGGGTCTCGACCGAGGACTCGAGCAGCGGCGCGCCCACTCCGTCGGCGCTCGGCTCGATCGCGCCGATCGCACCCAGCCGCGCGCGCGTCCCCGGCGCGCGCTCCCGCAGCTCGTCGCGGCGGTTCAGGAAGGCATCGACGACCGCCTCCATGACCATCCGGAAGCTCGGCATGCCGCGACCCTCGTCGGGTGGGAAATAGGTACCGCCGTAGAACGGGACGCCCTCGGGATCGCAGAAGACGGTCATCGGCCAGCCGCCTTGGCCGCTGATCGCCTGCACCGCCTCCATGTAGAGGGCGTCGACGTCGGGACGCTCCTCCCGATCCACCTTGATGTTGACGAAGTGCTCGTTCATGAACGCTGCGGTCTCCGGGTCCTCGAAGGACTCCCGCTCCATCACGTGGCACCAGTGGCAGGCCGAGTAGCCAACCGAGAGCAGGATCGGGCGGTCCAGCTCCCGGGCGCTGGCCAGAGCCTCCTCTCCCCACGGGTACCAGTCGACCGGGTTGTCGCGGTGCTGGAGCAGGTAGGGACTTGTCTCTGCGGCGAGCCTGTTGGCCATCGAGGGGAAACTACCCCCGGAAAGCCCAGGCCGATTATTGGCTGATCGCGGCTCGCCGAAACTTGGGCGGAATATGTCCGATCGCGGCCCTCCGTCGCCCGAATGGGGCTAGGTTCTGTGGATGACCGAAGGTGCGCCGGGTTTCCGAAGCGAGCCGGCGATAGAGGCGGTGCTGAGGAAGCTCGAGCCCCAGGACAGGGAGGTCATCCTCGCGGCGCTCGCCCGCGCCGAGCGCACCGAGGCCGAGCTCCGCTTCCTCGCCGATCACGATTCGCTCACGGGCCTCCTCGACCGGCGGCGCTTCCGCGCCGAGCTCGACCAGTACGTCTCCTTCAGTGCGCGCTACGGCGGGCAGGGCGCGGTGATGATCATCGACATCGACAGCCTCAAGGCCGTCAACGACTCGCACGGCCATCACGCCGGCGACAACCTGATCCGGCAGATCGCCGGGACCCTCCGCCAGCGCGTCCGCGCGACGGACATCGTCGCGCGCCTCTCGGGCGACGAGTTCGCGGTGCTGATGCCGCAGACCGACGTCGACGGCGCCGTTCAGCTCGGCGAAGACCTGCGCACGCAGGTCGCCGAAGGCGCCCGCGCGACCTCCGAGGAAGACGGAGTCACGATCAGCGTCGGGATCGGCATGTTCGGCGGGGCGCGCAAGAGCGGCGCCGAGGGGGTGCTGGTCGCGGCCGACCAGGCGATGTACCGGGCGAAGGAGGGCGGACGCAACCAGATCGCCCTCTCCCAGGAGCTCGGGGAGCCCGCCAAGACCTACGAGAGGCGCCAGACCACGACGGCGATGATCCGCGACGCCCTCACGCACGACCGCCTCAGCCTCCACACGCAGCCGATCCGCAGTCTCGCCTCGGGTGGGATCGAGCGCTATGAGCTGCTGCTGCGGATGACCGACGACTCCGGGGAGCTGCTGCCGGCGGCGACGTTCATCGACGCCGCGGAGCGCTCCGGCATGGTCCAGGAGCTCGACCGCTGGGTCGTCGCACAGGCGCTGGAGCTGCTCGCGGAGCGCGAGCAGGCAGGAGACCCGATATCCCTCCACGTCAACCTCTCGGGGGCCTCGTTGACCGACCTCTCGGTCCTCGAGTTCATCGAGCGCCGTCTTGACGAAGGCGACGCCGACCCCGCCCGGTGCACCTTCGAGATCACCGACACCGCGGGGATCAACGACTACGAGGCCGCCGCCGGCTTCGCCGACCGGCTGACCGAATTCGGCTGCCAGGTGGCGATCGACGACTACGGTGCGGGCTTCGGGCCGTTCCACTACCTGAAGCTGGTGCCGTTCGACCTGCTCAAGATCGACGGCGCCTTCGTCCATGAACTTCCCCGCTCAGACGCGGATCAGCTGACGGTCCAGGCGATCGTCCAGATCGCCCGCGGGCTGGGCAAGGCGACGATCGCCGAGTTTGTCCAGGACGACCTGACCGCACGGATGCTCCGCGAGTACGGCGTCGACATGGCGCAGGGCTTCCACCTGGGACGTCCCGTCGCCATCCGCGAGGCGCTGTCGGCCGGGGCCGGCGCCTAACCGGCCCGGCCGTTCGTCACGTCGCGGGCGAAGGCCTCGAAGGCATCCAGGTAGCGCTGCAGGTCCTCGTCGGAGTGCGCGAGCGAGAGCGTCCACTCCTCCTCGACCCCCGGCGTCATGAAGATGCCGTGGTTCATGTGGTAGAGCCACGCGAGCGCCGACAGCTCGTCATCGACGTCGGTCAGGTAGTCCCGGTACTCGTACATTCGCTCCGCCGAGAAGATCACGCAGCCCTTGGCGCCGAGACCCTCCGTGTACGCCGGGAGGCCGTAGGCGTCGACGACCTGCTGGCACCCCTCGAGCAGCCGCCGGTTCGACTCCTCGAAGCCCTCGTAGATTTCGTCGGTCAGGACTTCTGTGAGGGTCGCCTCGGCCGCCGCCATCACCAGAGGGTTGCCGTTGAAGGTCCCGTACTGCTTGACCCGCCCGTCGCTGACCAGCTCCGCCAGCTCCTCGCTCATCCCGATCGCCCCACCGGGGTAGCCGCCGCAGCTCGCCTTGGCGAGGGTGACCATGTCGGGCCGGACGCCGAAGCGCTGGGTGGCTCCCCCGGCCGCGATCGTGCAGCCCGTCTTCACCTCGTCGAATATCAGCTTCACCCCGTGCTGCTCGGTCAGCTCGCGCACCCTCTGCAGATATCCGGGCCTGGGGGGGACGATGTTGATGTTCATCATTGCCGGCTCCATGATCAGGCCGGCGATTTGATCGCCGAACCTTTCGAGGACGCTCTCGAGGGCCCCGGCATCGTTGAAGGGGATCGCCCGGGTCAGCGCGCTCACCGCCCCGGGCACCCCGCCCCCGTAGGGCACGCTGATCGGATCGTCGCGCGCGCCCAGGGCCTCGAGCGGTGGATAGACGGAGACCATCACCGCGTCATGGTGACCGTGGTAGGAGCCCTCGATCTTGAGCATCGTGTCGCGGCCGGTTGCGCCCCGGGCGAGGTGGACGGCGTCCATCGTGGACTCGGTTCCCGAATTGGTGAAGCGCCACTGCGGCAGACCGAAGCGGCGAGCAAGCTCGGCGGAGACCGCTATCGAGCCAGCGGTCGGGGCCGCGAAGTGCGTGCCTTCGTCCACCCGCTTCTTGACCGCCGCGCCGACGGTCGGATTCGCATGCCCGATGCACATCACGCCGAAGCCGTTGTGGAAGTCGACATACTCGTTTCCGTCGACGTCCCATACGTGGCTTCCTTCTCCCCGCTCCAGGTAGACCGGCCAGGGGTCATTCGCCTGGAAGGAGGAGGGGACACCGTTCGGCATCGTGCGGACCGCGCGCTCGAAGGTGGCTGCGGAGGCCGGCGTTCGGTTGCGATATTCGGCCTGCTGAGCCTCGGTCAGCGCCGCGATCCGCTTGCGGTCGATGGCGTCCACGGCCCCTAGGCTAGAGCCTGGGGCGCGTCGCCGGATCGCTCAGCGGGCGACGGTGGGTGCGGCGCCGAGCACCCGCAGGTTCGACTGAAGCGTGCGGCGGCCGCGGTGGTGCAGACCGTGGACCGAGCTCTCCGTCTTGCCGATCGTGTCGGCGATCTCGGTCGGGGAGAGGCCGACGATGTGCCTCAGCACCAGAACCTCGCGCTGGTCGTCGGGGAGCTGTTCGAGCGCCTGGCGGAGATCCCGGCGGCGCTCGGAGCCGAGCTCGCCCTGGCCGCCGTCCGCGATCCGAACCTCCTCGGTCGGCACGGTGCGCTTGGCGCGGAGGTGGTCAAGAGCAGCGTTGCGGGCGACCCGCAGGATCCAGGCGGTGAACGGAACGTCGGTCTGCTCGTACTTGCCGATCACGGTGATCAGCTTCGCGAAGACGTTCTGCGTGATGTCCTCGGCCTCGTGGTGGTCCTTCACGAAGCTGTTGACGTAGCGGAGCACGTCGGATGAATAACGGACGTAGAGGAAGTGCACCCCCTCGGCATCGCCGGCCTTCGCCCGCGTGACCGCCCTCTGGACCATCCGGCTGTCGGTGAGATCGTCCCGGGACGCAGCGCTTGCGCTACCGGCCCCGGTCCGCCTCATACCCGCTTCAAGACTGGCCATCTTCCTTTCCTCCGTAGCCCCCTACACCCTGGCTGACCGGAACAGCGCTCTGACCAGAATCAAAGAAGCGTCCCAAATTCCGCATTCGTTGCAGCTGGCTGTTGCACTTGTTCCGCCGAATGAGTTAAGAGGATCAGGGTTGGCTCACCCCTTTGTCAATCCCGAATTTTCGTCCAAATCTCGTTCGGGCCCTCAAGTCGGCGGGCGCCAGGCCCGCTGTTCGTTCTCTCATGCGGAATGGGGGAAGTAAGGAGGATATTTCCAAACGGGTGAAAAGGCATCCAATATCGGGTACGTATAGAAGCGGGAGGCCGATGAAAGTCAGACTCGGGACATTTGCTCGATCGACGATCGAAACCGAGGTGGGCGTCGATCTGGTGACCGGGACACAGGCGGCGCTTCACCATTACACGCGCCGGCTGCGATCGGGTCGCCCGCCCGCGCCATTTCCGCGGTTCTGTCGGGGGGAGTCGTCCGAGGGAACCGTGCTCGAGGTGCCGGTGGACCCCCGTATCGAGGAAAGCCTGAATCACGAGGTGAGGCGCCAGGGGGCGACCCTCGAGCAGATGATCTCCCACGCCGTGCTGGTCTACCTCGCCGATCTGGAGCGTGGATCCGGCCCGGGGATCGGCCAGGAGGTGATGAGCTAAAATAGGTCGTCTTGCGATCTAGTCGCGGAACACGTACAGTGTCTTACGTTGTTTTTGGCAAATGCAATGCAGGCTTTCGGGTAAGCCTTGTACAGTCGGTTGTGATTGGTACTTTCGCGGGTAGGGATAATTAGATGAGTGGGGTTGTCAAACTAGCGCTAGGAAAATTTGCCCTGGAGGCCTTGGCCGGGGAGCCGTTGAGGGGAGCCGAGGAAGCACATTTGCGCGCCGACTCGGCGATCCGCTACTACCTCTCCGACAAACACGCCGAACGCGCTGAGTGGCCGTTCCCGGCGTTCCTTCGCCAAAATGGCGACGCCGAGAAACCGCAGCCCGTGGTCAGCGTCGACCGCGACCTCTGGAGCCTGCTCGAGCAGGAGGCCGCGCGTCAGGGCGTGCCTGCCGAGCTGCTCGCCCAGCACGCGGTCCTCTACTTTGCCGCGGATCGCGACACGGGCCGGGTCTCCCAGCGGATCCGCGCCGCCTGAGCGGTCAGTCGCGCAGGGCGGCCCGTCTCACCTTGCCGCTCGACGTCTTCGGCAGCTCGGCGACGAAGTCGACCTTCCGCGGGAACTTGTATGGCGCGGTGACGGCCTTGCAGTGCTCCTGCAACTCGCGGGCAAGGTCGGGGCCCGGATCGCGGTCACGGGCCACCACGACGGCTCTGACCACGCTGCCCCGCTCGGGGTCGGGGGCTCCGACCACCGCTGCCTCGGCGACCGCGGGATGCGCGAGGAGCGCGGACTCGACCTCGAAGGGGCCGATCCGGTAGCCAGAGGAGAGGATGATGTCGTCGTCCCGACCCTCGAAGTAGAGGAAGCCCTCCTCGTCGGCGTGCACGAGGTCGCCGGTGCCCCACCACTCTCCCGCGAAGCGCTCCCCGTCCAGGTAGCAGGAGAAGAAGGTCGGCGACGAGGCGGCTCTCAGCTGCAGCTCGCCGTCGACGATACGCGTCTCGAGCCCGGGCAGAGGCCTGCCCATCGAGCCCTCCCGGACGGGGTCGCCGGCCAAATTGGCCGTGACATGGCCGGTCTCCGTCTGGCCGTATCCATCGGCGGGCTCCAGACCCGCCATCTCGGAGCGGAAGGCGCTGATCGTCTCGGCGTCGAGGGGCTCTCCGGCCGAGACCATGCGGCGCAGGCCCGGGAGCGGTCGGAGCGCCGTCCGCCTGGCGAGCATCCGGTACTCGGTCGGTGCCTGGCAGAGCACGTCGACCTCCAGAGCCTCGACCATCTCGAGACGCTCCGCAGGGTCGAAGCGGCCATCGTGGATGACGGCCGCCGCGCCGGTCAGCCAGGGGGCGAGGAAGACATTGCGGGCCGACTTCGACCACCCGGTCGCGGTGGTGCACCAGACCAGCTCCCCGGAGCGCGATCCGAGCCAGTGCTGCGCCTGGATCCGTTGTCCGGCCAGGTAGCGGTAGGCGTGGACCACGCCCCGCGGCTCCCCCGTCGTTCCCGACGTGAAGACGATCAGCGCCGGATCCTCGGAATCCATCTCCTCGATCGGAGCCGGGGTCTCCTGGGCGCGGTCCTCGTCGAGCGTCGCGGCGACGTCGGCCATCGACATCGTCGGCAACCCATCCGGCAGGGCATCGAAAAGGGCCTCGTCGCCGATGCACAGCTTGGGATCGGCCGCATCGACGCGTAGCGCCAGATCGTGACTGCGCAGCTGGGTGTTGCAGGGCAGGGCCACGGCACCCATTCGCCAGCACGCCAGCATCGCCAGCACCCACTCGGCGCGGTTTCCGACCAGGGTCATGACGACGTCACCGCGCCGCACGCCGCGGGCCGCGAAGGCGCCGGAGAGGCCGGCCGAGCGCGCGATCAGCTCACCGAAATGCCAGTCACGCCGAGCGCCCGTGGCATCGATCGCAACCAGGCCCAGCCGGGACGCCGCCGAGCTCTCCATCACGTCTTCGATGAAGTTCACGCGCGCCAGTCTGCCGCAGACGGCGCTACCGCAGTTCCGCGGAGGTCTTGCCGAGCAGCTGGCGGGCGACGATCAGCAGCTGGATCTGCTGCGTGCCCTCGAAGAGGTCGAGGATCTTCGCGTCCCGGGCCCACTTCTCCAGCAGCTCGCCCTCTCCGTAGCCGACGCTGCCGCACAGCTCGACGCAGCCCAGGGTGACGTCGACACAGGCGCGTCCGGCCTTCGCCTTCGCCATCGAGGCCTGCAGCGAGTTTGGCTTGCCGTTGTCGGCCATCCAGGCGGCCTGGAGCGTGAGCAAGCGGGCGGCCTCGTAATCGGCCTCCATCTCGAGGTAGCGGGCCGCGGCCGCGCTCTGGCTCAAGGCGGGCGCGTCGTCATCGATCTCCACGCCCGCCTGCTCGAGGCGCTCTCGGGTTTCCTCCAGCGCCGCCCGCGTGACGCCGACCGCCATCGCCGCCACCAGAGGCCGGGTGTTGTCGAACGTCTGCATCGCGCCGCCGAAGCCCTGCTTGGTGTCGATCTCGGGGCTGCCCAGCAGCGCCTCCTTCGGCACCCGGCAGTCCTGCAGGGTGAAGTTGGCGGTGTCGGAGGCGCGGATTCCGAGCTTGTGCTCAAGCCGGTCGAGCCTCAGGCCCGGGTTGTCGCGCTCGACGATGAATGACTTGATCGCCGCCCGGCCCTTCGAGCGGTCGAGCGTCGCCCAGACGACGATCAGATCGGCCCGGTCGCCGGACGTGACGAAGATCTTCTCGCCGTTCAGCACGTACTCGTCTCCGTCGCGCTCCGCCGTCGTGCGGATCGCGGCCGAGTCCGATCCCGCCTCCGGCTCGGTGATCGCCATCGCAGCCCACTTGCCGCCGTAGCGCTCGAGCTGCTCATCGGTCGCCACCGAGGCGATCGCCGAGTTTCCGAGCCCCTGGCGCGGCAGCGAGAGCAGCAGGCCGACGTCCCCCCAGCAGAGCTCGATGATGCCGAGCACGGTCGAGAGGTTGGAGCCGTTGCGGTTGCCCTCCTCGCCCGTCTTCTCGCGCCGCACGCCGGCTGCGCCGGAGGCGCTCTCGCCGCCCTCGTTCATGCCATCGATCAGCGAGGCGAGCATGTCCAGCTCCTTGGGGTAGGCGTGCTCTTCCTCGTCGTACTTGCGCGAGATCGGGCGGAAGACCTCGGTCGCGACCTGGTTGGCCTGGTCGACCAGCGGCTGGAACTTCTTTGGTGTCTCGAGGTTGATCATGTTCTGCCTTTCGCACTCGGATCAGGCGAGCAGGGCGCCCTCCATCACGCCCGCTGCGCGGAGGTCGCGGTACCAGCGCTCCACCGGGTGCTCCTTGACGTAGCCGTGGCCGCCCAGCAGCTGCACGCCGCTGGAGCCGATCTGCATGCCCTGGGTCACGCAGAGGCGGCGCGCCAGGGCTACCTCGTGGGCGAACTGCTTGCCCTGGTCGGCGCGGCTCGCCGCCCGGTAGGTGGTGAGACGCATCGCATTGCTCTCGATCCCGATGTCCGCGACGACGAAGGCGACGCCCTGCCGGTTGGACACCGGCTCGCCGAAGGCGACGCGGTCGTTGACATAGGGGATGACGTAGTCGAGCACGGCCTGCGACGTGCCGACCACGAGGGCGCACCAGGCGAGACGGGAGCGCTGCACACACTCCGAGTAGACCTCGGGACCGCCCTCGGCCATGATCGCGCCCGACGGGAGGCGCACGCTCTCGAGGATCAGCCGGCCGGTCGCCGCCGGACGCAGTCCCATCGCCGGCTCGGGCTCGACCGCGAGGCCTTCGGTCCCGGACTCGATCACGAATAGCGCCGGGCCATGTCCCTCCGCCTCCGCCGCGACGACGAAGAGTTCGCAGTCCCTGGCGCGGGGGACGAGCGACTTCGTCCCCTCGAGCACCCAGTCGCCGCCGTCACGCCGTGCGGTCGTTTCCAAACGGCGGGGGTCGAAGAGGGGACTCGGCTCGAGGAGCGCCAGAGCCGCGGCGGGGACGTCCTCGCCCGTGAAGGCGGGCAGGTAGGCGGACTGCTGCTCGGCCGTGCCCCAATGCCCGATTGCCGTCGCGACGGCGCCGGGGGCGAGGGCGGCGTAGGCGACGCCGAGGTCCCCGTGGGCGAGAGCCTCGCCGATGAGCACGCTGCCTACCGCGGACCGCTCGCCCATGACGCCGCCCAGCTCCTCCGGCACGCCGAGCATGTTGATGCCGAGCTCGTTCGCCTGGGCCAGCAGCTCGGGTGGGGTCGAGCAGTCGGCGTCGGCGTTCTGCGCCGCCGGGCGCACCCTCTCCTCGGCGAAGGCACGCACCGCCTCCTGGAACATCTGCTGCTCGTCGTCGGGGGTGATGTCGAAGAGCGCTCGCGCCTTCCCCGGGCTCTGCCGCGCCGGCTTGCCGAGCTTCTGCGCGGCCTGGAAGGTGCGCCCCGCGGCCGTCGCGGTGCGGAACCCGTTCTTGCTCGTCGTGAAGACGAGCCGCTCGACCTGCTTGCGGATGCCGATCCGATCGAGCAGGTCGGAGCTGGCGAGCCGGTTCAGGGTCCGCAGCCCGAATCCCATGCTGCGCTCGGCCACTCCGCCCCTGTTGGTCTTGCCGTTCACTCTGTCCTCTTCCTCTCGCTTCCGGGGTTTGCCTCGAGCGGCGTCATCCGGCCGTCGAGGTGGGGGGTATGTCGCCTGGAATCTCGGACCGCGAAGTCGATCTCCGTCTCGCCGCCGCTGAGGAACTCGACTCGAGCCGGCAGGAAGATCGGCTTGCGGAATCGGACCTGGGCGCCGAAGGCGTCGGGCAGTCGGCTCTCGATAGCCGCGAGGCAGCGCGCCTTCGTCCACATGCCGTGCGCAATCGCCGCCTTGAAGCCGAGCGGCCGCGCTGTGAGCGAGTGCATGTGGATCGGGTTGCGATCGCCGGAGACGGCCGCGTAGCGCCTGCCCAGATCTCCCGCGAGCTGCCACTCGGCCCCGCGAGTTGCATCAAATTCACCGTCTCTCCGGCCGGGTACTTGATGCAGTTCGCGGGTGGTGGTGCCTTGGGGGTTCTCGGTGCCGCCAGGGTCGCCGGGGGTGTCGCCACCCCTGGCGCCGCGGCGAAGCATCGTGCTGGTCGACGCCCAGACCGTCTCGCCTGCGGCCGAGGCCTCGGTGACGAGTCCGAAGGTCCGCCCGCTGGGGTGCGGCTCGAGCCCGGTGGGCCGGACGCGCAGGTCGAGCTCCTCGTCAAGCCCGATGCGGCGCCGCTGCTCGATGCGATTCTCGATGTGGACCAGGCCGACCGCGCCGAAGGGGAAGCTGCCGTCGGCCATCACCGCCATGTGCAACGGGAAGGCGAGGACGTGCGGATAGGTGGGGGGGAGGTGGTCGCGAAGGCTGAAGCCGCAGACGCGTGCGTATGCCGCGACCCGCTCGGCGTCCGCGCGAACCCCGGCGAGTGCCAGCTCGATCTCGGGGATCTCGCGTCCGCGCCCGGGGACGAAGGGGAGCAGCGAGGCGCCGGGGATCAACGGGGCGGCGGCCCGCGCGTAGAGCGGCAGGATGCTGGGCGGGCTCTCGAGGGTACGGGTCTCCATCACGCCCCCAGCAGGTTCTGGCCGCAGACGCGGACGACGTTCCCGTTCAGACCGGTCGAGGCGGGGCTTGCGAACCAGGCGATCGTCTCCGCGACGTCGACGGGCAGGCCGCCCTGCGAGAGGCTGCTGAGGCGCCGGCCCGCTTCACGCGGGCCGATCGGCATCGCCGCCGTCATCTGCGTCTCGATGAACCCTGGGGCGACCGCGTTGATCGTCGCCTGCCGCCTCGCCAGCTCGGGAGCCATCGCTTCGACCATGCCGATCACGCCCGCCTTCGACGTCGCGTAGTTGGTCTGTCCCGAGTTCCCGGCGATACCCGACATCGAGGAGACGCAGACGATGCGGCCGTTGGCGCCGAGGAGCCCGGCCTCGAGCAGCGCGTCGTCGATCCGCTCCTCGCTCGAGAGGTTGATCTCCATCAGCTCGCTCCAGCGATCCTCCGGCATCTTCGCGATCGTCCGATCGCGGGTGACGCCGGCGTTGTGGACGACGATGTCGACCCCGTCAGCGAGCTGCTCGGCGATCCGCAGGGGCGCATCCTCGGCTGTGATGTCGAGCCCGATCGGCTCCCGGCCGGAGAGGCGGCCGACGACGCTGCGCAGGTCGTCGATCGCCTGCGGCACGTCAAGCCCGATGACCTCGGCGCCATCCCGCGCCAGCGTCGAGGCGATCGCGGCGCCTATTCCGCGCGAGGCGCCGGTGACGAGCGCCCGTCTGCCGTCGAGCGGGCGTTCCCAGTCGATCTGCGGCGTCTCGGCGACGCCGGCGCCGATCCGGATCACCTGGCCCGAGACGTAGGCCGAGCGCGGGGAGAGGAGGAAGCGCAGGGTCGAGCCGAGCTGGTCCTCGGCCCCCTTCGCCACATAGACGAGCTGCACCGTGACCCCGCGCCCGCCGACCTCCTTGCCGAGGCTGCGGGTGAAGCCCTCGAGCGCCCGCTGCGCGGTCGCAGCGTGGGTCGAGCCGGCTTCGGATGGGGGGGTTCCGAGCACCACCACGCGGCCGCTCCGCTCCAGGCGGGGGACCGCGGGATAGAAGAACCGCTGCAGCTCGACCAGCTCGGTCGAGCCCGAGATCCCCGAGGCGTCGAAGACGAGCGCCTTCGCGGGCCCCTCGGCGCCGGCGCGTTCGGCGCGGATCTCGTCGAGCAGCGACCTGAGCGCCCCGGTGACCCGCCCGCCGGGCGCGGCGCCGCTGAGGACCCGGCCGCGGACGACCGGGTCGCCAGGCTGGAATCGCTCCAGCTCGACCGGTCTCGGCAGGCCGAGCTGGCCGGCGACTTTCGATATGACCGGAGCGTTGACGATCTGTGAGTAGCGGTCGCTCATCGGGTCCTCCTCATCCCTCCGCCGCCTCGAGGGCCGCCACGACGCCCTGGCCGTCGGCGGCGCAGATGCTGATCAGCCCGCGGCCCGAGCCCTCCTCGGAGAGCGCCTTCGCCAGGCCGGCGACGATCCGCCCGCCGGTCGCCGCGAACGGGTGGCCGGCGGCCAGCGAGCCGCCGTTCACGTTGAGCCGCTCACGATCGATCGAGCCGAGCGGCCTCTCCCGTCCGAGCCGCTCCCGGCAGAAGTCGGGGTCCTCCCAGGCGCGCAGCGTGCAGAGGACCTGGGCGGCGAAGGCCTCGTGAATCTCGTAGATGTCGAAGTCGGCGAGCTCGAGGCCCATCCGGTCCAACATCCGCGGCATCGCGTAGGCCGGCGCCATCAGCAGGCCTTCGCGCTTGTGGACATGATCGACGGCCGCTGTCTGCCCCTCGGCGAAATAGGCGAGGACGGGCAGCCCTCTCTCCTTCGCCCAGGCCTCGCTCGCGAGGAGGACAGCCGATGCGCCGTCGCTCAACGGAGTCGAGTTCGCCGCGGTCATCGTCCCCTCGGGCCCGCCGAAGACCGGTTTCAGCTTCGCCAGCTTCTCCGGGGTCGAGTCCGGCCGCAGGTTCTGGTCTCGCTCGAGCCCGAGATAGGGGGTGACGAGGTCGTCGAGGAAGCCGCGCTCATAGGCCGCCGCGAGCTTGTGGTGGCTCTGGACCGCGAGCTGGTCCTGCTCCTCGCGGCCGACCTCCCACTCTGCGGCCATGATCGCGCAGTGCTCGCCCATCGAAAGGCCGGTGCGGGGCTCCTCGTTGCGGGGGATCGCCGGGACGACATGGCTCGGGCGCAATCGGGTCAGCTGCCTGACCCGGCCCATCGTCGACTTCTCGCGGTTCGCGTCGAGGAGGATCTGGCGGAGGTCTTCGTTGACGCCGATCGGCGCATCGGAGGTCGTGTCGACGCCGCAGGCGATGCCGGCGTCGATCTGGCCCAGGGCGATCTTGTTGGCGACCAGGATCGTCGCCTCGAGACCGGTGCCGCAGGCCTGCTGCACGTCGTAGGCGGGAGTCTCGGGGGCGAGCCTGGTGCCGAGCACGCTCTCGCGAGTCAGGTCGCGGTCCCGCGAGTGCTTCAGCACGGCGCCGCCTGCGACCTCGCCCAGCCGGGCCCCGTCGAGATCGAATCGGTCGACGAGGCCGTCGAGCGCCGCGGTGAGCATGTCCTGGTTGGAGGCGCGCGCGTAGCTCGAGTTCGAGCGCGCGAAGGGAATCCTGTTGCCGCCGACGATGGCGACCCGACGTGGGCTGTCGATCATGCGCGATCGCCTCCTGTCTGCTTCGAGCGGGCCTTCGAGGCCGGGGCGGAGCGCTTTCGCAGGCCCGGCTCCATGGTCGAGATCAGGAGCTCGGCGGCGTCCTGGGCCGAGAGCGCCTCGGTCAGGAGCCACCAGCGGGCGAGAGCCTCCGCCGCGCCGAGCAGGGCCGTTGAGAGCGCCTCGACCTCGACCCGCGCCGCGCTGCGCCGCTTCTCCGGCATCTGCGCCAGCAGCGAGCCGGCCACCTGCTCGAGGATCCGCCCGCGGTAGACCGCGACGCGATCCGCGACCTCGCCGCTCTGGGGCAGGGTCTCGTCGAAAAGGACCGCCCAGGCGGCACGATCGGCGTCGAGGAAAGCAAAGAAGGCGCGCAGGCCCGCGTTGAGCGCATCGCCGGGACTTTCAGTGCCGCCCACCGCATCGCCGATCGTCGCGAAGAGGGCGTCGCCGGAGCGTTCCATGCAGGCGATGTAGAGGCGCTCCTTGTTTCCGAAGTAGTTGTAGAGGAGGGGCTTGGTCACCCCGACCTCGGCCGCGATGTCCTCCATCGTCACCGCGGCGAAGCCGCGCTCGGCGAAGAGGGCGTGGGCCGCGGTCAGCGTCTGGGCCATCCTGTCCTCGCGCGAGAGCCGCGTTCTGATTGCCGGCGCGGATGCCATCGCCAATTAAAGTTACCCGACTATAAATTTATATGTGGGTAATGTGATGGATCGCACTCAGCGCGCGGCAATCCGACGCGGTCGAGCGGGGAAGCCGGTGGCTCTACTCGAGCTCGGTTCCGTCGTAGAGCTTGCGGACGCGCACCGTCCCGGCGGGCGCGGCTTCGATGCAGAGGCGGCAGAGCACGCACTCGTCGAGGTTCTCCTCGACGATCTCGAGGCGGCCGTCGGCGTTCCTGAAGATGTCCACCGGGCAGACCTCCTCGAGCTTCGCGGCCAGCTCGGCGTCGGCGGCGACGGTCTCGTCGACCTCGACGTCGATGAAGACGCTGTTGAGGGTCTCGCTCATGCGGCCACCCCGAGCTTCTCCTTGACCGCGTCCGGGATCTCGTCGATCCGCTCGACGACGCGGATTCCGGCGGCTTCGAGCCGGGCGATCTTCTCCGTCGCGGTGTCCTCCTTGCCCTCGACGATTGTGCCGGCGTGGCCGAAGCTCATGCCCTTCATCTCCTCGTCGTCCATGAACTTGCCGGCCATGAAGGCGACGATCGGCAGTCGCGAGTCGTTTTCCCTCACCCATTCGGACAGCTGCGCCTCCATGCGGCCGCCGGGCTCGGTGTAGATGACTATCGCCTGCGTCTGCTCGTCGCCCTCGAAGTAGGGCATCAGCTCGGCGTAGGTGGATCCGATGATCGCGTCGCCGCCGATCGAGACGGCCGTCGAGACCCCGAGACCGGCTTGGGTGAGCGAGGAGGAGATCTCGGTCGTCATCCCGCCGGAGCGGCTCATCACGCCGACCGGGCCCGGTGAATAGGCCTTTGCGGCGTCTTTGGCCGGGCCGCCGATCCCGCCCATCTTGCAGACCTCGGGGACGATCAGGCCGAGGCAGTTGGGGCCGATGATCCGCGCCCCCTCCATCTCCGCGAGCTCGACCATCTGGGCGACGTCGCCGCGGGGGATCCGCTCGGTCACGACGACGATCAGCTTGATCCCATTGAGGATCGCCTCGAAGACCGCGTCCTTGGTGAACGCGGGGGGGACGGTGACGACGGAGCCGTCGATCGGCCCGCCATGATGCTCCACGGCCTGGGCGACGGTGTCGAATACCGGCACGCCGTGCACCTCTCGCCCCTTGCGGCCCGGCGTCACGCCGCCGACCACCCGGGAGCCGTAGTCGAGGCACTCCCGGGTCAGGTTCACGGCCTCCCGCCCCGTGATTCCCTGCACGATGAACGTCGTCTCTTTGCTGAGAAGGATCGACATCGTCTTGGTCCTAGCCCCGCCGCCCCCGGACCCGGGAGCGAGGCCCTGTCCATATCTGTTTCTTCAGCACCGAGCGGGAGCAGAGGAGGCGGCGGGAGTGGTGATTGCGAGCGAGCGAGAGCAGAGCAGGTGGTCGGAATTTGTCCCTGCTCACGCTGCTGCTCCCTGGATCTTGGCCACGGCGCGGCCCGCCGCCTCCCACATCGAGATCGAGCGGTCGCAGTACTCGACCCCGTAGCGGTCGAGGATCCTGAACCCCTCGTCCTCCCAGGCGCCTGGGATGCGGAAGATCGCGATCGTCGCAGCAGGGTCCTTGCCGAGCTCCAGACAGGCCTTGATGACGCCGCGGGCGACGATGTCGACCCGCGTGTTGGAGACGATCGACATCATCACCGCGATCTTGTCGACCCCGTCCTTTTCGAGCACCTGCCTGGCGAGGCCGCAGGCCTTTGCGACCGAGGGGTTGCCGCCGATCTCCGAGTAGTTGGCCGGCCGGCCGCCCTGGCTGCGCACCGCGTCGGTCAGGGTCAGCGAGCCGCCCCCGGCCCCGATCACGAGGCCGAGGTTCCCATCGAATCCGTGGTCCTTGCCCTGGATCACGCCCCGGTGGTCGGCCGCGTCGATCGCCGCCACATTGCGCTCGAAGTCGGACGGCTCGTACGCCTCGCGGGTGTCCTCGTTGGCGATCCCGAGCTGGTCGCGAAGCAGCAGCTTCTGACGACCGACCGCCTCGTTCTCCATCTCCATGTGGGCGTCGAGCGCGACGAAGCTGCCGTCGGCGAGCTCGGCCAGCGGGTTGATCTCGGCCAGGGTCATGTCCCTCTCGCGGAAGAGGCGGGCGAGGCGGGCCAGGATCGGCGTCGCGCGGTTGAGCTGGGAGCCGGTGACGCCTGTCGCCGCTATCACCTGCTTTGCCTCGAAGTCGGGGATCGGCATCAGATTGGTGACGTGGCCGCGGCCGACGTGTTCGGGGTGCTGCTCGGCGACCTCCTCGATGTCGATGCCGCCCAGGTCGCTGAACAGCATCAGCGGACGCTTCGCGGTGCCGTCCCAGACGACCCCCGCGTAGTACTCCTGCTTGACCTCGGCCTTCGGGTCGACGAGGACTCCGCGCGGCATGTGGCCGTTGATCTCGAGCGCGAGGATCGCCTCGGCGTGCTCGGCGGCCCCCTCAGGGGTGTCGGCGAACTTGACACCGCCTGCCTTCATCCGTCCCCCGGTCAGCACCTGCGACTTGATCACGACCGGGCCGCCGATCTCCTCGGCGGCGGCGCGGGCCTCCTCTGCCGTGGTGCAGAAGCCGTATTTGGTGACGGGGATGCCCGCCAGCTCGACGATCTGCCTTGCCTCGTACTCGTAAAAGCGCATCGGGGGCGCGGAACCCTATCCGAAACCCCCTGGGATAATCCTCGCCAGGACTCTGCGGAAGGAGAAAGATGAGCTTGCTGGATTGGCGGCCGGCGACGCTTGCCGTGCTGACCACAACCGCCGCCCTATGGCCCTTTTGGATGGGCTGCGGCGGAACCGTCATCGACGACGCAAAGACCGAGGCGGCGCTGAAGCAGAACCTGGCTCAGTCGGGAAACGGCAAGGTGAGCTCGGTCGAATGCCCCTCCGGAGTCGACGTCGAAACCGGCGCGACCTTCGAATGCACCGTGCTCTTGGCGAGCGGCAAGCAGGAGACGGCGACCCTAAAAATCCTCAATGAGGACGCCGACGTGGAAGTAACTGCCCTGAAGTCCAGTAAGTAGAGTGCGCGAAATGAGCCAGATGACGACGGCCGATGCGCCGACAACCAACAGAAAGCTCCTCGACTGGGTCGAGGAGATGGCAGATTTGACCCAGCCGGACGCCATCCATTGGTGCGATGGATCCGCCGAGGAGTACGACGCGCTGTCCCGGAGCCTGGTCGAGGCGGGCACGTTCGAGCGCCTCTCAGATGCCAAGCGGCCCAACTCCTACCTTGCACTCTCCGACCCCGGCGACGTCGCGAGAGTGGAGGACCGGACGTTCATCTGCTCCCGGCGCGAGGAGGATGCCGGCCCCACCAACAACTGGCGCGATCCGGCCCAGATGCGGGAGACGCTCACCGCTCTCTTCGAGGGCTCGATGAAGGGGCGGACGATGTACGTGGTCCCGTTTTCGATGGGCCCGCTCGGCTCTCCAATCGCTCACATCGGCGTTCAGCTCACCGACTCCGCCTACGTCGCGGTGAGCATGCGCATCATGACCCGGATGGGAAGGGGGGCGCTCGAGGTCCTGGGGGAGGACGGCGAGTTCGTCCCCTGCCTGCACTCCGTCGGCATGCCGCTCGAGGACGGGGACGAGGACGTCCCCTGGCCATGCGATGCCGAGAACAAGTGGATCGTCCACTTCCCCGACAGCCGCGAGATCTGGTCCTACGGCTCGGGCTACGGCGGCAACGCGCTGCTCGGCAAGAAGTGCTTCGCGCTGCGGATCGCCTCGGCGATGGCACGCGACGAGGGCTGGCTCGCCGAGCACATGCTGATCCTCAAGCTGACCTCGCCGGAGGGGCAGGTCAAGTACGTCACCGGGGCGTTCCCCTCCGCCTGCGGCAAGACCAACCTCGCCATGCTCGTCCCCACGCTCGAGGGCTGGAAGGTGGAGACCGTCGGCGACGACATCGCCTGGATGAAGTTCGGCGACGACGGCCGTCTCTACGCGATCAACCCGGAGGCCGGGTTCTTCGGCGTCGCGCCCGGCACCAGCGCGAAGACGAATCCGAACGCGATGAAGACCGTGGAGAGGGACTCGATCTTCACCAACTGCGCGAGGACCGACGACGGCGACATCTGGTGGGAGGGGATGACCGAGGAGCCCCCGGAGCACCTGATCGACTGGCATGGTGAGGATTGGACTCCGGAGTCCGAGCAGCCGGCCGCGCACCCGAATGCGCGCTTCACCACGCCCGCGTCCCAGTGCCCCTCGATCGCGCCCGAGTGGGAAGACCCGGCCGGGGTGCCGATCGACGCCTTCCTCTTCGGGGGCCGCCGCTCAACCGTCGTGCCCCTGGTCCGCGAAGCGTTCGACTGGAAGCATGGCGTCTTCCTCGGGGCGATCATGTCGTCGGAGACGACCGCTGCGGCAGCCGGCGAGGTCGGCAAGCTCAGGCACGACCCGTTCGCGATGCTTCCCTTCTGCGGCTACCACATGGGCGATTACTTCGCCCACTGGCTGCAGATCGGCGCCCGCGATGGCGCGAAGCTGCCGCGCATCTTCTACGTCAATTGGTTCCGCAAGGACGACGAGGGCAACTTCCTCTGGCCCGGCTTCGGCGAGAACAGCCGCGTCCTCGAGTGGATCTTCCGCCGCTGCGCCGGCAGCGCGGAGGCGGTCGAGACGCCGATCGGAATGGTCCCGGCCGAGGGGGAGCTGAACATCGACGGCCTCGAGCTATCCGAGCAGGACGTCGCCGCCCTGCTCGCAGTCGATTCGCACGAGTGGAAGGTCGAGCTGCCCGCGATCCATCAGCATCTCGCCCGCTTCGGCAAGCACCTTCCGGACGAGCTCCACGACCAGCTTGCCGATCTCGAGCGGCGCCTAGACTGAATGGTCGGTGCTCCGACCTGAGCTCAAGCTCGCGCTGCTGCTGATTGCCGGTGTGGTCGCGCTCGACGCGATCTGGGCCCTTCTGGTGGGCTCGACAGGGCCGGTCGCGTACGGCCTCGTCGACGAGCCGGCCCATCTCGCCACATGCGGCGTGCTCCTCCTGGGGCTCTCGGCGATCGCCGGCGTGCGGCCGCCGATGCGGTTCATCGGGGCGGCGCTGATCGCGACGGTGCTGATCGATTTCGATCATCTCCCGGGCCTCCTCGGCTCGCACCTGATCACCGGGGACCTGCCGCGCCCATACACCCACAGCATCGTCCTCGTGATCTTGCTGATCGGGCTCGGCGCCCTGTTGCGAAGGGCCGATCAGCGACTGCTCATGCTCGGCCTCGCCTTCGGCGTCTCGGCTCACCTGATCCGGGACCTGGCCACCGGCCCCGGAGTGCCGCTCCTCTGGCCCTTCTCGGACAGCGTCGTGACGATGCCCTACGGCGTCTACGCGGCGGGGCTGCTGCTGGTGACGCTTGCGGTAGTGCTCACGGCGCGACCCCGTCGCCGCTGGAGGCGGCCAGCTCGGCTGCCCGTTCGGCCCTTGCCGAGCGCCGGCCCGCAAGGCGGCTCCTGACCATTCGAGCCAGCATCGTCAGCGCCGGGAGCGGATCGGACCAGCGAAAGTAGGCTCGGGCAATCGGACGGCGTGGTCGCAGGATCGAGATAGCCTCTCCGAGTTGCCCGCTTCTGAGCCGGAGGAGGAGATTGCGCGCCTCGGCCTCCTCCCAGCGGTAGAAGACGCCGGCTGAGGCCGCACACTCATCGGCCTTTCCATACATGACCCAGTCGCACCAAACCTTCGGGATCGGTGCGGCCGCCCGCGCGGCAAGGGCCACCGAGCCGTAGAGCCGTGGGTTGAAGTCGATTGCGGCAAACTCCCCATCGGCACGAGCGATCAACTCCAGCTCGAAGATGCCCTGCCAACCCAGCGCTCCGATCAGCCGGGCGGTGCGCTCGACCAGGTCCCCGGGCGGCACCTCGGTTCGTGACGAGGAGACCGGGCCGGCCCTGGGGGGCCAGGTTCGGGCATAGCGGGAGAAGGCAATCGCGAGCAGGCGGTCCCCGGCCGCGACCCCGGCGATCGAGACCGTGTCGCCTGTCTCGAAGCTCTGCACCAGGCAGGGCAGGCCGAACCCTGGAAGCGCGGCCAGCAGGTCCGCCTCGTCCTCGACGATCGCGGACTGGCGCTGCCTTCGTTCCCCGTGGTCGTCGAATACGGTTTGTCGCGGCTTGAGCAGCACCGGGTAGCCAAGCCGGGCGGCCGTGGAGATCGCCGCCTCGGAGTCGTCGCACGCGATGCTCGAGGGCGCGGCGAGGCCCGCGTTCGCCGCCTCGGCGAGCAGGGCCACCTTGTCCACACAGCGGTCGACGACCTCGCTGGCCGGCAGGCCGAGCCGCACCCCCCCCGCGAACAGGTCTCGGTGATCGGATAGGGCCAGGAGTGAGGCATCGCTGCCCGGCAGGACCGTCGCGATGTCAGCCGCCCGAACGGCCGCGGCGACCTGCTCCGCGAAGAGGCGGGGCTCCGCTCGCGGGTCGGGGAGGCGGAGCCGCGTGCTCACGCGGCGCGACCACTGGCCGGGCGCGGGCGGGTCGCTGGTTGCCGCGGCGACTCTGTAGCCGTGCCGGGCGAGGCATTCACAGGTCCCGACGGTGGAGCGCGCATGCGCGTCGGTGAGCAGGACGCCTGGCTTCATCGCGGCTGGCTAGCGTACGGCATATCAACCGGCCGAACGACCTCTTGATCCTCTGTCACCACGGGGTCAGCGACCGCTGGCCGAGCGATTTCGCAATCTCTCCGCGACGGCTCGAGGGACAGCTCCGGTTCCTGCTCAGACGCGGCTACCGCCCGATGACGCTGGGCGCAGCGCTGCGGCGGCGGCAGGGGGGAAAGGTCCTCGCGGTCACCTTCGACGACGCATTGCGGTCGGTTCTGGAGAGGGGGCACCCGGTCCTGTCGCGACTCGGCATCCCGGCGACGGTGTTCGTGCCGACCGAACATGCCTCCGGTCAGGAGCCGATCGCCTGGCCCGGCATGGAGCGGTGGGTCGGTACCCCGCACGAGGGGGAGCTGGGCTGCATGGGCTGGGATGAGCTGCGGCGGCTGCGCGACGATGGCTGGGAGATCGGCTCACACACGCGGAGCCACCCCGATCTGCGCGCGCTCGATGACGACCATGCGGGCTCGGAGATGCGCGAGTCACGCGAGAAATGCGAAGAGGAGACGGGGCAGACGTGCCAGCTGCTCGCCTATCCGTTCTCGAGCTACGACAGGCGAGTCAAGAGGCTGGCAAGAGCGACCGGATACGCGGCGGCCGTGATCCTCGACACCCAGGTCGCGATTCCGAGGCGGTGTATGCCACTGTTACCGGGCTCGGACCCGTTTGAGCTGGTCAGGACCGGCATCTACCGCCATGACGGCTGGGGCAGGTTTTTCGCCAAGACATCCCTGGTTGCCCGGCGGGTTCGCTCATCCAGGCCGATGCAGATGGCGATACGTACCGACAGCAACGTTGTTTGACTGGAACAGAGCCTTGAGACGAACAACCGAAAAGCGGTCGGGCGGCAGGCGCGCGCTTTGCCTCTTGGCAGCGCTGCTGCCCGTTCTGCTCGCCTGCCTGCTCTCGCCCGCCGGCGCGGCGGCGGCGCGGGTGACGCTCGGCTCCTACGTCCCGCATGCCGACGAGAGCCCCGCCCTGATCGACTCGTTTGCCAACGAGGTCGGCTGGAGCCCGGTGATCGTCGACTCCTTCAAGACCTTCGACCAGGCGCCCATCTACCACCCCCAGCTCGACGCCATGCGCGCCCGCGGGGCGGTCCCGATGATCACCTGGGAGCCGCAGACCTCATCGGAAGGAAGGATCTCCCTCTCCAAGATCGCCCGCGGGCGATACGACGGCTACATCGGCTCCGCCGCGCGCTCCGCCGCGGGTTGGGGCAAGCCGCTGATGATCCGCATCGGGCAGGAGATGAACGGCTCCTGGTATCCGTGGTCGCCCGTCTTCGGCAATAACGCCCGGTCGTTCGTGAGGGCCTGGCGCCACGTCGTGCGGGTCTTCAGGCGCGAAGGCGCGAACAACGTCTACTGGGTCTGGACCCCCTATGTGGAGACGGCGGAGAACATCCCCTTCCGGCGCTTCTATCCAGGCGACCGCTATGTCGATTGGGCGGGTGTGGATGGCTACAACTGGGGCGGGAGGTTCGCCTGGAAATCCTTCCGCAGCCTCTTCGCCCGCTCATACCGCGACCTCCTCCGCCTCACCGACAGGCCGCTGATGATCGGCGAGGTCGGATGCGGGGAGATCGGCGGCAACAAGGCTCGCTGGCTCCGCCTGATGCTCCGCCGCGACCTGCCCCGCATGCCCCACTTCCGGGCGGTCGTGTGGTTCGACGACACCGACGAGAAGGGCGATCTGCGCGTCGACACATCGCATGTCGCCCTCAGCTCCTTCCGCCGCTGGACGAGCGCGCCCCTCTACGCGTCCAACCGCAAGCTCCTCCTGAGGACCCCGGGGCGCCTGTCGCGCGGCGGCAAGAGGCGTCATCGCTCCCGGTGACCAAGGCGCGCGCATCGGGGGCGGTCAGCCTCCTCGTCGCTGCGCTGCTCTCTCTGCTCCTTTTCCCGGCCTGCGCAGCCGCCGCTCCGATCTCCCTCGGGGTCTTCGTGCCGGACGTCTTCGATCACCCCGAGGTGATCTCCGCCTACGGGAAGCAGGTCGGCCGCCAGCCCGTGATCGTGCTCTCCTACAAGAACTGGAGCATCGAACCGTTCTACGCGCCTGAACTCGAAGCGGTCTGGGAACAGGGCGCCGTGCCGCTGGTCACCTGGGAGCCCGAGACCGCGGCGGGGAAGGCCATCCCCCTGCGGGAGATCGTCGAAAAGCGCCACGACCGCTACATCCGCAGGTCGGCCGAAGCCGCCGCCGCGTGGGGCAGGCCGATCATGGTGCGCTTCGCCCAGGAGATGAACGGGGCCTGGTACCCCTGGGGATACGGGGTCGACGGCAACACCCCTCGCCTCTACCGGGAAGCCTGGCACCGCATCCACTGGATCTTCCGCAACCACGGTGCCGACAACGTCAAATGGGTCTGGTCCCCGAACGAGGACGCGGGCGGCGGCCATCCTCTCGCCGTCTTCTATCCGGGCGACGAGTTCGTCGACTGGGTCGGGATTGACGGGTTCTGCTGGGGTGGCGCGATCGGCTGGCCCTCGTTCACCGCGATCTTCGCCAGCACCTACGACCGCATCGTCCGGCTCACCTCGAAGCCGATCATGATCGCCGAGACCGGCGCCGGGGAGGAATGGGGGAGCAAGGCCGAATGGATCGCGAGCGCTCTCGGCCGCGAGGCACCGGCGTTCCCCAACCTCCGCGCCCTCGTCTGGTTCGACGCCGAAGACCCACGCGCCGACTTCCGCGTGAACAGCAGCCCGGCGGCGCTTGCCGCCTTCAGGACGGCGGTCGCGTCACCTCGCTACGGCGGCAGCCGTGAGGAATTGCTCGCGACCCCCGCCAACCTTCCGCCGGGGTCCGTCGCGCCGCCTGAGCCGAGCGGTGGGTTCGGCGCCCCCTCGTTCGTGACGGAACTGCGACACAAGCTCCACGGCGGTTATCTGCTGCTCGCGATTGGGATCGGGGTGGCGCTGCTGACCCTCGTCGTCGGCTCGGCGCTCGCGCTTCGCCGCGCCCGCAGGGCGCGCGCGGCCCGTCCGGCCCGTGCTGAGCGATGAGCGCGGAGGTGACCGAGGTGCTTGTCCTCTGCTATCACGCGATCAGCGACACCTGGCCGAGCCCGGCTGCCGTCTCGGAGGCGGCGCTCGCCTCCCAGCTTCAGCACCTGATCAGGCGCGGGTATCGACCACTGAGGCTGGCCGAGGCCCTCGAGGGCGGCGCGCCCAGGGCGATGGCGGTCACATTCGACGATGCCTACGTCTCGACACTCGACGCCGGGCTCCCGATTCTCGAACGGCTCGGAGTCCCGGCGACGGTGTTCGTGCCCACCGACTCCGCGAACGCGGGTAGCCCGATGGCCTGGTCGGAGCTCGGGCAATGGGTCGGGACCGAGCACGAGCGGGAGTTGCGATGCATGTCATGGGACCAGCTCCGAAAGCTGGTGGAGCGGGGTTGGGAAGTCGGGTCCCACACCTGCTCCCACCCCCGCCTCACGGAGATCGGCGAGGAGCGGGCGCTGGGCGAGCTGCGCCGTTCTCGCGAGGCCTGCGAGGAGCAGCTGCAACGGCCCTGCGCCTCGCTCGCCTATCCCTTCGGCAGCTACGACTCGAGCGTGATGGAGCTCGCCGCCGCCGCCGGCTACCGCACCGCGGTCACGCTCGACGAGCGGATCGCCGCCCCGCTCCGCGGCCGCGGCCCCCTCGAGGTTCCCCGCGAGGCCATCTATCGCTCAACGGGACGCCTCACCTTCGCGGCCAAGACGTCGCGGCTCGTGAGGAGGATCCGGGTCTCCCGGGCCTACTCCTCGCTCGCCTAGCCCAGGCGCGAACTCATACAAACGTCCAGCTGATTTTGGGTTCGCTCCAACGGGGGCCCGGGGGGCCGACGGATTGGGGTGGCCGCGCCAGCCCGAAAGACCCGTCTCGCCGTCGTGGCCCTGGCGCTCTGCGCACCGCTCCTTCTCGCCGCGGCCGGGCCGGTCACCGCCTCGGCGCAGGCCCCGATGCAGCTCGGAGCCTTTCTCCCCGGCAACTCCGACGAACTGGACGACTACTCGTCGATGGTCGGGCGCCGGCCCGACATCCTGCTGGTCTTCCGGAACCTGGACGGGCCGCTCCTGTACTCGAGCGAGGTGTCCAGCCTGAGGGCCCGAGGGGTGACGCCGATGGTCACTCTGGAGCCCTACACGGGCGACGGCGTCGCCTCCTTCTCGGACATCGCTGCCGGCCGCTACGACGGCTATTTCCGCAAGGAAGCCGATGCGCTCAGCGGCCTCGGGATCACCGTGATGCTGCGCTTCGCCCACGAGATGAACCTGCTGAGCAGCGATTGGGGGCCGGGCAAGGCGGGCAACACCGGAAGCGCCTACGCCGATGCCTGGCGGCACATCGTCACCATCTTCCGCCAGGAGGGCGCCGAAAACGTCAAGTGGGTCTGGGCGCCGAACGTCGACTACGGAAACCGTCCCTTCTCCCAGTTCTTCCCCGGGGACGACTGGGTCGACTACGTCGCGCTCGACGGCTACAACCGCGGCACGGTCGGAGGCGAATCGTGGGAGACCTTCTCTCACATCTTCGCCTCCTCCTACGCGACGATCACGGCGCTCAGCTCGAAGCCGGTGATCATCGCGGAGACCGCCTCCGACGAGTCGGGCGGCAGCAAGGCGGCGTGGATCGAAGAAACCTTCTTCGACACCATCCCGCGGCAGATGCCGCGAGTCTCCGCCGTCGTCTGGTTCAACGTGGACAAGGAGCAGGATTGGCGAATCGACTCCTCGGAGGAGTCTCTGAATGCCTATCGCCGGGTGGTCGCGTCGACCCTCTACGGAGGCGACCAGGCGGCCCCGGTCCTGGGGGCGGCCCCGGTCGTCAAGGACCTCGAGGTCGTTCCAAAGGTCGACCCGAGGGACAAGGGGAGGAACAGGGGGCATCGGCACGCTCGGCGTCTGAGGCTCAGGGGCCGCATCACGTACCGCCTCTCTCATCGCGCGATCGTCCGGATCGCCCTGCATCGTCGCCGCAGCAGCGCCAGGCCGCTCGTCTTCACCGCCGAACAGCACGCCGGCCACAAGCGGGTGGCCCTTTCGCGGCTTGTCGGCAGGCGTCATCTTCGCCGCGGCGCGTACGGCGTCTCCGTGGTCGCCTTCAGCAGCAGCGGCACGCGCTCACGCGCCCGCCATCACGGTTTCCGCCTCGTGCCGCCCCGGAAGGCGCGGCACTAGCCCGGCCGCGTCAGAACCGCTCGACGACCGTCTCTTCGAAGGACGCCAGCGCCTCCGCCTCCTCCTCCGCGGCGTCGCCGTCTGCGACCGCCGCGATCCGTTCGGAGCGCAGCGCCCGCAGCACCTCCGGCCCCATGATGAGCGCCTCGATGGTGGCTCCGGCGACCCACCCGATCGCCGCCCCGACCAGGCCGCCGAGCAGAGCGCCGATCAGGCCCCCGCCGACCTGAAGGAGGGCCCCACCCCAGATCACGGGCAGGGCGCTGGCCAGCCTGCGCTCGATGCGGCGGAGCGCCACATAGTGGGTCAGCACGGTCGAGGGAAAGATGTCGAGGGCGAGGACGTGCAGGGTGCCGGTCGCTTCGCTTGCGTAGCTGGCGCCGAATATCTCGAGCAGCGGGCCACCCAGCACGAGAAGCGCCAGATTGGAGACGACGCCGAAGCCCAGCGATACGTAGACGGTGAGCCTGAACCGGTCGGCGAGGCGCCGCGATTCCCCGGAGCCGACGGCGTAGAGAACCGTGCTCAGCGAGAGCGGCACGAAGAACATGAACCCCGTGATCATGTAGGCGATGTAGAAGCTCGCGTTCGCCGACGCAGAGAGGAAGGTGACCACGACGATCGGCAGCATCAGCTCCGGCGTGCGGAGCGCCAGGTTGACCGCATGGTGTGTCGCGGCGTGGACCCGCAACTGCCTCAGGAGCCGGAAGTCCGGGCCGAGAGGGTCTCCCTCGCGGGCCCGGTAGAAGCGGGCCAGGACGATCATCGAGACGGCGATCCCCGCGGTCCAGGTGCCGTAGACCCACGCCGGTCCGGCATCCGCGATCAGGGTGGCGACCGGGATCAGCACCGCAAGCTTGACGGCGCTGAAGACGATGTTGCGGCTGAGCTGTAGCCCGCCGCGAAGAAGCCCGATCAGCGCCTGGTCGAGGACGAAGGTCAGTGCGGTCAGCCCGACGCCGATCACGAACACCAGCGCGGCCGCCCAGGTCTGGGTGAGCGGGTCGAAGTTTGAGGACGCGACGGGCGCGATGAGGACGAAGGCCAGGCCCAGGGCGGCGCCGATCGAGCCCGAGGTGAGCAGGGCCGCGTTGATCACCGACCTGTGGCCCTGCTCCAGCCGCGGAAGCTCCCCCATCAGCAGGGTCCCCAATCCGACCGTCGCCATGAAGCCGAGCAGCGTCATCGCGGAGATCGCTGCGCTCGCGAGCCCGACCGCATCCTTGCTGAACTCGTGGGCGGCGAGCCACCAGAAGGCGGCGCCGAGCAGCGACGTGACCACCGCGGTCCCGACCATCGAGGCGGCGTTGCCGAGCAGCGAGCGGTTGTCCCTGATGGCGGCGCGCACCCGCGCGTCGATGGCGCCGATCCACCGCCTCACGGTTCTCGCCGAGACCTCAGGTTGGCGGTGTCATAGATCGCGATCGGCCCGTTTTCGTAGATCCGGTCGAGGCCATCCAGGGCCCCGAACTTCTGGATCGCTTCCCTGCTGATCGCGTTACCGCCCGAGGGCTCGCCGGCTTCGTAGTAGAAGTTGGACGAGGGGGGGACGTCGATGAAACGGCGGTCGACGACGATGTATTCGATCGCGTCCTCGCTGATCACTTCCTGGTCTCGGCTTTCATAGGTCCGGCTGAAGAAGACCCGGGACACCGGGATCCCGTTGATTTCGCCGACCACGGGGTCGAGGTGGCCCAGCCCGCCCAGGAGCGTGCCGTTGACCCGATCGACGAGGATGCGACTGCGGGGCGGTAGGTGCTGGTCGGCAAAGCGGGCCGCGGCGAGCCCCTCGGGGCTGAGGGATCGGGACTCACCGGCCACCAGGAACGGCCCGGGCTGCCTGGTGATCGGCGATTCGCCGATGATGAAGCCGCCGATGAAGGCGATTGTCGCGATCGCCGCGAGTCCCAGCAGCCGCGCGGCGCGGCGCAGCGGGTCAGAGAGCGGACGGAGCTCCGCGATGATCAGTCCGGCGACGAAGCCGAGGCCGACGAATACGAACTCCGACGCTCGCTGCGAGGTCTCCGTGCCGGCCTGGGTGAGGCGGAGGCCGAGCGTCAAGGGATATAGCAGGGCGACCAGCGAGAGCGCCCTCCATGCGGCGCTCGAGTCCACCCGAAGCCATGCCCGGCGCAGGCCGAAGGGGATTACGAATAGAAGCGGGATGATCGAGGCGACCCCGAGCAGCCGGGCGATCGTCGTGTTCGCCTCGCCCTGACCGGCGCCGAAGACCGTCTTGGTGCCCGATTGGCCGCTGATCAGGTCGGCGACCGAATTGAAGGCGTTGCGGAAGACCGAGCCGAGCTCGGTGCTGGTCACGTCTCCGGCGACGAAGATCAGCCAGAGGGCGCCCGCTACGAGGACGAAGACCGCCGGCAGCCCCGGTCCCTCGAACCACCTGAAGCCCGCCGCTCTCGAGGGGTCTCGGGCGCGGGTCGGAGGGAACCGCGAGTTGACGGCGCTCCGCCGCCCAAGATGGATCAGCACCGCCCAGGTGAGGAGGAAGGCGCTCAGCGCGTAGGCGGTGAGATGGTGGACGGTGACCAGGGTCGCCGCCAGCACGGCCATCGCGGCGAGGACGCCGCTCCGGTTCGTGGTCCGCTGCGGCGGGTCCGCGTCGGTCCAGCGCTGCGCGACGAGCAGCAGCGCCGCTCCGATCGCCAGGGCCAGCGACTCGTAGGCGAACTGCGAGTCGAAGTAGAGGAAGCTCGGGTTGCACGCGTAGACGGCAACCCCGACGGCGGCGACCCGGTGGGTGCCGCTGACCCGCTCGAGAAAGAGGAAGAGCGCGAGCATCAGGATCACCCGGGCGGCGCCGATCACGATCATCGCCGCGACGAAGATGCTGCGCTCCGAGATCTGCGAGAGAGCGGCGGTCACGGCCTCGAGCCCCGGGTATCCGGCGTAGCCCTGCACGATCGGGTTGTGGGAGAAGAAGCCTCCGGTTTCGAGCAGCTCCCACATCTGGCGCAGGGACGCCATCTCGTCGTGGGGTATGAAGCCGGTCGGGTTGTAGAGGAGCTTGACGATGTAGAGCGCCGCTCCGAGCAGGACCGAGAGCGCCATCGCCTCCCTTCGCGACGTGGAGGGCGAGAGGAGACGGAGGGCGATCGGGGCATAGATCAACATCAGGCCGGCCCAGAAGAGCACCTGCGCGCCGCCGGCTTCCTCGCGGGCGGCGTTGTTCCCGAGGGCGACCATCACGAGCCCGCCGCCGGCCAGCAGCGCGAGCGGCGCAAAGGCGCCGAAGCGGCTGGCGCGAAGCCGCTCCGGGCGAGCGGCCGCTGCGACTTCGACCGTCGTCATGCCCCGACCTCCGTCTGCAGCTTCGTCCGCCGGTAGAGCGAGCCGTCGCGATAGAGGGTGACGACGAGCCGAGCTCCCGCAGGGATCAGGAACGGCTCGAGGTCGAGGCGAAGCTGCTGACGAGAGCCGAGCCGGCCCTCCCATTCCCTGATCGTGGTCCCCGCGCCTTCCACGGTCAGCCGGTAGCGGTGAACCGCTGCCTGATGGTTTGAAATGCCGATTTCGACGCCGCCCGCTTCTTCTTCCTGCGGAATGATCCACAGCGCCGTGAACTTCGAGTCGGCCCGCTGGTCCTGGAGGCCGTCGACCGCAGTCCAGATCGCGAAGATCGCCAGGCCGATCGCGGCCAGGGCACCCAGCGCGCTCGGCGCGTCCAGCCCATGCAGCTGCGGTCGAGGGACCCGCCGGCCGGGGCGAGGCGTCGCCCTGCGGCGCGCCGCCACCGCGCAGCAGGCGAGCGTGATCAGGGTCAGGATGCCGGCCCAGGCAAAGCGGCCGAGCCCGAACGCGAGCTGCCAGACCAGGCCGCCCAGCGCTGCGGTTGAAACGCTGAAGGCGAAGACGTAGACGACCCGCTCAGCGCCGGCCGGGGACCGGCTCGGGAACAGCATCGCGGCCACCGCGTAGCCGGGAAGGACCAGTGTCAGCGGAACCAGGACGAGGCCGATTACCAGGCCGTCGATGGGCAGTGCCATCAGGGCCAGCGAGGCCACCGAGCTGACGGCCACCAGGAGCAGGTCGTTGCCGGCCCGCCCGGCGAGGCGCCTCAAGAGCGGGGCCTCCGGTGGTCGGCGATCGTCTGGCGGTACAGGCCCTCCATCCGCGGCATCACGACCGCGGGCGTGTAATCGCTCGACCGCTCGAGGGCCGCCGCACCGAGGCGCTCGCGAAGCGTCGCGTCGTCGATCAGCAACGACATCGCCTCCCCGAGCGCCGCAGAGTCGCCGGCGGGGACGAGGAGGCCGTTCTCGCCGTCGTCGATCATGTCCTCGTGGCCGCCCGGCCGGGTTCCGATCACGGCGCGCCCGCGGCTCATCGCCTCATGGACGACATTGCCGAGCGCCTCGGGTATCCGGGTCGGAAAGACGCCGAACATGGCTCTGTCCCACATTGCGAGCACGGTCGGGTAGGGAACGTCTTCGACGACGACGACGCCGTCGGGGAAGCGGGCCGGCGTGTCCGGCGCCCGGGTGCCCGCGAGTACGAGGGGGGGAGGGTCATCCAGCCGGCGGTACGCGTCGAAGAGCTCCTCGATGCCCTTGATCCGGCGGAAGGCGCCGACGTAGAGGATGAAGGGATCCTCCGGGAGCCTGGCGAGCAGGCCGCGGTCGCCCTCGGCGCCGGCGATCTCCTCGTGGAAGTTTGGAATCACCTCGTTGCGGGCGGCCGGAACGCGGAGGTAGCGGTCCATCTTCCTGGCCACGAAGCTGCTGACGCTGTGGATGGTCGTCACCTTGCGGCGCAGCAGCGGGCCGGAGCCGAAGACTCCGGCAACGCCCACGGTGCCCTTCGCGGCTCCGTAGGTCCTCGCCGAGCACGCCAGGCACTTCAGCGGGGCCGGCCCCTCGCAGATGCTGTCGTTGCGGGCAAGGTTGTGCACCGCGCAGATGTTTCCGTAGCCGCGGGCGGATAGCAGCAGCGGGATGCGCTTGCCCAGGAGCGCGGCCGCGACCGAATGGGTGAGCCAACCGTAGGAGTGGACGATGTCCGGCTTGAACTCCTTGATCAGTCTCCGCAGCCGCCAGATCGCCTCAGGGTCGGGGAACGGCGGGGGGTTGTGCTTGTAGGGGTCCTCGGAGATCCACCGCATGCGGCTGCTCAGGTCCCGCAGGCGATGGACGCGGACCCTGCCCTGGTCCTCGACCGACGGCACGCCCTCCTGCCAGGCGGTCGCGACCGCGACCGTGTGGCCGTGTTGGGCGAGGCTGTGCGCGAGCAGTTCGATGCTGCGGTTTGCGCCGCCGATCAGCGGCCAGTAGGAGTCGGTGATGATCAGCGCCCGGATCGAGTCCGGTCGGGCCTCCGGAGCGGGATCTCGGTGGGCTCGGGCCAGGCGCCTGCGCCGCCCTGTTCGGCTTCGCACATAGGCAAGCGGCCCGTAGGCGATCCCGCGCAACTCGAGCCGGGTGAGGCGACCCGGATAGTCGGCGGGCTTGTCCACGTTCTTGGGGGAGCTGGGTGAGAGGGCGTAGGCCAGGCCTCCCGGTAGCTTCCGGAGGAGCTCCGGAAGCAGGCGAGGATGATGGAGAAGCACCTTCGTGAGGCAGGCGGAGAGCCCCACGCCGTAGCCCCAGACCCTCCGTTCGAACTGCTCGAAGTCCCGCTGGTGGGCGTGGCGCACGATCGCACGGGGCTGGTAGATCACCTGGCGATCGGCAAGCAGCACCCGCAGCATGGCCTCGACGTCCTCACCGCCATGGGTTGGCGTCGCCGAGCCGAGCGACGGGTCAAAGCCGCCGAGCTGGATCAGCAGCTCCCGGCGGAAGGCAAAATTCTCTCCCGAGCCCAGGTCGCCGACCGTGAACGGGAAGAGAGGCCGGTCGGGGGGCGGGTCGCGCCGGTCCAGCACACGCAGGTCATGCCCGCGGTTGGCGCTCGCGAAGCCCTCGTACCAGACCTGCGCAGGGGTGTCCAGCTCGCGAGGAAGCGTCAGCCCGGCGACCCCGCCCACCCGGTCGCCCACCTCGAAGGCCAGGGCGAGCGAGGCGATCCAATTCGGATCGACGAGGACATCGTCGTCGCAGAAGGCGACGATCTCCCCGGTGGCAGCGTGGAGGCCGGCGTTGCGGGCGTTGGACCCTCCCGGCGCCGGCTCCGCGAGCATCCTCACCCTGGTGCCTGCCGGAGGCTCGACGCCGGCAAGATCCACGCGCTCGTCGGCGCCCGAAGCGTTGTCGACGACGATCACCTCGTAGCGGTCGGGCGGGTAGTTGGAGCGCAGCACCGTCTCCAGCGTCTCCAGCGCCGAGCCGGGCCGGTTGCGGGTCGGGATCACTACCGAGACGGTCGGCGCCCGCTCGAGCAGCTCCTCGAAAGGCGCGGTGCAGGGCGACCCGTCCGCTGGGCCGATTCCCCTGGCGTCGAGGTGGTCGAGCGGTTCCAGCCCATCCTGTCGCAGGTGACGGTCGATCTCGGCCCCAAGCTCGGAGCCGATCGATCGCGCGAGCAGGTCGCGGTCGAGGCCCCCGGCGGGGATCGCGACGTGCACCGAACCGAGAAACGCGCCGTGGAGCCGGACGAGGCAGAGCGCTGCCGCGTGCGCGCCCCCGGCGGAATCGCCCGCCTCCATCAGGGATGGCAGCGGTTCGCCCAACTCGAGCTCGACGACGCGCAACGGTGCGAAGTCCGCGGGACTCAGCTCCGCGTGGCGCTGCCGGCGTCTGCTCATTTCCACCGCTGCCAGGCGCGGGAAAGAGCCCCGACCAGAAATCCAGCCCCGCTGCTCAGCAGTCCCACCAGGATCGCGAGGGAGCGGAGGATGCCGTGGCGATCGCCTTTCAACGTCTGCCAGATCCCTCGGGCCAACCCCAGGGGGAGGACGACGGAGACATAGCGGCGCTCGGAGCTGAGCCCGGTCTGGGCGCCCACCTGCTGGGCGAGCTGTGCCTTGCTGGCGCCCTCCTCGAAGCTGCGCCGCACGAGATATCCAAGCGTCGCCTGCTCGTGGGTCACCGCGTGACGCACGGTTGCGTGGGGTTGATAGAGCCAGCTCATCTCTGGCCACCTCTGCCCGATCCGAATTCCGAGCTCGGTGTCCTCCAAAGCATGGCCTCCGGCGATGACGACGCCGCGGTGCGAGAGCTGACGCGGCGAGACGCCCTCCCTGAACCCGCCGATCTCACGCAGCTGACGTGCGCGAACCGCCATGTTCGCGGCGATCGGATTGCGCACCGGCGCGACCTCGGCCGGCAGGCCGGTGTAGCTGCATCCGAAGACCCAATAGAACTCAGGTGGGTACCAGGCGGGCTCCCCCCCGGCCCATTGGGGGAGCAGCTCGCCTGTCACCCCGACCACAGCGGGGTCGGCGAAGCAGGACTCGAGCCGCTCGATCCAGGTCGGCTCGGCCTCGGTGTCATCGTCGGTGAGCACCACCACGTCACCTCGCGCGGCCTCGACCCCCGTATTTCGGCAGCCGACCACTCCACGGCGATGGCGGTTCGGGATCGCATGCATCTCGGGGAATCCCTCGCGTGTCCAATCGAGCAGCCTCGGGTTGTGGTCGATGACGACGATCGTCTCAGCCGGGACGAGGGTCTGGCGCTCGATCGCTCGCAGGCAGCGCCCGAGCTGGTCGCGGCGATCCCAGCTCCAACTGGGAACGACCACGGAGACGCTGTTCTGAATCGTCTCGGTCACGATTGCGACTGGATTCGCCGCGCGCCCATCCCATCCTCGGCCGCGAGGATGGTATGTCCCGTGCCGCTCAGGCCGCCGAGGCGGTTTCGGCTTCCCGGACCTTTACCGAGGAGGGGGCGGGCTGGTGGCCGCGCCTGATCGTGCGCCGCCGCCGAGCCTCGCTGAGGATCGTGCCGAGAACCCGGAACCCGTCGCGGAACGTCTTCAGGTTGCTCTGCCCGGAGATCCGGTCGGCCTCGTAGCTGGGAACCTCGGTGATCTTCATCCCGGCCCCTGCGATGCGCAGGTTGATCAGGGTCTCGACCTCGAAGCCCGGGACATCGATCGAGATGAAGGGGAGGCAGCGGGCCCAGAAGGCGTTGTAGCCATAGCAGAGGTCGGTGAAATGGGTTCCGTGAAGGAGATTTGCGGTGCCGCTAAGCACGGCGTTGCCCAGCTGCCGAATCGGCGTGATGTCGGCGCTGCCGCCGCCCTCCAGGAATCGGGAGCCCTTGGCGAAGTCGGCGCCCGCCTCGAGCGCCTCGACGAAGCGCGATATCTCGGCCGGATCGGCCGAGCCGTCAGCGTCGAGCATGACGATGAGGTTGCCGGTGACCGCCGCGAATCCGGTCCGGAAGGCGTCGCCCTTGCCGCGGCCACTTTGCGTCAGCACGCGGATTCCGGGGTAGGCGCGGCTGGCCGCCTCGACCGTGGCGTCCTGGGAGTTTCCATCGACCAGGATCACCTCGTGGATGTCGTCCGGAAGGCGGCTCAGCACGTGGCCGATGTTCTTCTCCTCGTTCATGGCGGGCACGACCACGCTCACCAGCGTGCGCCGTTCTCTGCGTCGGTCCGGGCCCGAGTACGGCACCGACCTGCGGGTCGCCAGCGCCTGAACGTCGATCAGCGGAACGCCACCCACCTGGCTTGGAGTCGCGACCGGCGCCTCGAGCAGGTCGAGCGGGCGGGGCAGCATGCTGACCGGCATCCCCATCGACTTGAATTCGCGAACGAGGTCGAGCAGGCCCTCGTCGTCGGCGTGCTGGGTGCCGATCACCACGCGGTCCGCGCCGTAGCGGTCGATGACCTCGAGAGTCGAGACGCGGGAGCGATCCTCGTCCTCGCCCTCCACCGGCGGCGTGATCGTGGAGACGATGCTGGCGTAGGCTCGCAGTGGCGCGTAGGCGCGCAGCCGTTCGGCGGTCGCGTGGTCCCCGACAAGCACCCATCGCTCGACCCGATCCAGCTTCTGAAGATACGGAGCCACGATGGCCCGGGCGGAGCCGTCCATGACGACGAAAAGCGTCCAGAGGCTGAGCTGGTAGGCAGCGCTCAAAGGCGCCAGCAGGGACGCCGACCAGGCGAAGAGCGCCGCAGCCAGAAGCCGGATCACCGGCCATGCCATCCCGTTCTCGCCGCCGAACACTCCCTTGGTGGGCCGCGAGCCGTAGACGCCCAGGGCGCCGTTTACGCCGACCAGGAGGAGAGGGGAGAGCGGAAGAGCGGGGAAGATGTTGACCCCGCTCGCGAGCGCCACGCCAACCAGCGCCAGGACAGCGGCGATGAAGTCGATCGTCGGCAGAAGCCACCACCCGAGCCCACGGCTCGTTCGGGGCAGGCTGCCCAGGGTGGGTCTGTCCTGGACGATCGCTTCACGGCGTTTGGGGGGTTCGGGAAGGGGACGATCTAGAGGCAGCTCTGCTGTCGGGCGCATGTGGTGGCTGGGCTTTCGGTGGCGGGGGAGTGGAGGCCCGGTTTCGTGATGCTTCTTTAGAAACGCGGCGCGGCTCCTAAAGTTGTCTTGCTCGTTGAGTCGACTTCAATACTGCGTATCGGCGGCCACCCAGAAACACGTTAGCGCGTTGCAGCCGGGCGGCGGCCGTTTTTCGCTTCAGGGAGCGACCGGGTGCAGGTTCTGCGGTGCGCTCCCGCCGACTAACGGGTAGGCGGCCGGCGATGAATGATCCGATTCCGCGCCTGGTCGTCAACGCCGACGATCTCGGAATGTCTCCCGGCGTCAACGAGGGGATCGCGGAGGCGCACCGGCGCGGCATCGTCACCAGCGCGAGCCTGATGGTGCGGCGGCCGGCGGCCGCAGCCGGGGCCGAGATGGCGGCAGGGCTCACCTCCATGTCGGTCGGGCTACACCTCGAGGTTGCGAGCGAATCCGGGGCCGCCGAGTGCAGGTCGCAGCTGACGGCGTTCCGCCGCCTCATCGGCCGCGATCCAAGCCATATCGATTCGCATCACCACGTCCACAGGAGCGGGCCCGTCGCCTCGGCCGCCGGCGCGATCGCCGCCGAGCTCGGAATTCCCCTACGCGCGGGGCGGATCCGCTTCGAGGGCGGCTTCTACGGTCGCAGAGGCGGCAGGCCATCCCCCGAGAACGTCTCGGTGGGGCGCCTCATCGAGATCATCGAGGCCCTGCCCGGCGGTTGGACGGAGCTGGGATGCCATCCCGGCATCGGAGTCGAGGCGGAGTCGTCCTATGGTCCGGAGCGCGAGCTGGAGCTGCGCACTCTCTGCGACCCGGCGGTGAGGGCCGCGATCGCGGCGAGGGGCGTCGAGCTGCGTTCGTTCACCGACCTAAGCTGAGGTCGGGTGGGGGTCAGCGGAGGATTCGGAAATTGATCCGCCGCGGCGCCGAGGTCTGGCCGGCGCCGTCGGTCGCGACGATCGTCGCCCGGTAGCGACCGGGCTTCAGCCCCCTGCCCCTGACCCGGCCCGAGAACGAAGTGGACTGGCGGCCCGCGCCTTTCCTCGACGTCAGCGTCGTCGCCTTCGCGAAGCGCCGCCCGCCCTTTCGCCTCTTCGGCGCCCTGCGCTCGATCGCGATCTTCACCCGTGCCGGCTCCGAGAGCGTGTAGGTGAACTTCGTCCCGTGCTTCACGCGCTTGCCTCTTGCCGAGCCGTGAGCGCGCTTGCTGCGGCGCCCGCCCTTGGGGGCGAAGGCGCGATTCGTCATCCCGAAGCGGGAGACGACCGGCCGGGCGTCTGGGCAGGTCGCGCTCTGGCCAGTCACCTCGAAGGCGCCGATGTCCGGGGCGGCAACGCAGTCGAGATTCCCGTCCAGGCTCCGGGGCGATCCGGCGAGATCGAGCTCTCCCGCCCCGGCGATGCCCGGGTCGCCGCGGTCGATCAGCGGTGAGGCGGGCGCGGGCGCGAAGTCGCCCCTGCTCGGGTCGGCGAGCAGCGGATCGCCGGCGACGTTGCCGGCGCTCCCCGGCGCGGACACGATGCCGCCGTTTTCCTCGACCCTCGTCGTGAAGCTCGAGAAGTCCGCATCGATTCTGCCTCCGTCCGCGAAGAGGTCGAAATTCGGTTTCCCCGCAGACGGCAGGTGGCGGGCGATCGAGTTGCGCAGCGTGGCGGTCGCCGCGTCGGCGCCTTCGCGGCGGAGGGCACGGACGGCTGCGATGCCCCCGAATGCGATCAGGGTCGAGCCCTGGGCGTTCAGAATGGAGGAGGAGCCGGCTCCTTCGGCGTCGATGTCAGCGGCCACCGCTTCGGTCGAGGTGGCGAGGCTGTCGATGAGG
Organism: Solirubrobacterales bacterium; assembly: GCA_036406595.1. Taxonomy (GTDB): domain Bacteria; phylum Actinomycetota; class Thermoleophilia; order Solirubrobacterales; family 70-9; genus VRUE01. The sequence goes on along the minus strand of DASXAR010000063.1, from coordinate 27,777 downwards.
TCCACTGAGGCGTGGTCGCCCGAGCTCGTTTCGACACTGAGCGCGAAGCCTCCCTCGAGCCGGCTGCGGACGATCCTCATCGTCCCCTCGTAGATGGTCGCGGCCGGTCGCGCGACGTCGACGTCGACCGATTCGAGCGTCACCGCGGCCCCGTTGAAGCCGGTGATCCCCGATCCCGCCGGCCCGACGTCGCCCAGCCGTGAGTCCAAGAGCGTCGCCGTTGCTCCCTGGCCGGACACCCAGACCGCGCCGGCTCCACCGAAACCCGAGCCTCCGGCGAATTCACTGCCCTCGGAGGTGAACGCGACCCCTCCCGGGCCGCTTTCCGCATCGATCCCGACGCCACCGCCACCCGGCACGATGGCCCCATTACCCCCGGCGCCCCCGACGACGACGGCGTCTTCGAGACGAAGGGCCGATGCCCCCGGCGCGCCCGAGTGATAGACGATTCCTTCTCCGCCGTTGAAGCCGGAGATTTCGGCCGCGTTGTCTCCCTGTCCCCCTTGGGCGCGCAGGGATTTCACGGTTCCGCCGTTTGGCAGCACCAGCGCCGGGGAGCCTGAGGAGCTGCTCCCCGCCGGCCCACGGATCAGGGTGGCGGCCGGAATGCCGCCGAGTGTGCCGGCCCCCGCCCCGACGAAAGTCAGCACCTTGCCGGTCTGGACGGATTCGTTGTAGACGCCGGCCGCGATCTGGATCGTGTCGCCGTTCGCCGCCACTTCCGTGGCGTGACTCACGGTCGCGCACGGCGCCCCGGAGCTCGTGCAGTCGGTGTTGTCGAGACCACCGTTCGCGACGAACCGCGTGGCGGCCAGGCTGCTGCTTGGGAAGGCGCAGGCCAGCGCTACCAACAGGCTCAGGACCGACCAGCGCATGCCGCGATTATCCGCGCGCCCGCCGCAGGCCGCAACTACAGCCCGTAGGCCTCGGCCAGCTCCGGGTCCTTCTGTGCGAGAAGTTCGGCCAACTCGACCATCACCTTGCACTGCTTCCAGGTCGCGTCGTCCTGCATCTTGCCGTCGATCATGTGGACGCCGGCGCCGTCGGGGATCGCCTCCAGCACCTTTCGGGCGAAGCGAACCTCCTCGGCGGGCGGGCTGAAGACTTTTTTCGCAATCTCGATCTGGACCGGATGGAGGGACCATGCGCCGACGCATCCCAGAAGGAAGGCCGCGCGAAACTGCGTTTCGCAGCCGGCGGTGTCCTTGATGTCGCCGAACGGCCCGTAGAACGGGAGGATTCCCGTCGAGGCGCAGGCATCGACCATGCGGGCGATCGAGTAGTGCCACGGATCCTGCTGGGCGCTGACCCGGTTGCTCTCGGGGTTCTCGGGGTCCGCCGGGTCCTCCATGACGCGGTACCCGGGGTGACCGCCGCCGACCCTGGTCGTCTTCATCCGTCGCGAGGCGGCGAGGTCGGCCGGACCGAAGCTCATCCCCTGCATGCGGGGGCTCGCGGCCGCGATCTCCTCGACGTTCACCACGCCCTGCGCCGTCTCGAGGATCGCGTGCACAAGGATCGGCCGCTCGAGGCCGGCTCTGGCCTCCAGCTGGGCCAGCAGGCGATCGACGTAGTGGATGTCCCAGGCGCCCTCGACCTTGGGCACCATCACCACCTCGAGCTGGTCGCCGATCTCGCCGACCAGGGTGGTCAGGTCGTCGAGCACCCAGGGGCTCTCCAGGGCATTCACCCTCGTCCAGAGCGAGGTCTGGCCGAAGTCGGACTCCTTGGCCGCCTGGATCAGGCCCTGGCGGGCGGCCTCCTTGCGGTCGACCGGGATCGCATCCTCGAGATTGCCGAGCAGGATGTCGGTCTTGCTGGCGATGTCGGCAGCCTTGGCGACCATCTTCTCGTTGGAGAAGTCGAGGAAGTGGATCATCCGCGAGGGCGTGACTGGTATCTCGCGGAGCGGCTCGGGGGCGCCGATCGCCAATGGCTCGAAGAAGTCTCTGGGGTTTCTCATGGCGGCCCGGAAATCTAGCGGGACAGGACATTCGTTGATCGGCGCAGGGATCGGTTCGTCGCCGCCGTATGAGGGGGACATGGATCCAGCCGCGGGTGCGAGCACCGATGAATGGCGGCTTCCGGCGGAGGCCGCTCCGCCGACGATCACCGAGCTTGTCGGTCGAATCGATGAGGCGGTTGCGACGGCGCGCGCCTCCGAAGCGGCGGTGATGACAGTCGGCGCGGCGGCGCTCGACGCCGCCGAGCAGGCAAAGCGGGCGGCGAACCTCGCGCAGCGGGCAAGCGCCGCGGTCGCCTCCTCGGTGCGGCGGCGCATCGTCCCGCCCCCCGGCCGGCCCTCCTCGACCACCGACCACTCGGCTTCCGACGGGTCGTTTTCGGGGGACCCGATGGACGACTTCAGCGCTCGAGCCGATCAGGTCGCCGAGCGCCTTCGCCGCCTTCAGCGGGTGCCCCTCTCGCAATGAGCCCGGGTCATCCGAATTTCAGCCGCTTCGCCCTGGGGGGATTGAACTTAGGATGATTGGGCGCCTCGGAGTGAAAGCGCCGCACGGCCGAACAGTTGGATCTGCAGGGAAAATGAACGTCAGTCTCGGCAGATTCGCGCGATCCGGTATCGAAGAGCGCCTCGGATGTGAGGTTGCCGTCGGTGTCCATGGCGCCCTCCGGCACTACGTCGAGATGCTCCGCTCCGGCACGCGGCCTCCCCGATACCCGCGCTTTCTGGGCGAGAGGCTGGCCGAGCGGCCGGTCGAGCTGGTCGAGCTGGGCGTCGACCCGCAGCTCGAGTCGGTTCTCGAGCGGGAGGCGCGCGAGGTCGAGGGCGTGACGGTCGAGCAGCTCGCCGCACACGCCGTTCTCGTCTACCTGGCCGATCTGGACCGGGCCTGCGAGGCTCGGGTCAGGCCGGGCTCCAGACGCGCGAGCTGAACCTCTCGCGCGCCGATATCCTTCGCCCTCCGCCACCCTCGAGAAAGCAGGTGAGATGGCAGTAGAGGCAGCTGCTCGCAGCGAACAGACCGAGATCCAGCGCGACATCACCGAGATGGTGCGCCAGTTCGTCGACGAGCAGATCATCCCCAACGCCGAGCACTACGACCACGAGGACACCTTTCCGGAGCCGATCGTCGAGCAGATGAAGGAGCTCGGCCTGTTCGGCGTCACGATCCCCGAGCAGTACGGGGGCATGGGCCTCGACCTGACGACCTACGCGATGATCGTCGAAGAGCTCTCGCGCGGATGGATATCGATCTCGGGCGTCGTCAACACCCACTTCATCGGCTCCTACCTGCTGATGAAGTTCGGCACCGATGAGCAGCGCGACCATTTCCTGCCGAAGATGGCCAGCGGCGAGATCCGCGCCGCCTTCTCGCTCTCCGAGCCGGAGGTCGGCTCCGACGTGCAGGGAATCAAGGCCACCGCGAAGAAGGCCGAGGACGGCAGCTGGGAGCTGAACGGGCAGAAGATGTGGGTGACCAACGGCCTCGGCTCGGGCGTCGTCTTCGTGCTGATGAAGAGCGATCCGAAGGCGGACCCGCCCTACAAGGGAATGACCTGCTTCATCACGGAGAAGGAGCCCTGGAAGGACGTCAACGAGGGGGACTTCGCGGGGCTGACGATTCCGCCGAAGATCAAGAAGATGGGCTACAAGGGCGTCGAGTCGACCGAGCTCGTCTATGACGGCTATCGCTGCCCGCCCGAGCGGATCCTCGGCGGCGAGGAGGAGGGCCTGGGCCAGGGCTTCGTGCAGATGATGGACGCGCTCGAGGTCGGGCGGGTCAACGTCGCCGCCCGCGGCGTCGGGATCGCCCAGCGGGCGCTCGAGCTGGCGCTCCGCTACAGCCAGGAGCGCAAGACCTTCGGCAAGCCGATCGCCCAGCATCAGGCGATCCAGTTCAAGCTCGCGGACATGGCGACCAAGGTCGAGGCGGCGCGCCTGCTGACCCGCAAGGCGGCGCGTCTCAAGGACGCCGGCGAGCGCTCCGACCTCGAGGCCGGGATGGCAAAGCTGCTCGCCTCCGAGACGGGGAAGGAGTGCGTCGAGGAGGCGTTCCGCATCCACGGCGGCTACGGCTACTCGAAGGAGTACGAGATCGAGCGCCTCTACCGCGATGCGCCGCTGCTTCTGATCGGCGAGGGGACCTCCGAGATCCAGCGCATGGTGATCGGCAAAAAGCTCCTGCAGAGACACAAGATCTGACCGCACGCCTCGTTCGTTTCGCGTGTCGAGCGATAACGTCGAGGTCGTGCAGTCCGGGCTGCAGCGGACAAGCGCGACGTTGCTCGGCGGCGCGCTGGGCGCCACACCTCGGTCGAGGCCTGGGTCAAGCCCGCAAGGCTTCCGGCACCCGGCAGCTTTGCGTTGATCGCCGGCGGGAGGGGCTCCTCTTCGCTCAAGCTCGATGGGCACCACCTCGTGTTCTCGATCGTCCGGCGCGGTGGTCGCAGCCGTGTGCGGGCACGGGCCAAGCTGCTCGTCCGTGGGAAGGCCCACCACGTGGTCGGCACCTTCGACGGGGGCACCCAGCGGCTCTTCGTCGATGGGGTCGAGGTCGCAAAGGCAGCCGGCTCGGGCTCGATCGCCCACCGGGCGAACCAATTCGACATCGGCTCGGCTAGAGGATCAGACGGTGCCTTCCGAGGCTTGATCGACGAGGTGGCCGTCTATGCGAGGGCCCTGGGCGCGGCTCGGGTCAAGGCCCACTATCGTGCTGGCACATGGCCTCAACCCAGGAGCTGATCAGGACCGCGGTCGAGCGCTTTCAGGCCGAAGTCCCTGCCCTCCAGAAGCTGAAACTCGTCTTCGGGCTCGAATTGAAGGGGCGGGGAGACATCCAGCTCTACCGGGTCGAGCTGCCCGGCCCGGCCATCAGGAAGGACCTCGCGCAGGACGAGAGGGTCCTGGTCCAGATAGACCGGCCGCAGTTCAATGAGCTTGCGGAGCGGGGCACGATCAAGACCTACCGCCGGGCGGTGGAAACCGGGCACATCAAGGCCGTCGGCGACGCCAATGTGAAAAAGCTGATCGTCCAGGTGGTGGAGCGACAGGAGCAGCGGGCTCGCCTGAAAAGGGTTCATTGACCTGAACTCGAATATCCGTCCGATCTGAGCTACATGATTCAGCCAGGTTTGGCTCAAAGCTGACTGACTACAAACAGGTTTTTTGAAGTGACGGACTTGGCTCCCCTGCGTGGAGGCGGCGGCGGGCAAGGAAGGGACTTCTCTGCCATGACGACTCTCCAACCGAACGCCTCCATTCGCCGGCGCATCCGGTTTGTCCTTGCGCTGAGCGTGGGGCTGGCGATGCTCCTTGCGCTGACGACGCAGTCCGCACGGGCCGAAGTCATCACAGCCTGTGTCGCGAAGAAGAAGAAGGGCAAGGTGCTGAAGGGCTCGGTGCGGATCCCCACGAACGGGAAGTGCAAGGGCTTCGAGCGGAAAATGACCTGGAATGCCGAGGGTCCGCCTGGTCCCACGGGGCCAGTTGGCGGTCAGGGCAACGGCGGCGCGACCGGCGCCCGGGGCCCCACCGGCAGCACCGGACCGACCGGCAATACCGGACCGACCGGCAATACCGGACCGACTGGCAATACCGGGGCGACCGGCAATACCGGGGCGACGGGGAACACGGGAACCACCGGCCCGACGGGAAACACGGGGCCCACCGGATCGGCTGGTAGCCCAGGCGCCACCGGGCCGACGGGTCCACAGGGACCAACCGGGCCGACAGGGGCGACGGGCCCGACCGGGCCGACAGGCAACACGGGACCGACCGGCCCCCAGGGCCCCACGGGCGACACCGGCGCAACAGGCCCGAAAGGCGACACTGGCGCCACCGGTGACACCGGTCCCACCGGGCCGAAAGGCGACACCGGCGCAACTGGCGACACAGGTCCGTCCGGCCCACAGGGCCCAACCGGACCGACAGGGGCGACCGGCCCAACCGGGCCGACAGGGGCGACGGGCTCAACCGGGCCCACAGGCAACACGGGCCCAACCGGGCCGAAAGGCGACACCGGAACCACGGGCGACACAGGCCCGACCGGGCCGAAAGGCGACACTGGCGCCACTGGTGACACCGGCGCCACCGGCCCGAAAGGCGACACCGGCGCAACTGGCGACACAGGTCCGACCGGCCCCCAGGGCCCCACGGGCGACACCGGCGCAACAGGGCCGAAAGGTGACACCGGCGCAACTGGCGACACAGGCCCGACCGGCCCCCAGGGCCCCACGGGAGCAACCGGGCCGAAAGGCGACACCGGCGCAACTGGCGACACAGGCCCGACCGGCCCCCAGGGCCCCACGGGCGACACCGGCGCAACAGGGTCGACGGGCGACACCGGAGCAACAGGGCCGACGGGCGACACCGGCCCCACCGGGCCGAAAGGCGACACCGGCGCAACTGGCGACACAGGCCCGACCGGCCCCCAGGGCCCCACGGGAGCAACCGGGCCGAAAGGCGACACCGGAGCAACAGGGCCGACGGGCGACACCGGCCCCACCGGCCCGACGGGCGACACCGGCCCCACCGGGCCGAAAGGCGACACCGGCGCCACAGGCGACACCGGGCCAACTGGCCCACAGGGTCCGACGGGCGACACCGGCGCAACCGGGCCGACGGGCGACACCGGCCCGACCGGGCCCAAAGGCGACACCGGCGCCACGGGCGACACCGGGCCAACTGGCCCACAGGGTCCCACGGGCGCCACCGGAGCAACCGGGCCGACGGGCGACACCGGGGCGACGGGTCTCACGGGGGCGACCGGTCCGACCGGTCCGACCGGACCAGAAGGGCCCACGGGCCCACAGGGCCCGACCGGCGACACCGGGGCAACCGGACCTACCGGCGCAACAGGACCTACCGGCGCAACAGGACCCACTGGCCCAGCCGGACCCACCGGCCCGACTGGAGCTACCGGCCCGACTGGGGCGACGGGCGCCACCGGGCCGACGGGCACGACCGGTTCCACCGGGCCGACGGGCACGACCGGTTCCACCGGCGCCAGCAGGATGCTCATCGCCGGGCTGACAACCACGAATGCGGTCAGCAACGTGAACACCTCGTATCTCGGCCCATTTCTGACGACACAGTCGAACGAAACCGAAACGAGTGTCCGTCAGGTGGTGCCGGTTGCTGGCACGGTTGCGAATCTTGCGGTCAATCTCGCGACCGCACCCGGGGGTAATTCCTGGACCTTCACGATCCGGAAAAACGGGGCGAACACCGCTGTGACCTGCAAAATCGAAGGCGGGGGAGCCAACACGTCCTGCAATGACGCGACTCATTCCGTCACGTTTGCCGTTGGCGACCTGATCGCGCTTCAGGTCACCCCGGCCAGTGGCCCGATCGGTTGGGGCTCGGCCCGCTGGGCGATCACGCTCACCCAGTAGCCGGGGGCGCGGTGAACGCGACGAGGCCTTGAGTTTGCTCGGGGCCTGGGTCGTCTTTCCGATCCTGCTGGCCCTGCTCTCGCTGGGCTGCGGGCTTCTGCTGGAGCGTGCGGCGGGGACCAGCATTAAGGGAAGCCTGCTCGTACCGGTTGGCCTGGCCACTGTCATCGTCCTGGCTCAGGTACCGGTCGTACTCGGCATCCCGGGATTGACCACAGCAACGATCGTGATCGCGGCGGCCGCCGGGCTCCTGCTCTCGCCCCCTTGGAGACGCGGGCGTCTCGCAGGGTGGCTGGTCGCGGCGGCCCTTGCGATTTTCCTCGTCTACGCGGCACCGGTCGTCCTCTCAGGTGACGCGACCTTCGCCGGCTATATCAAGCTCGACGACACCTCGACCTGGCTCGCGATCACCGATCAGGTAATGGAACGCGGGCTCGACACCTCGAGCCTTGCCCCCTCCAGCTTCGAGGCCACGATCGCCCTCAACATCGGCGCCGGCTACCCATTCGGGGTCTTTCTGCCGCTGGGGATCGGCCATGACCTCGTCTCGATCGACGCGGCATGGCTCTTCCAGCCGTACATGGCGCTGCTCGCCGTGGCGCTCCTACTTGCCCTCTGGGAGCTGGCGGGCCCGCTCGTGGAAAGCCGCTGGCTGCGGGCCGCCGTCGCTTTTGTCGCGGCACAACCGGCCCTGCTCTACGGCTACTACCTTTGGGGCGGCGTCAAGGAGGTGGCGGCGGCCGCACTGCTCGCCACCTCCGTGGCCCTTCTCGCACCGGCGCTGAGGGGTCCGATCGAGGCCCGGGCGATGCTGCCCCCGGCCATTGCGATCGCGGCGCTCGCCGCGGTGCTCACCCCGGCCGGTGTCGCCTGGCTCGTGCCCGCCCTGGGTCTGGCCACTCTGGTCGCATGGCGCGCCGACCGAACTTCGCTGGTGCGCAGGTCGGCTCTTTTCGTGGCGGCGGTCGTGGTCCTCTCGATTCCGCTGCTGGCCACGGGCACGCTCGCTCCGGCGGTGAGCGACCCGCTGACCGACGCCGGGGCGCTCGGCAACCTGATAGCGCCGCTGAAGCTGGCCCAGGTCGTCGGCATCTGGCCGGTGGGCGACTTCCGGCTCTCTCCGGACGACGCCTTCGTGACGGCTGTCCTCATCGTCCTGGCGATTGCGGCCGCGGCCTGGGGTCTCGTCGAGATGGCCCGCCGCAGAGCCATCGCTCCCGCCATCTACGTCGTCGGGATCCTGGTCGGATCCCTCGTCCTCTACGCGCTCGGGTCGCCCTGGAACGGTGGAAAGGCGCTTGCCGCCGCCTCACCCGCGGTGCTGCTTGCGGCCGGTCTCGGGGTCGCGGCGCTGGTCCGCAGCGGACGCCGATTCGAGGCGGCTGTCCTCGGGGGACTGATCGTCGCCGGCGTTCTCTGGTCGAATGTCCTCGCCTACCGCGAGGTTTGGCTTGCGCCGCGTGCCCAGCTGGTCGAGCTGGAACAGATCGGGGATGAATTCGCCGGGCAGGGCCCGACCCTGATGACCGAGTACCAGCCCTACGGAGTTCGCCACTTCCTCCGCCGGGAGGAACCAGAAGGCGCCTCCGAGCTGCGCCGGAGAGAGGTGCCGCTGGCCTCCGGCGGGATGCTCGAAAAGGGTGAATTCGCGGACACCGACAGGCTTGCCCTCGACGGGCTCATCGTCTACCGGACGCTCGTCCTCCGGCGGTCCCCTTCGCAGAGCCGGCCTCCCTCGCCGTACGCGCTCCGCCGGCAGGGGGACTTCTACGAAGTCTGGCAGCGACCCCCCTCGGCCGGCACCTCCGGCGTGATCGAACACGTCGGACTGGGCTCGGGTCTCGACCCCGGGAACGTTCCCGAGTGCGGAACCGTAACCGGGCTGGCCGCACGGGCGCCGGCAGGCGCCCGCATGCTCGCCGCTCTGGCGCCACCTCTCCGGTTCGTCCCTCTCGGAACCCAGCGGCTGCCCGCAGGCTGGGCCGCGGACCCGGTTGATCCGCGGCTCGTGACGCCCAGCGACAATGGCACGCTCTCACTGATCCTGATGCAGCCCAAAGCGGGGGAATACGAATTCTGGCTCGGGGGAAGCATCGCGGGCAGCCTCGAATTGCGGCTCGACGGAGAGCGCGTCGAAAGGGTCACGGGCCAGCTCAACAACGATGGGCAGTACGTCTCCCTCGGGCAGGCGGCCCTCAGGCCGGGGGCGAACGAGGTCGAACTTGACTACACGAGGGGAGGCTGGCGCCCCGGCAGCGACGTTCCACAGGAACCAGTGGGCCCGCTGGTCCTGCGCCCGGTCAGCGGCGCCGAGCCGATCCTCTCGGTCTCGCCGGCTCGAAGCCAGAAGCTATGCGACAGGCGACTGGACTGGTTGGAGCTGGTCGAGGGCTGAGAGCTCAGCTGACCGGGACGATCTGTCCCGCGGTGACCAGGTTCAGCGCGCGCTGCGGGCTCGGGTCATAGACCTCGATCTCGACTTCGACTCCCGGGTAGGCGAGGTAGACGCTCTGCGGCCTGTCCGGGTTGACGTAGACGGTCGCGCCACCGGGCGCGGTGCGCAGCTCCCCGCCGACTTCACGCGACTGTCGCTTCAGGGCGCGGGTGGCGTCGGGGAATACGTACGTCCCGACCGTCAGGAATTTCGGACGCGGGTCGCCAGGCTGCGCTCCGCCCGTCAGGTACCTGACATAGACGCGCTTCCCGCCTTCAGCGTTCGTCAGCTCCAGTTCCGCGCCGTTCTGCGGGCCGGCCCAGTAGATGGGCATGCCACTTGACGAGGCGGTTTCGCGAAGCGATTCCACCGTTGCCGATTCGGGTCCGCCGGGTTGCGTCCCCGAGTCCCCGCCGTCGTGGAAGATCAGCCAGGCGAGGAGTCCGATCACCAGCACGCCGGCGAGCACAGCTCCGAAGCGCACCTCTTTGCGAGCGATGGATGCCGGTCCTCGGCTCTTCCGACGATCTGTGCTCATCGGCGCGAAAAGCCTAGAGCTTCGCCCGGACTCTGGGCCAGCCCGTCGGCTAGCATCGCGCCGTCAAACAAGAGGAGAATCCGAGACAGATGACAGACCAGGCATACGAGCTGACCACCGACCAGGCGTCGCGCGAGGCGACCGGCGCCCACAGCTATGGCCGCTATCTCGAGGAGTTCGAGGTAGGCGCCGTCTACAAACACTGGCCCGCGAAGACGGTGACTGAGTCCGATGACCACCTCTTCTGCCTGATCACGATGAACCACCACCCGCTCCACCTCAACGACGTCTACGCGCAGGGCTCCCAGCAGGGCCGGAACGTGGTGGTGGGTCCCCTGGTCTACTCGCTGGCGCTCGGGATGTCCGTCTCCGACATCTCCGGCAAGGCGATCGCCAACCTCGCGACCGAAGAGCTGAGCCATCCGAATCCGGTCTTTCACGGAGACACGCTCTTCTGCGAGACGGAGGTCCTCGACGTCAAGCCGTCCAAATCGAAGCCCGATCGCGGTGTGGTCAAGGTCCACACCCGGGTCCTCAACCAGGACGGCCTCCTCGTGGCCGAGTTCAAGAGGCTGGTTCTCGTCCCACGCAAGAACCCCGGCGAGGCACCCAAGGCCGAGGCTGACGTCGAGTAAGCCGCTTTTGAGATGGGTGGCGGTCGCGTTCCAATGACGTAGCGGCGTGGGCGCCACACGTGTGGCCGAGTCGGCGAGTGTCGGGCCATGCCGCGGCCTGTCCACGACCCGACTACGTCCCCCTCCCACGAACTGCATCAAGTTCTATGCCCGGTGGGCGGTCAACTCGATGCAGTTCGGGCTTCGAAGGCGGGCGACGGGTGAAAAACCGTCTGGCGACGGACGCGATCCGGGCCCTGGCCGAACGTCAGCACGGGGTCGTCGCTTTGAGGCAGCTGCAGGTCCTGGGTGTGGGGGAGGATTTGATCCGACACAGAGTCAATGCGCGTCTTCTGATCCCCCTCTACAGAGGGGTGTTTGCGTTGGGACATCGTCGGCTCAGCCAGGAGGGATACTGGATCAGCGTGGTGCTTGCCTGCGGTCCCGGCGCGGTCCTGTCGCACGCCAGCGCGTTGGACCTGTGGTCGGTGCGTGGGTCTCGGGGACCGGTGGACGTGCTGCGGCGATCCGGCGGGGAGTGGTACCCGAGGACAGGGATTCGCCTCCACCAGACGCGGTCTCTGCCGCCCGATCACATCACGGAGGAGCGGGGAATTCCATTTACCAGTCTGGAGAGGAGTCTGCGCGATATGGCCAGGCACCTGACCATGAAACAACTGGAGCGGGCAGTCGTGGCCGCGGACCGAACCGGTCAATTGCACTGGCCGCAGCTGGTGAGCCTGGTGGGCTCATCCCGGGGTCACAAAGGCATAGGACGACTCCGGGCGGTCGTCCACCGGATCCATCCGCACGCCCGGGACGCCCGATCGGGCCTGGAGGTCGATTTCCTTGCCCTCTGCCGGGAAGAGGGCTTGCCGGCGCCCGCTGTGAATGTTCTCGTCCACGGGTACCTGGTGGACTTCCTCTGGCCGGCCCAGCGCGTCGTGGTCGAAACCGACACCTATCGCTACCACGGGGATCGAGCCGCCTTCGAGTCGGACCACGAGCGCACCGCAGCCCTGATCGCCGCGGGCTACGACGTTCACCGGGCGACGCGGCAGCTGCTACAGCGACATCGAGATCTGTTCCTGCGCAACGTCCGTCTGGCCCTCACCAGCCGAACTGCATCAAATTCGACGCCCAGCAGGCCGGGAACTTGATGCAACTCCGGGTGGGGTGATGCAACTCCGGTGGGGTGGGGGGCGGGGGCTGCTCGACTCGCCTGCGGCTAGTGGGCTTCGTCTGAGGCGTGCGCCGGCGGACGTGACTCCTCGGCGAGCGAGGTGATCTCGAGCGGCCCGAGTGCCGCCTCTTCCAGCACCTCGGTCGCCTCCTCGGCGGAGCGGGCGTACAGCTCCACCAGCATGTGGACGACGATCCGCTCCTCGTCGTGCTTGTGGAAGCGGACGTGGGTGAAGAACTCGCGCACGCCGGCCTCGCCGAGGGCTGCGAAGGTCAGGAACTCGGCGGCTTCCGGTCCGGAGCAGGCCTCGACCCGGTCCTGATCGACCGTGACGGTGCAGGAAGCGACCCAGGGCGTCCCGGCGACCATTCGCTCCCAGCGGTCCTCAATCGGGACGACGCGATCGTCCTGGAAGACGAGATGGGGCTGGTCGTGCATGCAGGCGAGGCACTGGACAACCGCTTCCTGGACCTCGTCCACGCCCTCGGCTGGTACACCGGTATCGGGGTCGATCCGGCGGATCGCGTCGTAGTGGATCTGAATCTCGAGGTTCTGCGACCAGCAGCGATAGCAGCGGAGCCAGGCCGAGCGCTCGCCCCCGATCCCGCTCATGCTCCTGCCGGAGCGCCGGCGGCGGCTTGGCGGGCAACCAGGTCGGCGATCTCGCCCATGATCCGGTTCAGATCGAAGTCCTTCGGCGTGTAGACGCCGGCGACGCCGGCCTTCCGCAGCCGCTCCGCGTCGGCCGGCGGGATGATTCCGCCGGCGACCACGGGCACCTCGGCGCCCTCCTCTCGAAGCCGCCGGACGACCTCCGGGACCAGCTCGAGGTGGGAGCCGGAGAGGATCGAGAGGCCGACCACGTCGACATCCTCCTGCAGCGCCGACTGGACGATCTCCTCGGGGGTCAGCCGGATTCCCTGGTAGATCACCTCCATACCTGCGTCTCGGGCGCGCAGGGCGATCTGCTCAGAGCCGTTCGAGTGCCCGTCAAGGCCCGGCTTGCCGACCAGGATCCGCAGCCGGTGGCCGATCGCGTCGGAAACCTCGTCGACGCGTCCGCGGATCTGCTCGAGCTGCTCGCGGTCGGCGGGCGGGGCGGCGCCCTCGACCCCGGTCGGAGCGCGATAGGCGCCGAAGGCCTCGCGCAAGACGCCGGCCCACTCGCCCGTGGTCGCTCCCGCCCTGGCAGCGGCGATCGTCGCCGGCATCACGTTCGCGGCCTCGTCGGCGGCGACCCGGGCCAGCTCGCCCAGCGCCGCCGCCACCGCGTCGCCATCGCGCTCGGCCTTCCAGCGCTCCAGTGCCTCGACCCGCTCGCGCTCGACCTCGGGATCGGGGGTGAGGATGCCGCCGTCGGCGCCCGCCGTGAGCGGCGAGTCCTCGGTCTCGGTGAAGCAGTTCTGGCCGATCACCCTCTGCTCGCCGCCCTCGATGCGGGCGACGCGCTCGCGGTGGGATTCGACCAGGCGCCCCTTCATGTAATCGACCCCGCCGACCGCGCCGCCGTGCTCCTCGACGACGGCCATCTCGGCGCGAGCGCCCTCGGCCAGTTCCTCGACCAGGCCGTCCATCACCTTCGAGCCCTCGAAGACGTCCGGGTACTCGAGCAGGTCGGTCTCCTCGGCCAGAACCTGCTGGATGCGCAGGCTCCACTGCTGGTCCCAGGGCCGGGGCAGCCCCATCGCCTCGTTCCAGGCAGGGAGCTGGATTGCGCGGGCGCGGGCGTCGCGGCTGAGGGTGACCGCAAGCGCCTCGAGCACGATCCGCTGGATGTTGTTCTCCGGCTGTGCCTCGGTGAGTCCAAGCGAGTTGACCTGGACCCCGTAGCGGAAGCGCAGCATCTTCTCGTCGGTGACGCCGTAGCGCTCGCGGCCGATCTCGTTCCAGAGGCGGCCCATCGCGCGGAGCTTGGCAATCTCCTCGATCAGCCTGATTCCCGCGTTGACGAAGAAGGAGATGCGGCCGAAGACCCTCGGGAAGTCGGCGTCCGCGACCTGGCCGCGCGCCTTCACCTCGTCGAGCACCGCGATTCCGGTCGAGAGCGCGTACGCGATCTCCTGCACCGGCGTCGCGCCGGCCTCCTGCAGGTGGTAGCTGCAGATGTTGGTCGGATTCCAGCTCGGGACCTCGTTGACGGTGAAGGCGACCATGTCGGCAATCAGCCGCATCGAGGGCTCCGGCGGGAAGGCGTAGGTGCCGCGCGAGAGGTACTCCTTGATGATGTCGTTCTGGGTCGTCCCCTTGAGCTGGGAGCGGTCGACCCCGTTCTCCTCGGCCACCGTGACGTAGAGCGCGAGCAGCCAGGCGGCGGTGGCGTTGATCGTCATCGAGGTGTTCATCTCGTCGAGCGGGATGCCGTCGAGCAGCTGGTGCATGTCGCCCTTGTGGGCGATCGAGACGCCGACCTTGCCGACCTCGCCCCGGGCGAGGACGTGGTCCGGGTCGTAACCCGTCTGGGTGGGCAGGTCGAAGGCGACCGAGAGGCCGGTCTGGCCCTTGGCGAGATTGCGGCGGTAGAGCTCGTTCGAGCGCCGCGCGTCGGAGTGGCCGGCGTAGGTGCGCATCACCCAGGGCCGGTCGCGCTCGGGGAGCCGTGGCGAATCGGGCATGCCCCAATGATATTTGGGTGCGCCGGAAAGACCCGTTTCAGCGCCCTTTGCGCGCATCCTTTCGGGATCGCGGTGTTTAGGCTGCATGAGCGCGGAAGGAGGGCTCGTCCATTTCTGATCCCTTGCTGCCGAGCGAAACGCAAAATCTCTTCCCCATGAGCCGCCGCAAAATCGCCATTTCGGTCGCGATCACGACCCTCGTGCTGGTCCTTGCCACGAACGCCGGCGCCTCGCTGATCGGCATCTATCGCAACGGCATGGAGACCGACTCACAGCGCGGCCAGATCAAGAAGCTCTCCGGCGAGAACTGCGGCCGGGGCGGCTCGAGCCATGCCTTCCGCATGCTGGTCGGAAAGCGCACGCAGGAATGCTCTTACGCCACGCCGGTGGTAGGACGCGACCTCGAAATCGTCGCGATCGGACGGCTGCTCAGCAAGACGCCGAAGAAGCTGCAGCGAAAGGCGTTCATCTCCGTCAGCCTTCGGACCGGAAACGCCGGCGCCGGCTACCAGCTCGTGGTCTACCCGCTTCAGCGCAAGGCACAGCTGCGCCGAAAGCTCAGCAACGGCAAGGTCAGGTACCTGCGGGTCGCCAAGAACGTGAGAAGCGTGAAGGGGATCAACAGCGCCAACGAACTGAAGCTACGCGCGTTCAACGTGACCAGCGGCCCAGACAAGGGGAGCTGCCGTATCCGCGCCCTGGTCGGCCATCGCGTGATCGGCGACGTCACCGACGACGCGTCGGGCGAACTCGACGGGCGGGCCAGCGGCTTCTCGATCGGCGCCAACGGCAACGCGAAGGGGGCCGTCGGCAGCTTCGACGACGTCGTGCTCCGGGTTCCGAATCCCTTCTGACACACCGAACACCCGACGTGCCGACGACAATCGAGAAGCCGAAAGACGCCGGCCCCGGCTCGGGGCTCGGGGGGAACTGGCGGGTAATCGTGCGCAACGACAACCACAACACCTTCGACCACGTTGCGGCGACGCTCTCCCGCGTCCTGCCGGGCGTCAGCCTCGACCAGGGGCACCGGATCGCCGAGCAGATCCACAACAGCGGCCAGGCGATCGTCTGGACCGGCGCCCGAGAGCCGGCCGAGCACTACTGGGAGCAGCTCGATTCTGCGGGCCTCACGATGGCCCCTTTGGAGCGCGCTTGAAGACCGGATGGAAACGCGGGGGGTGGCGGGGAGCCGTCCTGCTGGTCGGCCTGCTGGCCCTGCTGATCGATGCCGCGCCCGCCCTGGCGGACCCGGCGCTCCCGCAGGGCTTCCAGGACTCGATCGTCTTCGGCGGCCTCGAACAGCCGACGGCGGTGCGCTTCGCTCCGAACGGGATGGTCTTCGTCGCCGAGAAGGCGGGGCGGATCCTCTTCTACGAAAACGTCGAAGACGAAACACCCGACCTGTTCAAGGACCTGCGAACCGAGGTCTACAACCACGCGGATCGGGGGCTGCTGGGCCTCGCAGTCGATCCGGAATTCCCCGCGAAGCCCTACGTCTACGCGCTCTTCACCTACGACCATGTCCTCGGCGAAGAAGCCGAACCTCCCCGTTGGGGGGAACCGAACCAGACCGGGGACGAATGCTCCCAGACGGACAGGCACGAAGCCGACGACTGCCTGGTCAGCGGCCGCCTGGTCCGTTACACGGCGGAAGTGACAGGGTCGCCCGGCAACAGGCATGCCGTCGCCATCGGGGAAAAAGCGCTGATCAAAGAAGCCTGGTGCCAGCAGTTCTCCTCGCATTCGATCGGCGACCTCCGCTTCGGGCCGGAAGGAGCGCTCTACGCGAGCGGGGGCGACGGCGCGAGCTTCACCAGCCCGGACTACGGGCAGCTCGGGGCACCGGCGAACCCCTGCAACGATCCAAAAGACGAAGGGGGGTCGCTGCGTTCGCAGGACCTGCGAACACCCGCTCCCCAGGACCCCACGGGCCTCAACGGCACGATCATCCGCATCGACCCCGAAACCGGGAAAGGCTGGCCGACGAATCCGGAACACGCCAGCACCGACGAAAACGAGCAGCGGATCGTCGCCTTCGGCTTTCGAAACCCCTTCCGCTTCACGACCGACCCTCTGACCCAGCAGATCTACGTCGGCAACGTCGGCGGGGCGACGTTCGAGGAGGTCGATCGCTTCGACCCCTCGGCGAGCAGTCTCTACAACTCCGGCTGGCCCTGCTACGAGGGCGCCGGGCGCGAGTACGAGTTCAAGGAACTCGAACTGAAACTCTGCGATGACCTCTACGAGGAAACCGAAGAAGGCGGTCCGGGCGCCGCCGCCCAACCGCTTTTCTATTACAGCCACCGCCAGACCGTGACCGAAGGCGACGAATGCCCCTTCACGTCGGGCTCGGCGATCTCGGGCCTCGCCTTCTACGAGGGGGACGAATTCCCGGCTGCCTACAAGGGCGCGCTCTTCTTCTCCGACTCGGTGCGGAACTGCATATACGCGATGCTCCCGGGCACCGACGGCCACCCGGATCCCCACAAGGTCGTCCCGTTCCTCACCGGCGGCAGCAACTACCCCGGCGTCGACATCCAGGCGGGCCCCGATGGCTCGCTCTACTACGCGAGCCTCTTCGGCGACAACTTCACGCCCGGCGCGATCCACCGCATCACCTACGCGCCTGGAGCTCCAAAGGCTCGGGTGAGCGCAAGCCCCCAGTGGGGCACCGCAAGCCCCTTCAAGACCACGCTCGACGCGAGCGAATCGAGCGACCCGGACGGTGAAGATCTCGAATACGAATGGGACCTGGACGGCGACGGCACGTTTGAAAAAGGCGAAGCGACGTCGGAACTCGAAATCACCAAGAAAGAATTCGAAGAAAGGGAAGAAAACGAAGAAAGCCTCAATCCGCTGCTCTCGGTCAGGGTCCGGGACGAAGACGAACACACCAGCGTCGCCCGCGTCACCGTCTACCCCTACGACAAACCTCCGGTTCCCGACATCGAAGAACCCGCATCGAGCCTGAGCTGGGCGGTGGGCGACAGGATCAAATTCAAGGGCTCGGCGACGGACTTCGAAGGAGATGAAATCGAAAACCCGCTCTACTTCTATTGGAGCTCGTGGCTATACCACTGCCCGAGCGGGGCGGGCTGCCACACGCACCCGCTCCAGGTCCTTCCCGGCGTGTTCAAAGGCGAACTGATCGCGCCGGAACACGACTATCCGTCCCACATCGAGATCAGCCTTCGCGTCACCGACGAACGGGGGCTGGGGGCGACGGAGACGGTGCGCATCGACCCGCGAACCGTTGACATCAAAATCGCCTCCGAACCCCCCGGGGTGCCGATCGTCGCCGGCCTCGTCTCCCAGCCCGCGCCTTTCGACGTCCCCTCGATCGAACTCTCCCATCTCGTCCTCTCCGCGCCGCAGACGGCTGAACTGAACGGCAGGACATACAGCTGGCAGAGCTGGTCGGACCAGGGCGCGCGCAGCCACACCATCCTGGCCGACGCCTCGGGCACGTACACGGCGGTCTATTCGAGCTCGCAACAGCCGCCTCCGCCGCCGCCACCGAACGTCGCGCCGCACACAAAGCTGCGCAAGCATCCCGGCAAGAAAACCCGCAGGAGGACCGCGAGGTTCAGCTTTTCCTCGAATGAGCCGGGCTCCCGTTTTCGCTGCAAGCTGGACAGGCGGCGGTTCAGGTCGTGCCGGTCACCGGCGGTCTACCGGCGCCTGAAGCCAGGCGGGCACGTCTTCCGGGTCGTCGCGGTCGATTCCTCGGGCGCAGCGGACCCGACTCCGGCGACCTTCAGATGGAAGGTGAAGCGGAAGCGGAAGCCTGCTCGCTGACGAGCAGCGTGTGCCAGGCCGGCAGCACCGGGAGGTCGTGGAGCTCGATGATCGAGGCCCGCGCGGCCTCGATCTCGTCGGAGTACCAGTAGCGCTCGAAGTCGCTGCGCCTCTCCCAGGTCGAGCTCTGGCGAAAGGAGAGCGGGTCGTCGATCGAGCGGGTCAGCGACCAGCTCCTGGCGCCGAAGGCCGGCATCCGCGCCGCGGCCGGCTCCCAGAGGTCGAGCCAGCGGTCGGCTCGAAACGGCGCGATGTGCCAGTCGAGGGTGCAGACCTCAACCACAGGAATCCCGTTCACGCTCCCACCTCCGCCCGGATCGCGCCGGGGCCGTCCTCGTTCTTGCCCTCGTCCTCCGATTCGGCTCCGACCAGAATCGAGATCTTGCCGAGGTGCTTGTTTTCGTGCAGCAGCTGATGTGCGTCCGGCACGCCCTCGAAGCCCATCGTCTTCCAGAGCACCGGCCGTACCTTCCCCTCCGCCATCAGCTGGTTTGCCCGCATGCACTCGTATGCGTTTGCGAAGTGCGAGCCGATGATCTGCTTCTGGCGCATCCACAGGTAGCGGACGTCGAAGTCGAGCTGGAAGCCCGATGTCGCGCCGCAGATCACCACCTTGCCGAACGGTTTGACGACGAAGACCGAGGTGGGGAAGGTCGCCTGGCCGACGTGCTCGAAGACGATGTCCGGCGCGTCGCCGAGGATCTCCTTGACCCGCTTGGCGAAGCCGCGCGACGCCTTGAAGCGCTCCTTGTCGGCGGCGGGATCGGCCAGGTTCTCCCTGGTCCGCATCATCTCGCCGAACTCGCGACGGTTGATGTACCCGACGGCGCCCAGCTGCTTGACGAGCTCGCCCTTCTCGTCTGACGAGACGACCCCGACCGCGTTCGCGCCCGCAGCCTTGCAGAGCTGCGTTGCGAAGACGCCGAGCCCCCCGGCGGCCCCCCAGATCAGCACGTTGTGCCCGGGCTGCACCTTGCACTGGTCGATCAGCATCCGGTAGGCGGTGAAGTAGGTCAGCCCGTAGGCCGAGGAATCGACCCAGGAGAGGTTCTGGGGACGCGGCAGCAGCTGCTGCGCCTGCACCTTGGTGAACTGGGCGAAGGAGCCCCAGGTCGTCTCGTAGCCCCAGATCCTCTGGCTCGGGGCGGCGAGGGGGTCGAGCCCGTGCACCTCGACGTCCTCGTAGGAGGCCTGGTTGCAGTGGATCACGACCTCGTCGCCGGGCTTCCAGCGGGTGACGCCCTCACCGATCTTCCAGACGATCCCCGACGCGTCGGAGCCGCCGATGTGGTGGCCGTACTCGGGATGGTCGCCGTAGCCGAAGACCGAGACCGGCTTGCCCAGCGCCGCCCAGACGTTGTTGAAGTTCACGCCGGCCGCCATCACCCGCACGATCACCTCGAAGGCGCCCGGCTCGGGGACCTCGATCTGCTCGAGCTGGAAGGCGTCGGTCGGTTCCCCCTCGCGCTCCTGGCGGATCACCCACGCCGCCATCGTCTCGGGCAGCGTTCCCGGCTCGACGTCGAGCTTCGCGACTTCGCTGGTGTCTACGGCCAAGGGGTCCTCCGGGCGGTCGATTGGTGACGGGCGGCAATCCTAGATCAAGCCTTCCTGTCAGGAAGCGTCCGCCTCCGCGACTACCTTCATGGATTCGATGAAGAAGGGATCGAGATGACGATTGTCCTGCTGATCGCGCTCCTCGGCGCCGCGGCGCTGGCGGCCGCCTTCGCGGTGCGGACGGCGAGGCTGCGAGTCGAGCTGGGTCAGCGGCAGAGCGAGAGAGATCGCGCTCTGAGTGAATGCGCCGAGCTCGCCGAGCGGACCTCGGAGCTGCCCCAGCTGCAGCAGAAACTGGCGGGGGCGGCGGCACGCCTGGAGGAGATAGAAGCCGAGCGGGACCGTCTGCTCGGCAAGGACGGCCAGCGTGCGGAGAGGGCCTCCGAGCAGATGACGAAGCTGCGCAGCGACCTCGAGTCGGTCAAGTCCGAGCTGCCGAAGATCCTCGACCACAGCTCGAAGGCCGCGTCCGGGGCCGAGCGGGTGGAGACGAGCATGACGACGTGGACCCGGCGGATCGCAAATCCCCAGAGCCGGGGCGCCTTCGGCGAGCTGGCCGTCGAGAATCAGCTTAAGAGCCTCGGGCTGGAGCCGGGTCGCGACTACATGCGGCAGGTGGCGGGCGACGACGGCCGCCTGCGCCCCGATTTCGTGGTGAGGCTCGGCGATGCCAGCGTCGTGATCGATGCCAAATTCGCCCTCGACGAGGACCTGGCAGGGGTCGACGATGCAATCGACGCCGACGATCCCGAGCGGCTGGTCGGATACGGGCGGAAACTGCGGGACCGTGCCGAAGACCTCGCGAAGCGCGACTACGCGAAGGTGACCGAGCGGGGTACGGCGATCGTCCTCCTCTACGTTCCGGTCGAGGGGGCCTACGAGGCGCTGCGCGTCCTGCCGAGCTTCTCGATCGAGAAGTTCTCGCAGCGCCACAGGGTCTACGTCGTGACCCCGTCGCAGCTCGGACTGGCGCTCGGCTTCGTCGCCGAGGTGGCACACGATGCGCGCCGCAGCGAGGAGACCGAGAAGGTCGCGACGACGCTGCTCGACGCCGCCGAGGACATGGCAAACATGGTCGATCAGCTCGACCAGCACGGAAAGCACCTCCAGACGGCCTTCACGAGCTACGACAAGCTGGTCGGGATGACCGGGAGCCGCAGCAACCTGTGGAGGCGGATGTCGTCGGTTTTCGAGTTTGCCCGCAAGGCGCCCGGCACCGACGGCGAGATCCGCCGGATCAACCCTCCGCGGGACGACGCCGGCGAGATGACCGAGCGCTGGCGCGACGCAGCATCCGGCGGCTAGCCGGATGCGCTAGGGCAGCAGGACGTCGTTCTCGGAAGAGCTGCGGAAGGGACCGACGACGAGCCTGGCCGGTTTCGCGGCCGGGATGTCGGCGGCGCTCACCACGTAGACGCCGGTCGGGAGGCCGGCCTGCATGGTCACGTTTCCGTTGGCGACCAGGCGCTGCGAGCTGAGGTCGCGCTGTCCGTGAAGTTCGAGGCGCGAGTCGGTGTCGGTGAGGTTCGCCGCGACGAGGGTCACGTCGAGGGGCCGGTTCGAGCGGACACCGGGTTGGGTGGTGTGCTGGTTTTGGGGGAGCTGCTGGGTCGGTTCCGGGCCGATCGCGATCCGCGTCGGTTGCACGGTGACCTTGTCGTCCGTGACCGCGACGCTGACCCTGGTCGGCGGCTGCGGCCTCGCCTCGTTCTCGTGTGACTGCACGCCGCAGCCCGCGGCCACGGTCGCCGGCGCGATCAGCGCGCAGACCAGCACCAGCTTCGAAGACCTGCCTCTCCGCCAACCCATCGCTGCGGAATCTAGTCGAACGGAAGGTCGACCAGACGAGCCGTAACGCCATCTTCACCTACGGCGAGCTCGTCACCGGGCTCCGCCTCGCGACGGACGATCGCCAGCGCGATCTGGCCGCGCGCGGGGGACACCGCGACGGTTCCGACCCTGCCGACCTCCTTCTCGCCGAGCCGCAGGGCCGCGCCCGGCTCGACCCGGCCGCTCAGCTCGAGGCCGCGCAGGCGGCGGTTCGGCTTTCCCCTGTAATGAAGTCGGGCGACGGGCTCCTGGCCGATGTAGCAGCCCTTGTCGAAGTCGACCGCTCGCTCGACGATGCCGGCCTCGGCGGGCATCGTCTCCGGACCCATCTCGGCGCCGAAGCGGGGTCTGCCGGCCTCGACGCGGACGATCTCCGCGGCCTCGGGGTCGACTCGCTGGGCGCCGGCGTCGGTCAGCGCCCGCAGCAGGCGAGCCGCCTCCGGCGCGTCGGCGATCAGGTCGATTCCGTCAGCGGTCCCGACCGCCAGGCACTCGATTCCGCTGATGCTCGCCGGCTCGATGATGTGCTCAGGGAGCGCCGCGGAGCCCGCGATCTCGGCGCTGCGAGGACCGATCAGGGAAATCAGGGCACGGGCGCCGCCCAGGTCCCCGACCTCCACATCACGGCCGATCCTGTAGGTCTCGAGGTGGCGCCTGGCCGCCTCGAGGCCCTCGGGCTCGGTGTCGATCCAGATCTCCTCGGCGCCCAGGCGCAGCACCCGCATGTCGGCCTGAATGTGGCCCTTGCGGTCGAGCAGGGTCGAGTAGCAGCCCTCTCCGGCCTCGAGCGCCTCGACGTCATTGGTCAGCTGACCCTGCAGGTACTCCGCCGCGTCGGGGCCGCTCACCATCAGCATTCCCCGATCCGATCGGTCGAGCAGCCCGCATTCCTCGCGCAGCAGCCGGTACTGGGCGTCGAGCTCGATTGTCGCCGCGTCGCTCACCTGAACGATTCTAGGCAGGGGCGGCGGTCGATCTCTCCGCTCGACATTTAGATATGTCAAAATGATTTAGCCATGGCTAAAACCTCCGAGGCGATCGAGGACTACTCAAAGGCGATCTATCTCCTCTCACGCGAGCGGCCCGGTCCGGTCCTGAACGGCGAGGTGGCGGAGCGGCTCGGGGTCACGCCGGCGACGGCGACCGTGATGCTGAAGCGAATGGCCGGTCTCGGCCTGGTCGACCACCTGCCCTACAAGGGGGTCAACCTGACGGCGGCCGGGGAGAAGGTGGCGCTGGAGGTGATCCGCCATCACCGTCTCCTCGAGGCCTACCTGTCGGAGGCATTGGGGATGCCGGAGGACAGGGTTCACGAGGAGGCCGAGGTGCTCGAGCACTACATATCGGAGGAGCTTGAGCTGCTGATCGCCGCGAAGCTCGGCGAGCCGAGCCATGACCCGCATGGGACGCCGATCCCGGGGCCCGAGCTTCTGCCGCCAACCGGGGAGGAGCGCGCTTGAAGCCGTCGCCACGAGCGGCGGAGGGCGTCGAGGAGGCCACCGTCGAAGAGGCAACCGTCGAGGACGTCCTCCCCGGCGAGGCCCCGATCGAGGACGTCCTCCCCGGCGAGGCCGCGGTCGCCGTCGCCGCGCGCCGCTCGCTCGACGGCCAGAGCCGGGGCGCGCGCAGGGTGTGGCCCTTCCTGGGGCCGGCATTCATCGCCGCCGTCGCCTACATCGACCCCGGCAACTTCGCCACGAACATCGCCGGCGGCGCCGAATTCGGCTACCTGCTGCTGTGGGTGGTGCTCAGCGCCAACCTGATCGCGATGCTGGTCCAGACTCAGTCGGCGAAGCTCGGGATCGCGACCGGGCGCAACCTCGCCGAGCTCTGCCGCGAGGTCTTCCCGCGGCGTGTCTCGATCGGCCTCTGGGTCCAGGCAGAGGTCGTCGCGATGGCCACCGACGTCGCCGAGGTGGTCGGCGCTGCGCTCGGCCTCAACCTCCTCTTCGGCATTCCGCTCTTCCCGGCGGGCCTGATCGCAGGTGCCGGCGCCTTCACGATCCTCGCCCTTCAGCAGATGGGATTCAGACGGCTCGAGGCCGGGATCACCGCCCTGGTCGGGGTCGTCGTCGGCTCCTTCGTGATCGAGCTGTTCCACGCCAAGCCGGACGCAGGGGAAGTTGCCAGGCACCTGGTGATCCCCGGCTTCAGCGGCACGGAAAGCGTCCTGCTGGCAACCGGGATCATCGGCGCGACGGTGATGCCGCATGTCGTCTACCTGCACTCGGCGCTGACCCAGCGCCGGATCGTCGGCCGAAACGACGAGGAGAAGAAGAAGATCCTCGGCTTCGAGAAGGTCGACGTGGTGATCGCGCTCTCCCTGGCGGGGATCGTCAACCTCTCGATGATGATGATCGCCGCGGCACTCTTCAACGCCAGCGGCCTGACCGGCGTCGACACGATCGAAGGGGCGTTCGATGCCCTCGAAAGCCTCGTCTCCGGGAATGCCGCGACGATCTTCGGGATCGCCCTGCTCGCCTCCGGGTTTGCCTCCTCCTCGGTGGGGACGATGGCGGGCCAGGTCGTCATGCAGGGGTTCATCCGCCGCAGCATCCCCCTGTTCCTGCGCCGCGCGATCACCCTCGCCCCGGCCCTGCTGGTGCTCGGCATCGGCTTCAACCCGACCGATGCGCTGGTCCTGAGCCAGGTAGTCCTCTCCTTCGGGATCCCCTTCGCCCTGGTCCCGCTGCTGTTGATCGCCCGCCGCCGCGACGTGATGGGGGCGCTGGTCAACCCACCCTGGCTGACCGCCCTGGCAGCCACCCTCGCGTCATTGATCATCGGCCTCAACGTCTTCCTGATCGCCGACCTCTTCCTCTAGGGGTAGCCTTCGCGGCGTGAGCGCGAAGTGCGAGATATTCCAGTGAGCCTCGCCGACGACTTCGGACAGGTAGTCGACTCGCTGCCCTCGGACTGGACGGACCTCGAGGTCGACCTGCGGATCGACGACGAGAGCCGCTACATCGACACCGCGGTTGCGCTAAGCACAGTCAACGCGCAGCCCTACTCGGAATCGGAGTGGCACTGGCGGCTGCTCGTCGCCCACAGCTTCGGTCACGCGGCCGCGGCCGAGACCGTGGCCGGGGTGCTCGAGAAGCTCGACGCCGAAGGGGTGAGCGGCGAGATGCAGGTGCGCGAGATCCGCGAGGGCCGCTCCGAGGTGGTGCAGATGTGGGGCCGCCCGGAGAGCGTGCGCGAGGAGTTCCGCCAGCGCCGTTCGATATAGAGAGTCGGTGGCCAGGGTCCTCGCGGTGGCGAACGATCTGCTGCTCGGCAGCCGGGTTGAGGCGATGCTCGGCGCCGCCGGTCACGAGGTGACGCTGGTGCCGGCGCTTCCCGAGGCGGCGCTCGACGGCTTCGACCTGGTGGTCGCCGACCTCGACAGCGCCGGGCCCGATGAGCTGGCCGGGCTCGGCGTACCTGTCCTCGGCTACTACTCGCATGTCGAGGTCGAGACCCGCGAGGCGGCGCTCGCCGCCGGAATCGAGGTCGTCGTGCCGCGCTCCCGGATGTCGCGAGAGCTTCCGTCGCTGGTCTCGGAGCTGCTCAGCGACTGAGGTCGAAGGCCGTGCTGACCGCGAGCGGGCGCTCCAGCAAGCCGTGGCGGAGGTCCCAGGCGGCCCATTCGTGGAGCACTTCGGGATCGAACGGCGCGGGTCGCAGGTCGGCGCGCAGCACGCGCATCTGATCGGCCTGTTCGGCGCGGTCGAGGGAGGGGACAGAGGCCACGAGGTCGTTCAGGGCTTCTCCCGGGTGGCCGTGGGCGAAGGCATAGCCCCGCCTCGTCGCGGCCACCAGCCCGTCAACCAGGTCCGGGTCCTCGCGTACGGTCGTCCCTGCCGCGGTGAGAACCAGCTCCGGATAGGGCGGTGCGCCGTATCGGTCGACCTTGAAGACGCGAATCGGGATGCCGCGGCGTCGCAGCGCCACTCCCTCTGCGTTCCAGAACCCGGTCGCCGCGTCGACCCTTCCGGAGGCGAGCGAGGCGACGGCGTTGAAGCCGATCGTGACGCGGCGGGCGAGACCGGGGTCTCCGCCGTCGGCGGCGACCTCCGAGTCGACGACGGCTTCGTCGGAGGGAAGGCCGGTGACCCCGACGTTGCGGTCCTCGAGGTCACGGGGCCGGCGCACCGGCCCGTCCGCCCGGGCGAGGACCGAGGCGAGGGGACGCTGGACGATCGGCGCCACGCCGACGACGTCGAGGCCGCGCTCGCGAGCGATGCCGAGGTCGTGGATGTCGAGAATCGCGAACTGCGCCCTTCCCGCGGCGAGCAGCTTCGGCGCGTCGGTGGATTCACCGGGCTGTCGGACCTGGAGGTCGATTCCGGCCGCCCTGTAGAAGCCCTCCCGCTCGGCTGCGTAGATGCCGGAGTGGACGGCGTTGGGGACGAAGTCGAGCACCAGCGTCGCGCCGGTCGGCGCGCCCGGTTCCGCGCCGCCCCCGCCGCAGCCGGCGACGCCGACGATCGTGAGGGCGGCCGCCAGCAGCGCGGCAATTCGCCTCATTCGGCGGCGAAACATATTCATTTGGCGGTTGTGGGTAGACTCCCGCCGCAGCCGAGATGGGATCTACCGGTTCAGAGGAGGCTTAACCAGTGCAGGAACGAGGACTTGCGGCATATCTAGCTGAGCTGATCGGCACTTTCTTGCTGGTCTTCTTCATCGTCAGCGTGGTCGTGCTGTTCGTCGCGACCGGCAACCAGGCCCAGTTCGGCTCGGACTTCGCAGTGGTCGGCCTCGTCCACGCCTTCCTGCTGTTCGGGCTGATCGTGATGTTCGGGGTCGTCAGCGGCGGGCATTTCAACCCGGCGGTGACGCTTGGTGCGGCGGCGATCAGGCGAATCTCGCCGATCGACGCCCTGATCTATGTGCTGGCGCAGCTGTCGGGCGCGGTGTTGGGCGCGCTGCTGGCGAAGGGACTGTTCATCGACGAGGGCCGCGCCACCCATTACGGCGCAGCCGAAGTCACCGCGATCCTGGGCAGCAACTTCCAGGGGGCGATCATCGAGGCGATCGGTACCTTCTGCCTGGTCCTCGTCGTGCTCGCCGCGGTCTACTCGGTCAAGAGCTTCAAGGAGTGGGCGCCGCTGGCGATCGGCACCACGCTTGGCTTCATCGTGATGGTCGGCGGGCCGCTCACCGGCGGCTCCTTCAACCCGGCCCGCTGGTTCGGGCCCGCGCTGGTTGCCAACCAGTGGGGAGGCGTCTGGCCGTATCTGGTCGGGCCGATCGTCGGCTCGCTGCTGGCGGCAGCGGTGTTCAGGTTCGTGCTCGAGCCCGGCGGTGCGCCGCCGACCGAGGCACCTGAGCCCGTGCGGGCGACTCCGGCGGCGGCGCCGAAAGCCGGCAAAGCCGACTGAGGATCAGTATTGAGCCGCCGGGCCGCGACGGCCCGGCGGTAGTAGCTTGAGAACCGTGCGTCGGGTCACCTTCTCGCGGAACTACACTCTGTCGCTGTCCCGGACCTGCCGGTGCTATTGCAAGTACTGCGCCTTCGCGACGCACCAGGCGCACGTTCACCCGCCGGAGGAGGTCGAGCGCCGCCTCGAGGAGGCGGCCCGGCGCAACGCCAAGGAGCTGCTGGTCCTCACCGGCGAGCGCCCCGAGGTGAACCCCGAGGTCGCCCGGCGCCTCGCGGAGTGGGGCCACCGGGACTTCACGTCATACGTCGCCTGGGCTTGCGAGCGGGCGCTCGAGCGCGGCATCCTGCCCCACACCAACATCGGCGTCCTCGACCGCGAGGACCTGGCACGGCTGCGCGAGGTCACCGCCTCGCAGGGGCTGATGCTCGAGTCGATCTCCGAGCGGCTGATGGAGACCGTCCACGCGGGCTCACCGACCAAGCACCC
>DASXAR010000062.1:0-2057 GCA_036406595.1 Solirubrobacterales bacterium | reverse complement strand
ATCCGCTCGACAGCCTCGAAGTAGGGCCTCCACTCCATGCCGCGGTACTGGTGGACGGCAATGTAGGCGCTGTCGCGATCGTGCGAGGGGCTGAGCAGCGCGTCGTCGGCCGCGGTGACGCGCATCTCGATCGGGAAGAAGACGGGGTAGCGGTTGGACCGCACCCACTCGATCACCCGCCGTGCCGCCTCCGGGCCATGCTCGCGGGGGAGCGAGTACTCCATCTCGGTGAAGCGGACGCGGCGCTCGTTGGCGAAGACTCGGTCGCTGCGGTCGATCGTCCTGCCGCCGGAGGCGAGCCTGGCGGCGAGGCGGGAGAGGGCCGGGATCGTGGAGGGAAGGACGCGTCCGGTGGCGGAGAGCGCTCCCAGCGCCCAGTTTTCGAGCACGACGTCGTTGAGGTAGGCGGCGAGCCAACCCCGGGGGCGGGGGTCCGCCTCGGTGCGGTTGCGCTCGAGGACGAGCGCCGAGTCCGCATAGGGGAAGGTGAAGAGCTCGAAATGGTCATGCGCGTCGGCCCGCTGCTGGAACTCGTCGAGGACCACCTCGCGCGGCAGCGGCGTGTCGACGCGCTCCAGGGCGAAGGCCGGGACGCAGCGCAGGGTGATCGAGGAGAGCGCCCCGAGTGCGCCGATCCCGACCCGGGCGGCGCGCAGCAGGTCGGAGTCCTGCTCGCCGAGCTCGCGCAAGGTCCCATCGCCCAGCACCAGCTCGACGCCGACCACCTGCGCCGAGATGTTGCGCAGCCGCGCCCCGGTCCCGTGGGTGCCGGTGGAGATCGCGCCGGCGATCGTCTGGCGATCGATGTCACCGAGGTTCTCCATCGCGAGGCCGTGTCGGTGCAGCTCCTCGTTCAGCTCGGCGAGCACGGTGCCCCCGGCGACCCTGACCAGTCCGGAGGGAGGATCGACGTCGATCACGCCCCGCAGCGCCGAGACATCGACCAGCGTCCCGTCGGTCATCGCCGCCTCGGTGAAGGAGTGGCCGGAGCCGCAGACGCTCACCCTCCTGCCGGCCGACCCGGCGCTCGCCACCGCCTCGGCAAGCGCGTCCCGATCGGCAGGCCTGACCAGCTCGACCGGGTTGCAGGCCTGGTCCCCGGCCCAGTTGCGCCATTCGACTCCCACGGGCCTACCCTAGAGGCCGGGCGCGGGTCAGACCCCCTCGTCGAACTGCATCAAGTTCCCCGCCCAGCGGACCGCGAACTTGATGCAGTTCGGGGAGGAGGGGCTACGCCGACGCCAGCCCGCCGTCGGCTGAACGCTTTTCTGGCCGCGGTGCCTCCTAGGCGACGCTCGGCTCCCCCGCAGGGAAGGCGCTGAGGGTGCGGTACGCGTAGGCGGCCGTGACGATCAGCAGGGCTGAGATCGCGAAGCTGGGTGGGACGTTGCCGAGCGCGCCGGCGATCGCGCCGCCGGCAAAAGCGCCGATGACCTGCCCCATGGCCCAGGCCATGTTCGAGAGGCCGCCCGCGTATCCCTGATGCAGCCCGATCTCTTCCGCCGCCTCGGAGAGGCTCGTGAGGGCCGGCGTGAAGCAGATCCCCGCCCCAAGTGAGGTCATGATCAGCATGCTCAGCTCCAGGCCGAGGGTCTCGGCCAGGGCCAGCCCTCCCATCGCGACCGCGCAGATCGCCATGCCGGCGACGTAGGGCCCGCGCCGACCGACCCGGTCGGAGTAGCGGCCGGCGAGCGGCGCCAGCACCGCCTCGAGCCCGGCGCCCGCGATGAAGCCCGTTGCGATCAGCGCGTGGCCGCCGCCCAGGTCGTCGATCCTCAGCGGCACCAGCACCTCGACCGCGCCGAACATCACCGAAGGCGCGGTGACGAAGGCCGTCGAGTTGACGACGGGGCGGCTCATGATCCTCGAGGCCACCTCGCGAAGGCTCTGGCGTTCGGGCTCCGCGGTTTCCGGCATGCTGGACGCGTAATAGGCGAGTACCAGCGCCGCGACCAGCACGCCGCCGAAGACGATTTCGGTGCCGATCTCGGCCGCCAGCGCACCGAAGGCGGGCCCGACCAGGGCGCCCGCGACCGCCGCGCCGAGGGCGGTGCCGA
>DASXAR010000061.1:0-70288 GCA_036406595.1 Solirubrobacterales bacterium | reverse complement strand
TTCCGTAAAGCCGATGTGCGAAAAGTGCAAGGTGATCCGCCGCAACGGCGCCGTGCTCGTGATCTGTCAGAACCCGCGTCACAAGCAGCGGCAGGGCTAGGGGACGCGGCAAGAGATGGCACGCATCGCAGGAATCAACATCCCGGTCAACAAGCGGGTCGAGATCGGCCTCACCTACATCTTCGGCATCGGGCGCTCGACCGCCCAGGAAATCCTCACCGAGACCAAGATCGACCCGAACACATCGGTCAAAGACCTGACCGAGGACGAGGTCGTGCGGCTGCGCGAGGCTGTCGAGCAGCGCGAGGTCGAGGGCGACCTGCGGCGCGAGCGCTCTCAGGACGTGAAACGGCTGATGGAGATCGGCTCCTACCGGGGCCTCCGCCACCGGCGCGGCCTTCCGGTCCGCGGCCAGCGCACCAAGACCAACGCGCGCGGCCGCAAGGGCCCGCGCCGGATGAGCGTCGCGGGCAAGCGCAAGGCGCCGGCGCCGAAGTAGAGACGACATGGCAACCGCGAAAAAACCCGCCAAAGGGCGCACCAGGCGCCGCGTCAAAAAGAACATCGCCTACGGGCAGGCCCACATCAAAACTTCCTTCAACAACACGATCGTCACCCTCACCGACACCCAGGGCAACGTGATCGCCTGGGAGTCGGCCGGCTCGGTCGGATTCAAAGGCTCGCGCAAGTCGACGCCGTTCGCCGCGCAGGTCACCGCCGACGCGGCCGCCAAGAAGGGAATGGAGCACGGTCTCGAAAAGGTCGAGGTGCTGGCCAAGGGAGCCGGCTCCGGGCGCGAGACCGCGATCCGCTCGCTGCAGGCCGCCGGACTCGAAGTGACGACCGTCAAGGACGTCTCCCCGCAGGCCCACAACGGCTGCCGGCCGAAGAAGAGGCGGAGGGTCTGATGGCACGCGACACCTCTCCCCAGTGCAAGCAGTGCCGCCGCGAGGGGCAGAAGCTGTTCCTGAAGGGAGAGCGCTGCTTCACCGACAAGTGCGGAGTCGAGCGCCGCTCCTACCCGCCCGGCGAGCACGGACGCGGCCGCATGCGCCAGTCCGAGTACCGGGTGCAGCTGCGCGAGAAACAGAAGACGCGCCGCTACTACCAGGTGCTCGAGAAGCAGTTTCGCGCCTACTACGAGAAGGCTTCCCGCCAGGACGGCGTGACCGGCGAGAACCTGCTGAGGCTGCTCGAGTCACGGCTCGACAACGTTCTCGTCCGGCTCGGCTTCGCGGCCTCGCGGCGGCAGGCGCGCCAGCTGATCCGCCACGGCCACTGGATGGTCAACGGGCGGCGGGTCGACGTTCCCTCCTACCACGTCAGGCCCGAGGACATCATCTCCGTAAAGCCCGACTCGGCCGCCACGGAAACGATCCGCAAGGCCACGGAGCTCGTATCCACGGTTCCGGCCTGGCTTCAGGCCGACCACGATTCGCTTACCGCCAAGATCCTGCGCTACCCCGAGCGCGCGGAGATCTCGGCGCCGGTACAGGAGCAGCTCATCGTCGAGCTGTACTCCAAGTAGTCCGGGCCCGATTTCTGAACACCGCATAGGCAAGGAACTCATGACCACTGACTTTCAGGTCCCCCGCATAACCGCAGAGAAGGCGGACGACCGCCGCGGCACCTTCACCATCGAGCCCCTCGACAAGGGGTTCGGCTACACGTTCGGCAACGGTCTGCGCCGTGTGCTCCTCTCCTCGCTGGGCGGCGCCGCCGTCACCAGCGTCCGCATCGAGGGCGTCTCGCACGAGTTTTCGAGCGTCCCCGGCGTCAAGGAGGACGTCACCGACATCATCCTCAACCTGAAGGACCTGGTCGTCCGCATGCACACGGACGCCGACGAGGTCGAGGCACCGCTGGTGGCGACGGGCCCCGGCGAGGTGAAGGCGAAGGACATCGACCTTCCCTCGGGCGTCGAGATCCTCAACCCCGACGCCCCGATCGCGACCCTGGAGAAAAAAACCAAACTCGAGGTCTACCTGACGATCGGCCGCGGCCGCGGCTACGCGCCCGCCGAAGAGAACAAGACAGACGAACAGCCGATCGGCGTGATCCCGATCGACTCGATCTTCTCGCCGATCCGTCGCGCCTCCTACTCGGTCGCCGCGGCCCGGGTCGGACAGCGGACCGACTTCGACAAACTGACCCTCGACCTCGAGACCGACGGCTCGATCGAGCCTGCCGGGGCGCTGCGCGAGGCCTCCGAGATCCTGATCAAGACGCTGGCGATCTTCACCGACGCCGACCGGGTCGAGGAGCTGACCGCCCGCGAGCCGGTGGCGGGCCCGGCCGAGGCACTCGCAGGCGCGGCCGGCGACGGCGTGGCCAGCAGCAACGGCCTTGACGAGATCCTGATCGAGGAGCTCGAGCTGGGCGTGCGCTCCTACAACTGCCTGAAGCGCGCCGGCGTGCAGACGGTCGGCGATCTCGTCCGCAAGACGCGCTCGGAGTTGAACGCGATCCCCAATTTCGGTCAGAAGTCGATCGAGGAAGTGATCGAGACCCTGCACTCCCGCGGCCTCGACCTCCAGCAGGACTAGGGAGCGAGAGCGAGAGGACCGGCTGATGCGCCACCGCAAGAAGCGCAACAAGCTGAGCCGTGACTCCTCGCATCGCGAGGCGCTGCTCTCGAACCTCTCCAAGCAGCTGATCGAGCACGAGCGGATCAAGACCAGCCAGGCGAAGGCGAAGGCGGTCAAGCCCGAGGTCGAGCAGCTGATCACCCTCGCGAAGCGCGGCGACCTCCACGCGCGCCGCCAGGCGCTGGCCTCGCTCCACAACGACAAGTTCGTCGTCCACAAGCTGTTCGACGAGGTGGCGCCGCGCTACTCAGAGCGTCAGGGCGGCTACACCCGCATCGTCAAGCTGGGCCCGCGCCGCTCGGACTCGACCGAGATGGTCTATCTCGAGCTGGTTTAGCCCTTCCTGGCCTGGCTCGCATTCGAACGCAGTTAGTACCGGTATCGGGAAGAGCTGCGTTCGAATCAGATGAGGGCCCTTTCGGTGCGGCTCAGTCGTAGCTGACCGACTCGAGGTAGAGGCCGTGGGACGGGGCGGTGTCGCCCGCCTCCGAGCGGGGAGCGCCCGAGAGCAGCTTCTCGAAGACCCCGAGGGAGCGGCGGCCGCCGGCGACCTCGAGCATGGTGCCGACCAGGACGCGGACCATGTTGCGCATGAAGGCGTCGGCGGTGATGTGGAAGGTTCCGAGGTCGCCGTCCCAGCTCCAGGCCGCGGCGAGAACCTCTCGATCGAAGCGGACGTGATCGGTCTGGGTCGGAGTGAAGGCGGTGAAGTCGTGGCTGCCGGTAAGCGCCGCCGCGCAGGCGCCCAGGGCGTCCCGATCGATCCGGTGGGGCCACCAGAGCGCCCGGCCCCGCTCGAAGGGGCTGGGCGAGCGACGGGCGAGGATTCGGTAGGCGTAGGTGCGTGAGGTTGCGTCGCGCCTCGCGTCGAAGCCGTCCTCGACCACGTCGGCCGCGGTCACGGTCACGTCGCTCGGGCCGACGCCGTTCAGTCGTCGCGCCAGGTCCTCCGGAACGCCGGCGGCGCTGCTGAAGCTCGCCACCTGGCCCCAGGCGTGGACGCCGGTGTCGGTCCGCCCCGCGACCGTCAGCTGGGCCGGTTCCCGTAGGACGGTCGAGATCGTCTCCTCCAGCACGCCCTGCACCGTCCGCAGGTCCGGCTGCGCCGCCCAGCCGCTGAAGCCGGAGCCGTCGTATTCGATCTCGAGCCTGACCGTCGGCACCGGGGGAAAGCTAAAGGCAAACCTGCGGGCGAGCCGCGCGGTGGGCCGCGGACGCGACACCTAAAATCGGTCGCGTGCGCGTGCTTCTGACCAATGACGACGGCATCTCTGCCCCCGGCCTGCAGGCGGCGCGGCGGGCGCTGCGCGAGATCGACGGCGTCGAGGTCGAGGTGATCGCGCCGGACTCGAATCGCAGCGCGACCGCCCGCAGCATCACCACCCGCTCGCCGCTGACCGTCGAGGAGGTGGAGTTCGGCGACGGGGATCGCGGCTATGCCACCGACGGGACACCCGTCGACTGCGTCCGCTTCGCCGAGTTGGGTTTGGTCGGCGACCGGCCGGACCTGATCGTCTCCGGAATCAACCACGGCTCGAACCTGGGCGACGACATCACCTACTCGGGGACGGTGGCGGCCGCCTTCGAGGGGATCGTGCTCGGCATTCCCGCGGTGGCCGTCTCGCAGCAGTCCTCCGGCGGCGGCATGGGCTACGTCAGCGGCCGCTTCGAGTTCGACTTCGCCGCCCCGTTCGCCGGCGAGCTGGTGACACGGCTGACCACCGAGCCGATGCCCCCCGCCACCCTGATCAACGTCAACTGCCCCGCCGGCCGGCCCAACGGGATCGAGGTGACGAGGCTCGGCAAGAGGATCTACAACGACGAGCTGAAGCTGGTCGACGAGGATGGCGGTGGCCGGCGGCGCTACGAGATCTACGGCTGGCAGCCCGGCTACGAAGAGACGGAGGGGACCGACCTGCAGGCGATCGCCCAAGGCCGCATCTCGGTGACGCCGATCCACTTCGACCTCACCGACCACGGCGGCCTCGACCGCCTGCGGGGATGGGGCTTTGACGAGATGCTGGCCTCCTGCTCGCCATCGTCGGTGTGAGCGCCGCACCTGCCGAGAAACGGGCGGAATTCCTTCGCCGGGAGTTGGAGCGGCACAACCATGCCTACTACGTCCTCGACGAACCGCTGATCGGCGACGACGAGTACGACGACCTGCTCGACGAGCTGCGCGGGATCGAGTCCGAGCATCCCGAGCTGCGCACCTCAGACTCGCCGACCCAGCGGGTCGGGGCGCCGCCGCTCGACCGCTTCCAGCAGGTCGAGCACGCCGAGCAGATGCTGTCGCTGGCGAACGCCCGCAACGAGGAGGAGCTGCGCGCCTGGGAGACCCGGATCCGCAATCATCTGAAGCGCCTCGACATCAGCGCGGCGGAGTTCAGCTACACGACCGAGCCGAAGATCGACGGCCTGGCGATCACGCTGACCTACGAGGAGGGCGTCCTCGCTCGTGGCGCGACGCGGGGCGACGGCCGGATCGGCGAGGACGTGACCCAGAACCTGCGCACGATCGGCTCGATTCCCCTCCGCATCCCCGACGCGCCGCCGATGGTCGAAGTCCGCGGCGAGGTCTACCTGCCGATCGCCGACTTCAAAGCGCTGAATGAGCGACGCGCCGAGGCCGGCGAGCCGACCTTCGCCAACCCCCGCAACTCGGCCGCCGGGTCGATTCGCCAGCTCGACCCCGCGCTCGCAGCCGAACGACCCCTCTCGATCTGGTGCTACGGCACCGGAGCGGCAGAGGGCCTCGACCTCCCCACCCACGACGCCGAGATCGAATGGCTGAGGGAGCGCAACTTCAAGGTCAACCCCGACACCGACCACCACGCGGGCATCGACTCGGTGGTCAAGCGCTGCCGCTGGTGGGAGGAGCGGCGCGAGGAGCTCGACTACGAGATCGACGGGGTCGTGGTCAAGGTGGACGAGCGGGCGCTGTGGCGAGAGCTGGGGGTCGTCGGCCGCGAGCCGCGCTGGGCGATCGCCTGGAAGTTCGCGCCGACCACGGCGACGACGAAGCTTCGCGACGTCGTCTGGAACGTGGGGCGGACCGGCCACCTGGTCCCGTTCGCGATGCTGGAGCCGGTCCACGTCGGCGGCGTGACCGTCTCCACCGCGACCCTGCACAACGAGGAGGATCTGGCCCGCAAGGACGTCCGCGTCGGCGATGAGGTCGTCGTCATGCGGGCGGGCGACGTGATTCCGCAGGTCGTCGCTCCCCTCGTCCAGCGCCGTCCGAAGGGCACGCGCCGCGTCAAGCCACCGAGCAAATGCCCCGCCTGCGGGACCCCGACCGTAAAGCCGGAGGACGCCGTCTTCACGATCTGCCCGAACCGCTCGGGGTGTCCGGGCCAGTCCTTCCAGCACGTCAAGCACTTCGTCAGCAAGGGGGCGATGGACATCGACGGGCTCGGGGAGAAGCAGGCCTTTCGCTTCCTCGAGGATGGCTTGATCGAGGACGTCGCCGACATCTACGAGCTCGACGAGGCGCGCCTGACCGGGCTCGACGGCTTCGGCGAGGTCTCGGCGCGCAACCTGCTGGCGGCGATCGACGCCTCCCGCTCGCGTCCCTTCAGCCGGGTGCTCTACGCGATCGGATTGCCCGGCGTCGGCTTCGTCACCGCCGAGGCGCTGGCCGACCACTTCGGGGCGATCGACGCGCTGCGCGAGGCGGACCCCGAGCGGATCGAGGAGGTGGAGGGCGTCGGGCCGATCATGGCGGTGCAGATCGCCGAGTCGCTCGCCGACGAGCCGACCTGGGCGCTGGTCGAGAAGCTGCGCGAGAAGGGCCTGCGCCTCGAGCAGGACGCCTCCGAACGTCGCTCGCGGGAGGGCCCGTTGGAGGGTCGCACCCTGGTCCTCACCGGCACCCTGCCGGTACTGACCCGCGAGGAGGCCGCGGCGCTGATCAAGGGCGCCGGCGGCAGGGTCGTCAATTCGGTCTCCAAGAACACCGACTTCGTGGTCGCCGGGGAGAATCCCGGCTCGAAGCTCGAAAAGGCGGAGCAGCTGGGTACCGAGGTTATCGACGAAGCGGGCCTGCGGTCGCTGCTTCAGTAGGAGGCGACGGCGGCGGCGATCCGATCCTGCTCGTAGTGGGCGAGCGTGAGGTCGCGGACGCTGCCCATCAGGATCGAGAAGATCATCCTCCTGCCGCTGCGGTTGAAGCAGTATCCGGAGAGGTTGCTGACGCCGGTCAGCGTGCCGGTCTTCGTGCGGCAGCGACCGTAGGCGGCGGTCCCGTGCATGCGGGAGGCGACGGTGCCCTCGTGCCCGGTAAGGGCCAGGTCCTGGATGAACTGGTCGCCGACCGGCGTGTCGTCCATCGCCTCGAGCAGGCGGACGACCTGGAGCGGAGAGGCCCGGTTCGAGCGGGTCAGGCCGGAGCCGTCCACGGCGTGGACCGCCGTGCCGTGGCCACGAGCGAAGCTCTCGACCACGCCGGCGCCGGCGCGGGTGCTGCCGCCTGCGCCGAATTCGGCGCCGAGCAGCTTGATCAGCATCTCCGCGAAGAAGTTGTTGGAGAAGACGTCGGTCGCATCGACCAGCCGGGACATCGTCGGCGAGCGCACGGACCCGATCGCCCTGGCCTGCTCGGGCGTGTCGCGCCGGGCCACCCGGCTCCTGATCGAGACCCCGGCCGAGCGCAGGGAGCCGGCGAGCTTCGTCGCCGCCAGCGTCGCCGGTTCGGACGCGAAGCCGCCTCCGCGGGAGGTCGCGTAGCCGGAGTTGAAGGCGAGGCCGGACAGGGGGCCGATGTAGGGGCTGGTCGCATACCCCGAGTCGGCGACGCCGCGAAGCCGGTCGAAGATGCTGTCGTCGACGTAGAGGCGGCCCTGCACGGCCCTGACGCCGGCTCGCCTCACCTGCCCCCTGAACGCGTAGAGATTCGTCCCCACGCCGCCGAGGAAGCGGTCATAGAAGGCCGGGGAGCCGAGGGCCGGGTCTCCCGCCCCCTTCAGGTAGAGGCTTCCGTGCAGGACCCCCCGGGAGTCGATTTCGCCGTCGCTCAGCAGCTTGGTGACGATCCGGTGGCGGGGGCCAAAGCGGCTCAATGCGGTCGACGTGGTGAAGAGCTTCATGTTCGAGGCGAGTGGGCGCTGCCGCCTCGCGGCCCGCGCGCAGACCGCCCGGCCGGTTTCGGCGTCGACCACGAAGAGGCCGCTCGAGCCGCCCCCGCCCCGCACCAGGCGGGCCTTCATCTGCTGGCAGAGGCCGCCTGCGGCCGCGCCCGGGGCCCCGAAGGCCAGGGCGACGGCGAGGGCCGCGAGCAGCGCCGACGCTCGTCTCATCGGGCCTACAAACACGAGAATCGTCCAAAATAGCGGTGTTCGCGCCGCCCCGCCGCCCGAGTGCCCTGAGATAATGCGTGTTTATGGGCAAGGTCGTCGACATCGACACCCCCTCGCGCCGCAAGCGGACCAAGCGCAAGCGGCCCTCGAAGACAGCCCTCGTGCTGGGTGGCGGCGGCTTCACGGGCGGGGTCTACGAGATCGGCGCCCTTCGCGCCCTCGACCTGCTCGCGGTCAACAGCACGATCAACGACTTCGACGTCTACGTCGGCACCAGCGCCGGCTCCTTCGTCGCCGCGATGGTCGCCAACGGGGTGACCCCCGACGAGATGATGCAGGTGATCAACCGGCGGGTCCCCTCCCAGCTCGAGGACCTCGACCTGGACAGGGTGCTGAAGCCGAACTATCTCGGCTTCCTCCAGAAGGCGGCGATGCTGCCGCTGCGCTCGGCCGAGCTGCTGCGCAGGCTGGTCCAGATGGGCGACTTCTCGGCGATCGACATCGGGGTCGGGCTTGCCGAGGCGCTGCCCACCGGCTTCTACTCCGGCGAGGGGATCAACGAGTACGTCGAGGAGGCGCTCTCCGAACGGGGCCGCTCGAACGACTTCCGCACCGTCGAACCGGAGCTCTACGTGACGGCCACCGACCTCGACACCTGCGAGCGGATCGTCTTCGGGGAGGAGGAGTGGGAGGACGTGCCGATCTCCAAGGCGGTCGAGTGCTCGACCGCCCTGCCCCTCGTGTACAAGCCGGTGGACCTGAAGGGAAGGCAGTTGGTCGACGGCGGCGTTCGCAGCACGACCAACGTCGACATCGCCGTCCGCAAAGGCGCGAAATTCATCCTCGTCGTCAATCCGCTCGTTCCCTTCATCAACGACTTCGAGACGACGATCCCGACCGTCTTCGGGACCCGGGTGCGCCGCGTCTCGGACATGGGCCTGCCGGCGATCGCCAATCAGTCCTTCCGCATGCTCGCCCACGCTCGGCTGCACCAGGCCGTGGAGATGTGGCAGGAGCGCTATCCCGGCGTCGACATCGTCCTGATCGAGCCGGAGACAGACGACGAGCTGATGTTCGGGACCCCGATCATGGACTACTCGCGGCGCCTGACGATCGCCAGGCACGGGTTCGAGTCGGTGACGGCTACGCTCGCCCAGGACTACGACCGCTATCACGAGATCGCCCAGAAGCACGGCCTGGAGATCTCCGAGCGCCGGGTGCGGCGCGTCGTCGAGCGCGCATCGGAAGAAGAGCCGGAGCAGACCTCGGCCTGGCGGCGGGTGCTCGAGCAGACCACCTCAGCACTCCTCCGCCAGTCCGGCGAGGCTTCTTAGTCCAAGCGTGAGGAAGACCGGTTGCCCTAACCGGCGAATTGAGGTCGCACGGCCTGCAGCCTTAGCGACGAATTTCGAGCGCGGCTTCGCCGCTGCGGCGGAGCCGCAGCGTCTTCGGCGCGAAGCCCGCAGGGATGAGCGCACTCAATTCCAGCTGGGCACAACCGTCACGTCCAGCTGACCAGCGGCTCAGCCCGCGTAGAGCTCCTCGATCTCGCCCTCATGCTTCTGGGCGACGACCGCGCGCTTCACCTTCATCGTCGGGGTCAGCTCGCCGCTCTCCTGCGAGAGGTCCTGGGGGAGGATCGCGATCTTCTTCACCTGCTCGACGCGGGCAAACTTCTCGTTGACCCTGGCGACGTGATCCTCGAGGGCCTTGCGGATCTGCGGGTCGGCGGCGAGCTCGGCCGGATCGTCGGGCAGGTTGTGCTCCTTCGCGTAGGCCACCGCCTCTTCGGGGTCAAGCGTCACCAGCGCCACCAGGTAGGGACGCCGGTCGCCGACCACCACGCACTGGGAGGCGAGCGGGTGCTGCTTGATCTCGTTCTCGAGGTTCGCGGGGGTGATGTTCTTGCCGCCCGCGGTGATGATGATGTCCTTTTTCCGGCCGGTGATCTTGATGAAGCCCTCGGGGTCGATCTCGCCCAGATCGCCGGTGTGCAGCCACCCGTCGACGATCGTCTCCCGCGTGGCCTCGTCGTTCTTGTAGTAGCCCTGGAAGACGTTGGGTCCCCTGACGAGGATCTCGCCGTCCTCGGCAATCCTCACCTCGCACCCCGGGAACGGTTTGCCGATCGTGCCGATCTTGAAATCGTCGGGCGACGAGATCGTCGCAGCCGTGGAGGTCTCCGTCATGCCCCACCCCTCCAGCACGAGGACCCCGGCGGCGTCGAAGAAGCGCAGGATGTCGGGGTTGATCGGCGCCGCGCCGGAGACCGCGAGGCGCAGCTTGCCGCCAAAGAGGGCGCGGATTTTCGACAGCACCTGCCGGTCGGCGAACTCGTATTTCTTGCGCAGCAGGAAGTTGGGCTCGCGGCCGGAGCGCTCGGTCTCGCGCATCCTTTCGCCGACCCGGATCGACCAGTTGAAGATCGCCTTCTTGAGGCCGCCTGCCTTCTCCATGCCGCTGGTGGCCGCGGTGTAGATCTTCTCGAAGATGCGCGGCACGGAGGGGAAGTAGGTGGGGCTCAGTTCCCCGAGGTTCGACATGATCTTCAGCGGGTCTCGCTCCCAGTAGGCGAGGGTGGCGCCGAGGTCGAAGCTGCCCAGCTGGATCAGCAGGGCGAAGGAGTGGGCCAGCGGCAGGTAGAGGTAGGTGACGTCTTCGCCTTCGATGACGCTGGTCTCGTTGACCATGTCGAGCATCGCCCGGTAGTTGCCGTGGGTGATCACGCATCCCTTCGGGGGCCCGGTCGTGCCAGACGTGTAGATGAAGGTGCAGATGTCGTCCTTCGTGACCGCCCGCCAGCGCTCCTCCCAGTCGGCCTCGCCGTGGCCCTCGCCCCTGCCGATGACGTCGGCCATCGCAATCGCGTCGTCGCTGGTGCCGGTCATCCGCACGACGTGCTGCAACAGCGGCAGTCGATCGCGAACCTCACGGATCTTCGCCAGCTGCTCCTCGTCCTCGACCACGACGACCTTCGCGTCGGAGTTCTCGAGCACGTAATGGCACTCCTCGGGGGAGTTGGTCTGGTAGATCGGCACGACGACGGCCCCGATAGAGAGCGCGGCGAAGTCGAAGTAGGTCCACTCCGCCCTGGTGTTGCCGAGGATCGAGACCTTGTCGCCCCTCCCGATGCCCAGGTCGAGCAGCCCGAAGGCGAGCGACCTCACCGTCTCTGCGACCTCGACGAAGCTGCGGGAGACCCATTCGTCCCCCTCCTTGAAGCGGATCGCCGGAGCGGAGCCATAGAGCTCCGCGGCGC
The DNA here is from genome assembly GCA_036406595.1 of Solirubrobacterales bacterium. GTDB lineage: Bacteria > Actinomycetota > Thermoleophilia > Solirubrobacterales > 70-9 > VRUE01. The sequence goes on along the minus strand of DASXAR010000061.1, from coordinate 59,144 downwards.
GCGGGAGCAGGTCCGCGAGCGTGGACGATTTGGTTCCCCGCTGCATCGCGGGGGAGTCTAGATGACGGCTAGAGAGCCCGGGCCGGCTGACCCTTCTGCTGCGCCGCCTGCCGGAGGGATGACTCGAAGAGGAATCTGTCGATGCGGCCATGGAAGATCGGCACATGCAGCTCTACGCATTTGCCGATCACCTCCTGCCGCTTCATGTGAAGCTCGTCGGCAAGCTCAGACGGGGTCAGGTGATTGGCCACTGCGACCTCCCAGATAGCTGAAAATCAAGTAGGGAAATTTTTACCCCCGGCGACGGACGTGTCAAACGATTACTCGCAGATTGCGGGAATTCGGCCGTGATCGCCGCCCGGGATAATGCTCGGATGGCCGAGATGGCGGCAACGACGATCCCGCGGCGCGGCAGGCTCTGGGTGATCCTCGCTCTCGCGATCGCCCTCGGCGTGCTCGGTTACGCGATCGTCGAGATCTCGACCCGGCCGCCGGGCCCCAAATCGGTCGACGTGGAGGGGATCTCGACGATGCAGGAGACGTTCGGAGGCGTTCCTGAGGAAGGCGACCGCCTCGGTTCCTCCGACGCGCCGGTCTCGGTCCAGGTCTTCGCCGACCTGCAGTGCGGAGACTGCCGTGAAGACTTCCTCAAGGTGATTCCCGGGCTGGTCGAAGACTTTGCCCGCCCGGGCGACGCGAAACTCCTGCTGCGCCACTACTCGGTCGCCGAGAATCCCCTCGAGGTCGGCTTCTTCGGCGCCGAGGCGGCGGCCCAGCAGGGCTACGGCTGGCAGTACACGTATCTCTTCTTCCGCAATCAGGAGGAGGCCGCGCGGTTCGGGATCGACGACGAGTTCCAGGAATCGCTCGCCGGGTCGATCGGCGAGCTCGACGTGGGGGAGTGGCGGGAATACCTGGACAGCGAGAGCGGCAGCGGCGGGGCGATCACCACGAAGCTCGAAGCCTACGAGCAGCTGGGAACGGAGCTGGGCATCCGCACCCGCCCTGCGATGATCGTCACCGGCCCGAAGGGCACCCGGACCCTCCAGGACGGACCGGGCCTGCGAGAAGCGGAGGGCGCGATCGAAGAACTGGGCGGCTGATGGGGGGAACTACCCATGAGCCGCCCAGCTCACGGCTAATCGGGGCGCCCGGATTTGAACCGGGGACCTCACCGACCCGAACGGTGCGCGCTACCAGGCTGCGCCACGCCCCGAGAGGGGCGATTATCTCAGAGGGACGCAGCGGGATGCCCGCGCCCCTCGTGCGCTACTTTGGCCTGCGCCAGGGGTCCAGGTGATGGCGTGATACGAAAGCTCGCACCGATCGTCGTGCTCGTCGCCATGCTCGTCCTGCCTGGCGGCGCCTCCGCGCGCGTCCCCCACGACTTCTTCGGGATGTCGCCGCAGGGGGGGCTCGAAAAGGAGGACTTCGAACTGATGCGCGATGCGGGGGTGCGCAGCGTCAGGCTTCCCCTGCTCTGGAGTCAGATCGAGCGCTTCAGCCCGTTCCTGGTCGAACCGGACTGGTCGGGCTTCGATCGCGAGGTGGCGCTTGCCGCCGACCAGGGGATCCGCGCCTTCGCATTCGTCACCAGCTCTCCGGCCTGGATCGCGCCGGTGCCGCGGGACGAGCCGGCCAACCGCCACGCGCGCCGGGCCTGGGGCTCGTTCCTGCGTGCCGCCGCCCGCCGCTACGGGTCCGAAGGCTCCTTCTGGAGGGCGAATCCCGATCTGCCGTACCTGCCGATCCGCGACTGGGAGATCTGGAACGAGGAGAACATCGTCACCTTCTCCCGCCGCCCGGATCCACGGCGGTACGCCGCGTTGCTGCGGGTCAGCGGCTCGGTCCTGCACGGCGCCGACCCGGAAGCGCGGGTGATCCTCGGCGGCCTCTTCGGGCGGCCTCTGCAGATTCCCCCCAACGTCGCCTCGGGCGACTACCTGTCGCGCATCTACCGGGCGCGCCACGTGAAGCGCTATTTCGATGGCGTCGCCCTGCATCCCTACGTCGCCGACGCCCATGCGATGCGAGCCCAGATCATCAACCTGCGGCGCGTCATGCGCGTCCACCACGACGCGAGCACCCCGCTCTATGTGACCGAGCTCGGCTGGGGCTCCGACAGCTTCGAGTCGCGCTGGGAGCGTGGCCTCTACGGCCAGGCGCGCGAGCTCAACGAGGCCTTCTCGATGCTCGCCGGCCACCGCAGCGCCTGGCGGATCGGAGGGGTCTGGTGGTTCTCCTGGGTCGACTCGCCCTACTGCCAGTTCTGCGACTCGGCGGGCCTCCTGACCGCCAAGCGCGAAGCGAAGCCGTCCTGGTACCGCTTCAACGCCTGGACCGGCGGGGACCCGGATACGGTCCCCCGCGCCTCCTTCGGCCCGGGGGATTGACTTCCGCGCGGTTCGGGTAGCTCTACCTCGCCGCCCGCGAGGAATGGAGGGATGTTCATGGAGGCATCGACATCGCCCGGAAAGGGCATTCTGGACAGCGACAACCTGGAGAAGCGCCAGCAGGTGGTCGACCTCCTCTGCACGGCCTACTGGATGGAGATCGAGACGGTGATGAGCTACATCTCGGCCTCGGTCAATCTCGATGGTGTCCGCGCGCAGGAGATCAAGGAGTCGCTCGCCGAGGACGTCGACGAGGAGCTCGGGCACGCCAAACGCTTCGCCGAGCGGATCAAGGAGCTCTACGGAGTCGTGCCGGGCTCGGAGGAATTCGCGCCGGAACAGAGCTACCTCCAGCCTCCCGAGGAGCAGACCGACACCGTGCACGTGATCCGCGGCGTTATCAAGGCCGAGACCGGCGCGATCGAGCACTACACGCGGATCGTCGAGGAGACCGACCAGGTCGACCCGGTGACGCAGGACATGACGATCGAGATCCTCCACGACGAGCAGTCGCACCGGCGGCTCTTCGAGGGCTTCCTGCGCGAGTACGAGCTCGAGGGATCGCCTGAGCGTCCGGGGGCGCGATGAAGGTCCTGTTCATACCGTTCGGCGTCCTCACCAGTCTCCTCGCCGGGGCGGTGGCGCGCTGGGGCGTGAGGCGCATCTGGCTGGCCTTCGACGAGGAGGAGGCCCCGGAGCCCGACCAGCGTGAGGCGAGCTTTGCGAGGCTGGTCCCGGCGCTCCTTCTGGAAGGTGCCGTCTTCCGGCTGGTCAAAGGGGTGGTCGACCACGGCAGCAGGCGTAGCTTCCATCGCCTCACCGGCAGTTGGCCGGGCGAGGAAGGCGCGGAGGCGACATAGCTCGCGGCCCGGACCCCAGCGGCTTTCACCGTCACCACGGTTCCCGCTCGGGTGAGAAGACCAACCGCCTCAGGCGGAGAGGCGTTCGGGCCGGAGAGCTCTCCCCCCATGTTTGGGTGCGGCGCTCGCGGGGACTACAGAGGGGATGAAAAGAGAAGAGAGGAACCGTGATGTCTGACGAGCTGAGGGGAAAGCGGATCGCGTTTCTGACCGCGAACGAGGGCGTCGAGCAGGTCGAGCTGACCGAGCCGCTTCAGAGCGTGCGCGATGCCGGCGCCGAGACGGTGATCCTCGCCCCCGAATCGGGCGAGGTCCAGGCCTTCAATCATCTCGACAAGGGCGACGTCTTCGCGGCCGAGGCGGTCGGCGATGCCGACCCGGCCGAATTCGACGGCCTGGTCCTGCCCGGGGGCGTCGCCAATCCCGACCAGCTGCGCACCGACCAGGAGGCGCTGGATTTCGCTCGCGCCATATTCGAGGCCGGCAAGCCCGTCGGCGTCATCTGTCACGGGCCATGGACTCTGATTGATGCGGGACTGGCCCGCGGCCGCACGCTGACCTCGTGGCCGAGCCTTCAGTCCGACCTTCGCAACGCCGGCGCGGAATGGGTCGACGAGGAGGTCCACGTGGACCGGGGGTTGGTGAGCAGTCGCAAACCAGACGACCTGCCTGCCTTCACCGCGAAGATCGTCGAGGAGTTCGCCGAGGGAGTTCACGAGGAGCAGCGCGAGGCGGTGGCACGATGACCATCGCCGGCGCGCTCCTCCTTATCGTCGTCGGAGCGATTCTCACCTTCGCGACCAACCTCCATGTCCAGGGGGTCAACCTCGACGTCGTCGGTTGGATCCTGATGGGAGCCGGCGCCGCCGGCCTCATTCTCGCCTTCTTCCAGGAGGCGATCTGGACCGAGCGCAGCCGCCGGCGCGAAGTGGCGGCGGCCGAGCGGCGCGAAGAGGTGCCGCCGCGGGAAGTCCCGCCGCGGGAAGTTCCGCCGCGTTACTGAGAGCAGGTAAGAGTCGTGTACGTGATCCCACTGATCGCCCTCGTCATCCTCGCGGTGATCGCGGTCGCCTGGTCGCCGCTCTTCGCGTTGATCATCGCCGTGCCCTTGTTCGTCGCCTTCCTCGTCTATGTCAGCGGCCGGCCCCGCGCCGACGAGCGGATGGAGCCGCCGACCGGGCACGCGGGCAAGTACGAGGACGACAGCCATAAGGGACTCTGGGGTGAGCCGCGATGATCGAGCCGTGCTTTGGCGCGGCGGCGGGTGCTGACCGCGGCGGCGGGTGCTGACTAGCCTCGCCGGACGACCATCGGCTGGAACGTCTTCCACCAGCCCTCGTCGACCACCGCGTGCTCAACACTCTCGAGCAGGCACCCCTCGTCGTCCTGCAGCTCGTAGCTCACCACCGGGGGCTCGACGCTCTGGTCGAGCTGGACCACGTGGGCGATCAGAACGTAGGGCGGGCAGCTGAGCCACCTCTGTCCCGGTCGCGGAAGTGAGACCGTGTCGAGCATGTGCAGCCGCTACCCGGATCGGGGTGGGGGAAACGAAGGATCTCTAGTGCAATCCGCGGCGCAGCGTCCTTGCGTTGCGCGGCGCGAAGCCCTGCCAGTCGTTGTTCAGATACGCGAAGACCGGGCGTTTCGAGCGCCACGACGCGATCCTCCGACGCCAGACCGCCAGCTCTCGGTCCGAGTAGTTGCCGGCGCGGCCCCTCGTCCCGTAGTGGAGGCGGAGGTAGGCGAGCGGTCCGTGCGGTGAGCGGTCGGGCAGCGGTCGGCGCGGATCGTCGCCGATTGCCAATGAGGCGCCGTGCTCTTCCAGAAGCTCCATCACGTCCGGCGCGAACCAGCTCGGGTGGCGAAACTCGAAGCAATGCCCCGCCGCGGGCATGGCGCCCAGGGCGCCGGCCAGCGTCTCGTCGTCGCGCTCGAAGCGCTCCGGCAGCTGCCAGAGCACCGGCCCCAGCTTTTCCGACTCACGCAGCGGCTCGATCCGCTCCCAGAACCTTGCCAGCCCGCTGCCGACATCGCGCAGTCGCTTCATGTGGGTCAGGTAGCGACTTGCCTTGACCGCGAAGAGAAAGCCGGCGGGGACCTGCTCCACCCAGCCACGGACCGTGTCGCGCTTCGGCAGCCGGTAGAAGGTGGCGTTCACCTCGACCGTGTCGAATATCGATGCGTAGTGAGCCAACCAGCGGGAGGTCGGCGTCCCGGGCGGGTAGAGGGCGCCGCGCCAGTCGCGGTAGCTCCAGCCCGAGCAGCCGATTCGCACCTCTTCCACGAGCCACCAATACCCGGCGGGCAAGATTCGAGCCCGTTGCGGCGGGTACGGTGCGAAGCAGATGCCCTGGCCGACCCTCGACGACGTGCGGCGACTTGCGCGCTGGAAGCCGCCGCTCGGCGTCATCTCGATCTACCTGCGGCTCGACCCCGGCGACCGTGGTGGTCGCTGGCGCACCGAGCTCAGCAATGGGCTGTCCTCGGTTCTCGAGCGGAAGGACGGGCTCGGCCACGAGGCCGCCACCGCGCTTCGCGCGACCTGCGAGCGGCTCGGCGAGCGATTCGCCGATCACGAGCGCAGCCTGCCGCGAGCCGAAGTCGGCTTCGTCGAGGTGGCCGCGAAGGCGGGCTCGGAGTCGTGGTGGGCGGGGCATGTCTCGGCCGAGTCGTCACCGGCGGCCTTCTTCGACGAGCAGCCGCTCGTCGCGCCCCTCGTCTGCATGCTCGAACGCGGTGCGTCGCGTGGGGTGGCCCTGATCTCGGCTGAGCGGGTTCGCCTGCTCGAGTGGGCTCCCGGCCACGTCGAGGAGCTGGAGAGCTGGGAGATGAGCGTCTTCAGCGACGACTGGAGGGAGCGGAAGGCGCAACGTCCCTCCGACCCGGCCCGATCGCAGGCCGTGAGCGCGTCCGGCCGCGACCAATTCGAGGAGCGGCTCGAGGAGAACCGCCACCGCTTTCTCGGAGAGTGCGGCCGTCTCGTGGCCGGGCCGGCGGAGGCGCGCCGTTGGAGCCAGTTGATCATCTTCGGCGCCGCCGACCACGTCCGGGAGTTCCGGCGCGGCCTCAACCTGCCCGGGGTCGCAATCGGGCCGGGCGGTGACGCGGATTTGATCTCCGAGCCCGCGGGAAAGCTCGAGGTCGCCTTGGCCGATGCCGCGAAAGCCCTCGACGCCGAGCGGGACCGTGAGTTGGTCGAGCGCACCCTCGAATCGGCCCGGGGCGGGATGCGCGGCGCCGCGGGAACCCAGGAGACCGAGGCGGCGCTCGCGGAAGCGAGGGTGGACACCCTGGTTCTCGATGCCGGGTTTGCGGCAAGGTGCGAGCAACTGGTCCGCCGGGCTCTCGACGGCGGAGCCAACGTCGTCGCGGTGACGGGAAAGGCGGCCGAGCTGCTTTCGAGCGTGGACGGCTCGGCGGCGCTGCTCCGCTACTGACCGCTTGAGGTTTCTCGTCCACCCCTCTGGGTAGCCGAATCGGGATGGCATCAAGCGCAAATGCTCGACATCGGGGAGCGACCTGCCCCCACGAGATGGCGGCGCGGCACAGGGCACTCGCAGACGCGATCGGCGCAAAGCACGGCGCCGGGCTGTTCGGCGGGGCCGCCGCGGGCGGCACATGGGCGAGAAGGCGGTTGCCGTCGTCGCCCCGATGCTCGGGCGGTGCGCGCTCAGAGCGGCTCTGATCTGAACTCGACGAGCTCACTCCTCCGACATGGACGAACGGCGCCTGATCTGGATCTTCGGCTCGTCACGCAGTGGCAGCACCTGGCTCCTGAAGATGCTCTCGGAGTTCGACGGAGTGGTGCCGATCGACGATCCCCACCTCGGTCATCATCTCGGCGTCTGGCGTCCGATCCCGCTCGCCTGGGCAGTCGCCGACGGTGAGCCGCCTGACCTGACGACGCTCCTCGACCTGAAGGCGGAGGAGCCCTGCTACTTCTTCTCGGAGCGCCACCGGGAAAGCTGGTGGGAGCCGCTGCGGCAGCTGATCGCCGCTCGGTTCGACTCGCAGGTCGCCGAACACGGTTCCGAGGACGGGAGGGCCCTGCTGGTGGTGAAGGAGCCCGGCTCCCATGTCGCTCCCCTCCTCACCGCGCTCTTTCCCGCGGGGCGGCTGATATTCCTGCTGCGGGATGGCCGGGATGTGGTCGACTCATGGCTGGCCGCGTACCGGGAGGGTGCATGGGCGATACCAGGCGGCGCCTTCCCGGTGTCCGAGCAGGGGCGCATCCCGCTGATCCGCTGGCTTTCCGCGGTCTGGGCATACCGCAGCCGCGCGGTGCGCGACGCATATGAGGCGACCCGGCCGGAGAACCGCCTCATGCTGCGCTACGAGGACCTGCTCGGCGAGGCCACGCGCTCTCTCGAGCGCCTCTGTGACCTGCTCGGCCTGGACCGCCGAGAGGCTGCTGCGGTCGCGGCCCGCCACAGCTTCGAGCGACTGCCGCCCGGGAGCCGCGGGCCCCACCTCCGCGAGCGCGCCGCGAGCCCCGGAGCCTGGCGGCGGAATCTGACCGAGAACGAGCAGCAGGCGATGCACGCCGAGATCGGCGGGGCGCTCGCGGAGTTCGGCTACGACCCCGTGGTGCCGCCCGTGGTTGCGGCCTGAATCGCGGGTTGGGATGAGCGAGGAGGTCCCCGCGGCGCGGCTCCTGCCGAAGCGGCGGACCGTCCCCTCGCTCGCGCGCGCCGCACGGGAGTGCCGGGGCCGATGAATTAGCTGCGCGTGCATGGACATAGCGGCAGATCGCCAGTACTCTCTTTTTAGTAGAGGTACCTTGAGGGGAGCGAGTGAGCCGTGACCGCAGTGGTGGCGATGTTGATCGGGGCGATCGCGATTGCGATGGCCGTGCTGTTCGTGCGTGAGCGCAAGGCGCGACGGCGCTTCCGCATGCTCGCGGATGTCGCGGTGGTCTCCGACTCGGGCGGATCCCTGGAGCACACCTTCGAGTCGATCTGCGACATCCTAGTCCCGGACCTTGCCGACTTCTGCATGATCGACCTGATCAGCGAGGGCGAGGTCACCCGGGCCGCGGTGCGGGTCGCGCCCGGGGCGGAGGAGGGGATCGGGCGGCAACTCGCCGAAAGGCGGCCGTCCACACCCGAGCACATGCTCGCCGGCAACGGCAGCGCAGCCCTCAAGCCCCGCTTCTTCGAGCGGATGCCCGACTCGGTGCTCAGGGAGCTGGCCGACGACCCGGAGGACCTGGAGCTGATGCGCAGGATCGCGCCGCGCTCCGCGATCACCGTCGCCCTCAACGCGCGCGGCAAAGTGACCGGAACGCTCACGGTGGGAGTCGCCTGGTCGAAGCGCCGATACCACCGCGACGACGCCAACTTCGCCTGGATCCTCTCCGGCCGCGTCGCGCTCGCCCTCGACAACGCCGGCCTCTTCGACGACCTCGAGCGCGCCGAGCGCGAGCGCACCGAGATCGCCGAGACCCTGCAGCGCGGCCTTCTCCCGCCGCCCCTCCCCAACATCCCGGGCTGGTCGGTGGCGGCGATGTACCGGCCGGCCGGAGCGCAGAACGAGGTCGGCGGCGACTTCTACGACGTCTACCGGGTCCCCGGCGGCTGGATGCTTGCGATCGGCGACGTCACTGGCCGCGGCGCCCAGGCCGCCTCTATCACCGCGGTCGCCCGCTACACGCTGCGAACCGCGGCGCTGCTGAGCAATGACCCGCTTGTCGCCCTCGCAACCCTCAATCGCGCCCTGCTGGCGCGGGGCGACGAGTCCCTCTGCAGCCTGGTCGCGGTCGTGCTCAGCGAAGACCCGCTCGAGCCCGTGCGGCTCGCGGTTGCCGGCCACCCTCCGCCCCTCCTCGTCGACGGCGAGCGGGTGACCGAGGCGGCGGAGGCTGATCCTGTGCTCGGCGCGTTTCCCGACGCGCGCTGGACCCTGGTCCGCAGCGAGGTCCGATTTGGACAGCAGCTCGTGATCGCCACCGACGGGGTCTCCGAGGCGCAGGGGGCGGAGGGCCGTTTCGGCGAGGAGCGCGTCGGCGAGGTGCTGCGCGGCGCCACCAATCCGGCACTCGCGCTCGAGCGGCTCGAGGCTGCCCTGCATGGCTTTACCGAGGGAGAGATCGACGACGACATCGCGATCCTGGCGATGGCGCGCGCGCGGGATGAGGCGGAGCCCGCCGCCCCCGGGGCGGCGACGTCGGCGGAGGCGCCTCCGTACGAAGTCCTGGGAAAACGGTAATGGAGGGGTCCGGGCCCGAGCTGGTAGAGCGCCTCTTCGATTGCTTCAATCGGCGCGACGAGGAATGCATCCGAGCGGTCTGCGACGACGAGATGGCTTTCTATCCGATCGTCACGGCGGAGGCGGTGGGCCGCGTCGGCCCATACGTCGGCCCGGCCGGCCTTCGCGACTACATGGACGACATCGAGGAGATCTGGGAAGAGCTTCAGATCGTGCCGGGCACACAGGAGTGGAGAGGATCGACGGTGCTCGTCCGCGGCCGGGTCTACGCGCGCAGCCGCGAGCTCGGGATCCGCGACCTCCCCGTCGCCTGGATCTGGGAGGTTCGTGACGGGCTCTTCATTCGCGGTGAGGTCTATCCCGATCCCGAGGAGGCCGTCGCCCGCTTCGGCGCCATCGCCGTTTGACCGTCTCGACCGGTGGGTAGCCCACCTCCGTGGGGTGGCGCATCCGGAGGCAGCCGAGAGGCGAAGCGATATGCTTGGAGGGCTCGAGTGCTCTGGCGGCGTCGAGCGAATGCCAGGCGTGTGACACCTCAGTTTCGCGCGCAGGGTCTGCGGAGGTTTTCGAAGCCAGGGCAAACGGCTCCGTCGCGGAAAGCGGGCGCGAGAGCTTCGCGTACCACTCGCATCGAAGCGCGAATCCGGGAGCCGTGTTCTTGTCCAGTTCCGAATTACCCGAGAGTCCAGCGAGAGGTGCCCTTGTCTCGCAGCTCTCCCGCGAGATCGTCCAACTGCACGCGCGCCTCTACGGCCGCGGTCCGACCAAGGCCAGGAGCTACCTGCAGAACGACTTCGCGCTCTGCATCCTCGAGGAAATATTCACCACCGCGGAGCGCACGCTGATTTCGGCCGGAGCCGCCGATCACGTCAGCGACACGAGGAAGAAGTTCCAGGAGGCGGTTCGCGACGAGTTCGTCGAAATCGTCGAGCGGATCACCGGTCGCAAGGTCCGCGTCTTCCTCAGCCAGGTCGATCCCGACGCCAACCTCGCGTTGGAGGCTTTCCTGTTCGAGCCGACGGCCGTGGAAGAGGAGGGAGCTCTGCGTTGAGATGGAGATGGGGGGGCCGATTCAGGACGGCGAGGTCGCCAAGGAAGAGATCGCTCGCGAGATCGTCAAGGTCCACCAGGAGTCCTACGGCACGAGCGCTCGGAAGGTCCAGGTGGCCCTCCACGACGACTTCATCGCGGTCGTTCTCGACCTCGACCTGACACAGGCCGAGAGGACACTGATCGAGCGGGGCAACGGCGATTCCGTCAAGGCCACCCGCGAGGCCTTCCAGGAAGCCATCGAGCCGACGTTCACGGCGATCGTGGAGAGGGCCGTCGGCAGGCGCGTAATCGGCTTCGCGAGTCGGACGATCGTCGGAACGGGTGGCTCCTGGTCGATCGAAGCCTTCAGGCTCGCCGACCACTCCTCGCTCGCCGACGACTCCTCGCTCTAGCCATCCGAATCGGGGCTGAGCAGGAAGATCTCCACCGCGACGTCGGGGTCGATGTTGACGACGCTGAGGAAGGCCTTCACGGGGCGGCCGACGATCGGTTCGATGCGGGAGCGGTACTCGTGCTTCAGGGCTTCCTGATGCAGGGCACGGGTGCGGCGGACGTGCTCGCTCTGCCCGGCGCGGATCAACGTCCTCTCGACCGAGGTGTAGATGTCGTGCAGGACGCAGACGACCATGTCGTCGGTGACCAGGGTCTTCGCTGCGCCCGCTCCCCGGCCGAAGTGCTCACGGTGCAGCGCGACCATCGCGTTGGAGACCTCGGCCAGGACGTGGCCGATCTTGGTGGACTCTCCTTCGGCCAAATGCGGACTCCAATCCCGGGGCTTCGATCCCCGAGGGCAAAGCCTACTGCGCCAGACCGGGTTCGGTGCCGGAAATCTCGCCCGGGTCGACGAAGGGCAGCTCCGCGTCGAGGCCGGTCACGTCGAGAACCCGCCGCACGGCGCTCGCCCGGCTGCGCACGAGGCGGATCCGCAGCCCGCCGTCGTTGAGCCGCCGATGTGCCGCGACGAGCACGGCGATCCCTGTCGAATCGATGAACTCCAGCTCCTGCATGTCCACCGTGATCATGGTGGGGGCATCGCTCTCCACCCGCTCCAGCTCTGCGGCAAAGGTCTCGGCATTGGCCAGGTCCAGCTCGCCAGAGAGGGCCAGCGTCGGCGTCGCGTCATTCGCGATCACCCGGACGCTCAACGTTCCATTCGTCACGTCGCGGTTGCTTGCATCCATGTTTGAAGAACCAGGTCGGTGGTTTTCGAGGCCCCGGAGAACCCCTCTTCAGAGGCGAATTCGAGTCCTTGCTCTTCCCGCATGTGCCGTTTGAATTCCCGCACGGGACTCCAACCGGCCCAGGCCGAACTCTAGCCCGGGGTCGAAAGATAGTCTAGGTGACGACCTCAACCGGCGGCGCTGGGTGACCACCTCAACCGGCGGCGGCGGACGGGGTTCGGCGCAGCGCCTCGAGGACTTCCTCGGCCAGCTGCGAGCCGTCGCCGGGTTGCAGCGGCGTCGCGCGGATCCGTAGCACGACGCCATCCTCGTCGACTTCCTCGAGGCTCACGTTGGGGGGATAGCGCGTGGGCACGCCGATCGAGGAGGTGAGGCGATCTTCGACTTGCTTCGGGCTCGCGTCGGGGTCGAAGCGGGCGCGAACGTCGACTCTGTCGGGCTCCCGCAGCGGCACGACGACGAGGTTGATCAGCACGCTGTTGGGGACCTGGAGCCGGTCGGCTCCCTGGGCGAGCGTCGTGTAGAAGAGACCGAGCGAGCTGACGGTGCCCTCGATCGAGCCGGCCAGGAGCCCGCCGACCAGGCGGACGCGTTCACCGACTCGAAACGGGCGGGTGCTCTGCAGGACGATTCCGGCGAAGAGGCTTCCGAGCGTCTGCTGGGCCGCCAGTCCGAGGACGATGGCGGTGAAGGCGCCACCGACCGCGAGCGTGGCCGCCGTCACCCCCGCGATCCGCAGCGCGACGACGACCACACCCGCCATCGACACCAGCCGGAGCAGGAAGCCGATGGTTCCGGCGGTCGCCGGGTCGAGGCGGCGGAAGAGCCGCGGGGTGAGCCAGCGCACCAGCCAGTGTGCCGCGGCAGAGCCGACGATGATCAGGATTGCCACGGTCGCCGCTCGGACCCACGCTCCGTAGCCGGGGAAGAGCTCGTGCCTGTGGCCGTAGAGGACCAGTGTCGCCGCGATCGCCACAAGGGCGAGAAGGAGCCACAGGAGAGGGCGCCTGGGCCCGGCAGGCTCGAGCTCCTCGCCGAGTCCCACGGCATGCCAGGAATGGCTGCGGGTCTCGAAGAGCTCTCGTGGAATCCTCCGGCGCGGAGCTGGCATCGGCTGAAGCTACCCGCCCGGCGGACCAGGCTAACGGAGGCCTGCCGCAGTGTGGGCGCCCCAGAGGCGGGTAGTCGTCAAATGTGGCAGCGGATTACGGCGGGAAGGTGGTCGTGGTGACCGGCGCCGGCTCCGGCATCGGTCGAGCCGTCGCGCGCCGCTTTGCTCGAGATGGGGCGCACGTCGCCCTGCTCGCCCGCGGCGGCGAGGCGCTCGACGGAGCCCGGGCCGAGGTGGAGGCTGCCGGGGGCTCGGCGCTGATCGTGCCCACCGATGTCGCCGACGCGGCGGCGGTCGACGCCGCCGCCGAGCGGACCGAGACCGAGATGGGCCCGATCGATGTCTGGGTCAACGATGCGATGACGACCGTCTTCTCCTTCTTCGAGGACATCGAGCCGGAGGAGTACGAGCGGGCCACCGACGTCACCTACCACGGCACGGTCTGGGGCACGCGAGCGGCGCTGAAGCGAATGGTCCCCCGCGACGCCGGAGCGATCGTCCAGGTCGGCTCGGCGATGGCCTATCAGGGAATTCCCCTGCAGGCGCCCTACTGCGGCGCGAAGCACGCGATCAAGGGCTTCTTCGACTCGGTCCGCACGGAGCTGCGCCACCAGGGCTCGAGCGTCCACGTGACGATGGTGCAGCTGCCCGGCGTGAACACACCCCAGTTCGAGCACTGTCGCTCCAAGATGCCGCGCCATCCGAAGCCGGTGCCGCCCGTCTACCAGCCCGAGGTGGCGGCGGACGCCGTTCACTGGGCGGCCCGCCACCGGCGTCGCCAGGTCTATGTCGGGATCCCGACCGTCTACACCGTGCTCGGCAGCAAACTGGCGCCCTGGCTGGCGGAGCGCTACCTGGCGAGGACGGCGGTGGGCGAACAGCAGACCGAAGCACCGCCGACGGATAGGAACGCGCGCGGCAACCTGATGCAGCCGCCTCCGGAGGACCCGGGTGCCCACGGGTCATTCGACGAGCTCGCCCACGGCCGCAGCCTCCAGTGGTGGATCAGCCGGCACCGGGCGGCGCTCGGCGTGCTTGCGACCGCCACCGCCCTCGGCGCCGCGGGCGGCTTCGCGCTCCGGCGCTGAGCCAGGGGTCGGGCCCGCTGACGGGACAGGCGAGCGGATTCACCGATGCCGCAGCAGCGCGGCAGCGCCCGCCGCCGCCCCCGCGGCCACGACGCCGCCGATCAGGGCCACCTCGCGGACCCGTCCGTCGCCGTCCATCTGCAGGTCGGGATAGGGCTCCTCCGGGGGCTGCCCGACGACCCCGCTCGGGCCGCGTTCGAGGGCCATCTCGATCACCTGCGCGGTGTGCAGTGCGCGGCGCTCGGTCATCTGCTCGATCTGCGTCTTGCAGGAGAACCCGTCGGCGATCACGATCGTCCCCTCGCCGGCCTCGCGCACGGCGGGCATCAGCCGCCGCTCCCCGATCTGGCGAGAGATCTCGTCATGGTCACGCTCGAAACCGAAGGACCCCGCCAGTCCGCAGCAGCCGGAGTCGAGGACTTCGAAGTCGAGCCCCAGGCGCTTGTAGAGGCTTTCCTCCGCGCTCATGCCCATCGTCGCCTTCTGATGGCAATGGCCGTGGACGATCGCCTTGCGCTCGAGGCGGGGCGCGTCCCAGTCCGGGGCGTGCCGCTGGAGGAACTCGGCCAGCGTCAGCGCCTGCAGCGAGAGCCGCTTGGCGTCCTCGTCGTGGGGCATCAGGTTCGGCAGCTCGTCCCTGAATGCCGCCACGCAGCTCGGCTCGACCCCCACCACCGGCACCCCGAGCCGAATCTGCGGAGCGAGCGCGTCCAGCGTGCGCCGCCAGAAGAGCTTCGCGGTGTCGAGCATGCCGTAGTCATAGAGCGGCCTGCCGCAGCAGAGCGCCGGCTCCGGCACCTCGACGCGAAAGCCTGCGTCCTCCAGGGCCGTCACCGCCGCCTTCATCGTCTCGGGGTGAAGGAAGTTGTTGAAGGTGTCGGGGAAGAGCACGACCGGCTCCCCCTGTGGATTCACCGTGCCGCGCCGCTTCCACCAGGACTTGAAGGTCTGGTGCGCGAAGCGAGGCATCTCGCGCCGCGGGCTGATCCCCCCGGCGCGCTTCACCAGGCGGCTCAGCCCCGGCGCGTGGGTGAGGAGGTTCGCCAGCCGCGGCACGTGCTGCGCGAGGCGGGCGTGGACCATGATCAGCCCCATCGTGTAGGCCTGCGGCGGCCGCAGGCGACGCTTGTAGTAGCCCGAGAGGAACTCCGCCTTATAGGTGGCCATGTCGACGCTCACCGGGCAATCGCCCTTGCAGCCCTTGCAGGAGAGGCAGAGGTCGAGCGCGTCATGGACCTCCTCCGAGCGGAAGCCGTCGGTGATCGTCGTGCCCTCGAGCATCTCGTACAGGATTCGGGCGCGGCCGCGGGTGGTGTGCTTCTCCTCGCTGGTCACCATGTAGCTCGGGCACATCGTTCCCGTGTCCGCTTTGCGGCACTTGCCGGCGCCGACGCAGCGCAGAGCGGCGTGGGCGAAGCTGCCGCCGTCCTCCGGATAGGAGAAGTGGGTTTTCGGCTCGGCGGGGCTGTAGTCGGAGCCGAGCTTCATGTTGGAGAGGATCGGATAGGGGTCGACGACCTTGTGGGGGTTCATGCGGTTGCCCGGGTCCCATATCCGCTTCATCTCGCGGAAGGCCTCGACGAGCTCCTCGCCATACATCTTCGGCAGCAGCTCGGCGCGCTGCTGGCCATCGCCGTGCTCTCCCGAGAGCGAGCCTCCGAACTCGACCACGAGATCTGCGGCCTCGTCGAGGAAGCGCCGCCAATTGCGCAGCCCGCCGGCGCTGCGCAGGTCGTAGTTGAGGCGGCAGTGGACGCAGCCGTCGCCGAAGTGTCCGTAGAGCGCGGCGCGATAGCCATGCTCGTCCATCAGCTTCTGGAAGCGGCGCAGATAGTCCCCCAGGCGCTGCGGGGGAACCGCCGCGTCCTCCCAGCCCGGCCAGGCGTCGCGGACCATCGGCACGTAGGCGGTCGCGCCGAGGCCGGCCTCGCGTATCTCCCAGAGCCGTTCCTCCTCGGCGATGTCGTCGAACAGCTTCATCTCGGGAGTGGAGCTGTCCTTCCGCAGCCGCTTCATGCACGCTTCGGCCATTTCGTGGCTCTGCTCGCGGGAGTCGGCGCCGAACTCGACCAGCAGCCAGCCGTCGCCATCGGGAAGAAGCGTCAGGTCCTCGACGTGCTTGCGTTTCTCGACCATGTCCCGGATCAGCTCGCGGTCGATTCCCTCGAGGCCGGTCGGCTCGTGCTGGAGGACCTCGGGGACGTGGTCGGCCGCTTCGTAGACGTTCGGATAGCCAAGGACGAGCAGGGAGCGAGCCGGGGGGGAGTGGACCAGGCGCACTGTCGCCTCGAGCACGGTTGCGAGCGTTCCCTCGGAGCCGACCAGCGCGCGGGCGACGTTGAACCCCTTCTCCGGCAGCAGCTCGTCGAGGTTGTAGCCGGACACGCGGCGGGGAATGTCCGGATAGCGCTCGCGGACGAGCTCCGCATAGCGGTCGCGCAGATCTCGCAAGGAGGCGTAGATCTCACCGCGGCGGCCTCCCTCCGAGATGATCCTCTCCAGCTCCTCTGCGCTGGTCCGGCCGACTCTCATCCGCAGCCCGTCGTAGGTGACGATCTCGAGCTCCTCGACGTTGTCGGCCGTGCGGCCGGCCATCACCGAGTGCACGCCGCAGGAGTTGTTGCCGATCATCCCTCCGAAGGTGGCGTATTCGTGGGTGGAGGTGTCCGGGGCGAAGGTGAGGTTGTGCTTTTGCTCGGTCAGTTCCGCAAGCTGGTCGCGGACCACCCCGGGCTGCACGCGCGCGACCCGGCGCTCCGGGTCCACCTCGACGATCTGACGCAGGTACTTGGACGCGTCGATGATCACCGCGACGTTGGTCGTCTCGCCGGAGAGGCTGGTGGCGCACCCGCGCGGCATCACCGGCGCGTCGTGCTCGCGGCAGACGCGCACGGCTGCGACGATGTCGTCGGTGCTCCGGGGTATCACCACGCCGATCGGCGGCTGCCTGTAGTTGGAGCTGTCGTGGGAGTAGATCGCCCGCGTTCCGGCGTCGAAGCGGACCTCGCCGCCGACGGCCTCGGAGAGGTCGCGCTCGAGCGCGCGGCGGTCGATCTCCTCGATTCTCTCCGGGGCGAGTGTGCCGTGGCCGATGCCCTCGCCCGTCCTGCTCATGACGCGAACCTCTCGGCGTCCGCCCGCTTCAGCTCCAGTCCGAGGCCGGGCCTGCCGCGATCGGGCGTCAGGAAGCCGCCCCCGGGGTCGAGCGTCCCATCGAAGAGCATCCGCTCGATCCGGACGTGGTCGTGGAAGTACTCGAGATGCTCCAGCGTCTCCACGGCGCAGCAGGCGTGTGCGGAGACCGCAGGCGCGCAGTGCGCGGAGAAACGGCGCCGGCGCGCCTTGCAGATGCCGTCCGCCCGCAGCATGCTCGTGATGCCGCCCACCCGGGTCACGTCGGCCTGGACGATGTCGACGCAGGGGGCCAGATCGCCGAGCCGGGCGAGGTCCCACTCGTACTCACCGGCGGCGACGGCCATCCCGGCGGGTCCATGCTCGCGCACGAAGCGCAGCCCCTCCCGGTCCTCGCTGCTGACCGGCTCCTCCAGGTAGCGGACGCCGAACTCCTCGTACTGACGCGCCCGCAGCAATGCCTCCTTCGGCTGGAATGCGCCGTTGGCATCGACCATCAGCTCGACCGCGTCGCCGATCACCTCACGGCAGAGCTCCAGCCGGGAGGGATCCTCGCCGGGCTCGCGACCGACCTTGACCTTGACGCGCGGCAGCCCCGCGTCCACCCAGGCCTCGAGCTGTTCGGAGAGGCGATCCCGGGTGTAGGAGGTGAAGCCGCCGCTGCCGTAGACGGGCACACCGGAGTGAAAGCGGGGTAATGCGTCCGCCAGGCACACGCCGAGCAGCTTTGCCCGCAGGTCCCAGAGGGCGATGTCCACCGCCGAGACCGCCATCGCGCCGACCCCGACCCGGCCCGCGTTGCGGATCCGCTCCTGCATCGCCGCCCAGGCAGCCGGGGGCGAGAGCGCGTCGCGGCCCTCGATCTCCTCGGCGAGCAGCGACTCGACGAAGGTCCCGACCGAGGCGTCGCCGTAGGTGTATCCGAGGCCCACGTCACCGCCACCCTCGATCTCGACGACGACCATCGTCGTCGAGTCCCATTCGAGAGTGCCGTCTGACTCGGGCTCGTCGGTCGGAATGGTGAATGCCGAGACCTCGAGCCCACCGATCGGCGCCTCGACCGCGCCGGCTCGCCTCGCCGTTACCGCCATCAGCGGTTCACGAACTCGGCGATCTTCCCTCGCAGCGACTGCTTGACGATCCTGGCCGCGTTGGGGTCGCCCTTCATAAGCGCCTGCGCCATCGAGGTCGCCTGTTCGACCTTGATGTGCGGCGGCAGCGGCGGCACCTCCGGATCCGTGATCGCCTCGAGCACCACCGGCCGGCCTGCGCCCAGCGCCTCGTCCCAGGCGGAGCCGACCTGGTCGGGGTCGTCGACCCTGATGCCCCTGAGGCCGAGCAGCTCCGCGTAGCCTGCGTAGTCGAAGGAGGGGATCGACTGCGATGCCTCCAATTTCGGGTCGCCGGCGAGGACGCGCTGCTCCCATGTGACCTGGTTGAGGTCGTCGTTGTGCAGGACGAGGACGACGAGCTGCTTGTTTGACCATTCCTCGTAGCGGCTGGCGATGTCGATCAGCGCATTGAGGCCCAGCATCTGCATCGCGCCGTCGCCGAGGGCCGCGATCACCGGGCGGTCCGGATACGCCATCTTGGCGGCGAACGCGTACGGCACGCCGGGGCACATCGTCGCCAGGGTGCCAGATAGCGCCGCCCGCATCCCACGGCGCAGTTTGAGGTGGCGCGCCCACCAATTCGTCGCCGAGCCGGAGTCCGCCGTGAGGACGCAGTCGGCCGGGAGCCGGGGGCTGAGCTCGTGGAACACCCGCAGGGGGTTCAGCGGGGTGGCCTCGATCATCGCCCGCTCGGAGAGGATCTCGCCCCAGCGACTCACTTCGGCTTCGATCTCCTCGCGCCAGGAGCGGTCATCCTTGCGCTCGAGCTGCGGGATCAGCTCGCGCAGCGTGTCGCGGGAGTCCCCGACCAGCCCCACCTCCATCGGATAGCGGATGCCCACCAGGCGGCCGTCGATGTCGATCTGCACGCCGCGCGCCTTGCCCGGTTCGGGGAGCCACTCCGCATAGGGGAAGCTCGAGCCGATCATCAGGAAGGTGTCGCAGCCGTCGACCATCTCGTAGCTCGGCTTCGAGCCGAGCAGCCCGATCGGCCCGGTCACGAACGGAAGGTCGTCCGGAAGGACGTCGCGGCCATTGAGCGCCTTGGCCACCCCCGCCCCGAGCAGGTCGGCGACCTGCTCCACCTCCTCGGCGGCGTCGCGCGCGCCGGCGCCGATCAGGATCGCGACCTTCTCGCCGCCGTTGAGGACCTCGGCGGCGCGCCGGATCTCGTCGCCAGGCGGGACCACCCGCGAGCGCAGCTCGCGCTGCGGGGTGGTGAAGACGGCGCCGTGCTCCATCGGGGGGTCTTCGTACTCGGACTCCTGCACGTCCTCGGGGAAGATCACCGCGGTCACCGAGCGCGACGCCAGCGCCACCTGGACGGCGCGGTCGATCAGGTGCCTCGCCTGGGGTGGCGACATGCAGGTCTGCACGAACTCGGAGGCGACGTCCTTGAAGAGCGTGTTGAGGTCGACCTCCTGCTGGTAATTGGAGCCGAGCGAGATCGTCTTCTGCTGGCCGATGATCGCCACCACCGGCTGGTGGTCGAGCTTGGCGTCGTACAGCCCGTTGAGGAGGTGGATGGCGCCGGGGCCCGAGGTCGCCATGCAGACGCCGACCTCATCTGTGAGCTTGGCGTGGGCGCAGGCCGCGAAGGCGGCGATCTCCTCGTGCCGGGTCTGGACGAACTCGACCTTGTCGCCGTGCTCATGGAAGCCACCGAGGATGCCGTTGATCCCGTCGCCTGGGTAGCCGTAGATCCTCTTCACCCCGTGCTCGTGTAGCCGTTTGAGTGCGAATGCCCCCACCGTTTCCGACATGTCGTTCCTTTCCCCGGGCTCTGGTCTCTTTCTCAGCGCAGCTACCCGCATGCGAGTGCGGAAAACGGATGTGTCATGGAGTCGATGTGTCATGGCGCTGACCGCCGGGTACCGGTCGAGCCATGGCGGTGCTCGCCACGGCTTCCCCTGGCTGGAATCTGAGCCCTCCGCTGCTCCTCGAGGCCGCCGCCGTCGTCCTCGCGTACGGGTTTCGCGCCAGGTCCCTCTCCCGCCGCGGCCGGCCGGTGCCCGGCTGGCGGCAGGGATGCTTCTACGTGGGGATCGCCCTGCTGCTGGTGGCGCTGCTCTCGCCCGTCGACACGATCGGAGAGAGCCGCCTCTTTTGGGTGCACATGGTCCAGCACCTTTTGATCGGCGATCTCGCTCCTTTGCTCATCCTGCTGGGGCTCAGCGGGCCGATCCTTAGACCGGTGCTGGCCGTGGCCCCCTTCGCCCGGCTCCGCGTCCTCGCCAGCCCGTTCGTCGCTTTGCCGATCTGGGTGCTGGTCTTCTACGGCTGGCACGTGCCGCCGATGTACGAAGCGGCCCTCGATAACGGCTTCGTGCACGGGCTCGAGCACGTCAGCTTCTTCACCGCCGGGATGCTGATGTGGGCGGCGGTGATCGAGCCGGTACCCGGGCCCGCCTGGTTCGGGGCGGGCGCCAAGGCCGCCTACGTCCTGCTCGTGCGCACCTTCGCGGCGGTCCTCGCCAGCGTCTTCATCTGGGCCGGGGAGCCGCTCTATCCCGTATACCGGGGGGGCGAGAGGATCTGGGGCATCTCCCCGTTGGCCGACCAGCAGATCGGCGGCGCGATCATGTTCGTCGAGGGCGCGACGGTGACGCTAATCGTCTTCGCCTGGCTCTTTCTCCGCTGGGAGCGGGAGGCGGAGCAGCGGCAGTCGCTGCTCGACTCCGGGGTGGATCCCCGTGTTGCTATGAGGACGGCGCGCTACGGACGGCGCGCGCCTGCTCCCTCTCGATCTGCTCCTCCTCCTGAAGCTCCAGGCAGACCCGTCGGGTGACGAGCAGCACGACGATCGGCACGACCCAGACGCCGATCCGGAAGGCCCACAGCTGGGCGACGTAGCTGATGCCGAGGAAGACCGTGACGCGGTCGGCCGAGCCGAACATGAAGATCATCACCACCCAGGTGAGGAAGCCCGCTCCGATCGCGGTGCGCCAGGGCGCGTCGCGGGGCCGGTCGAGAAGGTTGTGCGTGCGGTAGTCGCCGGTCACCCGGCGCTCCAGCCACGGCCAGAGGAGCAGCGCCCCCATCACGACCATCGGGAACAGGACGCCGCCCCAGAAGGGATTCGGCACCAGGGTGCGGTCGAAGACGACGACGTCGAAATGGGGGACGAGCCGCAGGGCGCCGATCAGCCAGCCCAGGTACCAGTCGGGCTGCGCGCCGTTCGTCCCCTGCGAGACTTCGTAGGGCCCCCAGAGCCAGATCGGGTTGATCTGGACGAGCCCGCCGAGCAGGACCAGCACCGAGGCGACGGCGAACAGGAGGCCGAGAGAGCGGGGCGCCTGGCCCGGGAAGCTGGGAATTCCCAGCAGCCGGCGCTCGCTCTGGCGGGGCTTGTGCTTGAACTGGGTGTGGTGGCGCGATGCGACGAGGGCGAGGTGTGCCGCGAGCAGCGTGCCGATCAGGATCGGCAGGATCAGGACGTGGGCGATGTACATCCTCGACCAGAAGTCGGGGTCGCCGGGTAGGGGGGCGCCCCAGATCAGCAATGCCAGGTTGGCTCCCACGAAGGGGATGGAGAGGGCGACCGCGTAGCCGATCGCGAGGCCCATTCCGGAGAGCAGGTCGTCGACCAGCGAGTAGCCGAGGTAGCCCTCGAGCAGCGCCGTGAAGAGCATCAGCACGCCGATGACGTAGGTCAGCTCGCGCGGTTTGCGGTAGGCGCCGGTGAAGAAGATCCGGATCAGGTGCAGGACGATCGCGACGATGAAGACGTTCGCCGCCCAGTGGTGCGTCTGGCGGATCAGCAGCCCGGCCTTGACGTCGAATGAGATGCGCAGCGCCGAGGCGTAGGCCTTGCTCATCTCGAGCCCATCCAGAGGGCCGTAGCTGCCGTGGTAGACGATCCTGTCGGTGCTCGGCTCGAAGAAGAAGGTCAGGTAGACGCCGGTCGCAACCAGGACGATGAACGCGTATAGCGCCACCTCCCCCAGGAGGAAGGACCAATGGTCGGGGAAGGCGTAGCGCAGCGCCTTGCGGACGAACGGCACCGAGCCGCTTCGCTCGTCCGCGACCCGCAACGCCCGCCGGATCACGCCGACGGCCTCCTCGTCCTGACGCCCCAGAACGAAGGGCCGACCGGAGCGGAGAAGTTGCCGGCTGCGCGCAGCTCGCCGGCGGAGTCGATCAGCAGGGGCAGCTGCGGCAGCCCTCGCCCGGCCGGGCCGAACTCGACGCTGCCGCCGTCGGCGGGGTTGAAGGTCGAGTAGTGGCAGGGACAGACCAGCGCCGGCCCGGGCTCGGCCTCGGGGAACTTTGGAGTCCGGTAGAGGGCGACGGCGCAGCCCGCATGAGTGCAGATCTTCGAGTAGGCGACGATTCCCTGGGGCGCCCAGCCGCGCCGATCGGAGGGCATTTCCAGTTCGTTCGATTTCAGCCTCACGACGACCACCGGCGCAGCCAGCTCGTCGCGGTCGGCCGCCTCGGGGTAGGCGGTGTAGAAGGTCTCCTCCTCGATCTGGTCGGCCCGGTAGGGCTGCCCGTACTCGTCGACCAGGCGCCTGTTGCGCCTCCAGGGCGATGAGTAGAGAGAGGCCGTGTCGAGCGCTGGCCCGAACGAGGCAGCCGGGACGATCAGCGCCGCGCCCAGGGCCGCACCAGCCGCCGCAGCGGCGCCGGAGAGCAGTCGCTTGCGGGTGATTCGGCTGCCGCTCTGCTCGAGGATCCCGGCGACCCGCTCCTCCTCCTCCGGATCGACGGCCGGGTAGTCCTCCTCCAGCTCCTCGCTGACGACGAGGGTCTTGCTGGCGACGATCAACGCAGCTGCGATAAACCCGAGGGAAACTCCCAGCGAGAGCCCGAACCACTGCGTCCGGTTGCCCCACGAGTCGATCGCGTAGATGACCACGAACGCGACCGCACAGGCGGCGGCCGCCAGCAGCAGCAGGATGACCGCAAGCTCGGCTCCGGGCTGCTTGGAGCCCGGCTCGACGATCCGTCGCTCCGGGCTGTCGCGGCGCCCGCGGTGGAGGAAGCCGAGCGCCAGGATCGCCGCCATTCGCAGCTTCCCCCTCACGATCTCACCCGCTCCCCGATCAGCGCGCAGACGCCGACCAGCACCACCGCCGCAACCAGCCAGGCCACGATGCCCTCGGGGACCGGGCCGATGTGCCCGATGCCCAGGCCCCCGCGGTCTTCCGGGTCCCTGCTGGCCAGGACGTAGGCGATGATCTTGTCGAGTTCGTCGTCGCTTATGTGGGCCTTCGAGAAGCTCGGCATCACGAAGGGCCCGATTCGCACCGCCTCGGCGATCTGGCGCGGCGTGGCGTGCTCGAGGACGGGAACCTTGGCGCCGGTCACGTAGCCGCCTTCGCCGACGATCTGGTGGCAGCCCGCGCAGTGCTCGCTGAACAGCGAATAGCCTTCCGGGACCCTTCCGGTCGCTGGCCGCGGGTGCGGGATCGCCGGACCCCGCCCGAGGCGGGCGACGTAGGCGACGAGGGCGCGGATCTCGTGATCGCTGAAGAAGGGGCGCTGGCGTTCGGGCTCTTCTCCGGCATGCGCCAGCGGCATGCGGCCGGTGCGCAGATAGAAGTCGGGCGCCAGCGCGCCGACTCCGATCAGCGGCGGCCCCTGCTCCTCGATGTTGCCGACGCCGTGCTTCTCCGGGAAGGGCACGCCGCGGCCTGCGATCCCGTGGCAGGACGCGCAGTTGGCTGCATAGAGCTCGGAGCCCGCCTCGAGAAGCGGCTTCGAGGAGCCTCCGCCGTGGACGATGCCGCTCGGCGGCTGGGCTCGGGCGGCGACCGCCACCAGCGCGGCGGCGATGACGCCGGCGCCGATCGCTGTGCGGGCCCGATGCCGGCTCATGACTGCCCGCAGGGGATGTGGATCAGGACGCCGAGCGCCGTCATCGCGATCAGCAGGAGGAAGAGCGGAGTCACCGCAAGCCCGACCGTGGCCAGGAAATGGATGCGCCCGGGCGGCGGCGCGTCGCTCTCCTCGACCTCCCGCGTGCGACGGAAGAGCGACATTGCCGTGAGCCCCGCGCCGAGGGCGACCAGGGCCGCGACGGCGGTGGCGACCGTCGTCCACGTTCCCAGCGCCACGTCCCAATGTTCCTGGTAGGGGTTGCAGTGCAGTTCGGTCGTCCAATAGCCGATCGCGAATTGCGCGGTCCAGGCGGCGGGGGCTCCCAGCACCGCGAACCACACCTGCGCCGAGACCGGTGAATCGGGCGAGCTCGGAAGCACTCTCATAGCGACGGGTAGAGCTGGGTGAGGACGACGGGGATAGCCGTCGCCGCGACGAAGTACCAGTAGAGGGCGACGACGCGCACACCCAGAAGCCTGTAGTTGGTCAGGCCTCCGAGAAGCTTGGCGAGGAGCCAGGCGTCGAAGGCGAGTCCGACGGCGACGTGGGCGTGGTGGGCTCCGACCATGGCGAAATAGACCGAGCCGTAGGCCGTTTCGTCGGGGGCGAACTTGTTCAGGTCATCGATGAAGAGGTGGATCTGGAGGCCGAGATAGGTGGCCTGGATTGCTGTCGCGCTCGCGATCAGCAGCCAGGCGGCCCGGGCAAGGCCGGCCTTTGCCGCCTGCACGCCAGCGAAGAACGGCGCGCAGGAGGCGATCAGCATCCCCGTGAAGACGAGGGGCAGCGTCAGTGACGGCTTCTCGATTCCCGGCGGCGGCCAATCCACGACCTTGAAGCGAAGGTAGAAGTAGGTCGCGATCAGGCAGCCCAGCAGCGTCGCCTCAGTTGCGATCAGGAGGATCATCCCGATCCAGCCGCTCGGCATGCTGCGCCTGCTGCTTTCGACGACGGCGGTGGCGCGGTTGGTCGTCGCCTCCATGCTGCGGGTGACCGAGCCGCTCATGCTTCTTGGGGCTCCTTCCAGTGCCAGCCGCCGATCGCAGCGAAGGTGAGCAGCAGGAATATGCCGGCAGCCAGCCAGCGCTGCAGGAGGATGAAGGCGAAAACCCCCGAGAGCGCAACCGCGACGACCGGTGGCCACCACGACCTCGACGGCATCTCGAGGATCTCGTCCCATTCGGCGTCGACGACGCTGGTCGATGCGGTCTCGTGCCCCTGCTCGAGGGTCTTCTCACCTTCGGCGAGGTTCCTGACGTCGGCATCGCGGTCCTCGCGATCCCACATCGCGTAGGGGCTGGTGACGGTGGGGATGACCGCGTAGTTGTAGGGCGGCGGCGGCGAGCTCGTCGACCACTCGAGAGTGTCCCCCTGCCAGGGGTCCGCGCCGGCAGGCGCGCCCCTGAAGAGGCTGACGGCGAGGTTGGCTGCGACGGTCAGGAGGCCGGCCGCGAGCAGGTAGGCGCCGATCGTCTCGATCGCGTTCAGGGCGGTCCAGCCGAGGTCGCCCCCGTAGGTGTAGTCGCGCCGCGGCATTCCCGCCAGGCCGAGGATGTGCATCGGGAAGAAGGTCAGGTTCATGCCGGCGAAGGTGAGCCAGAAGCTGGTCTTCCCCCAGCCCTCGTGGTACATGCGGCCGGTCACCTTCGGGAACCAGTAGTACATGCCGCCCAGCAGGGGGAAGACCGCGGCGCCGAAGATCACGTAGTGGAAGTGGGCGACGACGAAGTAGGTGTCGGTGAGCTGCTGGTCGAAGGGAATCGCCGCGAACATCACGCCGGAGAGCCCGCCGAGGATGAAGAGGACGATGAAGCCGATGATCCACAGCAAAGGGGTCTGGAACCGAGGCGTTCCGGTGACGATGGTCGTTATCCAGGCGAACAGCTGAATGCCGCTGGGAATCACGATCACCAGGCTTGCGGCGGCGAAGTAGATCGTCGTCACCGAGGAGAGGCCGACGGCGAACATGTGGTGTGCCCAGACGCCGAAGCCGATGAAGGCGACGAGGATCTCGGCGAGGGCGACCAACGGGAAGGCGACCATCCTGCGACGGGTGAAGGTCGGGATGATCGAGGTCGCGATCCCGAAGGCGGGCAGGATGATGATGTAGACCTCGGGGTGGCCGAAGATCCAGAAGAGGTTCTGCCAGAGGATCGCGTTGCCGCCCAGGCCGACGTCGTAGAAGTGGAAGCCGAGGAGCCGGTCGAGCTCGAGCAGGAAGAGAGCGATGTTGAGCGGCGGCAGGGCGAAGACGAGTGCGAACGAGACGGCGAGGAAGGCGAAGCAGAAGAGCGGCATCCGGTTGATCGACATCCCCGGGGCGCGCAGCTTGAAGATGGTCACGATGATGTTGATCGCGGCCGCGGTGGTCGAGATCCCGGTGAACATCAGCCCCAGCGCGTAGAAGTCGATTCCGGGGCCGGGGCTGTAGGCGCGGGAGGCCAGCGGCACGTAGTTGAACCAGCCGGCGCTCGGCCCGTTTCCGGTGAAGAGGCCGACGTAGATGAAGATGCCGGAGCAGAGATAGATCCAGTAGGAGACGGCGTTCATCCGCGGGAAGGCCATGTCCCGGGCGCCGATCATCAGCGGCAGCAGGTAGTTGCCGAAGGCCCCCACGGACATCGGGACGACGAAGAGGAAGATCATCGTCACGCCGTGCACGGTCATCAGCTGATCGAAGGTCTGAGGCCCGACCACGCCCTGGTTCGGGCCGATCAGCTGGGTGCGGATCAGCAGCGCCTCGACGCCGCCCGCTGCGAAGAAGGCGAGCGAGGTGAAGAAGTAGAGGATGCCGATCCGCTTGTGGTCGACCGTCGTCAGCCAGCCGACGATTCCCGAGCCCTCCTTCCAGATGCTCTCGAGCCGTTCGACCCTGCTGCGTGCCTCGGGCGGAATCGCGATAGCCATCAGGGGGCTCCCATCAGCGCAGCCCCGAGAGGTAGGCGACCAGCGATCTGAACTGGGCTTCCGTCAACTCGAGCCCGGGCATCTTGCTGCCGGGCTTGATGCTCTGCGGGTCACTGATCCACTGATCGAGGAATCCGTGCCGGTTGGGCCCGGTCAGCGCGGCGAGCGTGGCGCGACTCGCCACATGGGTCAGGTCGGGCCCCACGGTGCCCCGCGCCTCGGTGCCGCTGATCGTGTGGCAGCTGGCGCAGGCGCCTTCCATGAACGCCCTCATCCCGGCCACCGCCTCGGCTCCCTGGGGCGGCTCCGCCGGGGCCTGCTCCTGCCGGAGCCAGCTCTGGAAGCCGCTCTGCGGTTCGGCGACGACGTTGAATGCCATGTTGGCGTGCTGGAGGCCGCAGAACTCCGCGCACTGCCCGCGGTACGTCCCCGCATGTTCGGCGTAGAGCTCGATCCGGTTGCGCTGGCCGGGGACCATGTCGATCTTGCGGTTCAGCTCCGGCACCCAAAAGGAGTGGATGACGTCGGCCGAGCGGGCCTCCAGGTTCACGGAGGTGGAGGCGGGGATGTGGAGTTCGTTGGCGGTGACGACTCCGCTTTCGGGATACCGGAACTCCCACCACCACTGATGGCCGATCGCGACGATGGTCATCGCCGTCGCGCTGCGGCTGGGCGGTTCGGTGTCCCGCATCACGACCAGGTTGGCGCCGACGAACAGCGCCGAGAGGACGACCGCGGGGATCACCATCCCGAACGCGACCACCAGCCCGGTGTTGAAGCGCTCGCTCTCGCCGATCCACGGCAGCCCGGGCTCGCCCCGGCGCCGCCAGCCCAGCCAGAGCAGCGCGATCGCCCCTGCGAAGACGATCGCCGCCGCCGCCAGCATCCACCACCACAGCGTGGCGATATCGCGTGCCGCGGGGCTGTGTGGGTCTAGGGGGGACACATACCTCGCCCCCGCCTCCACTCGTTTCCTGGCGGGGGCGCTCCATCGCTACCCCGAGTTTCGGTGCCGAAACGGCCCGGCTCAGTCGCGCAGCGCTGCGAGCGCGGCCTCGCGGCCGTCGTAGAGCGAGATCGAGGAGTCGACCCCGGTGATCTTCAGCAGCCGCAGGACCTGATGGTTGCTGCAGCAGATCACCATGCGGCCGCTGCCCTCGCCGCCCGCGTCGCGGTCGACCTGCTGCCAGGTGCGCACGATCAGGGCGATCCCGGTCGAGTCGATGAACTCGCACTGCGTGAGGTCCAGCATCACGGCGCCCTCCGGCCCGGAGACATTCTCCTCGAGCAGCTGCGCAAGCTCCGGGGCCGTATTCATGTCGAGCTCTCCGCACACCGTGAAGGTGCGGATCCCACCCTCCAGCTCCTCGAATCGCGCGTCGAACGGCGACGGACTCACGCGGGCGATCCTAGCGCTTCGGAGAGCGTGGTTTCACGCCCGGCCAGCAGGGGTAGCGAATGAATCGACCGCCGAGCGCTGGCCTATGCTCGGGGGCGCCGGGAACATCGTCCCCTGGCGAGAGCGCTGTTGATGCCATACACGTCGACCCCCACCGAGAGGCCGAGCGGCCTCCAGATGATTCTTCCCGCCAGGGCGGAGAACGTCGCCGTGATTCGGCACGCGCTGGCCGGTCTCGCGGAGGAGATCGGCATGGACGAAGCGGGCCTTGCGGATCTGAAGACGGTGGTGACCGAGGCCTGCATGAACGTCGCCGTCCATGCTTACGAGGGCCGGCCCGGGCCGCTCAGCGTGGAGGCGATGCCCGACGACAGCGGCCTCACCGTGACGGTACGCGACGAGGGGGTGGGGATCCGGCCACAGGCCGACCCCGAACGCGACAGCCTCCGCCTCGGTCTCTCGCTGATCGCGGCGCTCTCCACCAGCTTCGCGATATCGGGCGGGCTCAACCAGGGGACGGAGGTCTCGATGCGCCTGCCGCTCACGGGCGGCGCAGCCGGAAGCCTCGACGGCGAGCCGACGACGGAGGTGCCGAAAGGAGAGGACGTGACCGAGCTCGTCACCGACCGAGCCGAGCTGCTCGGACCGGTCCTCGCCAGGGTGGTCGGCGCCCTCGCGGCGCGTCGAGAGCTCTCGGTCGATCGCGTTTCCGACGCGGTCCTCGTCACCGACGCAATTGCCGCCGCGGTGCCCTCACGCTTCGAGGACGGGCGCGTGCGGCTCGGTCTCGACGAGGCCGGGGATGGAATCGGCCTGCGGATCGGACCGATGGAGCCGGGAGCCGCCGGGAAGATCGTCGAGGAGCTCGAAGTTCCGGCCGTCGGCGGATCGCTCGAGGCTCTTGCGGATGATCTGACGATCGAGGGGTCAGACGACGGCGATTATCTCGTCGTCCACTTCGTCGCCGCGCGCTAGTCCTCCGGGGTCTCGGCGGGGCGCTCGCTCTCGCCGCGTTCCTCCTCGATCCGGTCGCGGATGCGTGCCAGCGCTCGGCGCAGGATGCGCGAGACGTGCATCTGCGAGTGGCCGATTCGCTCTGCGATCTGGGACTGGGTCATGTCCTCCGCGAAGCGAAGCCTGAGCACCAGCCGCTCCCGCTCGTCGAGGAAAGGCAGGGCTGCGTCGAGGGCGATCCTGCCCTCCACCAGCTCGTAGGCCTGGTCCTCGTGGCCGACCCATTCGACCGGCATCGACTCGTCGGGGTCCTCGGGCCCCGCCGGACGGTCCAGCGAGAGGGGCCGCCGGTTGTGGTTTGCCTCCATCACCTCGAGCACGTCGGTCTGCTCGAGCTCGAGCCGCTCGGCGATCTCCGGGATCGAGGGGGAGCGCTGTAGCTGTTTGGTCAGCTCGGTGATCGCTTTGTCGACTTCCGCCATGCGATCGTGCAGGCCGCGTGGCACGCGAACGGTCCAGACACGGTCGCGGAAGTGCCGTTTGAGCTCACCCAGGACGGTCGGCGAGGCGAAGGCGGTGAAGGGGATTCCGCGATCGGGATCGAAGCGATCGATCGCGTTGAGCAAGCCCAGGTTGGCGACCTGCAGGAGGTCGTCGAACGACTCGCTGGCGCCCCGGTAGCGGAGCGCGAGGCGCTTCGCGAACGGCATGTTGCGGCGCACCAGCTCCTCGCGAACCTCAGGGTCACGGCTCTGGGAGAAGCGACGCCAGAGCTCCCGTTCGCTCGCCAGTTGCGTTCCCGCACCGGGGCCCGGCAAGCTATCCATCTCCTCGCTGAGTCGCTCGTCTGCCATCTGGATTCAACGCCGCGACGGTACCGAGGTCCACATCCGGTACCGCCCTCGAGCCTTAAACGGGCCGTACGGCATTTTGTAAGTCTCGCTTTGCTGAGTGTCTGGCTACCCACCGCGGACCGGGAGCAAAACTGGTTTGCCGCCGGCCGGGGCCGGGGTAGAGCCGGGCCGTGGGATCCGCTGCGGGTGATCAGCCCGGCGATTCAGGACAATCGTACTCCCCGCTGGAGGACTATGGGCTGATTGGGGATCGTCGCAGCGCCGCCCTCGTCTCGCGGGGGGGCTCGATCGACTGGTGCTGTATGCCCCGCTTCGACTCCGGTGCGCTGTTCGCTCGGCTGCTCGATCGCGAGTGCGGTGGTCACTGCTCGATCGCGCTCGGGGAGGATGGGGAGCAGCGGTATCTCGACAGGAGCATGGTCTTGGAGACGCGCCTGCGGTCGTCCGACGGGGAGGCGCGGCTGATCGACTTCTTCACCCGCCCCGGCGGGAAAGGGCCGAGGATCGTGCGCATCCTCGACTGCGTCGGCGGGAGCATCGAGCCCCGCGTCTGCGTCGCCCCGCGCTTCGACTACGGGTCCGTGGCCCCCTGGCTGCGCGGGGGCGACGGTGTCTGGGCCGCGATCGGCGGCGACGACGGCCTGCTGATCCGCAGCGGGCTGGATTTCGAGTTCGAGGGGCGGCACCGGCTCGTCTGCTCGGCCGCGCTGAAGGAGGGCGACCGGGCGGTGCTCGAGATCGGGTACCGGCGGCCGGTCGAGCTCGATTCGCTCGATGGCTTCGAGCCTCTCGATCGAGCCGCCTGCGAGGAGGACCTCGATGCGGCGATCGAGTGGTGGCAGGAGTGGGCCTCCTGCATCGACGCGGAGGTGACGGACGGATTTCCCGCCGTCAGCCGTTCGGCTCTCACCCTGAAGGCCCTCTCCTATGAGCCCACCGGCGCGATCGCAGCCGCCGCCACCACCTCGCTGCCCGAGGCGCGCAACCTGAGCGGCGAGCGCAACTGGGATTACCGCTACAGCTGGGTCAGGGATTCGGCACTCACCGTGCGCTCGCTCGCCGAGCTGGGCTGCGATCGCGACGCCGACGACTTCCGCAGTTTCATCGAGCGCAGCGCGGCGGGCAACGCGAAGGACCTGCAGATCCTCTTCGGCGTCGGGGGGGAGCGTCGCCTCGGCGAGCAGGAGCTCGACGGGCTCGAGGGCTGGCGAGGGGCGAAGCCGATCCGCGTCGGCAACCAGGCCTCCACCCAGCTTCAGCTCGATGCCTTCGGGCATCTCGTCGACCAGAGCTGGCGCTGGCATCGCCGCGGCAACTCACCGGATCACGATTACTGGCTGTTCGTCGCCGAGCTGGTCGACGCCGCGATCGAGCACTGGCAGGAGCGCGACCGGGGCATCTGGGAGTGGCGGGGCGAGCCGCGCCACTTCGTGCACTCGAAGGCGCTCACCTGGGCGGCGATGGACAGGGGGATCCGGCTTGGCGAGGATTGCGGCAAGGAGATACCGGATCGCTGGCGCCGGGCTCGCGAGGAGGTGCGAGCCGCGATCGAGAAGCGCGGCTACGACGAGGAGAGGGAAATCTTCGTCATGGACTTCGACCACACGGACCTGGACGCCGCCCTGTTGCGGCTGCCGGTGGTCGGCTTCCTGGAGTGGGACGACGAGCGGATGCTGCGGACCACCGAGGCGATCCGCGACGGACTCGAGCTGGGTGGGCTGCTGCGGCGTTACGACGCTGACGATGGGATGCCCGAGGAGGGCGCATTCCTCGCCTGCTCATTCTGGCTCGCGACCTGCCTCGCCCGGCAGGGGAGGGAGGAGGAGGCGCGGGCCGCGTTCGACGCGGCCGAGGCGATCGCCAGCCCGCTTGGGCTCTTCTCGGAGGAGTACGACCCGGATCAGGGTCGCATGCTCGGCAACTTCCCCCTCGCGCTCACCCATCTGTCGCATGTAGAGGCTGCGGTTGCGCTGGCCGGGAAGGCCGTCGCCGAACCCTAGGCCGCGGCCCCGTCACCGGAGTCGGCCGAACCTCCCGGCCCCTCGCCGACCGGGGCGTACTGATCGCGGCGGAGCCGTCGAGCGCGCCCTTCCGCGACGGCCTCGCGCAGCGCCGCCCCGAAGCGCCCGGGCCCCCAGTAGCGGCCGCCGACCCGGCGGTAAAGCTCCCGGCGGCTGGCGGAGCCGTGCTCCCCCAGTGCCCGTTCGATGATCTCGATCTCGTGATCCAGGCCGGGCTCGTCGGGCGTCGTCAGAAGCATTCCAGGCGAAGACGCGAACCGGCCGGGCCCCGGGCGGTAGCGCCTGAGCCCGGTGCGTTCCCGCCGGCGGTGCGCCTCCGCCGCCTCGCGCCATCCCTGCCGGCGCCGGCGCAGCTCGACCGCCTCCTCGGACTCCTCGGCCCTTTCCGGCTCCTCTGCCCGCTCCGCCTCCTCCGCGGTGAGCGGTTTGGCTACGTCCTCCAGACTCTCCTGCTCCGCACGGACGCCGAAGAGGATCTCGGCGATGCCGCCGATCGCCATCACCCCGGCGCCGACGAAGAAGCCGATCGCAACCTGATCCTGGCTGCCGCTGGCGATCAGATGGCCGAAGAGAAGCGGCCCGGTGATACCCCCCGCCGCCGTGCCGACCGCATAGAAGAATGCGATCGAGAGCGCCCGCGTCTCCATCGGGAAGATCTCGCTGACCGTCAGATAGGCGGAGCTCGCCCCCGCGGAGGCGACGAAGAAGATCGCCAGCACGAACGCCATGAAGCCCCAGGTTCCGAGGCTGTTGCCGAGCAGTAGGAATCCGAGCACCACGGTGAGGGCCGCAGAGACGAGATAGGTGCCGGCGATCATCGGCTTGCGGCCCACGGTGTCGAAGAGCCTGCCCAGCGTGAAGGGGCCGAGGAAATTCGAGATCGCGAAGATCGCGATGTAGATCGGGATCGTCCCGGAGGCTACTTCGAAGAATTCCCCGAGCAGCGTCCCGAGGTCGAAGGTGACCGCGTTGTACATGAATGCCTGGCCGACGAAAAGGGCCAGGCCGAGGACGGTCCGCCGGGGATATCTCGAGAAGGCGGTCTTGGCGATCTCGCGGAACGGGATGCGCCTGCGCTGTACGACTTCGATGCTCTCGTCGGGCTCCGAGAGGGACTCGCCGGTGTCCCGCTCCACGCCCCGCTCGATGTCGCCGACTATCCCCTCGGCCTCCTCCTCACGGCCGTGGATGAAGAGCCAGCGGGGGCTCTCCGGGACGCTGCGGCGCACGAAGAGGATGCCGAGGCCGAGCAGTGCCCCGAGCCCGAAGGCGAGGCGCCAGCCGACGTCGGCGGCGAACAGGGCGGTGTCGAGGAAGGCCACCGCGGCCAGCGCCCCACCCGCGGCACCGAGCCAGTAGCTGCCGTTGATCATCAGGTCGACGCGGCCCCTGACCCGGGCCGGGATCAGCTCGTCGATCGCCGAGTTGATCGCCGCGTACTCGCCACCGATCCCCGATCCGGTGAAGAAGCGGGCAGCGTAGAAGTACCAGGCGGCGAAGGAGAAGGCGGTGGCGACGGTCGCGGCGATGTAGACGCCCAGCGTGACCAGGAAGAGCTTCTTGCGCCCGAAGCGGTCGGTGAGCTGGCCGAAGAAGAGGGCGCCGACACAGGCCCCGGCGACGTAGAAGGCCGCCGCGGTGCCGATCTGGCTGGGGTCGAGCGTGATCCCGCTGCCGTTTTCGGTGAGGCGATCGCCGATGCTGCCGACGATCGTCACCTCGAGCCCGTCGAGGATCCATACCGTCCCCAGGCCGATCACGACGAGCCAGTGGAACTTCGACCAGGGAAGTCGATCGAGGCGGGCGGGTATCCGCGTCTCGATCGTCGCGGTCTGAGCGGTTTGATCGTTCATGGCAGGGCGTCTCTACCCTCCGGATGAGAGGTTCAATCGGGTCCTCTCCTGGGTAGCGGCCAGTGGATAGGCTCCCGCCGGACTTCCAATCGAACGAAGGAGCAATCAGATGGCCTACTCGGTTCCCGACCTTCCCTACTCCTACGACGCGCTCGAGCCCCACATCGACGAGGCGACGATGCGGGTCCACCATGACAAGCACCACCAGGCCTACGTGGACAAAGCCAACGCGGCGCTCGAGGGGACCGAGTGGGCCGACCGCGACGTCGAGGACGTGCTGCGGAATCTCGACAGCCTGCCAGGCGACAAGCAGGGGCCGGTCCGCAACAACGGCGGCGGCCACTACAACCACACACTCTTCTGGCAGATGCTCAGCCCCGACGGCGGCGGTGAGCCGAGCGGCGACCTCGCCTCCGCCATCGGCGAGAAATTCGGTTCGTTCGACTCCTTCAAGGAGGAGTTCAAAGAAGCCGGGATCGCCCGCTTCGGCTCCGGCTGGGCCTGGCTGGTCAAGGACGACTCCGGCCTCGCCGTGGTCTCGACGGCGAACCAGGACTCGCCGGTAAGCGACGGCCAGGTGCCGCTGCTCGGCTGCGACGTCTGGGAGCACGCCTATTACCTCAAGTACCAGAACAAGCGCCCCGAATACATCGACGCCTTCTGGAACGTGGTCAACTGGGACTACGTCGCGGAGCGCTTCGCCGGCTAGGCGGTTCAGGCGGCCTGCGCCGACCTCGCGGGTCGCGCGGCCGGGGGGAGGTCGCGCGGCTCCGCTCCCTCCTTGGCCGGGAGGAGGCTCATCGCGTGCTCGGCCTTGGCGGTGATCGTCAGGCTCGGGTTGACGCCGGGGTTGGCGGGGATCGAGGCGCCGTCGGTGACCAACAGGTTCTCGTAGCCGAACACCCGGTTCGCCGAGTCGACGACGCCGCTCTCCGGCCCGGCGCCGATCACGGCACCGCCGAGGATGTGCGCAGTGGTGGGCACGTTCTGGATCGACTCGGTGAGGGCGCTCTGCGCGATCCCCCCGATCCGCCGCGCGAACCAGTGCGCCGCCTGGGCGGCGGCCGGCAGGTAGATCGGGTTCGGCCGCTCGGGGTCCTGCTCTGTCTGAAGCCGCACTCCGCGCCGGAGGAGCCTGCGCTTCGGCCGCAGGTGCATGGCCGCGTCGACGGTCTGCATCACGAGCAGGATCACGGTTCGGCGCGACCAGCGGTAGGGAATCCGCATGCGGAGCGCCTGCAGCGGGTGGCGCAGGATCGCGGCGAGCCACTTGAGCGGACGCGTCAGTCGCGTTCCCGGGCCGGCCATCGCGGTGAAGGTGCCGCTCATCGCATCGCCGGCCTCGCCGTAGGTGACCACCTCGATGTGGGTGTCGGGGTCCGGGTAGATGCTCGACGTGATCGCGACGGAGCGGCTGAAGTCGCGCTCGTCGTCGAGCGCCGTCACCGACTGGATCGACTCCGAGTTGGTCCTGATCACGTCGCCTATCCGCTTCGAGAGGCGGGGAAGGGCGCCGCTGTGGTGGCAGTTGGCGAGCAGGTTGTTGGTCCCGAGCGCGCCGGCGGCGATCACCACCCCGCGCGCGGTAAGCCGGCGCCGCCTCTTGCGGAGCCATGAGCCGGAGCGCTCGCTCCACACCTCATAGCCACCGGACCCGTCGCCGGCGCCGAGCGGGCGGATCTCGGTGACCTGCCTTTCCGGCTCGATCCTGACCCCGAGCCTCTCGGCGAACCAGAGGTAGTTCTTGACCAGAGTGTTCTTGGCGCCGTGGCGGCAGCCCACCATGCAGCTGCCGCAGCGTAGGCAGCCGGTGCGTTCCGGCCCCTCGCCTTCGAAGTAGGGGTCGGGCACCTCCTTGCCGGCCTCGCCGAAGAAGACGCCGACGCGTGTGTTGGTGAAGGTGTCGCCGACGCCTATCTCCTCGCCGTATTCCTTCAGCAGCCTGTCGGCGGGCCCCATCCCCTGGTACTCGACCACGCCGAGCATCCTTTCGGCCGTCTCATAGTGCGGCGCCAACTCGCTCTCCCAGTCGCCCAGCTCCGCCCACTGGGGGTCTCGGAAGAAGCTCGGCCGCGCCCGGTAGAGGGTGTTCGCGTAGCCGAGGCTGCCGCCGCCGACGCCGCTGCCCGAGACGACGAAGAGGTCCTTGAAGAAGGTGAGGCGGAGGACTCCCCTCATGCCCAGGCGCGGCGCCCAGAAATAGCGGCGCGGCTGGCGCAGCGTGTTCTCGGCGAAGTCCTCGTCGCGGAAGCGGCTGCCGCACTCGAGCACGGTCACCGAATAGCCCTTCTCCGCGAGCCTCAGCGCAGCGACGGACCCGCCGAAGCCCGAGCCAACGACGATCCAGTCAACATCAAATTCCGCCCGCGTGCTCTGCTCCCGCTCGCTCGCGCTCATGATCACCGGCGATCTCGCTCGCTCCCGCGTCCGCCGCGGGCGGGTGAGCCGAGAGTCCTACGCCTCTCCTGGCTCCAACGGGCGGAAGTCGCTGGTCCGGGCGCCGCAGACCGGGCAGAACCAGTCCTTGGGGATGTCCTCGAAACGCGTGCCCGGAGGGATTCCGCCGTCCGGATCGCCGATCTCGGGGTCGTAGATGAAGCCGCAGCTTTCGCAGATCCAGAGCGTCGCTTCCTTGGTGACCGTCATGGAAGCAAGCTTAGGGGACTCAGCTGTCGAAGCTGACCGAGACCGGTTCCCGCTCCGACGCGTCCTCGATCTCGAAGTACTCGCGCGGCGTGAAGCCGCCCTGGTTGGCGATGATCGACCCCGGGAACTGCTGGATCGACGTGTTGTAGGACTGCACGTTGGAGTTGTAGATCCGGCGCGAGGCCTGGATTTCATCCTCCAGCTCGGAGAGGTTGCGGCTCAGCTGCTGGAAGTTTTCGGTCGCCCGCAGCTGTGGGTAGTTCTCGGCGACGGCTCGCAGGTCGGTCAGCGCTCCGGTCAGTTTCTGCTCGGCTTTCGCGGTGTCGCCGACGCCCTGGGCGGACATCGCCTCGGCGCGCGCTTTGGTCGTCTTCTCGAACACCTGGCTCTCGTGCGCCGCATAGCCTTTGACTGTCTCGACGAGGTTGGGGACGAGGTCGTGCCGCCGCTTCAGCTGAACGTCGATTCCGCTCCAGGACTCGTCGACCCGGTTGCGCGAGGCGATGATCGAGTTGCGCTTCCCGATGTAGTAGAGGACCGCGATGACGACGATCGCGACGATGACGATGATGACGACGGCCATGCGCCGCATCCTACCCCCATAGAGGCTTGATGTGAGCGTAGGTAGCTCGCATTCAAGCCTCTAGGATCGGCCCGTGGGCGCGAAGCAGGAAGCGCAGGAATGGGCCGACGTCGTGAGGGCCTACGGGGAGCGGAACGAGCTCGCCTACGAGCCGATCGGGGGAATCAATCCCAAGGACGGACCGGTCGCGCTCTGCGTCGGCGGCGTCAATCGCCTCACGGGTCAGCTGGCCGAAGGATTCTGGGGCGCCAGCTGCGACGCCGACGAACGCGAGGAGGGAGGCTTCTTCTCGAAGGCGGTGCTGCCCACGTCGATCCTCGCCAAGGCCCACATGCCCGACCTGGCCGATGTGGTCCCGGCCTTCAACGTCGAGTCGATCGAGGGGCACGAGATCGTCACCCAGCGCTTCGCCCGCAAGGTCGAGTTCGAGTCGATCGACTTCAACCGACGCTTCATCGCCACCGTGCCCCGGGAGTACGACCCGGTCGCGTTGCGCGAGCTCTTCAGTCCCGGCTTCCTGGAGTGGACGACGACGATGACCGGCGAGATCGACTTCGGTGTCAACGACCGCCAGCTCTGGTTTCTCTGGCGGTTGCGCGAGCGCAGCGGCGAGGAGCTGAAGGAGGCGCTGAAGAACGCCGGGCGTCTCTTCCGTCGTCTGCAGGGCGAGATGGAGGAGTCGGGCGTGCACACCTACTCTCCCGGCCCCTGGCACGCAGGCCTGGAGCGATTTCCGGTCGATCAGACCGGGTAGTCAGGGTCGCCCGGCAGCACCACCCGGTGCTCGTCCGGGGTGCCGATCACCTTCGGCAGGATCGGCTCGACGGCCCGTCCGCGGTGGGCCTCGATCGCTTCCTCGGAGCTGCCGAAGGGAAGCAGCGACTCGAGCTGCCTGACGGTCGGAAAGGCGAGCGGCAGGCCGCCGTCCGCATGGGCCTCGAGCGCGGCGCCCGGCTCGAACCAGTTCGCGTCCACCGTCTCGACGCCGTCGGCCTTCGGCGGCGCATGGGGCGGGGCGAGGGCGAGGAAGAACCAGGCGTCGAAGCGCCGCGAGACGACCTCTGGGGTCACCCACCTCGAGAAGAGGACCAGCTCCTCCCCGTCCGGGAGGAGGATGCCGGCCTCCTCCTCCAGCTCCCGTATCGCGCAGGCTTCGTGGCCGGCGAGGCTCTCGCCGTCGTCGGGGTCGACCGCGCCACCCGGGAAGACCCACACGCCCGGCATGAAGTTGGCGCTCTCGGTTCTCTTCAGGAGCAGCACCTCGAGCGCCCGATCTCCGTGCTTCCCTCCCCGGCGCAGCAGCACCACCGAGGCCGCCGGTCGCGGAACCGCGGGCTCTCCCAGGTTCGGCTCCTCCGCGGGCCCGCGCAGTCGGCCGCTCATCGGCTCACCTTATCCCGGCACTCATCGATCCGTGAGCTCGGCGACGAGGCGGTCGAATCGCCTCTTCCTTTGGTCCCCCTCACCGAGCAGGCGATGGAGCCACCGCTGTGCCTCCCGAGCCTCGAAGGGATCGGTCGAGACGAGGACCTGTTCTATGTCGAGCCAGTCCTTCGGCCGGTCGAAGCAGGCCTTGCACACGACCAGGTGCTCCGGCCCGAGGATCTGCAGCTCATCCTCACCGAACGGCACCCGGCGAACCCCCTCCCGCATCGCCTCGTGGACCTCGCCGTAGGAGAAGAAGAGGTCGACGGGCGTCCTGCCCCACCACGTCCGGCACTGGCCTTCCCGCTCCAACGCGGCTCGCTCGTCCTCGGACGGCAATGCGGACACACCCAGCGGCGAAAGCGCGTCGCTGACCTCGTCCACGCGCGCGGTCGACACGAAGACGTTGACGTCGACGTCGACGGTCGCGCGGGGCTCGGCGTAATAGGCGAGGGCGAGGGCGCCGCCGAACGCATGGGGGATGCGCACCTCGCTCAATCGCCGGTCGATCGCAACCACCTTCTCGGGCAGCGAGGGCTCGGTCACGGCGCGGCCGAGCCGAATCCGGGGAATCCGGGAGCGCTAGCCAGGCGGCGCTGGGGAAGCCGGTCTGCGAGCAGGAGGAGGTCTCTGAGGGCGTCGCCACGCTGCTTCGGCGAGGCCGCGATCCAGAGGCGCGCCGCGCGGGCCGCATCGGAGAGCCCCCCGTCCCCCTCGTCGACCGAATCGGCGAGCAGCCGCCGCAGGGCCCGGCGCGGTCTCCGTCCGGCCGCCAGCTCGCGGAGCAGATCCTGCGCCGCGCGGTCGGCCGGCGGATGCGCGACGGGGGCACCTGCGCGCAGCGCAGCGCGGCGCAGCTGACCCTCGTCGAGGGGTCCGGAGGCCCGCGCCCGGGCGTGCTCGATCGCCTCGACATCGAGCTCGTGGAAAGTCGCCAGCGTCCTGCTCCGGGGCCCTCTGGGTGTCCACTGCGACTCTCGTATCTCCCAGGCCCGGTTCTTGCGCGGCACGATGAAGGCCATAGTGGGTAAAAGATACCACTATGAAGGAGGATGTCGCTCAAGGGACCGCAGGCCCTAGGCCAGGGCCGGGGTCGGTCCGGCGAGCAGGCGGCCGCTAGGCGGCCCGGGACAGCGGATCCCCGGGGAGCTCGATCTCGCACACCGCCTCGATCGAGTCGGCGACGATCCGCACCAGGCGCCGCAGGTCATGCTCGGAGATCGCCAGGGGCGGCATCAGGACGACGACGTCGCCGAGGGGGCGGATCACGGCGCCACGGGCGCGTGCATCGAGCGCCACCCGGTGACCCATTCGGAGGGAAGGGTCATGCTCGCCGAGGTCGATGCCGACCATGAAGCCACGGCTCCGAACCTCCTGTACCCCGGGCATCGCGGCGACGTCTTCCAGCAGGTCGGAAAGCAGGGCGATCTTGCCCTGCAGCTTCTCCATGGTCCGCTCTCGCTCGAAGATCTCGAGGCTGGCGATCGCCGCGGCGCAGGCGAGGGGATTGCCGGTATAGGTATGGCCGTGGAAAAAGGTGCGCTGCTCCTCGGGCGCGCCGAGGAACCCCGCGTAGATGCGCTCGGTGGAGAGCGTCGCGGCGAGTGGTAGATAGCCGCCGCTGAGCCCCTTGGCGATGCAGAGCAGGTCCGGCGCGACCTCCTCCTGCTCGCAGGCGAACATCGTCCCGGTGCGGCCGAAGCCGGTCGCGACCTCGTCGCAGATCAGCAGCACGCCATAGCGGTCGCAGAGCTCCCGGGCCGCGCGGAGGAAGCCCGGCGGATGGACGATCATGCCCGCCGCTCCCTGCACCAGCGGCTCGATGATCAGCGCGGCGATCTCCTCCTCGTGGGTGGCCAGGACCCGCTCCAGGTCGGCGGCATCGCCGGGCGCGGCGGCGTGGGCACGGAACAGCAGCGGGCGGTAGGTGGCGTGGAAGAGATCGATGCCGCCGACCGAGACCGATCCGATC
This sequence comes from Solirubrobacterales bacterium, assembly GCA_036406595.1. Taxonomy (GTDB): domain Bacteria; phylum Actinomycetota; class Thermoleophilia; order Solirubrobacterales; family 70-9; genus VRUE01. The sequence goes on along the minus strand of DASXAR010000061.1, from coordinate 18,567 downwards.
GTGTCCCCGTGGTAGGCGTCGCGCAGGTGGACGAACGAGGTGCGCCGTCGGTGCTGGCCGCCGCGCTGCTGCTGGAACTGGAACGCCATCTTCAGGGCCACCTCGGTGGCGGTCGAGCCCGAGTCCGAGTAGAAGACCCGGGAGAGGCCCCGGGGGGCGAGGTCGACGAGGCGCGCTGCGAGCTCGGCGGCGCCGGGATGGGAGAGGCCGAGCATGGTCGAGTGCGCCACGCGCCCGAGCTGGTCGCGGATGGCGCGGTCGATGTCGGGCTGCCTGTGCCCGTGGACGTTGCACCAGAGCGAGGAGACGCCGTCGATGTAGCGCCTGCCCTCTCCGTCGATCAGCTGGCAGCCGTCCGCCCGCTCGATCATCAGCGGCTCCTCCTCGCGCCAGCCCTGCTGCTGGGTGAACGGGTGCCAGAGGTGGTCGCGGTCGAGCTGCGCGTGATCGGCCGCCAGGTCCATGGCCCGAGGGTAGATCCGGGCCCGGCGGGAACTCGTGTGATGTGCATCACATGAGCAACTATTGCTCTTGAGAAATAGTTGCTAGAGCGCAACAATTATCCGCATGCAAGCGAGCGAGATCGCGGAGATCGCCAAGAAGAGGAGTGACCCGGCCGCACAGGAGACCGCGGCGCGGCTCAGCGCCCTGCTGCGACACGTCTTTCTCTACGACCGGGGCAACCAGCTCCGGGTACTCGAGGAGACCGGGCTCTCGATGACGCAGTGCAAGGCGCTGCTCGAGCTCGGCGGCCTCGGCGAGAGCTCGGCTCCGCGCCAGGTCAGCGACCTGGCCGAGACCTTCGGCACCTCGGTTCCCTCGATGAGCCGTGCGGTCGACGGCCTCGTCAAGAAGAGGCTCGTCAGCAGGGTCGAGGACCCCGATGACCGCCGGGTGCGCCGCGTCGCCATCACCGCCAGGGGCAAGCAGCTGGTCGACAAGCTGCTGATCGTCCGCCAGGCCGGCATGGAAGCGTTCGCGGCCAGCCTGAGCGCGGCGCAGCGCCGCAAGCTCGATGCCGCGATCGACGCGCTGATGGACCGCGAGGACATCGCCGAAACGTATGAGCACCTGAAGGGAGTTGGACCAGCTTGACCCGTTACCGCCACCTGATCACCGACGAAAACCGCAAGTGGTGGACGCTCGGAGCGATGTGCTTCGCGCTGTTCATGATCATGCTCGACAACACCGTCGTGAACGTCGCGCTGCCGTCGATCCAGCGCGACCTCGGCGCCTCGATCTCCGGCCTCGAGTGGATGATCAACGGCTACACGCTCTCCTTCGCCGTGCTGCTCGCGACCGGCGGCAGACTGGGCGACATCTTCGGGCGGCGCCGCATGTTCCTGATCGGCGTCGTCATCTTCGCCCTCTCCTCGGCGACCGCGGGCTTTGCGCCCGACGACACGTCGCTCGTCGTCAGCCGGGTGGCTCAGGGAGTCGGAGCGGCGCTGATGATGCCGGGCACCCTTTCGATCATCACCGACGCCTTCCCCGCGCATGAGCGTGGCAAGGCGATGGGCACCTGGGCCGGCGTCTCCGCCCTCGCCCTCGCGGTGGGGCCTGTGCTGGGCGGCCTCCTCACCGAGCACGTCACCTGGCGCGCGATCTTCTACCTCAATATCCCGGTCGCGGTCGGCGCCGTGCTGACGACGCTCTTTGCGGTGCGGGAGTCGCGCGACACGACCGTCGGCCGCGACGTCGATTACCTGGGCGTGGTGACGCTGACGGCAGGCCTCACGGCGCTCGTCCTGGCGCTGGTCGAGGCCAACAGCTGGGGCTGGGGATCGACCCGGATCCTCGCCCTCCTGGGCGGCGCCGCCCTCGCTCTCGTCCTCTTCGTGCTGGTCGAGCTGAGGGTGAAGGCGCCGATGGTCGAGTTCCACTTCTTCGTCGACCGCAACTTCCTCGGAGCCGTGGTGGTGGCCCTGATCGTCACCTTCGCGATGATGGGCGTCTTCTTCTTCCTCGCCCTCTACATGCAGGACATCCTCCACTACTCGCCGCTCGAGGCGGGAGTCCGGTTCCTGCCCTCGACGCTGATGATCGTCGGTGTCGCGCCGATCGCGGGTCGGATGGCGGATCGCTTCGGTCCGCGCTGGCTGATCGCGGCCGGGCTGACGATCGCCGCCGCCTCCCTCTACACCTTCAGCGGGATCGCCGTCGACTCCGGCTACCTCGACCTGCTGCCGGGCTTCGTGCTGCTCGGCATCGGCATCGCGCTGACGATGTCGCCGATGACGAGCGCCGCGATGAACGCCGTCGCCGTCGAGAAAGCCGGGATCGCCTCCGGCGTCCTCTCGATGTTCCGCATGGTCGGCGGCAGCCTCGGGGTGGCGGTCAGCGGGGCGATCTTCCAGGGCGTCGCGGGCAGCAGCTTCGAGACGGCGGCCCCGCAGCAGTTCGTCGACGGGCTCAGCGACGCGATGATGGTCTCCGCGGTGGTGGCGCTGCTCGGAGCCGTGATCGCGGCGACGACGATCAGGTCGCGGCGGCACGAGGGCCCGGCGGCCGCCGTCGCGGAGGCGAGCGTCTCGCCGGGCGGCGAGCTCGCTGCTTCCGAAGCGGGCTAGACACCCGGTCCCTGGGACGGGATCGGGGGCCAGGAGCTAGGGTCGGCGAGGTCGAGCGGCGGCAGGGTCTCGACCGCCACCCCTCCCAGCGAGGCGAGCGTTTCCCGGTTCGACTCCTCGATCGGGCCCGGCTGCGCGGGCCAGGGGGTGAGGACCACCCTCGCGACCCCGAGGCCGGCCGCACGCGCCGCCTCCAGGGTCAGCAGCGTGTGGTTGATCGTTCCGAGGCCCGGTGACGACGCAATCAGCAGCGGCAGGCCCAGGTCGGTGGCGAGGTCCCGAACCAGGTAGCCGGGGGAGAGCGGAACGAGCAGGCCGCCGACTCCCTCCGCGATCAGCCGCTCGGCTCCCTCGGCGGCGGCGCGCGCGGCCCCGAGCAGGCGATCGGGGTCGACCTCCTCGCCGGCGAGGGCGGCAGCGAGATGCGGCGAGGCGGGTGGCATATAGCGGTAGGGGGCGATCTCCTCGTCGCTCTGATCGGACCCGGCGGCGCGGCGCAGCAGTTCGTGGTCGGCCTCGCCGCCCTCCTCGAGCCCCGTCACCGCCGGCTTGAAGACCGAGACCGAGAGCCCCGCGGCGAGGAGGGTGCGGGCGGCCGCCGCGGCAACCACCGTCTTGCCGACCCCGGTGCCGGTGCCGGTGACGAAGAGGCCGTCCACCTAGGCCGCGGCCTGCAGGGATCGCGGCGCCGGGCCGACGCCCGCGACGCCGAGCTCCCTGGAGGCGGCGGCGATCAGCCCGGCCGCGTGGCGCAGCTCGTCCCGCCGGTGGCTCGCCATCACCGAGAGGCGGAGGCGGGAGGTCCCCTCCGGCACGGTCGGCGGGCGGATCCCCTGGGCGAACACCCCGCGCTCCAGCAGTCGCTCGCAGAGCTGCATCGCTGCGCTCGCCTCGCCGACCCCGATCGGGACGATCTGGGTGTCCGAGCCCCGCGTGCGCAGGCCGTTCGCGGCGAGGGCCTCGCGGAGCAGCCGGGAGTTGTCACGGAGGCGATCGACCTGCTCGGGGCCCGTTTCCAGCAGCTCCAGCGCCGTTGCGGCGGCTGCGATCGACGGCGGCGGCGGCGCGGTCGAGAAGATGAAGGGCCGCGCCGTGTTGAGCAGGTAGTCGACGACCTCCGATCCGGCGCAGGCATAGGCGCCGTAGGAGCCGAGCGCCTTGCCGAGTGTCCCGACGACGACATCGACCTCTCCGGACATGCCGGCTGCAGCCACCGAGCCCCGGCCGCCCGGCCCCAGCGCGCCGGTTGCGTGCGCCTCGTCGACCATCAGGCGGCTGCCATGCCTTCGGGCCAGCTCGATCAGGCCCTCCAGCGGGGCCACGTCCCCGTCCATCGAGAAGAGGCCGTCGGTGACGATCAGCGATGTACGGGCGCCGACCCGGTGCAGGCCCCAGGCGAGATGCTCGAGGTCGCCGTGTCGATAGACGTATGTCTCGGCCTGTGCGAGCCTGCAGCCGTCGACGATGCTCGCATGGTTCAGCTCGTCGGAGAAGACGACCTCGCCGCGGCGGGCGAGGGCGGCGATGACCCCGGTGTTGGCGAGGTAGCCGGAGCCGAAGAGCAGCGCCGCCTCGTAGCCGGTGAAGGCTGCGAGCCTCGCCTCGAGTCTGCGATGGGGCTCCATGTTCCCGGAGATCAGGCGGGAGGCGCCGGCGCCGGCGCCTTCCCGCATTGCCGCCTCGGCCGCGGCGGTACGCACCCGCGGGTGCTCGGCGAGTCCCAGGTAGTTGTTCGAGCAGAGCAGCAGCACCGAGCGTCCCTCGAGCATCACCCGCGGCCCCTGCGCCCCGCTCACCGTGCGAAGGCGGCGGTGAAGCCCCTCCTCGCGCAGCGCGTGGAGGCGCTCCGCGATCTCGCTCATGCGGCTGCCGCCGGCGGCGGGTAGGGCGGCGGCTTCCTCGCCTTCTTCACCACCCGCAGCTGGGTCGAGGGGTCCCAGAAGTTCGCCTCCTCCTGGCGGTCGACCAGGTCGTCGATCGGCGTCTGCGGCGTCGAGCCATCGAGCCAGCCCGAGCGGTTGTCCGGGCGGGGGTTGGAGCCGTTGTCGGGCTGGCGCGCGACGTTCAGGCCGAGCTCCTCGAACATCTCCCTGTCCTCCTCGGGCTCGGCTCCGAGCGTGGTCAGGAAGTTGCCCATCATCACCCCGTTCAGCCCGGCCTTGACGGCGAGCGGCTGCAGGTCGCCGAGGTTCTCGACCCTTCCGCCGCAGAGCCGGAACAGCGCGCCGGGGATGATCAGGCGGAAGATCGCCACCCACTTGACGACCTCCCAGGGATCCATCAGGGGCCGCTCGCCGAACTTGGTGCCGCTGCGCGGGTTGAGGAGGTTGATCGGAACGGAGGTCGGGTTCAGCTCCGAGAGCTCGAATGCCATCTCGACTCGTTGCCGCGGCGACTCGCCGAGGTTGAGGATGCCGCCGACGCAGGTCTCGAGGCCGGCCTCCTTGACCGCGTCGATCGTCCTCAGGCGACCCTCGTAGCGGACCGTCGTCGAGACCTCCGGGTAGTAGGAGCGCGCCGACTCGACGTTGTGGTGGACCCGCTGGATGCCCGCCTCCCGCAGCTGCTTCGCCCGCTCGACCGACATGTGGCCGATCGAGGCGCAGCGCTTTAGGTTTGTCTCCGCGGCGACCAGCCTGGCGCCCTCGAGGATTTTCTGGAAGTCGCGCTTCGAGAGCCCCTGGCCCTGGGTGACCATGCAGAAGCGGTGCGCGCCCGCCGCCTCGGCCGCCCTCGCGTGTTCGAGGATCTGCTCGGGCTCCATCATCGCGTGCATCGGCGTGTCGGCCTCGGCGTAGCGCGACTGCGCGCAGAAGCCGCAATCCTCTGCGCAGCCTCCCGACTTCGCGTTGACCAGCGAGCACATGTCGGTCGAGTCGCCGAAGTTCTCCCTGCGGACCTTCCAGGCGCGCTCGAGCAGCTCGCCGATCTGCTCGCGGTCGCTCAGCTCGCCGAGCGCCAGCGCCTCCTCGAATGAGATGAGCGGGGGCATTCGGCCGCAAGGCTAGGAAGCCGCCCGGACGTTCGGGCGGCTCGTATCGTGGGTGCCGATGGCAGAGGCGGCGATCAGGCGCAGGCGGGCCGCGGCGGCGCTCGTCCTGGTCCCCGCGGCGGCGTTCGGGTTCGCCTGTGGCGCCTCGCTCGGCGACGGCAGCGGCGCGGCTCCAAGCGCCGCGGCGCGGCTCACGGTCTCACAGCTCGCCGGCGAGCGGATCGTCGCCGGCTTCGAGGGCCGGACGCCGCCTCGGCCGCTGCGGCGGATGATCCGCGCCGGCCGCATCGCAGGTGTGGCCCTCTACGCCGACAACCTGCGTTCCCCGGAGGCGGGCCGGCGCCTGATCGCCGAGCTCCAGCGAATCCGCCGCCCGGCCGGGCTGCGCGACCCGCTGCTCGTGATGATCGACCAGGAGGGCGGCCGGGTGAAGCGCCTGGAGGGCGCGCCGGCCGCCTCGGCGCGGGAGATGGGGCTCCGCGGCGCGGCGTTCAGCCGCCGCCAGGGACGCCTCACGGCGGCCACCCTGCGCGAAGCCGGGGCCAACGTCGACCTGGCACCGGTCCTCGACGTCGCCAGGGCGGGTGGCGTCATCGCCGAAGAGGAACGCGGCTTCGGCGCGACTGCGGCCGCGGTCTCCGCCGGGGCGGTCCCGTTCGCCCAGGGGCTGCAGGCCGGCGGCGTCGCGGCCACCGCCAAGCACTTTCCCGGGCTCGGAGCCGCGGCGCTCAACACGGATGTCGCCGTGCAGCGGATCGGGTCGGGCAGAGCGAGGCTGAGGGGCATCGACGAGGCTCCCTACCGGAGCTTCATCGCCGCCGGTGGCGACCTGGTGATGCTCAGCACGGCGATCTACCCCGCCTTTTCGCCGAGGCCGGCGGCCTTCAGCCGCGCGCTGGCCGAGAGCGAGCTTCGCGACCGCCTCGGATTCCGCGGCGTCTCCATCACCGACGCGCTCGACTCGGTCGCCGTCGGGGCGTTCGGCGGTGCGGCGAGGGCCGGCGCCGCCGCTGCCGGCGCGGGCACCGATCTGCTGCTCTACACCGACATCGGGCCGGCGGCCGGCGCCCACCGGGCCCTGGTCTCCCGCCTGCGGAGCGGTGCGCTCCCGAGGGGACCGTTCGAAGCCTCAGCCGACCGGGTCCTTGGGCTCCGCCACCGGCTCGGGCTTCGCTAGCCGCACCGTGTCGCGGCCGCTCTGCTTCGCCTCGTACATCGCCGCGTCCGCCTCTGTCAGCGCCCGGTCGAAATCGCCCTGCCGCCCCGGACCGAACATGGCGATCCCGATGCTGGCGGTGACGTTCGGGACATCACCGCGATCCGAGCCATGGTCGCGGACCGCGGCCGCGATCTCCTCGGCGACCGTCAGCGCCTCCTCCTGGTCGCAGCGGGGAAGCACCAGCGCGAACTCGTCGCCGCCCAGGCGCGCCACCACGTCCGTCTCCCGCATGCGGCTCCGAAGGACGTCGGCGATGCCGGCAATCAGCCGGTCCCCGGTCGGGTGCCCCAACGTGTCGTTGACCTGCTTGAAGTGGTCGAGGTCGAGCATCAGAACCGCTCCTTCGGTCCCCTCGCGACGGCTTCGCGCCAGCTCTCGGTGGAGGTCCTCCTCGAAGCGCCGCCTGTTCTTGAGGCCGGTCAGGACATCCTGGCTGGCCTGGCGCTGAAGCTCCTGCATCCGATCTTTGCGGCTCCAGACCATGACCAATGCGGCGAGCAGGACCGCGATCGAGATCCCGAAGACGGCGATCAGAGCCGGCAGCGTCACCTTGGGGGCCGCGGGGTCGCGTAGGGCGAGCACCCAGGTGCGATCTGCGATCCGCAGGTTGGAGAAATCCGATTCCCCGGGGGGAAGGCTCGGGCCCTCAACCGATTGACCGTTCTCCCGGAGCTGCACGTCGACATCCCCTTCGACGGCCGAGGACGCGGCGGCGGCGAGCTTTCGCACGTCGAAGGAGCCCACCGCAAAGCCGCGCAGCGCGTGGCGTCGTTGCGTGACGGTTGCCGTCGTCGCGCCATCCCGGTAGACGGGGCGGAAGACGTAGATGCCCGCTCCGCCGGAGAGCAGCTGCATCACGCGGCTCGCCACCGGCCTGCCGCTATCGCGGGCGCGAAACAGGTAGGGCGCGCGGAGCGGATCGCCGCCGAGGTCGTACCCGAGCGGAGGCTTCAGGAGGCTGTGCGAGTCGGCGAAGGCGAGGGGGTAGTAGATGTGTCTCCGAGCGGCCCTCGGAAACCCGCCGGCCGTGATGTCGACGATCGGACGGCCGCGCCCCCGTTCGAAGCGTGCTCGGTCCCGGTTCCTCACCGCAAGGATCAGGGCCGTCCCCCGCAGGTTGCCCGCGCTGAGCAGCGACTCGGCCATGACGTGGAATTTGTGAGCGGTCAGGCGATCCACCGTCTGGTAGAAGGCGGCGGCGCTCGCCAGCTGTCCGAGCGACAGCGCCGCGGAGGCTTCGGCCTGGCCGGCGGCGCGCACCGCCTCGTCCTTCTGGCGTGCCTCGAAGGCGTTCGTTTCGTGATCGCGGACGACCAGCGCCGCGACGACGCAGCCGACCGCGATGGCCGCGACGACCGCGAGCCCCAGGAAGAATCGAAAACGCACGTATCTATTGTCGTAGCCAGGCACGATGCGATTAGTCGCGGGTGGCCTCTGCCATCAGCTGTCCAGCCGAATCGGCCCGGGCGGGCATGTCGATCAGCACCCAGAGGCCCGAGATCGCCGTCAGGCCGGCGACGACCCCGATCGCCCCTCCGTACCCGAGCGCATCCGCAGCGCCGCCCGCGATCAGCGCTCCGAGCGCGTAGCCCATGTCGCGCCAGAAGCGATAGACGCCGACCACCGGTGCCCGCTCGATCGGCGAGACGGCATCTGAGATCGCGGCGATCAGCGTCGGGTAGACCAGCGCGGTCCCGAGGCCGAGGAGGGCGGCGGCTGCGGCGGCGACGGCGACCGCGCCCCCGCTGAGTGCCATCAGAACGAGCGCGCCCGCCTGTAGCAGCATCCCGGCGACTATCAGGGGCTTGCGCCCGACCGCGTCCGACCAGGCGCCGGTCCCTACCTGCGCGACGCTCCAGACTCCCGGATAGACGCCGGCGACCAGCCCGACCTCGGCGACCCCGACCCCATGCGCCGCCAGGAACAGCGGCACGAGCCCCCAGGAGAGACCGTCGTTGAGGTTGTTGATGAGACCGGCCTGCGAGCAGGAGCGCAGCGCCGGCGCCCGGTAGGTCGCCTCCGGGAAGGCTTCGCGAAGCCGTGGCGGGGTCTCGTCGGCATCCGGATGATGCAGCTGCTGCTCGAGCGCGACATGCGGGCCCGTATCCCGGACGAAGAGCAGCGACAGCAGGAACGCGGAGGCGGCGATTGCGGCACCGGCGACGACGATCACGTCCCTGGCGGCGAACTCTGCCGCGAGCACACCGCTCAGCCCCGCCGCGAGGGCAACCCCGCCGTAGCCTGCCGCCTCGTTCAACCCGAGGGCGAGGCCGCGGCGCCTCGGGCCGACGAGGTCGATCTTCATCACCACGGTCATCGACCAGGCGAGCCCCTGGTTCACGCCGAGCAGGCCGTTTGCCGCGACCACCCAGCTCCAGCTCGGCGCGACGGCGATCAGCAGGGGCACGGGAAGCGCAGCGGCCCAGCCCGCGATCAGCAAACGCCGCCGCCCCACCCGCTCCGCCAGCGCCCCGGCACCGAGATTGGTGATCGCCTTGACCAGCCCGAAGGCGACGAGGAAGGACAGAACCGCGGCGCTGGAGCCGAGGTCGAACTCCTGGCGCCCGACAAGGGGCAGGGTCGACCGCTCCAGGCCGACCATCGCGCCGACGAAGACGTTGACGGCGACCAGCAGGCAGAACTGCGCGAGGTTCGCGCGCAGCCCCAGCTCGACCCGCCTGGCGGCCACCCTGGCTCAGGCGACGCCGACGCGCGGGCTGCGCCTCACCCGGGCCATGTCACTCAGGCCAGAAGCCCGGGTCGATCTCCCCGTCTCCCTCGTGATGGGTGCCGAAAGCGAGCAGCTGCAGACCCTCCTCGCCGGCTTCGAAGGCCCTCATCACGCCGGGGGCGACGCGGATCGCATCCAGCTCCCCGACCTCGATCTCCTCGTCTCCGAGGCGCATGCGGCCGCTGCCCTGGAGGACCACGTAGACCTCCTCGTCCTCATCGTGCCTGTGGCCGAACGCCTGGCGGCGGCCGGGCTTGACCCCCTCGAGAGCGAGCCCGATCGACTCGCAGCCGAGCTCCTTGCCCGCGAAGCGGGCCATCTGCGTCTCCGAGAACCCGTGCTTGACGGCGGAGTCCTCGATCTCGTTCAGGTTCTTCTTGGTGAAATCGGCCATCGCTCGACGTTATCGCGCCCATGCGGTTCTCTAGGAGGCCAGGATCTTCGCCTTTTGCTCCGCGAACTCCTCCTCTGTGAGGATGCCCTGCTCTTTGAGCTGCCCGAGCTCCTTCAGCTGCTCGATAGTCGAGGTCTGGGTGGGCTCCGCCTGGGGTGGCGCTTCCGCCGGAATCCGGCCAACGGGCTGTTCCGCGCCTTCCTGTTCAGCCCAACGTTCTGCCTGGCGTTTGGTGACTCGATTGCGAACCGCGGTCGCCGTTCCTGCGGCAACCGCTGTTCTGGCGACTCCTCGCACTAGTCCTGGCATTCGGCTTCTCCTTTCGGGGGGCTAGGCCGCCTCGGCGGTATCGAGTGAGGCGAGCAGAGCCTGTATCGGGATACGGCCGCTGGCAACCAGCTGAGCGCCTGAGCGGCGCATTGCGGTGGCGAACGGAGCGGCCCAGGTGTTCTCGTAGACGAGCAGGGCGGCCGAAGCTCCCGGGTCCAGAGCTGCGGCTGCCTCATCCGTGTCCTCATCTGAGAGAAGCCCGGAAGAGGCACCGACGAAGACCGCGAACTCATCACCGAGGTCGGCGATCTCCAAGCGTGCAACTGAGCCGTCCTCGTCCTTGGCGATGAATGCCAGGTCCAGGATCCGGATCAGGCCCCGGTCCACGAGGTCGAGCAGGTATGGCGCTGCCTCTCCGGTCGGCTGCCGGCCGGGCCACTCGACCACCAGGTAGTCGATCGGGCCCATCTCGACGTCGGTGGTTGCGTTGCTCTCCATTGCTTCCCTTTCTCGAGCTCGATGCGGCGGAGCGCCGCTCGCTCGAACGTATCTCAAATCCTGCCGCCGCTCTCTGAAGCGACTTTGATCCGGATCGCGCCTCGTCCGCTCGCTAGTCGCCCGGGACCGCGGCGAGCGACTCCCAGAGGTAGAGGGAGGCGAGGCTGCGGTGGGGTCGCCAGGGCTCGCCGATCTCGACCACCCGCTGGGGGGTGGGCATCTCGTCGAGCCCGTACTCGATCTGGATCGCCTTGCGGATCCCGAGATCCCCGCCGGAGAGGACGTCGGGGCGCTCCAGATGGAAGAGGAGGAACATCTCCGCGGTCCATTGGCCGAGGCCGCGGACGGCGACGATCTCCTCGATCACCTCCTCGTCGGAGAGGTCGCCGAGTCGGTCCAGCTCCAGCTCCCCCGAGATGACGTGGGCGGCGAGGTCGCGGATGTATTCGACCTTGCGCCCCGAGAGGCCGGCGCCGCGCAGGTCCGTCTCGCTCGCCTCCAGCAGCTGCTCGGGCGTCGGGGTGCTGCCGCCGAACAGCTCGCAGACCCGCCCATAGATCGTCCGCGCCGCTTTGGTCGAGAGCTGCTGGCCGACGATGGCCCGCAGCAGGGCGCCGTAGGCGTCGGCGGGGCGCTCCTCTTTCCGCCGCCGCAGCCTGGTCGCGATGTCGATCTCGCCGACCCGCTCGATCAGCGCCCCCATCGTCGGGTCGGCGGCGGCGAGCGCTGAGCGGCCGGCGGCGCTCAACGGCCCCGCCAGCGCGGCTTGCGCTTCGCGGCGAACGCTTCGATACCCTCGCGCAGGTCCTCGGAGGAGAAGCAGGACTCGCGCAGGGCGATCAGGGTCGCCTCCTGCTCCTCGGTGAGGACAGGGTTCCGCCGCAGCATTTCGATCGCCTGCTTGTTGCCGCGCATCGAGAGGGGCGCGTTCGTGGCGATCGCGGCTGCTCTTTCGAGCGCCGCCTCCTCGAGCTCATCGTCGGTGACGACCTCGTGGACGAGGCCGATCTGCTCGGCGCGGTCGGCCTCGACGTTGCGACCGGTCAGAAACAGCTCCTTGGTCCCGGCGAGGCCGGTTATGTCGAGGAACTTGCGCAGGCCGGTGTGTCCGTAGACGAGGCCGAGCTTCGCCGGCGGCATCCCGAGCTTCGCGCCGGCCGCGCAGATCCGCAGGTCGCAGGTGATCGCCAGCTCGAGCCCTCCGCCGAGGCAATGGCCGTTGATCGCGGCGAGGGTCGGCCAGGGATGCTCCTCGAGTGCCTCCAGCGCGGCGTGGAACGGATGGGCGACGAGCGCCTCGGCGTTGTGCTCGAAGCTGTCGCCGGGTATCGAGGCGAGGTCATAGCCCGCCGAGAAGGCCGGGGGCGCGCCGGTGATCACGACGCAGCGGGTCTCGATGCCGTCGTCGAGGCGGGGCAGAAGCGCCGCGATCCCGTCGAGGATCTCGTGGTCGAGCGCGTTGCGCCGCTCCGGGTTCGAGATGCGCATGCGGGCGACCGCCTCGGCGGGCCTGTCGAGGATCAGCTTGCCGCCGGCGAGCTGCTCGCTGCCGCTCACTCCAGCACTACGAGGACGTCGCCTTCGCTGACCGACTGGCCCTCCTCGCAGCGGATCTCCTTGACAATCCCGTCGTCCTCAGCCTCCACCGGGATCTCCATCTTCATCGACTCGAGGATCACGACGGTGTCGCCGTCCTCGACCGTGTCGCCGACGGCCACCTCGATTTTCCAGACGTTGCCGGTGATGTGCGCCTCGATCTCCGCCACGAGGCGGGAGAATATCCGCCGGCCCGGTGGCCGGAGCGCTTCCGTCCCGCTCGGCGGCCAGTCGCTTCCAGCTGTTCCTTATGCGTCTCCAGGGCGAGAAAGGAACAGCGGAAGGCAGAATGCGCCCCGTGGATGCCGATCCAAACCGCGATCTCGCCGTCGTCGCCGCCGCGCGCAACGAGGCGGACCGGATCGGCGCGACGATCGGCGCGCTGCGGGACGCCTTCCCGGGAGCCTCCCTCTGGGTGGCCGACGATGCCTCCACTGACGGCACCGCCGACGCGGCGATGGTCGCCGGCGCGCGCGTCGTCAGCCGCGGCCGCTCGCACGGCAAGGGGGGGAACGTCGGCGCTGCGCTGGAGGCCGCCCTCTCCGACGATGTCCCGCCCGCCATCGTCCTTCTCTGCGATGGGGATCTCGGCGCCTCCGCGGCCGGGCTCGGCCCCCTCGTTGACGCGGTCGAGCGAGGCGACTGCGATCTCGCTGTGGCCTCCTTCGGCAGGCGGGTCGGCGGCGGCTTCGGGATCGCCCTCGGCTTCGCCCGCTGGGCGATCAGGCGCCGCTGCGGGCTGGTCACCGAGGCGCCGATCTCGGGCCAGCGCGCAGCTCGACCCGAGGTGCTTCGCGCCGCGATGCCGTTCGCGCACGGCTACGGGCTGGAGGTCGGGATGACGATCGACGCGGTCCGCGCCGGCTACCGCCTCCGCGAGTATGAGCTCGACCTCAGCCACCGCGCCACCGGCCGTGACCTGCGCGGCTTCGCCCACCGCGGCCGCCAGCTCCTCGACTTCCTCCGCGTCTATCTGGCTCGCCGCAGTAGGTTCAGCGACCAGTGATCCTTGCCATCGATCAGGGAACGACCGGGACCTCGTGCCTCGTCTTCGACGACTCTGGAGCGGTCGCCGGGCGCGCCTACTCGGAGTTCGAGCAGCACTATCCCCGCCCGGGATGGGTCGAGCACGATGCGGAGGAAATCTGGCAGGTGACCCGCCGCGTCGGCGCCGAGGCGATCGCCGCTGCCGGCATCGAGGGCGCAGACCTCGACGCGATCGGGATTACCAACCAGCGCGAGACGGTCGTCGCCTGGGACCCGGCAACCGGCGAGCCGGTCCACCGGGCGCTCGTCTGGCAGGACCGGCGCACCGCCGGCCGCTGCGATGAGCTCCGCGAGCAGGGGCTCGAGTCGACCGTGCGCGAGCGGACCGGGCTCGTCCTCGACCCCTACTTCAGCGCGACCAAGATCGAGTGGATGCTGCGCAACGTCGAGGGCGCCTCCGGAGCCCTCTTCGGGACGATCGACTCCTGGCTCGTCTTCAAGCTGACCGGTCGCCATGCCACCGATTACACGAACGCTTCGCGCACCCTCCTCTTCGACATCCATCGCCTCACCTGGGACGAGGAGCTCTGCGACACGTTCGGAGTCGGTCAGGCGCAGCTGCCTGAGCCCCTGCCGTCCGCGCACGTTTTCGGAACGACCGGCGAGTTCGGCGGCAGGGTGCCCGTCGCGGGCATCGCCGGCGACCAGCAGGCGGCCCTGTTCGGCCAGGCGTGTCAGGAGCCCGGCAGCGCCAAGAACACTTACGGGACCGGCAGCTTCGTCCTGCTGAACACCGGGCCGAGCGCCGCACCTCCCTGCAACGGCCTGCTGACGACCGTCGCCTGCAGCGGCAGGGACGAGGCCGCCTATGCGCTCGAGGCGTCGATATTCGTCAGCGGCGCCGCCGTGCAGTGGCTACGCGACGGGCTTGGCGTGATCGCCGACGCCGCCGAGACCGAGCCGCTCGCCGCTTCCCTGGAGAGCAACGACGGCGTCTACTTCGTGCCCGCGCTGACCGGGCTGGGCTCGCCCCATTGGGATCCCTACGCGCGCGGCACGATCGTCGGCCTGACGAGGGGCAGTGGCCGTGCCCACCTCGCCCGCGCCACGCTCGAGGCGATCGCCTACCAGGCGCTCGACGCGGTGCGGGCGCAGGAGGCGGCCTCGGGACAGCGGCTCGAGACGCTCAAAGCCGACGGCGGAGCGGTTGCCAATCACTGGCTGATGCAGTTCCAGGCCGACGTCCTCGACGCTGCCGTCGTCGTTCCCGAGATCGCCGAGACGACGGCGCTCGGCGCCGCGTACCTCGCCGGCATCGCCTCCGGCCGCTGGTCGCCGGACGACGTGGGGGAGATGTGGAGGGAGGCGGCGACCTACGAGCCCCGGATGTCCGTGGAGCAGCGCGAGACGCTGCTCCAAGGATGGCACCGAGCGGTTGAGCGGGCCCGCGACTGGGCCGCGTAACCGCCGTCGCGACCGGGGGTACGCAGAGCGAAGGCCGCCAGCCCGGCCCCGCCCAGCCATGCCCGACATCAAGCCACAGGTCTACAAGGACGAGCGCCCCGCGGAGTACTTCGACCAGTTCCACGCGCGGGCTCGAAAGGGAGTCGGCTGGACCTACACCTTCGTCCGCGCCCTGGTCACGCTGCCGACGCTGCTGATCTACCGCGTGCGCGGCATCGGCGTCGGCAACGTTCCCAGGTCCGGCCCGCTGATCCTGGCGCCCAACCACTTCAGCCAGATGGACCACTTCTTCATCGGCCTCTACCTGCGGCGCAAGGTCCGCTTCATGGCGAAATCGCAGCTCTTCGGCCCGCCGGTGCTGACCTACATATACAGCCACGGGGGCGTCTTCCCCGTCCGCCGCGGGCACCGCGACGACGAGGCGTTCCGGACCGCGAACGTGATTCTCGAGCAGGGCGGGATGCTGCTGATCTACGCCGAGGGTGGGCGCTCGCGCAGCGGCGAGCTCGGCGAGGTCAAGCCCGGCATCGGCCGGATCGCGCTGGAATCGGGGGCTCCGGTCGTTCCTGTGGCGGTCCACGGCTCCGCCTCGGTGCGGCGCTGGAAGCGATTCCGCTTCCCCAAGGTCACCGTCCAGTTCGGCGAGCCGATCACCTTTCCGGTCGAGTCCGATGCGGCGCGCGAGCGCCAGCTCGAGGTTGCGACAGAGGTGTTCGAGAAGGTCCGCGAGATGTACGGGGCGCTGGAGACGGCGCGGCGCTGAGCTGGAAGCGGAGCGGCCTGAGGCTTACTCGTAGCGGGACTCGAGCCCGGCGTAGAACTCGGGGTCGTGGCCAGGGGTGACGATCGCCTGCGGGAACTCCCGCTTGAACAGCTTCAGCTCCTGCAGCGAACGGCGGTGATTATGAGCGTCGAACGGGCGCGGCTCGGTCGGTGCGGTGCCGTCGAGTTGTCCCTGGGTGTAGGTGGCGTCGCCTCCGATCACGAAGTCCCGCTCCCGAAGCCGGGCGATCACCGAGGTGTGGCCCGCGCTGTGGCCAGGAGTGAAGGCGAGGCGAAGCGAGCCGTCCCCGAAGAGGTCGAAGGTGCGGCCGAAGGTGGCGTAGGAGTCGATCCCACCGCGGTCGAAGTCGACCGTCCGGAAATCGAAGGCGAAGTCGTAGTGCTCGCGGCGATAGCCATTTAGAAGCGGCCGGGGGCCGGCCGTCGCCGCCCTCCACTCGACCTCGCTGACCACGAAGGTGGACTGGGGGAACTCGGAGATCGCCGAGCTGTGGTCCAGGTGCATGTGGGTCATGACGACGATCGGGATCTCGCCCGGGTCGAGGCCGCGGCTGCGGAGCTGCGCGGGCAGGTCTTCGCCGGGCTCGAGCGCCGGCTTGCCGAAACGGGCCGCGAGGCGCCCGAAGTTCTCCTCGCCGTCGGTCGCGATCGAGGGATGGAGCCCGGTGTCGACGACGATCGCGCCCGCGCTCGGGTGGCGGATCAGGAAGGCGGGGCAGGGCACGGTCTCCGCCGGCCGGCCGGTCAGCAGCGCGCGGGCGAGCTTCAGGCCGAGTAGCCGGCCACCAGGGCTCTCCATCATCGTCCGCGCCCAGGTGACGTGGCCCGCGACGATCGGCTCGACCGAGACGGTGGCGCCCGGAGTGCCCCCCGCAAGCGGCTCGTGGAGCGGTTTTGGCTCGACCCGCACCTTCATTGCGCCGATCACCTTAGCCGGGCGAGGGCCGCATATAGGCTGCCCCGAGTGGGCGGCCAGCAAGCGTGCATAACCGATGGCTGAGGGCGGTCATTCGCAGATCTTCGCTCCTGGGCTGCTCGACGGCCACGTCTGCCTCGTCTCCGGCGCCGGCAGCGGCCTCGGCAGGGAGACCGCCCTGGAGCTCGTCCGGCTCGGCGCCGTGGTGGTCGGCTGTGGCCGCCGCGCCGAGCCGCTCGCGGAGACCGCGGGCCTGGCGGAAGGGCTGGCGGGCGCCTTCGAGCACGAGGCGGCCGACATCCGCGACGCCGACGACGTCGAGCGCCTCTTCGACGGGCTGCTCGATCGGCACGGGCGTCTCGACGTCCTCGTCAACAACGCCGGCGGCCAGTTCATGGCGCCCGCCGAGTCGATCACGCCGAAGGGCTTCCGCACCGTGATCGAGCTGAACGTGCAGGGGACCTGGCAGATGACCCATGCCGCGGCGACCAGGGCCTTCATCCCGCAGGGCGCCGGCAAGGTGCTGAGCGTGACGCTCTCGCCGCACCATGGCATGCCCGGGATGGTCCATTCGGGCGCGGCGCGGGCCGCGGTCGAGAACATGATGCGGACGCTCGCGGTCGAGTGGGCCCGATTCGGGATTCGCACATGCGCGCTGGCCGCGGGACAGTTCGCGACCGAGACCCTGCTCACCAAGTATCCGCAGGTCGTCGTCGACAACCTCGAGCGCTCGATCCCGCTGGGGCGGGCGGGTCGCGCCGAGGAGCTCGCCTGGCTGGTCGCCTACCTGGCCTCCCCCGCCGGGGACTTCGTCTCGGGGACGACGATCACGATCGACGGCGCCCGGGACAACTGGGCTGGCCCGTGGCCGCCCGACGCCATCGCCGGCGAGGGCGGCGAGCCGGTCGCCGAGGAGCGCCGGCCCACGTAATCCCCGCCGACGGGTCTGAGAGTCGCCTATATCGAAACTTTCAGACCCGTCGGCGGTCAGGAGTCGCGCGGCTCGAGGATGACGAGCGGGATCTCCCGCCCCCTGCTGCGCCGCTGGTAGTCGGCGTAGCCGTGATACATCCTCACCGCCACCGGCCAGAGGCGCTCCCGCTCCTCCGCCGTCGCGACGCGGGCGTGGACCGGGCGCCGCTCGGAACCGATCTGGATCGTCGTGTCCGGATTCGCCATCAGGTTGTGGAACCAGGACGGGTGCTGCGGGTAGCCGCCTTTCGAGGCGACGACCACCACGTCGTCGTCATCCCGGAAGTAGAGCAGCGGGGAGGTCCGGTTCGTGCCGCTTTTCGCGCCGACGTGGTCGAGCAGCAGCATCCGACCCGGCACGCCGGGGATGACCTGTCCGATCCGGCCTCCGGTCGCCCGGTAGGCCAGCGTGTGGATGCCCATGAAGCGACGGAGGGCAGGCCAGATCCGGTCCGCCAGGTCGAGGTAGCGGGGCGGGCGCCTGCCCTCTGTCGCGGAGCTGCTCAGGTGTACATCCCCCCGAACTGACCGCCGGTCACGTTGAGGATCTGACCGTGCACGTAGTTGGCATGCTGCGAGCAGAGGAAGAGCACCGGACCGGCCGCCTCCTCGGGCTGGGCCGGGCGCCCGAGCGGGATGATCGCCGAGGCCATCGCCCGCATCTGCTCGGGGATCCCCAGCTCGATCTTCTCGCCGGTGGGCGACGTCATTTCGCCCCCGGCCTCCTTGGCGGCGGTGAGGCGCGTCTCCACGAAGCCGAAGGCGACGGCGTTGACGTTCACCTTGAACTGGCCCCACTCCTTGGCGAGCGTTTTGGTGAGGCCGACCACGCCCGCCTTCGCGGCCGAGTAGTTGGCCTGGCCGGCGTTGCCCATCGTCCCCGAGATCGAGGAGACGTTGACGAGCTTGCGGAAGACCTCCCTGCCCTCGTTGCGCTCGGCCTTCGCCGCCTCGCGCCAGTGCGGGGCGAGCGCCCGGGTGATCCGGAAGGGGACGATCGTGTGGATGTCGAGCATCGCCTGGAACTGCTCGTCGGTCATCCGGTGGGCGACGCCGTCCCAGGTGTAGCCGGCGTTGTTGACGACGATGTCGACCGCGCCGAAGGCGTCGACGGCGGCGGCGACGAGCTGGTCGGGGGCGTCGGCCTTGGTCAGGTCGCCGGCGTGGACGGCGGT
>DASXAR010000060.1:0-24695 GCA_036406595.1 Solirubrobacterales bacterium | reverse complement strand
CCTCCGGCACCGACCGCCCCCCATCGGCCCCCCGAACTGCATCAAGTTCACGGTCCGCTGGGCGGGGAACTTGATGCAGTTCGATGAGTGAAGGTCGATCTGGTGCTTTTCGAAGGCCGGCGCCGGGGATCAGCCGACCCGCATCGAGCCTCTAGGCTCCACCGCATGGTGGATCCCCGCATCGATCCCGGAAGTCGGGACGAGATCGGCGTCCTCAACGCCGGCATCGTGCGGCTGCTGGGGCTCGCCACAGGGGGCAGACCGCCCAACATCTTCACCACGCTGGCTCGCCACCGCCGCCTCTTCCGGCGCTGGCTCTGGTTCGCCGGCGCTCTGATGCCGGGCGGCAGGCTCCCCCGCAGGGAGACCGAGCTGGTGATCCTTCGGGTCGCCCACAACACCGACTGCGAGTACGAGTGGGGCCACCACGAGCGTCTGGGCCGCCGCGCCGGCCTCAGCGCGGAGGAGATCGCCCGGGTGCGGGAGGGGGCGGCTGCCCCGGGTTGGTCGGAGCGGCGGGCGCTGCTGCTCAGCGCCGCCGACGAGCTCCACGAGACGGGTGAGATCGGCGACCCGCTCTGGGAGCGGCTGCGTGGCGAGCTCGACGAGGTGCTCCTGATCGAGCTCTGCATGCTGGTCGGCCACTACGAGATGCTGGCGATGACGCTGAGATCATTGCGCGTCGCGCCGGATCACGGCCCCGGCCGGGCGCAGACGTGAAGGACCTGCGCGGCAAGCGCTGTCTGATCACCGGCGCCGCCAGCGGCATCGGCCGCGCGACCGCGCTCGCGGCCGCGGCCCGGGGAGCGGAGCTCTTCCTGACCGACATCGACGAGGAGGGGCTGGCGAGCGCCGCCGAGGAGATCCGCCGGACCAGCGCCACCGTGAGCCTCGCCGAGGTGGCCGACGTCTCCGACCACGCGGCGATCGCGGCCCTTGCCGAGCGGGTCCACGACACCCACGACAGCATGGACGTGGTGATGAACATCGCCGGAATCTCGGTCTGGGGGTCGATCGACCGCCTCGAGCACCGGCACTGGCAGAGTGCGATCGACGTCAACCTGGTCGGGCCGATCAACGTCCTCGAGTCCTTCGTGCCGGCGATGATCGAGGCCGGCCGCGGCGGCCACATCGTCAACGTCTCCTCGGCCGCCGGGCTCTTCGGACTGCCCTGGCACGCCGCCTACAGCGCCAGCAAGTTCGGGCTGCGGGGCGTCTCCGAGGTGCTGCGATTCGACCTCCGCCGACATGGCATCGGGGTCAGCCTGGTCTGCCCGGGCGGCGTCAGGACTCCCCTCGTGCAGACGGTCGAGATCGTCGGCGTCGACCGCAGCAGCCCGCGCATCCGCAGGCTGGTGCGCCGCTTCGAGAAGCGCGCGGTCAGCCCCGAGCGAGCGGCCGAGCGGATCATCGAGGGGGTCGAGAAGGACCGCTACATGGTCTACACCTCGGCCGACATCCGGGTCGGCCACTGGTTCCAGCGCAAGCTGGAACCGCTCTACGTGCTCGCGATGCGACGCCTCAACGACCGCTTCACGGCGGTCGCCGAATCCTCACGCGAGCGGCCCGGGTAGGCCGGGGCGCTCCCGAACGGCCCGGGTAGGCCGGGGCGCTCACGAACCGCCCGGGTCGGCCGGGCGCTCAGGAGGGGACCCGGTGGCCCGCGACGTCGCCGGCGGGCATCGGGCGGCCGAAGTAGAAGCCCTGGGCCAGCTCGCAGCCCAGCTCGACAAGGTGGCGGCTGCACTCGGCGTCCTCGACTCCCTCGGCGACGACCTGCAGGCCGAGGTCGTGGGCGAGGCGGACGGTCGAGTTGACGATCGCCGCGTCGTCCTTGTTCTCGAGCATCCTGGTGACATAGGAGCGGTCGATCTTGAGGACGTCGACGGGCAGGCGGCGGAAGTAGGCAAGCGAGGAGTTGCCGGTGCCGAAGTCGTCGATCGCCAGCCGCACGCCCAGGTCGCTGAGCCGGAAGAGGATCGCGCGGGCGCGCGGCAAATCGCTGAGCGCCGTTTTCTCTGTGATCTCGAGCTCGAGGCAGCCGGGGTCGATCGAGTGTCGGTCGAGGAGCCTCTCGACATCCTCGGGGAAGCGCGAGTCGACGATGTCGCGGGCGCTGATGTTGACCGCGACCGACACGTCGAGCCCATCCCGCCGCCAATCCGCACACTGGCGCAGCGATGTGTCCAGCACGAACCGGGTCAGCTCGCGGATCAGGCCTGTGTGCTCAGCGAGCGGGATGAACTCTTCCGGCATCAAGAGGCCGCGCCGCGGGTGCTGCCAGCGCACCAGGGCCTCGACGCCGCGCAGCTCGCCGCTCGCCGGGTCGCACTGGGGCTGGTAGTCGACGACCAGCTCGTCCTTGGAGATCGCCCGGTGCAGCTCGCCAATCAACGCCAGCCGCGCCGGTGAGTAATGGTCGTGCTCGCTTTCGTAGAGGACCGGCGCGTGGACCTCCTTGCTGTGGTACATCGCCACGTCGGCACGGCGGAAGAGGGTCTCGACGTCGGTGCCGTGCTCGGGCAGCAGGGCGATCCCGATGCTGGCGTCGACGGCCAGCTCGATGCCGTCGATCATTCGCGGCTGGGAGAGGATGTCCCGCGCCTTCTGCGCGAGCGCGAGAACCGCCGAGGGGTCCCTGATCTCCCGTGCGAGGATCCCGAACTCGTCGCCCCCGAGCCGCGCCACGGTGTCGCCATGGCGCATCTGGTGGGGCAGCTCGGCGGCCAGCTCGCGGAGCAGGCGGTCGCCGCTCGCATGCCCGAGGGTGTCGTTGACGTCCTTGAAGCGGTCGATGTCGATCAGCATCACCGCCAGTCGGCTTCCACGCTCGTTGGCCTCGGCCACCGCCTCGAGGGCACGCTCGTTGAAGAGCATCCGGTTGGGAAGGTCCGTGAGGTCGTCGTGGTAGGCCTTGTGCTCGATCTCCCTCATCTGGCCGCGCAGCGTCCGCGTCACCCGCTTCAGGATCGGGAAGAAGGAGAGGTAGAGGCCGAGCAGGACGATCGCGATCCCGGCCGCGATCGGAATGAAGATGCCGCGTGCGTCGCTGGCGATCGGCGCGTAGTCGTCGTAGATCTCGAAGACACCGACCGGCTCGCCGCCCCCGATCTGCACCGGGGTGTAGGTCTCGAGGATCGTCCTGTCGGGGCCGTGGCCCCCCTCGGCGTTGAGCGAGCTGACGTCGCTGACCGGCTCCCCATCGAGCACCTCCGCGATCTCATCGGCATCCGGATTGGTCCCGATCAGGTCGTGTGCCGTCGAATAGACGACGCGGCCCGACGGCGCGTAGAGCTTCACCCGCAGCGCGCCGTCGGTGAGCAGCTGCCGCCTGGAGATCCTGTCCAGCCTTCGCAGCCGCGGGCCGCGCGCCGGTCCCGCGAAGTCGGAGCGGCGCAGGACGCTGGGAAGGACCGAATCGGCGACGTATTCGGTGTGGGCGATCGCGGTGCGCTCGGCGTGGCGGGTCGCGTAGCCGCGCACGAAGACGAACGCCGCGGCTGCGGCGAGGACGAGGGCCAGACCCGCATACAGCGCAAAGCGCCGCACCAGGCGCGGCGGTTCGCTCGGTCTCGGCGCAAGGCGCCGCATTGCCGTCGGTGGCGACATTCCCCAGGTATCGGCCTCGGCGATTGCCATGTTGAGGCCTGAAACGGCCAGATGGCAAGCTCCCCGGATGAGCGATTCGGCGGATTCGGCCCCGCGACCCTCCTTCCGGGAGCGGACCGCCTGGGCGCGCAGCCTCCCCGGCCCGCTCCGCGACTTCCTCGCCACCGAGATCGGCAGCGCCAGCGTGCTGCTGGCGGCGGCCCTTGCGGCGATCGCCTGGGCGAACATCGACCTCTCCTCCTACGAGAGCGTCTGGCGGACCGACCTCTCGATCGAAATCGGCTCCTCGGGCATCTCGCAGAGCCTTCGCGACTGGATCAACACCGGGCTGATGACGTTCTTCTTCTTCGTCATCGGCCTCGAGGTGCGCCGCGAGTTCGACCTCGGCGAGCTGCGCGAGCGCCGCCGCCTGGCGCTGCCGGTGCTGGCCGCGCTCGGCGGCATGATCGTTCCGGTCGCGATCTTCCTGGCGCTCAACGCCGGCGAGGACTCCGCGCAGGGGTGGGGGGTGGCGATGTCGACCGACACAGCCTTCGCCCTCGGCATGCTCGCTCTGGTCGGGCCGCGATTTCCCGACCGGCTGCGCGGCTTCCTGCTGACGATCATCGTCGTCGACGACGTCCTGGCGCTGATCGTCATCGGCATCGCCTACAGCGGCGCCGTCGATCTGCTGCCGCTGCTGATCGCGATCGGCATCTTCGCCGCGATCATCGCGGTGCGCCTCGCCGGAGTCCGCCACGGCCCGCTGTACTTCGTCCTCTCGCTTGCCGCCTGGGTGGCCCTCTTCGAGTCGGGAGTCGAGCCGGTCGTGCTCGGCCTCGCGGCGGGGCTGATCACCTGGGCCTACCCGGCCCCCCGCAGCGAGCTGGAGCGCGCCACCGAGCTCTTCCGCGGCTTCCGCGAGCAGCCGACGCCGGAGCTCGAGCGATCGGCTCGGTACGGCCTGCGCGCGGCGGTCTCTCCCAACGCCCGCCTGCTCCAGCTCTACCACCCATGGACGAGCTACGTGATCGTTCCACTCTTCGCGCTCGCCAACGTCGGCATCGCGATCGACGGCGACTTCCTCTCCCGCGCCTACTCATCGCCGATCACGCTCGGAATCCTGCTCGGCTACGTGCTCGGCAAGCCGATCGGCATCACCGGCGTCTCCTGGCTGGTGACACGGCTGAGCCGCGGGCGCCTGCGGCCGCCGGTCGGCTGGGTGGCGACGGCGGGCGGCGGGACGATCGCCGGGATCGGCTTCACCGTCTCCCTGCTGATCGCGGTCCTCGCCTTCGACGGGCTCGAGCTGCGGGAGGCAAAGCTGGGGGTCCTCAGCGCGGCGCTCTGCGCCTCGACCCTGACCTGGCTCGTCTTCCGCGCCACCGCGCTCCTGCCGAAGCGGGCGCGGATCCGCGCGCTGCTGGGAGGCGCGGAGATGATCCTCGACCTCGCGGTGCCGGTCGATCCCGAGCGCGACCACGTGCGGGGGCCCGGCCAGTCCCCGGTGACGCTGGTCGAGTACGGCGACTTCGAGTGCCCCTACTGCGGCCGGGCCGAGCCGGTGGTGCGCGAGCTGCTCGCCGACTTCGGAGACCTCCGCTACGTCTGGCGCCACCTGCCGCTCTCCGACGTCCACCCGAGCGCCGAGATCGCCGCCGAGGCGGCCGAGGCCGCGGCCTCCCAGGGTGCGTTCTGGGAGATGCACGACGAGCTGCTCGAGCACCAGGGGGAGCTGCGGCCGCGGCACCTGCACGGCTACGCGGAGCGGCTCGGCCTCGACCTCGAGCGCTTCGACGAGGACCTGCGCAGCCGCGCCCATGCGGCGCGGATCGAGGAGGACGTCGACTCCGCCGACCTCAGCGGCGTCACCGGGACCCCGACCTTCTTCGTCAACGGGCGACGCCACGAGGGCGCCTACGACATCGAGACCCTCTCGAGCGCGGTGCGGGCCGCTCGCGCCCGCTCCGCGATAACTGCCTAGACGCTGCTACCGGGTCGCGCTTTCCTGCTCCTCGACGGTCAGCTCGGCGATCGGGAAGGCCTCGAGCCGCTCGTCGGGAATCCGCTCGCCGCTCTTCACCGAGAGCCCGTAGGTGCCGGCCTCGAGCCGCGCCTCGGCTCGCTCGACGGCGTCGAGCCGCGCCCTCAGGTCCTGCGCCCGGCCGGCGTCGAACTCGTCCTGGTAGAGGGCCTCGGAGTCCATGTCGCCCGGCTCGAGCCGCTGGTCGCCCTCCTCGGGGCCCTCCCGTTCGAGGGCGGCGATCTGTCGCTCGATCTCCACCCG
This sequence comes from Solirubrobacterales bacterium, assembly GCA_036406595.1. GTDB lineage: Bacteria > Actinomycetota > Thermoleophilia > Solirubrobacterales > 70-9 > VRUE01. Next base: position 18,820 of record DASXAR010000060.1, on the reverse strand, counting down.
TTCGTCGGCAAGCAGTTCCCTGGCACGCTCTGGATTCATGGGGAAACCGTAGCGCGCCGGCTCCACGGTCGCCCACCCCGAACTGCATCAAGTTCCCGGCCTGGGGGACGGGGGATTTGATGCAGTTCGGGGGGTGGCGGGGGGCCCGGCCCGGGAGAGCTAGCCGGTGCTCGCGGCCACCACCGTGCAGATCGCGGTGATCGTCATCGAGGTACCTTCGGTCAGCGCGAACCCGGTTGCCGTCCAGCCGGTGCGATCCGAGCTCGGGGCGCCGTCGTTGATGAAGTCTTCCGCCTCGTTGCTGACGGTAGCTCCACCGCCGATCACCTTGGTTCCGGGCGGACAGGTTGCGGTCGCGGTCGTCCCGGGGCCGCCGAGCGGGGTTTCCGGCAGGGGCACGGTCGCGACCGCGTACTGCACGGAGGCCAGGCTGCTGGCATTGACCCCGGTCAGGCTGCTGCCGACGATCTGCTTGCCGGTCAGCGACTGCGCCTTGACCTGCTTGCCGGTGAGCGTCGCCGGCTTGATCCGGTTGCCGGGAATCGACTTCGGCTTGATCTGCTTGCCGTTGATCTTGGCGGCCGCGTAGACGCTTCCTCCGAGCGCCAGGAACAGCGCGATCACCGCGATCACGTTGGAGAACGTGAACATCCGTCTGATTCGAGCCACTTGACCTCCTATCGCTATTTGTTCAGCAAGCGCTCCTTCTCAGCCCTGAACTCCTCGTCGCTGAGGACGCCCTTCTCACGCAGCTCGCCGAGCCGTTCGAGCCGGGCCAGCCGTGCGTCCTCCGTCGAGGCCGGCCCGCCCTCGCCCTCGCCCTCGCCACCCTCTGTTTTGCGCACCTCGGGCAGGCGCAGCTTCGAGGCCCGCTCGCCCAGGTTCGCGTCCCTGACCGCTCCGACGACGCGGTCGCGGGTGCGGCCGAAGGTGTCGCTGAACTGGGCGTCTGGGAATTCCTCGACGGACTGCCGGCGCAGCTCGTGGATCCCGAACGCGGCGAAGGCGGCGAGCACGAGCGCGGTCAGGAAGGAGCGGAGGTTCTGAGTGGGCGCGCTGAGGAAGTAGATGCAGACGACGATCCCCAGTCCGGCATAGACGTAGGGGGCGTGATCACGGAGCGCCGGCGTCAGGGCCCGGCGGGAGGCCTGCGCAGACGAGGTGGGCGAGGCGAGCCACCCCGCGACGCCGAACAGCACCCCGTAGACGATCACGGTGGTCGCGATGCTGGTCAACAGCGAGGTCGCGATCGACCAGGTGGCTTCGGCGGCGGGTTCGACGCTCGGTTCCGTCACCAGCTGGTCGACGATGATCCCGCCGGCGATGTGGCGGAAGACGATCACGCCGAAGCCCGCGGCGACGAGGCCGATACCGCAGAAGAGCACGGTCACCCAGCGCGACTCGCTGGAGAGGTAGATGGCCAGGCCGAGGCTGAGCAGCGTCAGCAGGGAGAGGATCAGCGCCAGCCCCTTGATCGCGGCGGCGATGTCCTGCGCCGTCTTCAGCTGTTCGGAGTGGAGGATCACGATGTGGCCGGCGTCGGGCGGCAGTTTTTCGGCGAGCTGGCCGCCGAACCCGATCTGGTCGGCGAGGTTCGTGACCAGGCTGCCGACGTTCAGGGTGACTTCGCCGTTTTCGGTTTCGGTCGATTCGCCCGTCTTGTTTTCGAGCACCGCGAGCAGCTGTTCGTGGGTGGTCCGGTTCGCGTCTTCCCAGAGTCCCAGCGCCGTCGAAGATTCGAGCAGCCGTTCCGCCCCGCTGCCTCCCACCGAGCGCAGGCCCCCCGAGACCGGGCCGGCGAAGTCCTTCGTTTCCCCGGGGAGGATTTCTTCGACTTCTTTTTCGACGTCGACGTTTTCGTAGAGCTGGTCGACCAGGTACTTGCTGAGCGCCGAGCGGATCTCCTCCCTCTCGAGCAGGCGCTTGCTCGTCTTCACCCAGTCGTCGGTGTTGAGCGCCTGCCGTTCGATCCAGACCGAGACGACGCTGAAGAAGGCGAGCACGGAGCCGAGGATCACCAGGCCTTTGACAGTCCGTCGCCTAGCGCGGCTCATCGAAGGAGGATGCTATACGTGCCTATACGACAGATCAATGAAGCTCGAGGGTATCCACCACATCACGGCGATCACGGCCGACGCTCAGAGGAACGTCGACTTCTACGCCGGTGTGCTGGGCCTGCGGCTCGTCAAGAAAACGGTCAACCAGGACAACCCGACCGTCTACCACCTCTTCTTCGCCGACGAGAAGGGCAGCGCCGGCTCGGACCTGACCTTCTTCGAGTTCCCCGGGGTTCCGGACGGCAGGCCCGGCGCCGGTGACATCCACCGGATCGTCTGGCGGGTCGCATCGAGCGAGGCGCTCGACTTCTGGGAAGAGAGGCTCGGGGGCGAGGGGCTCGTGGTCGAGCGCCTCGAGGACTCACTGCGCTTCTCCGACCCCGAGGGACTCGACCATGAGCTGGCCGTGGCCTCGGTCGACGACCAGCCGCTGATCGCCGACCACCCCGAGGTGCCGGCCGAGCACGCGCTTCAGGGATTCCACGCCGCGCGGGCCTACTCGGCCGCGCCCGAGGTCAGCAGGAGGCTGCTGGAGACGCTCGCGTTCGAGCCGGCCGGCGACGGCTGGGAGGCGCGTGGGATCCAGCGCGGCGGCCTCTACTCATACGACGAGCCCCCGGCCGAGCGTTCCCTTCAGGGCGCCGGCAGCGTCCACCACATCGCCTGGGCATCGACGATCGACGAGCACGAAGAGTGGCGGGACCGGGCGATCGCCGGCGGGGCGCAGCCGACCCCTGTCATCGACCGCTTCTACTTCCGCTCGATCTACTTCCGCGAGCCGAGCGGCGTCCTCTTCGAGATCGCGACGCTGGGGCCGGGCTTCACTGTCGACGAGCCGCTCGAGCACCTCGGCGAGAAGCTCTCGCTGCCGCCCGCCTTCGAGCACCTGCGCGACGAGGTCGAGCCCAACCTGCGGCCCGTGATGAACCCACGGGTCCGCGCCTAAGCTGCCACCGGAGGCGTTCACATGGAGGGACGCCGGGCGGACGGTCGTCTTCCGCCGCGAGGGCATCGCCGAGGCGCCGCAGATCCTCGCCGAGCACGGCTTCGGCGAGTTCGAGCTGCTGAGCACTCCGCGCCACCTGCCCGGGGCGCCCGAGCTGGAGGCCGCCGCGGGCTCGGTGCACTCGGTCTCCAGCGGACCGGTTCCCGAGGCGGCGGCGGCGCTGCTCGAGCGGGTGGGAAGCGGACGGCTCGTCGCGCTCGGCGGAGGCCGGGTGATCGACACCGCGAAGGCGATCGGGTCGGTGAGCGGCGCCGCCGTGGCGGCGATCCCGACGACGCTCTCCGGAGCGGAGGTCACCGGCATCCACCGCCTTCCGGCCGGGGCCGAGGGGCGCGCCACGGGCCTGATCCGGCCCGAGCTGGCGATCGCGGACCCCGATGCGATGACCGGACTGGCCGAGCCGGCGCTGCGGGCGAGCGCGATGAACAGCCTCGCGCACGGCGCCGACTCCCTCTACACGCCTCTCGCCAACCCTGTCTCCCGGATGACAGCGCTGCGCGGGGCGGAGCTGATCGCCGCGGCCCTCGACGAAGCGCGGCAGCGGCGCGACCGCGCCTCGCTGGCGCTCGGTTCGCTGCTCTGCGCCTACGCGATCGATTCCGCCCTGTTCGGCCTCCACCATGTGATCTGCCAGACGCTGGTCCGCGTCTGCGGCAGCCCTCATGCCGAGACCAACGCGGTCGTCCTGCCCGAGACGATGGCCTTCATGGCCTCCCGCGCGCCCAGGCAGATCGCCCACCTCGAGAGGGCCGTGGGCGCCGATCCGGGCGGGATCCGCGGTCGCATCCGCACGCTTGGGGGCGAGCCGGCGGGCCTCGGCGCGCTCGGCGCCGAGCGGTCGAGGCTCGGTGAGGCGCTCGACGCGATGCTCTCCCGCGCCGAGCTGGCCCACACGCCGCGGCCCCCGACCCGGGCCGAGCTCGAGCAGCTGGTCGAAGCGGCCTGGTAGCCGAGCGCGCGCCCGCGTGTCGAGCGGCCTGGTAACCGGGCGCGCGCCGGGTGTCGAGGGCCTGGTAACCGAGCGCGCGCCGGCGTGTACCGATTGGGGTGAGCGAGGACCCTGTCCCCGAGGAGCGCCTGCGCCGCTACCACGAGTACACGCGCCGGCACGGCGTCAACTGGCCGATGTACCTGCTCGCCCGGCTTCTGCTGACGCCCTTCTGCGTCATCTACTTCCGCCTCACCCGGACCGGCCGCGCGCACGCCCGCCGAGTCGACGGCGGGCTGATCGTCGCTGCGAACCACCGCAGCTTCCTCGACCCCTTCGTGATCGGCGGCGCCCTCCCCTGGCGGCGGCCGATGAACTACGTCGCCAAGGTCGAGCTGTTCGAGCGGCCGTGGCAGGCCTGGCTGATCTCGCGCCTCGGCGCCTTCCCGATCCGCCGCAACGAGTCCGACGAGGAGTCGATGGAGACCGCCCGCACCGTGGTCGAACGCGGCGGCACGGTCTGCATCTTTCCCGAGGGGACGCGGATCAGGAGCGGCACCCTGGCCGCACCGCGCCGCGGGGTCGGCCGGCTCGCGCTGGAGACTGGCGCCCTGGTCGTGCCGACCGCGGTCTTCGGCTCCGAGCACGTGCGCCGCGGCTGGCGGATCCGGCCCCGCAGGGTCCGGGTGAGGGTCGGCAGGCCGATGCGCTTTCCGCGCGCCGAGGGGCCCTCCCCGCCGCTGGCCGAATCGGTCACGGCGAGGATCTGGCCCAACGTGCTGCTGCAGTGGGAAGCACTCGGCGGGCTGCCGCCGATGCGCCGCGCCGCGGTGATCGGCGCCGGCAGCTGGGGGACCGCGGTCGCCGTGCTGCTGGCGCGCGCCGGGCTCGAGGTCGAGCTCGGCACCCGCACCGCGGCGCAGGCCGAGCAGATGTCGGAGGAGGGGGAAAACCGCCGCTACCTGGAGGGGGTCGAGCTGCCCGAGTCGCTTTTCGTCCGCCAGGCATCCGAAATCGAGCTTGCCGGGCTCGACCTGGTCTGCCTCGCCGTCCCCTCCAACACGATGCCGCAGGCAGTGGGCGCGATCGCCGACCGGGTCAGCGACCGCTCCTCGGTCCTGCTGCTGACCAAGGGCCTGATCGCTCCACAGGGACAGCTGCCGGCCGACTACGTGGGAGAACGGGTCCGGGCCCGCGCCCTCGCCTCGCTGGGCGGGCCGGCGCACGCCCGCGAGGCCGTCTCCGGCTCGGCCGCGCTCGTCCTGGGCTCCGCCGACGAGGACCTGCTCAGCCAGCTCGAGGAGGTGTTCGACCGCGCCGGCCTCGTCTGCGAGCGCACCCGCGACGTGATCGGCGTCGAGATGGCCGGCGCCGCCAAGAACGCCGCGGCGCTCGCCGCAGCCGCATCGGAGCCCCACGGCCTCAACGCCGCCGGAATCGCGGCGGCCCAGGTTTGGAGCGAGTGCATCGGGTACGCAATCGATCGTGGAGCCGAGCTCGAGACCTTCTCCGGCCTCGCCGGGGTCGGGGACCTGACGGCGACGATGCTGGCGCCCGAGGGCCGCAACCGCCGCGCCGGCGAGCTGCTCGGCCGCGGCACGCCTGCGGAGGAGATCCCGGCGATCATCGGCCAGGCATCGGAGGGCCTCGACGCGGTGCCGCTTCTGGCCGAGGCGATCGCCTCGGCCGGCAACCCGGCCGAGGCGCTGGGCGGGCTCGCCGCCCTGATCCGCGGTGAGATCGACGCCGAGCAGTGGGTCGACGGGCTGCGCAAGGTCGAGCGGGCCGGGAGGGTGGCCGCGTGAGCGCCGCCGGCCGATATTTCCGCTCCAACGGCCCGAGGGGGACGACTAGGCTTGCCGGGTGAGCGCCGAGAAGGAGAACGTCGAGCCGGCGAGCCTCGATCCCGCCGCCAAGGCCGAGCTCGATCGCGACTTCGAGCAGCTCTACCGCGACCACCTGCGCGACGTCTACTCCTACGCCTACTACCGGGTCGGCAACCAGCACGACGCGGAGGACCTCACCGAGCAGGCCTTCCTCCAGGCCTACCGCCACTTCGACCGGGCGCGGCGCGAGTCCGACGGGCGGCCGCTGCGGCCGTGGTTGATCCGGATCGCCCACAACCTTGCGCTCAACTACTACCGCGACCGCTCGCGCCGCCCTCAGACGCCGCTCGAAAGCGCCGACCCGATCGCCGCTCAACATGGCACCGAGGCGATCGCGGAGGGGCGCGAGGAGCTGCGCGAGGTGATGGACAGGTTGCGGGACCTTCCGGACGACCGCCGCGACGCGTTGATCATGCGCTTCGCCCTGGGCATGGACAATCGAGAGATCGCCCGGGCCCTGGGGCGCAGCGACGGCGCGACCAAGGTGCTCATACACCGGGCCATCAAACAGCTTCAGGAGGAGATGGGGGAAGAGGATGAGTGAGGCGAGCGAGGGCCTCGGCGGCAGCAGCTGGGACGTCGAGCGCCTGCTCGGCGACGCGCTGCGGCCGATCGAGCCGCCCGAGCGCTTTTCAGGCCGCCTCGAGGACACGTTCTCCGCCGTCACCGCCGCCGCCGCGGAGGAGCTCTCCGACTGGGCCGAGGAGCTCTCCGAGAGCGAGCTGCGGGCCCTCCGCGACCCTCGCAACTGGGTGCGGCCGGTGGTCGCGGTCGGCGCCGGCGGCCTCGCCACCGGCGCCCTCGTGCTGCTCGAGCTGCGGCGCCGCGGCCGTCAGGAGACGCGGAGCGGCCTTCGCTCGCTCACCGATCGCATCCGCCCATAACCGCTTCACCCGCCGACGGGCCCCATGGCGCCTTTATCGCCGATGGGCAGGAAAGCCACGGTATGGGTGGGAAACCGGCCCGTCGGCGGAGGGTCAGGCCGGTGCCGGGGGAGGCCGGGTCGATGCGGCGCGCACCGGCGTCGCCATTGCGGCGCCGACCCCGAGCAGGCCGAGGATCAGGTGGAGGAAGTTGTCCTCGGTGTTGACCGGGATGAAGCCGAGGATCGAGTCGCCGCTGCCGATGATGAATCCCCAGATCGCGAGGACGAGGTAGATGACGCCGAGCCAGAGCGCGTACTGCCGGGCGGCGTAGCCGGCGACGAGCAGGCCGATCGCCCCGGTGAGGATGTGGAAGATGTTGTGCCAGGCGTTGACGGCGAGGATGCCGAAGACGTCGTCGACGTTGCCTGGGCTGCCGAACGAGGAGCTGTAGAAGAAGCCGATGATGCCGGCGATCACCAGCACGCCTCCGACCAGGGTCGCGTACAGCCTTGCGGGGCTTGCGCCTTCCATACCGTTCCTCCTTCCGGGGCCTGGGGCGCCTCGATTGTAGGCTCCTGCTCGCCCAGTGAATCAAGTCTGCTACCGACACCCCGACCGGGAGACCGGCGTCTCCTGCTCGTCCTGCGGGCGGCCGATCTGCCCGGAGTGCATGACGCCCACTCCGGTCGGGATGCGCTGCCCGGATTGCGCCCGGCAGCGGACCCGGGTCACCCGCGGCGCGGTCGGGCCCGGCCGCTACGACGCGCCCGCCACCTACGTGCTGATCGCGCTCAACGTCGCCGCCTACCTGGCCGAGATCGCCGGGGGCTCGGGCGGGCTCAGCGGGACCAGCGGCTCGGTGATCCGCAACTTCGCCCTGCAGGGGAACGCGGTCGCCGAAGGCGAGGTCTACCGCCTGCTGACGGGCGGCTTCCTGCACGCCGGCCTCGCCCACATCGGGTTCAACATGTTCGCCCTCTTCATCCTCGGCCGGCTGCTGGAGCCGGCGATCGGAACGCCCCGCTTCGTCGCCCTCTATTTCGCCTCGCTCTTCGCGGGCTCCCTCGGCGCGCTGGCGCTGAGCGGCTCCGCCGAGTACACGGTCGGCGCCTCCGGGGCGATCTTCGGCCTCTTCGGTGCCGCCTTCGTGATCGCTCGCGGGCGCCGGCTCGACACGGTCGCCTCCGAGCTCGGCTTCGTCCTGGTGATCAACCTGGCGCTGACCTTCGGCATCTCGGGAATCAGCATCGGCGGGCACCTCGGCGGCCTCGCCGGGGGACTGCTCTGCGGCCTGGTGATCGTCGCCGGCGAGAGGAACATGCTGGGGCGGAACCGCCTCGCGGTCGAGCTGCTGGCGATGACAATCCTGGGAGTTCTCGCGATCGTCGCCGCGATCGGGATCGCCTAGGCCTCGCGATCGTCGCCGCGATCGCCTAGGAGTGGTTCCTACGCAGGATCTTCATCCGGCCCTTCTTCAGGGCTGATCACCGGTCGCCGAGCGGGCGAACTCGAGGGCGAAGCCGGCCGGGTCGTCGGCCGCGCGAACGTCGTCCCAGTCGAGCAGGAACTCGCCGAGGCCGTCGTCCCAGCGGGCGGCGGGAGGAGAGACCTGACGGTCGCCCTGGCCCTCGGGGGCGGGGCGAAGGTAGGCGTAGAACGCCGCCTTCGGATAGCGCAGGTCGCCCGGCCACCAGCCAACCGCGCTCTCCCGCCCGTCGGAGAAGAGGCTGACGGCGAGGTCGAAGGAGCCCCACCAGGCGTTGACCGGGGTAGAGCGGCCCTCGTGCGGCGCCCGGAAGGCGGCCAGCACCGCCGCGGCCCGGGTCGCCGCCGCGAAGTAGGACGCGACCTGTTCGGTGTCGTAGCGGGCGTGCTCGGTGTCCTCGTCGAGCGGCACGCTCCAGGAGACCTCGGCCGGCGCGGGGTCGATCTCGACCTCCCCGGCCAGGTCCGCCACGACGGCGAGGAGCTCGCTCGTCACCTCGCCCACCGCCCGGTCTGGGGTCAGCGCCACCGACCGCCGCCTGCCGTCGGAGTGCTCGACGGAGCCCTCATGCCGGTGCAGGTCGAGGACGATCCCGAACGACCCCGAGCCGTCGGGGGCCGGCAGCGGCGCGGTCTCCCAGCCGCGCACGCCGAGCCGCAGGGCGCCGTGCTGGAAATCCGGCTCGGGGGGCGCCAGCGTCGCCGCCAGCTTTCCGAGCACCTGCGTATGGGCGTGCAGGGTGTCGCAGGTCTCCGCCCAGTCCCTGTAGGACGCGCCGGGCCAGGCGGGGGACGGCATCAGGGGCGCCCGGCCGGCGCCCGCACCTCGGAAAAGCCGATGTTGCCGGGGGCGTCGAGGAGGTCCGGGTGGAGGATGTGGCCGAGCAGCTCGACGCCGTCGATCAGCCGCGGCCCCGGCCGTGAGAAGCTGGCGGCGGCGTCGACCGCAAACACCCTTCCCGCGCCGAGCGAGGCGATCTGCTCCCAGCGCTCGACCGCCTGCGCGCGCGAGTGCCGCAGGTGCCAGCCGCAGGGCATGACGACGACGACGTCGGGGTTGAGCGCCGAGAGGGCGCCCCACTGGACTTCGGGCGACTTCAGGCCGGGCGGGCCGGCGACGTCCTCGCCCCCCGCGATCGAGATCATCTCCGGGACCCAGTGGCCGCCGACGAAGGGGGGGTCGAGCCACTCGAGCGCGATCACCCGTGGCAGCGTCGCGCCGCCGAGCGCAGCGTGCACCGCCGCCAGCCGACCCTCCATCTCCCCGCGCAGGTCATGGGCCGCCTCGACCCGGCCCGTCGCCTCGCCGAGCCTCAGCACGTCCTCGAGCATCTCGCCGAGGGTGCTCGGATCCTGCTGGAGAACCCGCGGCTCGCTCGGCAGGCGCCTCGCCACCTCGACCACGTCCTCGAAGGAGACGGCACAGACGTCGCAGACCGCCTGCGTCACGATCAGGTCCGGGCCGAGCTGTGCGAGCAGCTCCTCGTTCAGCTCGTAGAGCGCCCGGCCCTCGCCGACGGTCGCCTTCACGGCGACGTCGATCTCGCCCGCGTCGAGCCCTTCGGGCAGCACGGTTCGCGTCAATCGGGGGAGTGAGCGGGCCTGCGGCGGGTAGTCGCACTCGTGGGTCACCGCGACGACGTCGTCGCCCAGGCCGAGCGCGAAAAGCATCTCGGTGGCGGAGGGAACGAGGCTGGCGACACGCATCTCGACCCCAATATGGCACTCTCGGAGTTGCCGCGACTCGGATAGCTATATTCAACTCGCCGAATGGCCGAAGACGACCTCCCCCGAAGTACCGGGCCACATAGCCACCGATGAGCGTCCTGCTGCTCGTCCTGCTGCTTCTGCTGGTCGCCGTCAACGGTTTCTTCGTCGCGGCTGAGTTCTCGCTGGTCAGGACGCGCCGCGGCAAGATCGAGCAGCTCGCCGAGGAAGGGGAGAGCGGCGCCGACGCGGTCGTCGAGCAGCTCGACCAGATCGACGAGTCGCTCTCCGCCTGCCAGGTCGGCATCACGATGGCCTCGATCGGGATCGGCTTCCTCGGCGAGCCCTCGCTGGCGAAGCTGCTCGAGCCGGTCTTCGGGGGGCTGTCCCACGGCGCCGCGGTCGCGATCAGCCTGGCGATCTCCTTCACGCTGGTCACCGCGATCCACATCAGCGTCGGCGAGCAGGTCCCGAAGATGTTGGCGATCGGCAACGCCGAGCGGACGGCGCGGCGCGTATCGCGGCCGCTCAACTGGTTCCGCGTGGTGACGGCGCCGGTGACGAAGGCGCTGAGCGGCCTGTCGAACTCGATCGTCCGCCTCTTCGGAGTCGACCCGACCGACATCGAGGAGCACCACACCTCCGAGGACCTGAAGCAGATCATCGACCGCTCGAAGCTCGGCGGCACGCTTGATCCCGGCGAGGCGGGGATGCTCGGCGGCGTCTTCCATCTGCACGAGCAGGAGGCGCGCGAGGTGATGACGCCGATTCCCGCCGTGGTCACCGTCGATGCCGCCGAGACCGTCGAGACCGCGCTGCGGCGCTGCGTCACCTCCGGCCACACGCGCCTCGTCGCGATCGAGGACGACAACGCCGACCGGGTCAAGGGCATCGTCCACAACAACAGCCTCGCCCGGCTCTTCATGGACGAGGGGCCCGGCGCGAAGATCGAGCCCGTCGTGCGCGACGCGGTGATAGTCCCAGAGACGCGCCCCCTCGACGACCTCCTCCACGACCTCCAGGTCCAGCGCACCTCGCTGGCGGTGATCGTCGACGAGTACGGGCGGACGGTCGGCATCGTCACAGTCGAGGACATCCTCGAGGAGGTGGTCGGGGAGATCGAGGACGAGACCGACCCGCGGGCCGCGGCGCTGCGGCGGCTGACCGGCGGCGAGTGGTTCGTGCGCGGCCACGTCTCGCTCGGCGACCTCGCCGACGCCGGCATCGAGCTGCCGGTCGACTCCGACACCTATAACTCGGTCGGCGGCTATGTCTTCGGCGAGCTGGGACGGCTACCGAAGCGAGGCGACACGATCACCGCGAACGGCTACACGATCAGGGTCGAGTCGGTGCGCGAGAACCGGATCGAGGCGGTGCGGATCCGCGCCACCAAGGGCGGGGATTCCGTCCGCCAGGGCGCCTAGCTTCTCCGGGCAACCCGCGTTCCACCACGACTTGGAGGTGCCGCATGTGGGTTGTGCGCCTGAGCGATAAGCAGTTGGAGATACTGCGCGCCCTGCTGCGCTCGGAGGAGCACCTCGGCCCGGCGCTGAAGGGCGCCGCCGAGGCGCTGGACCTGGCGCGCTGGGACGACCTCCCCGACGCCGAGCTTCCCTGGGACGAGATCGAAGCGACGGCGCGCCGGCAGGGCATCTCGGCGGCCGACGTCATCTGGGACATAGCCGGGAAGCACTGACCCCCGCCGACGGGCCGCGAACCCACGCATGCCGTGGGAAAACGGCCCGTCGACCGGGTCTGAGAACGAGTACGTTCCTTGACAGCGCCCGGACTTAGCGGCATCCTGGGATGCAGTGGCGGGAGCGGGAGCGCTGATAGGGAAAACCGCCTCCGAGGTCGAGGCAACCCCGGACGACCGTGCGCGCCTCACGGACGCCGTGACGAAAGCGGCCACGGAGCGCGGATACGCTGCAATCGACGCGAGCACGATCGCCCGCCGCGCTGGCGTCTCGGTCGAGGTCTTCCACCGGCACTTCGCCAGCGAGGACCAGTGCCTAGTCGCCGCGCTCGACAGGTACGTCGATCACATGCAGGAGGAGATCGAGGATGCCTGCGAGGGGGTTCCGGACTGGGATCAGAGGGTCAGGTGCGCGGTCGAGGCGGCGCTCGCCTACGTCTCCGAACTCGACCACGTCTCGCGCCTCTTCGCCGTTGACGCGGCGAGGATCGGCCCCGCGGCGATGGAGCGGGTCTGGTCCTGGGTCGACTGGGCCTCCCTTCGGCTCAAGCAGGGGAGGGCCGTCCACCCGACCGCGGCCGCGCTGCCCGAGTCGACCGAGCGCACGCTGATCGGCGGCCTGGTGCTGATGGTCTCATCGCGCCTACTGACCGAAGAGCTGGATTCGCTCCCCGGTCTCGCCGAGGAAGCGATCGAGATGGTCCTGGCGCCGTACGTCGGCCTGGAGCGGGCCCGGCTGGTCGCCGCGGGCTGACTCCAGCGCGAGACGACCTCGCGTGGCGGCTGGACCGGGCGACGGTCTACCGCGGCCGCACCGGGGCGAGGATCGCCGCCGCGAGCTCGGGCGCGATGTCGACCAGCTCGGGGCCCCTGCCGCCGGCGATCTCGTGCTGGATCGCCGCCCAGGTACCGCCCGCGATCGCATCGACGATCACGGGGGGGACGGGCGCGAGTGACTCGGGCAGGGCCCCCGGCCCGAGAAAGGCCGTGAACTGGGCGATCGTCGCGTCCGCATGGTCGAGCGCCTCCGCCCCGGCGGTCGGCAGCTCGAAGAAGGCGAGGCGGGCGAAGAGCGGTTCGGCGATGACGAACTCGAGCAGGCTGCGAACTCCGGATTGGATGGCGGCGAACCACTCGACCTCGCGGCCGGAGGTGGCCAGCATGGCACGGCGGGCGCGATGCGTGAGCTCGTCGAAGGCGGCGATGAAAGCCTCCCGCTTGCCGTCGAAGTGCTCGTAGAAGGTCTGGTTCGAGGTGCCGGCCGCCGCCGAGATCGCCGGAACCGACAGGGCCTCGTACCCAACCTCCGCGGCGACCTGGGCGACGGCGCGGAGCATCCGTTCGCGCTGGGTCAGCTCGGAGCGGCTGAGCGGGCTGTCGGGCGGCTCGTCCCAGGGGACGCGATCCCCCGCCGGCTCGGCTCCCTGGCGCGGTGGGAGCGGAATCGGGGAGAGGACGGTCTCGCGCTGCAGGGAGAGGGCCCAATCGCTCAGTGGCCCGAGATGGCCGGCGAGGCGCTCCGGACACCCCTCGCGCAGGCAGCGGTAGACGACGCTTTCGACGCCCGCCACGATCAGCCGCACCGCCAGGTCCGAGGGGGTGACCTCCCCGGGAGCGTGCCGGAAGCTCTGGCGGATCATCCGTTCGAACGATTCGGCGGCCCGGCGCCGGTGCTGGACCGCGGCGGCGCCGAGGCTGAGCGAATCGACGATCACGAAGGACGCGACCTCGGATTCCTCGCAGACAATCTCGGCGAATCGGCTGAAGGCCTCCGCGAGGCGTTCCTCCGGCCCGGCGCCCGAGCGGTAGGCCTCGCCGACCCGGGCCGTGACTCCGTCGACGATGGTCTGAAAGGTGTCGAGAAAGCAGGCCTGCTTGTTCTCGAAGTGCTGGTAGAAGGTGGTCTTGGATACGCCCGCGATGGCGACCACCTCGCTGACCGTGGTTCGAGGGAAGCCGTGGTCCGCCACCGCGGCGACCATCGCCGCTTCGAGGCGGGCACGCTGATCGCGGGCGGTCGCCTCCCGGCCTCTCCCGCGGCGCTCCGCGCCCCGGCTCGGGAGAAGCGCCCCTGGTGGCCTCGCTCCTTCCACGTACTCAGCTTTACACATGGATCAACCCCTGCCTAGCCCTTTTCTCAGCGACCGGCGGGCACTACCGAGGTGCCGCCACGGGGAGGAGGGCGATTCGCGCCAGCTCCGGGGCGCGCTCGGGGAGCGAGCTCGCGTTGCCCCTCGCAAGGTCGTGCTGGATTGCGAACCAGCAGCCGCCGCCGATCGCCTCGACCACGCAGCCGGGCGCGGAGCCACCGATGCCGCCGGGGGCGTCATTGCGAAGCGGGGCTGTGAAGCGGTTGATGGCGGCGTCCGCGCGGTCGAGCGCCGGCGGTCCCGCCGTCTGCAGGTCGAAGAAGGCGAGCAGCGCGAACAGCTCGTTCCCTGCGATGTACTCGAGCAGAGCCCGGGTCGCCGCACCGAACCCCTCAAAGGGGCCGTCCTCTGCCCTGAAGGCGCGGTCGGCCGCGGCGAACGCCTCGGCGGCACGGAGGTCGAACGCCTCCACAACGGCGTCCCTCTTGCTGTCGAAGTTCTCGTAGAAGGTTTGGTTCGAGGTGCCGGCGGTCGCCGAGATCGCGGGGATGCTGAGGTTCTCGAAGCCTCGATCGACGACGAGCTGGGCGGCGGCGCGGACGATGCGTTCGCGCTGGCCCAGCTGCGACCGGCTGCGCGGGCTGTCCGGCGGCTCACTCCAGCCGAGCTCGTCGGCGGGCTCGGCCGCCTCCGGCCGCGGCTTCGCGGCGGCCGCCCTGGCGCTGCGCAATGGCGCGGTCTCCGCCGACTGATAGCCGAGCGCCCAATCGACCAGCTCGTCGACCAGTTCGGGAAGCGCTTCGGCCTCGCCGGCCCGAAGGCGTTTGTAGGCGACGGCGCGAAATCCGGCGGCGATCACTCGGGTGGTGATCGGCGAGACCTGACGCCGTGAGCGCGAAGCTTCGAATGTCTCGCGGAGGATCACTTCGAAGACCTCCGAGGCGCGTTCGCGGTCCGGCAGGCCGGCGCGGCCGAGGCTCAGCGACTCGACGATCGCCAAGGTGGCCGCCTGCGGTTCGCGGGCGATCAGCTCCATGAAGGCCCCGACCGCGGCCGCCAGTCGCTGCCGGTGGTCGCCGTCCTCCCGATAGGCCGCGGTGACCCGCTGGGCAACCTGGGCGACGATCTCGTGGAAGGTCTCCTGAAAACACCCCCGCTTGCTCTCGAAATGGTCATAGAAGGTGGACTTCGAGACCCCGGCGATCCGAACGAGCTCGCGGAGCGTCGTTCCGGCATAGCCGTGGCGCGCGACCGCCTCGACCATCGCCGCCTCCAGCCGCTGCCGCTGATGCACGGCGATCTGCTCCGGCGCCAGCCCCCTCGGGCTTCCTGCCGGCATGGGGAAGAGAGGCTCGATCGGCCGCGTGGCGGGCTCGGACTGGGCCATCGGGCAATGAACATAGCCGCCGCCGTCAGGCACTGAGATGACATTTCT
Source organism: Solirubrobacterales bacterium (assembly GCA_036406595.1). GTDB lineage: Bacteria > Actinomycetota > Thermoleophilia > Solirubrobacterales > 70-9 > VRUE01. The sequence continues at coordinate 3,664 of DASXAR010000060.1, read as the reverse complement.
TACGTACGAGACTTGACAAATCGTGTACGCCCCCTTACGCTCGCCGCCGGAAACTGACAGGGGGGCACCGTTCGCGGTCGCTGCCTGCAGGGATAGAGACAGGGAATTCAAGGACCCGGGCCTCCGGCGCGGGCTCCCTCAGGGAATGGAGAGCAGGACGGCCAGTCGATTCGTCACGGAGAGCGTCCGGTGAGGCGCTCGGCGCATGTTCCCGGGTCCTCGGCGCACGTTCCCAGGGTCGTGGGGGCAGACCGGCTGGGAGGGCGACTCGCCCTTGCCTGTGCTCTCGCCGCCGCCCTGACGGCTCTCACCGCGGCTCCCGCCTCCGCCGCGTTTCGCCATCCGGCGGTCTCCGCCTCGTTCGGCAGCGACGGGACCAGCGGCACCTCGATTGGCGGCCTCGACCAGCTCGCCTTCAGCCAGGCCTCGAAGCGCCTCTACGCGCTCGGCAGGAGCCCGGCACGGGTTCACGGATTCGACACGACGACCGAAGGCACCTACACCGCCCTGAGCAGCGGCTTCCCGATCACGCTCGCCGAACCGGGCGGGGTTCCGGATCTGGCGACGGACAACTCGCCATCCTCGTCGGGCGCCATCTACTTCCTCTCCGAGAGCACCGGCCTCTACGCATTCACCTCGGCCGGCGCTGGGATCAGCGGCTTCCCGATCGGCGGGTTCGGCGATCCGTGCGGCGCCGCCACCGACGGCGAGGGGAATGTGTGGGTCGGCGACTACGGGAGTCAGTCGGTGAAGGAGTTCAGCTCCGCCGGAGCGTCGCTGGGTTCGGTGAACGTCGCCGCCACGGGGCGTCCATGCCACGTCGCCTTCGACCGCTCCAACGACGACCTCTACGTCGCCGACTACAACGGCGCCGTCTACCGCTACGCGAACGCCGGCGGCTACGCGAGCGGAACCCTGGTCGACCCGAGTTCGACGCAGGCGCTGACCGTCGACGCGAGCAGCAACACCCTCTACGTCGCCCATTCCTCGCAGGTCGACGCCTACAACGAAAGCGGCGCCCATCTCGAGTCCTTCGCCACTGGCCTCGGCAGCATCACTGGCGTCGCGGTCGACGAGGCGCGGGGCATCGTCTACGTCAGCGCCGGCGGCAAGGTGCGAGTTCTCCCCGGCGTCGTCGTTCCCGACGCCGTCACGGGGGATCAGACGGGAGACGCGACGGTCAACGGACATGTCGACCCGGCGGGCGGCGGGGAAATAGTCACCTGCGAATTCGAATTCGGCACCGACACCTCCTACGGCGAAACGGCGCCCTGCTCCCAGTCGACTCCGATCAACGCCCCGACCGACGTCAGCGCCGACCTATCGGGCAAAGTGCTGGGCGAGACGACCTACCACTACCGCCTCGTCGCCGCCAACGCGAGCGGGACCAACTACGGCGCCGACCGGACCTTCACGCCCCACTTCGTCAGCGGCCTCACCACCGACCCGGCGACCGGCGTCGGTAAGAACGAAGCGACCCTCAACGCCCACTTCATCGGCACCGAAGAAGACACCCATTACTACTTCGAGTGGGGGACGACGACCGAATACGGCAACACAAGCGCCACGCCGCCCGGCGACGACGCCGGCTCGACAAGCGGCAACACGCCGCTCTCCTACGATGTCTCGGGCCTGCTGCCGGAAACCACCTACCACTACCGGGTCGTCGCCTCCAACGGCAAAGGCACGAGCCCCGGCAACGACCGGATCTTCACCACCGTCAAGTCCGTCGCCGATCTTGCGACCGGAGCAGCGACCACCGTGACCGCCTCCAGCGCCATGCTGCACGGCTCGTGGACGGGTGAGGGCGAGGGCACCACCTGCCATTTCGACTGGGGCTACAACACCCTTTACGGCAACTCGACCCCCGACGTCGACGAGGGCTCGGGGACCGGGCCGCAGAGCGCGGCCGTCTTGCTGAGCGGGCTCAGCCCGGTCACCACCTTCCACTACCGGATCGTCTGCTCCAACGTCTTCGGCCCCGCCTACGGCGGCGACCAGATGCTGAAGACCCTGGCGCTCCCCGAGGTCGCGCTGCTACCACCCTCGGATTACACGACCAGCGGCGTGACGCTGAGCGGCACGGTCGGCCCCCGAGAAGGGGGGAGCACGACCTACCACTTCGAGTACGGCACGACGGAATCCTACGGCGCGAGCACACCAGAGAGCCCCCCGGTCGGCTCCGACAACGGGACCTACCCTGCCAGCGCCGAACTGACCGGCCTCGAACCTGGGACCCTCTACCACTACCGCCTCGTAGCCACCAGTCCCGCCGGAGTGAGGGAGGGCAAAGACCAGACCTTCACGACGGTGCCGCTGCTGCCCACGGTCGACTCCACATCGGCCTCAGATGTGGCGCCCACCACGGCGACCCTGACGGCGATGATCAACCCCGGCAACGGCGCGACGCTGGTCATTTTCGACTACGGTCCGGGCCTCTCATACGGCTCGCGCACGCTGCCGACCGAAGCCACCCCGGCCGACGGCGCCGACCATCCGCTGAGCGCCCAGCTCACCGGTCTCACCCCGGGCACGACCTACCACTACCGGGCGGTGGCGATCAACTTCAACGGGGTCGCGACCGGCGCGGACGAAACCTTCTCCACCCCGGATGCGCCGATCGTCGGCGGTGGCTCGGCGACCGGCGTGACGCAGACCGGCGCGCTGCTCTCCGGCAACGTGCAGCCCGGGTTCAGCCCCACCTCCTACCAGTTCGAGTACGGGCCGACCTCGGACTACGGCCACTTAACCCCGGCGGGCGGCCTGGGCGCAGACAACGCCGTCCATCCGGTCAGCGCTTCCCTCGCCGGGCTCGCCGCGGGGACGACCTACCACTACCGCCTGGTCGCCTCCAACGCGATCGGCACGACGAGCGGTTCCGATCACACCTTCGCCACGGCGCCGGCGCCGCCAGTGATGCCCGGCCCCGCGACGCCGCGCTGCCGCAAGCGATTCGTAAGGCGCCACGGTCGCTGCGTGCGAAAGCACCGTCGCCACCGGCACCATGCGAAGCACCGCAAACGCCACCACCGGCACGGAGGTCGCAATGCCTGACCGAGGCCCGCGCAGGCACAGCCTGAGGATCTGCCTGATCGCCGTCGTCGCGCTGGCGGCAGCTCTCCTGCCCGCGGCGAGCGCTTGGGGGGCCAAGGTCGTCTACCCCTCGCAGACCGCGCAGTTCGGCGCCGACGGCACCGACTCGACGACCTTCGGGGGGACCAGCCAGATGACGTTCAACCAGGCGAGTCACCGGCTCTACGCACTCGGCAACTCCGGCGGAACGAAGATCTTCGGCTTCGACGTCTCGACGCCGGGGACCTACACGCCCCTCGGCGCCGGGGATGGCTTCCCGATCAGCGTCGCGTCGCCGGGCATCCCAGGCCTCTCGACGGACAACTCGCCCGGCTCGGCCGGCAACATCTACTACGTCTCGGAGAACTCCGGAAGCCTCTACGGCTTCACATCGGCGGGGGTGGGCCTGTCGGGCTTCCCGGTAAGCGGGTTCGGCGACCCCTGCGGCGGCGCAACCGACGGCGAGGGCAACACCTGGGTCGGGGACTACGGCGCGCAGCGGATCAAGGAGTACAGCTCGGCGGGCGCTTCGCTCGGCTCGGTTGACGTCTCCCGGACCGGCAGCCCCTGCGCGGTCGGAATCGACGGCGGC
>DASXAR010000059.1:0-7418 GCA_036406595.1 Solirubrobacterales bacterium | reverse complement strand
GTCCCCGGCCGCAGCCAGTAGAGGACGCCGCCGATCATCGGCGAGAAGCGCAGGGTGAGCGGCAGCGAGCCGGCGCCGAGGCCGAGAACCTCCCAGAGCATCGTCCAGACGACCGCCTTCTCGAAGACGATCGGTTCGGTCCACCAGCTCGAGAGGTCGCCGAGGCCGAGCCCCGGCGTCGTCGCCGAGATCAGCACAAGGCCGCCGCCGACGTAGACGACCAGCTTCACGAGATAGAGCAAATAGACCGCGGAGGGTGTCCCGAACCCGTTCAGCGCCCAGTCCTGCGCAAGCCACTTGATCCGCTCCCGGTGCGGCCGGCGCTTCCACTCCTCGATCTCGAAGGGAGGCGGGGCGGGGCTGAGAAAACCCATGCGGAGCGAATCTACCGCGTGATCGCGGCTCAGCCGTAGGCTGGGTCGAATGACCTCCTCGGAGCCGCTGCTCGCGGTCGACACGCCCTCGATGCTCTTCCGAGCGTTTTACGCCCTGCCCGACTCGATCAAGGGGCCCGACGGAACGCCCGTCAACGCCCTCCTCGGTGCCGCCAACCTGATCCTCCGCGAGGTCGAAGCCCATGAGCCGCGGGCGGTCGTCCTCTGCTTCGGCCCCGATGCCGCCTCCTACCGCACCGAGCTCTTCCCCGCCTACCACGCCGACCGCGAGGATCTGCCCGACGGGCTCTCACCGCAGTGGGCGGACGCGACCCCGTTCTTCGAGGCGTTTGGCTGGACCGTGGCGCGAAGCGATTCGCTGGAGGCGGACGACCTGCTCGGCAGCTTCGCCCGGTGCGAGGTCGAGGCGGGCGGCAGCGCGCTTCTGCTGACCGGCGATCGGGACATGTACCAGTGCGCGGGCGAGCGGGTAACCGTGCTCTACGTCCGCACCGGCAACAAAGGTGCCGAAGAGGTCACGCCGGAGGAGGTGCGCCGCCGCTACGGCGTCGACCCCGAGCAGGTCCCCGACTTCATCGCCCTGCGCGGCGATCCCTCGGACGGGCTGCCGGGAGCGAAGGGGGTGGGCCCGAAGACCGCAGCCGAGCTGCTGCGCGCCAACGGGGACCTGGAGGGCATCCTCGAGAACGCTGTGCGGCTGCCCCGGCCGAAGCTGCGCGGCGCCCTGATCGACGCAAAGGACGAGCTGCTCGCCTTCAAGGACATCGCGACGCTGCGCGACGCCGGGGTGTCGCGCCCCCCCGACCGTCTCACCGACTGGAGCGGCGCGGCGGAGGCGGCGCGGGAGCGGGGCATGAACCGGCTCGCCGAGCGGCTTCAGAGCATGGCCTGAGCCGTTTTCTCGATGGTTCGAACCGGGCCGGCCCGGGGTAGCGGGGGACATGCAATTCGGTCGCTTCCTGGCACGCTTCTTCATCGGGTCTCTCTTCTTCGTGCACGGCACCCAGAAGCTCTTCGGCTGGTTCGGCGGGCCCGGGCTGCCGGGAACGACCCGGATGATGGAGTCGCTCGAGATGCGGCCGGGGCGGCGTCACGCAATCGCCGCCGGAGCCACAGAGACCGCGGGCGGCACGATGCTCGCCCTCGGAGCCCTGACTCCCCTACCGGCCGCCGCGCTGATCGGCACGATGATCACCGCGATCCGCAAGGTCCACCTGGAAAACGGGTTCTTTGCGTCGAACGGCGGCTACGAGTTCAACCTGACGCTGATCGCGGGCCTCGTAGCGATCATCGACGGCGGGCCGGGGCCGGTCTCCGTGGACCGCGCGCTGGGAATCGAGTGCACCGGTGGGCGCTGGGCGCTGGCGACCTTCGCCGCCGGAGCCGCCGGCTCGGCGATCGCGGTTGCGGCCGGCGAGCACGTGGCCCATCAGGAGGCGGGACCGTCGCGGGGCGGCAATCAGGCGGCGAGCGTCTCGGCGGAGCGCGGCGACGGCGATCGCGAGAAGCGCAGCGTGCCGTCGTCCACGGCGCCGTAGCGGATCGCCCTCAGGTCGAGGGCGTAGTTCTGGCGCAGCCTCCAGGGCTGCCTCGAGCCCTGTTTGGGGAACAGGTGGAGCGAGCGCTGCACGTAGCCGGAGGTGAAGTCCAGCAGCGGAACCTCGGCCACGGACGGGTCGAGCTGCGGCACACAGCTGGCATAGCCGCGGCTCTCCATGTGGGCGAGCAGGCGGCAGACGTATTCGGAGACGAGGTCGGCCTTCAGGGTCCAGGAGGCGTTGGTGTAGCCGACCGTGAAGGCGAAGTTGGGGACGCCGCTCAGCATCATCCCCCTGTAGGCCATGGTCCTCGGCAGGTCGACCGGCTTGCCGTCGACCTTGAATCGCATCCCGCCGAGGAAGAGCAGGTTGAGGCCCGTGGCGGTGACGATGACGTCGGCGGGCAGCTCGCGGCCCGACTCGAGCTCGATGCCGGCCTCGGTGAAACTCGCGATGCGGTCGGTGACCACCTCGGCGCTGCCGTCGCAGATCGCCTCGAAGAGGTCCCCGTCGGGCACCAGGCACATGCGCTGATCCCAGGGGTTGTAGGTGGGCTTGAAGTGGGTGTCGACGTCATAGCCCTCCGGCAGGGCGCGCTCGACCCCGCGCCGGATCAGCCTCTTCACGGCCTCCGGCCGGCGACGGCTCAGCCGGTAGACGAAGGTCTGCAGGAGGACGTTCTTCCAGCGGACGACCGCGTAGACGGCGCGGTGCGGCAACAGGCGCCGCAGCGCCCTGGCGATCGGATCCGCGGCCGGGAGCGAGGCGATGTAGCTCGGTGAGCGCTGCAGCATCGTCACCCTGGCGGCTTCAGGTGCCATCGCCGGGACGAGGGTGACGGCGGTCGCGCCGCTGCCGATCACCACGACCCGCTTGCCGGCGTAGTCGAGATCGGCCGGCCAGTGCTGCGGGTGGACGATCCTCCCCGCGAAGCGGTCCTGTCCCTCGAAGGCGGGCGCATAGCCCTCGTCGTAGCGGTAGTAGCCGCTGCAAACCCAGAGGAAGGAGCACGCGAAGCGCACGGTGTCCCCGGTGTCGGTGCGCTCGGCCTCGACCTCCCAGCGGGCCCGCTCGCTCGACCACTCGGCGGCAACGACCCGGTGGTGGAAGCGGATATGGCGATCGACACCGTGCTCCTCGGCCGTCTCACGGAGGTACTTGAGTATCGAGGGGCCGTCGGTGATCGTCGTCTCCTCGGTCCAGGGCTTGAATCGGTAGCCGAGGGTGTGCATGTCGGAGTCCGAGCGGATGCCCGGGTAGCGAAAGAGGTCCCATGTCCCGCCCAGTTCGCCTCGCGCCTCGAGCAGCGCGTAGGTCTTTCCCGGCAGCCGATCCTCGAGGTGGCAGGCGGCGCCGATCCCCGAGAGGCCGGCGCCGACGATCAGCACGTCGAGCTCTTCCACGGCGGGGATTCTGCCAGGCGGCCGCGGCGGCGGGGTCAGCCCCGCGGTGTGCAGCTGCGGATCACCTTGCCGGCGATCTTGCTTCCGTTCGAGAAAGTGAGGTTTCCGCGGGTCAGGAAGCGCCCCGTCGGGCAGCTTGCCAGCAACAGGTGCTGCCGCTTCCCCCTATAGCTCCAGGTCTTCCTCATCCGCAGTTTTGCGAAGGTCAGCGAGCCCTGGCCGGCGACGATCGTCGGGACCGTGATCTCCACCCGCGTCCCGTAGGCGCCGGACGCCTTGCCCACCACCGCCGTGGTCACAAACGTGGTCGGTGCCGGGACGTGGGCGTAGACATGGAAGATCAGCACGGGGTGACTGCCCTTCGGGTGCCCGTTGAAGATCAGCATCGCGCCGCTGGCGAAGAACGGGGCCTGTTCGGGGAATTCGATTTCGGCCCCCGCCCTGCCGGTGCCGATCAGCGCCTTGGAGCAGATCTGCTTTGCCTGGTCGGTGAGGGTGTTTTCGAGCCGTCGGACGCTGCAGGTCGCCAACCCCCCGGTCTCCATGCGGCCGTGCTTGTCGAATTCGACGACCAGTTTCCTCGCGGCCGGGAGGTGGGTGCCGTCGGCTGTTTCGAGGGTCGCTTCGGCGTTCAGGGTGACCGGCGCGAACGAGGACTTCGGCAGCTTGCTGGGAGTGATTCCGCCGTCGACCGTGACGATCAGGTTGCCGACCCTGACCACCTGCGGCCGGGCCAGGGCGGAGGCGGCAAGGGCGGCGAGCGCCAGAGCGGCAGCGGCCGCGAGCAATGTGACACGGCGCCAGAGGCGCTTCGAGCCCACGCTTCGGTTGCTTCGGTTCACCCCTTACCTCCCCGTCCCCCTCGGACGGTGCATAGCGTCGCAGACCGAGCGGCGGTCAGTCAACCATGGCCGGCCGGAACCTCGCCGAGCGCGGCGCGCCCGCTGAGGTGGGAGGCGAAGAATTCCCTTGCCGCCTCCTGCCCGGACTGGAAGAGGAACGCAGCTGCCTGCCGTACTCGTCCTCATAGAGCCCGACGTCGTCGGGGAAGACGACGAGCCGGGAGAACGTCGCCGGACGACTGGCCGACTCGGCCTAGAGCCGTCCGATCGCGACGATTCCGGCGATGCATCCGGCGGCGATCACCGCCAGCGCCACGTTCTCCCTGCCCCGCTTGGTCAGCGTGTACTCGATCAGGTCGTCGAGACGGTAATTGGTCATTGTGCGTTTAGTAACGCACTGGGAGGACGAATAGTTGCGGTCTGCACGAAGTCCCCCGGGCTCAGGCGATACGGCGTTCGAAGCTCGTCTCGAGCGAGCTCTGGTCCTCCTCCCCTGCCAGGGTCTTGTCGAGGCGCACGATCGCCTCGCGGCCGTCGAGGCGCAGCGTCGCGACCTGGTTGTCGAAGTGGGGGCCCTCGACCAGCCGCCAGCGGATGCCCGGGTCCGGCGCCCCGGCAAGGCCCGCGAGCCGCCGTGCCGCGGCGCTGAAAGGGCGGCTGAACCCTGTCCGGATTGCGCGGCGCTCGCGGCCATCGAGCGGGTTGCGGTAGGGCGAGCAGACCGCCTGCACGACTTTGCTCTTCACGTCCGCTCCGCCCCCGAAATCCACCTCGCAGAGGTAGGCGTGGTGGACGTCGCCCGAGAGGATCGCGATCGAGGCGGGCGGTGCCCCCAGCCGGCCCGAACCGACCTCCTCGAGAAGCTCGCGGAGGCGCTGGAAGGAGAACTGGAACGCGGCCCAGTGGTCGAAGTCGACCGCCCGCCTGAGCTTCTCGCTGCTGCGGGCGATCAGCGAACCCCAGGCGCCGTCGCAGAGGCGCTCGTTCCATGCCTCGAGATGGTGAAAGCCCGGCGAGAGCAGGTACGGCACCGTGGTGCCGATCAGCAGGTGGTCGAAGTCCCCCCTGCACCGATCGACGACCCACCCCCACTCCTCCTCGTCGACGATCGAGCGCCGCTCCTCGCTCAGCACCCGCCCCGCCCGGGAGTCCATGAAGATCGCCCGCACGCCGCCGATGTCGCGGTGAAAGCTCCAGCGCGTCCCGGCGGCGGTCGAGTCGATTCGCTCCGCCCACTCGCGCAGCACCCCGGTGGCATCCCCGCTCCCGCGGACCTTCCGGTAGATCTCGCTCTGCTCGAGCTCGCGCGGCGAGAGATTGCCGATGTGCTGGTAGATCCAGTAGGTCATGATCCCGCCGACCGCGCGCTCGTGCCACCACTCCTTGCGGTTCATCTCCTCGTGCCAGCTGCGGGAGATGTTCCAGTCGTCGCTCATGTCGTGGTCGTCCCAGACCATCGACGTCGAGACGGTCGAGAAGAGCCAGCGGATCAGCGGGTCGCTCCAGGACTCCTGGTAGAGCCAGGTGTACTCCTCGAAGTCGGTCACCTCCTCGCCGGGCGGCCGGCTCGTGTCGCGCCGCGCACGCAGCCGCTCCCTCACCTTCGGCGAGCCCTCGTCGACGTAGACCTGATCGCCCAGGAGCAGGAGCAGCTCGGGCCAGTTGTCGCGATCGTCGCGGACCATCTGCTCGGCGAGCACGTGCAGGGCGTCGAGCTCGCGGCCGTCGGGGTGCTCGTCCTTCGGCTTCGTGTATGGCTCCTCGTGGGGCAGGGCGACCCGGCAGGAGCCGAAGCAGATGTCCACCGGCCTGCCGGGGAGGAGGGTGCGGATGACGCTCGGCGGGAGGTCGGAGCCCTCGGCCGGCCAGCGCCTCACCCCGTCAAGCTCGACCTCGTACTCGTGGAAGCCGCCCGGCTCGAGGTCCTCGATCACCAGCAGCGCGTAGTGATGGCCGCCGACGCCGAAGCTGTGCTCGCGGCGGCCTAGGATCTCGACCTCGCACGGCTCGGTCGTCTCAACCCAAACCGTCGCCTCGGTCTCGGAGACGTAGCGCAGGAGTGGCCCGAGGAGGATCTCCGCCATCTGCATTCACCTGCCCGCAGCGGCGGATCTTCATGCATGGCAATCGCTGGCCACGGCGTGAGAACATCGCCGCATGCTCCAGGCACTCGGTTGGGGAGCACTGGCCGCCGCCTCCCTTCCGCTGGGAGCGGGGCTGGCGTTCGCGCGCAGGTGGCCGGATCGATGGGTCGGCATCGTCCTCGCCTTCGGCGCCGGCGCGCTGATCAGTGCGATCAGCTTCTCGCTGGCCCTCGAGGGAGCGCAGGTCGGTGGGCTCGACACCACCGCGATCGGCCTCGGAGCGGGCGCCCTCACTTACTACTTGCTCGACGGCTGGATCGCCGCCGGTCACGCGGGCGGGCGCGGCCGCCGGGGCCGGAGCGGAGCGGACGACGCGGGCCCCGCCCTCGCTCTGGGCGCGTTCCTCGACGGCGTGCCGGAGCAGATGGCGCTCGGGATAGGCCTGGCCGCCGGCGAGGGGAGCGTCGGCCTGCTGGTGGCGATCTTCATCTCCAACCTGCCGGAGGCGATCGGGTCCGCGAGCGACATGGAGCGAGCCGGAACGAGCCGCGAGGCGATCATGCGGCTGTGGCTGGCGGTGGCGGTGATCTGCACGCTCGCGACGCTGTTCGGGTACGGAGCAGCACACGCTGCTTCAGGCGACTTCAAGGCGATTATTGACGGCTTCGCCGCCGGCGCCCTGATCGTGATGCTGATCGACTCGATGGTGCCCGAGGCGACGAAGGACGCCGGGCGCGCCGCCGGCCTCGTGACGACGCTGGGCTTCGCCCTCGCCACCGCGCTGGCCAACGTTTCCTAGAGGTCCAACGGGGAGCTCGGTCAGGCGACTACGGCCGGGAGCTGACGAATGAGCCGGCCATCATCGCCAGCACGACAAACGCCACGAGCAACCCTGAAATCACGTCGTAGCCATCGGGCATTCGCAACCCTCCTTGTGACGTTAGCCACTATACGGGCCGGCCCGGCTGTAAGCAAGCGCTCCGACTAGTGCAGGAGCTCTTCCGCGTCGGCGCCGGGCGTCGGCCGGTCGCGTTTCGCGACCTCGCAGTTCGGCTTGATCTTGTCGTGGAAGTCGGCGTAGACGATGTCGTTGCCCGGCCCGCAGAGGACCCGGTCGCCGTCGCCGTCGCGGACGCGCACGATGTCGTTGCCGCGG
>DASXAR010000058.1:0-41325 GCA_036406595.1 Solirubrobacterales bacterium | reverse complement strand
CGACCGTCATTCGCAAGTGGCAAATGTGATAAACCTCCGCCCGCAAGCGGGAGAGCGGCCGGACGGCGCTCGCCTGAACTACATGGAGAGGCGGAAGATGCAGGTACGGGTGCGCGGACTGGGCCGAGTGGCGGCGCTGCTGGCGCTCGCCGGAACCCTGACAATCGGCTGCGGGGGAGACGACGGCACTACGACGACTACCAGCGAGGCCGAAACCGAGGCGGCCGCCGCCGGTGCCGCTACGGGGGGAAAGACCGTCGAGATCAGGATGGGCGAGTTCTACTTCGATCCGAAAAACGCAACGGCCCCGGCCGGGCAGACAACGATCGAAGCTCCCAACGAAGGCTCGGTCGAGCACGAGCTGGTCCTGTTCAAGACGAACAAGAACCCCGCCAAGCTCCCAACGGAAGCCAACGGCGAGGTCGACGAGGAGAAGCTGGACAAGGAAGCCGAAGAGGCCGGTGAGATCGCCGACGTCGAGGCCGGCGAGACGAAGTCGGAAAGCTTCAACCTGACCCCGGGAAAGTACGTGATGTTCTGCAACCTGCCGGGCCACTACACCGCGGGCATGTACGGGACGCTCACGGTTACCAAGTAGCGCAGCGATCGCCCAAGTCGTGAACTGATAGCACCGAAGCTGAAGAGCTGCGGGTCTGAGGCGGCCGCGCCCAGGCGACCAACCGGTGCGCCCAGCATCGCCTAACCGCCGAGAACTGACCGCAACTCAGCCTCCTGCAAGCACGGAGACTGAAATTGAGCGACCTATCGTCAGCCTGTTGATGCGCAAGGTCGGGGCCTCGTCCCCTCGGTTACGCGAGTCCGAAAGGGAGGGAGGAGTGGACGCAGAGAAGTTCAGGAAGTTGTTGCGGGACCTGTCCTCCGCCAGCTCGGTGCCGAAGCCTCCCGGAACGGTTGTGATCCGCTACTCGCACGTGAACGATCTCGACCTTGGCGCGGTACGTCGATGGGTCGAGGCCGTGGGCGGTTGCGTGGACCTCATTCCACGTGAACACCCGGCCGCGGAGCCCTACTTCGTAATACCCGCCGAGGCGCTCAGCGACTGAGAATCGCCACGGGGCCTGGATGGTCGGCTTTCGGGCCGAGTCCTAAAATTGCGGTCCCGGCGGTCGATTCCCTAGGGTCAGCACATGAAGGGTCCCTCGTCATAACGGGGCCTCCTCGAAGCGGCTGATGGGATTCGAACCCACGACCTTCTGCATGGCAAGCAGACGCTCTAGCCAGCTGAGCTACAGCCGCGCGGAGGTGGATTCTAGCTACGGGTCGCGGTAGCGTCTCTGGCGTGAGCCAGTCTGAACCCGTTGCACCGGATCGGGCGCATGAGCTTCCCGATGGCAGGGCGCTTGCCTGGTGCGAATACGGGTCGGCGGACGGCGCACCGGTCCTCTACTTCCACGGCATCCCGGGCTCACGGATCGACGGCCGCTTTGTGTCCGAAGTCGTTGCCGCCGAGGGGGTTCGATTGATCGCGATGGATCGGCCCGGCTTTGGGATGTCCTCCTCGGAGACAGGCAGGCGCTCGTATGAGGGATGGGCAAGGGACACCGAGAGCCTCGCCGATGCGCTCAACCTCGACCGATTCGCGATCGCCGCCTACTCATCCGGCGGCCCGTACGCGCTTGCCGCGGGCATCTACCTGTCCGGCCGCGTCACCCGCCTGGCGATCGTGAGTGGGGTTGCTCCTTCGGAGATGCCGCACTACCGAAAGGGGGTCTGCCCGACCGACCGTTCGATGTCTACGCTCGCGCTGCGGGCACCGTGGCTCGGACGCCTCCTGATGGGACGGGCGATCAAACAGGCGAGGGAGCATCCCGAGCGGTTCGGCAAGGGCGCGGACCGAGATTTCTCGGCCCCCGCCGACCAGGAGCTGTTGGACGGCGGCGTGCGATCCTTGCTCCCTCAGGTGTTCCTCGAGGCAGGACGCGGCGGACCGGCGGGAATGGTCGAGGACTTCGCCGTCTGGGCACGGCCATCCGGTGTGGCCCTCGAGCGCGTGGCGGTGCCACTGCATCTGTGGCACGGCGAGGACGACCGCACCATCCCCGTCGACCACAGCCGCTGGATCGCATCGCAGGTCCCGTCTGCCGAGCTGACCGTCTGGCCAGGCGTCGGCCACCTGCACACGCCCGCCCGCTGGAGCGAGGTCTACGCGGCTCTGCGCTGATCGGGCAGGGATTCGAGCTCCCTGCCCGGATCGCGCCGAATCGGGCCCTACTGCACGGTCTCGATGGAGAGCAGGCCCTCCTGGTCGTGCGGTTTGCCGCCATCGCGATCGGTGAGCGGGCAGAAGAAGATGTACTTGCCCGGTTTCAGGTCGATCGGTGTCGTCTGAGACTTGCCCCCGTCGAGGACCGCGGTGCTCTGGACGTCTTTGAAATCGATGTAGGGGGGCGGAGGTCCTTCGGACTTGAAGTCTTCCTTGACTTCGGCCAGCGAGGGCGCCTTGCCCTTGACCGGGACCGCGAGGATCAAATGGATCGAGTCATCACCTTCGCTTTCGAAGGTGATCTGCTGCTTGCCGGCCTTCAGGCCGGAGACGTCCCAGGCGAATTCGTCCTTGCCGGTCTCTTCGGCGACGACCTTGCCCGCGGTTTCGGGCAGGTCGCCGGAATCGCCTTCGGTGACCTTCAGTTCGGCGGTGGCCGGTTTGCCGGCGCCTTCTTCGTTGAACGCGGCCGCGTCGACGATGAGGAAGTTCCCGGATTCGAGGTTGAGGGTGGCGGTCGCCGATTCGCCGCCCGGCACGCTGCCGATGCCGCCTTCGCCGCGCAGCCAGTCCGGCGTCTTTTCGCTTTCGCTGCCGAGCTGTTTCAGGGCATCTTCGGCGGTGTGGTCACCCTCGTAGCGGACCAGCTGCACGCCATGGGGCGCCGTGCCTTCGTTCGTGAACTTGATTTCGACCAGGCCGCCTTCGATCGACCCCGGCACCGAGAAGGACGTCGCCTTGCCGCTTTCGGAAGCCCCGATCTTCAGGATCGTCGCCGTGTCCTTGCCGCCTCCGCCGCATCCTGCAATTGCAAGTCCGGCAAGAGCCGTGGCGGTCGCCACAACGACGATCCAACTCGAGGACTTCAACATTCGTTCAACCTCCCCAGTCGATTGACGCGCGCACCCTATCCGAGGATCTGGATAGGCGAGGTAGGGAATTGGTGCATACTAATTATTCAGTAGGGTACTGAATACCAAGTCTTAGGTATTCATTCCCAGCAGGAGGCGCACTAAATGCATCGCAAGAAGCTCGTCGCGCTGCTCGCCGTCTTGGCGCTCGCAGCCCTTTCCCTCTCCCCGGCCACCTCGCTCGGGTGGGCGCCCGCCAACCAGGCGGCGATCCACCCCGGCGTGCAGGTCTTCACCGCAGGCGCTCAGTGCACGGCCAACTTCGTCTACGAAGAAGCGGGCACCGTCTACCTCGGCCAGGCGGCCCACTGCTCGGGCACGGGCGGGCAGACCGAAACGAACGGCTGCACGAGCGGCTCGCTGCCGGTCGGCACCCCGGTCGAAGTGACGGGCGCAAGCCGCCCCGGGGTCCTCGCCTACAACTCGTGGCTGACGATGCAGGCAAAGGGCGAGACCGACCCCGACACCTGCGCCTACAACGACCTCGCGCTGATCCGGATCGACCCGGCCGACGTCGGCAAGGTCAATCCGTCCGTCCCCGGCTTCGGCGGGCCGACCGGCGTCGGCACCGTGGGGGAACTGGGCTCGACGGTCTACTCCTACGGCAACTCCGAACTGCGCGGCGGCGTCACCAAGCTCAGTCCCAAGCAGGGGATCGTCGTGCAGAACGAAGGCAACGGTTGGAGCCATGAAGTCCTCACCCTCTCACCCGGCATCCCCGGCGACTCGGGCAGCGGCTTCATGAACGAAACCGGCGCCGCGGTCGGCGTGCTCAGCACCCTGCAGATCGCGCCGCTGGCCGGCTCAAATGGCGTCGGCGACCTCGCCAAGGAGCTCGCCTACCTGCACGCCAACACCGGCTTCACCGGGCTGCAGCTGGTCCCCGGCACAGAGGCGTTCAAGGCGAACCTGGTGGAAGCGATCCTCGGGGCCTAGCCCTCGAGCTCCCCAAGCAGGTCCTGGAGGTCGAGGGGCTCGGTGGCCATCGCCAGCCCCTCGCCCCCGGGGCCGCTCGGCCAGCGGTCGCGAGGCCGGTCCCAGTACAGCTCGATCCCGTTGCCGTCGGGGTCGGAGAGATAGAGCGCCTCGCTGACGCCGTGGTCGGAGGCGCCGCTGAGGCGGATCCCCGCCTCCGAGAGGCGTCGCAGCGCGTCCGCGAGGGCGCGCCTGGTCGGGTAGCGGATCGCGGCATGGAAGAGGCCGGTGCTTCCCGGCGGCGGCGGCGAGCCGCCCCGGGAGCGCCAGGTGTTGAGCCCGATGTGGTGGTGGTAGCCGCCGGCCGAGACAAAGGCGGCCTCGTCGCCCATGCGCTGCTGTAGCTCGAAGCCGAGGACGCCGCAGTAGAAGTCGAGTGCCCGGTCGAGGTCGGCGACTTTCAGGTGGACGTGGCCGATATCGACGCCGGGGTCGATCGGATCTGTCGGGACGCCGGGCACGCCCTGACGATAGTCGAGGGCCCGACCGGGGCTCAGGCTTCGTCGAGCGCCCGGTTGACGAGGAGGTCGGCGCCGGCGTTGTGCTCGCGCCGCACGTGGCGGATCGACCAGGACTCGAAGGGGCGTAGGGCCTTGGCGACCTCGGCATGCAGCTCCCGCAGGGTCGCGTCCTTGACCCGATACTCGCCCTTCACCTGCCGCACGATCAGCTCCGAGTCGCCGACCAGCTCGACCTCGCTCGCCCCCAGCTCGGCGGCGCGCCTGATCCCGAGCAGCAGGGCCCTGTACTCCGCGACGTTGTTGGTGGCGGCGCCGATCCGCTCTCCGATCTCCTCGAGCACCTCGCCCTCCGGGCTCTGCACGACGACGCCGATCGCAGCCGGGCCGGGGTTGCCCCTGGCGCCGCCGTCGACGTTCACCAGCAGCTTCTGCATCGAGGTCAGCCGACCGGCTCGCCGTCGCGGCTCGGCCTGGCCCCGAGCGTGCCGAGGAGCAGCCGGCCGTCCTCGTCCGCCGAGGCGTTCCACTGGCGGGCGGCGTTGTCGAGCTGATTCAGCTCGCTGCCCCGGTCGAGCTCGGCGACCCCGGGCTCGTCATCGTCGAGGCCGACGCTCCACTGGTACCAGCAGAGCTCCCAGGCGACCGTCACCCGCGCCTCGCCGCTCGAGCCGGCCGCGGCGCCGATCGAGACCGAGGGCCTGCCGAGCGTTCGCATCAGCCCCGACACCGTGCGCGCTGCTCCGCTCGAGCTGAAGCGATCCGCGGCCCGCTGCAGGCGCCCGGTCGGCGACTCCTCTACCTCGGGCGCCACCCTCCGTCCCACGTTCGCCCCCGGCGCAGCCGGATCGACCCAGCCGAGGGTCGAGGCACGGTCCCGGCAGAGGTCGCAGACCCCGCGCGGGCCGAGCTTCGGGCTGATGTAGGTGCGGGTGCGCTCCCCCGCGAGGATCGTGCGGTCGCAAACGGCGCAGGTCTCTCCCGGGGTCACCTCGCCAAAGTAGCAGCGGGGGCCCGCTCCTAGGCGCCCACGCCGGCGCTCTCACGCTCCGCTGCAACGACCCTTTCAGCGAGGTGCGCGGGCACCTCGTCGTAGCGCTCGAACTCCATCGTGAAATCGGCACGCCCGCCGCTGATCGAGCGAAGGTCGGGCGCATAGTCGAGGACCTCGGCCATCGGCACCTCGGCCTTCACCTCGGTCATCGACCCCTTCGGCTCCATCCCCAGCGGGTGGCCACGGCGCGAGTTGAGGTCACCGATCACATCGCCGACCACCTCCTCCGGGCAGCTGACCGCCAGCCGCACGATCGGCTCCAGCAGCACCGGATCGGCATCCTCCATCGCCTGGCGAAAGGCCATCGACCCCGCCACCTTGAAGGCCATCTCCGACGAATCGACATCGTGGTGCTTGCCGTCCACCAGCCGCACCCGCACGTCCTTCACCGGGTGGCCCGCGACCGTGCCGTGTTCCATCGCTTCGACGACGCCTTTCTGCACCGCCGGGATGAAGCTGCCCGGGATCGCAGCCCCCTTGATCTGGTTCACGAAGTCAAGGCCCGCGCCCTCCTCGCCGGGCTCGATCTCAATCTTGCAGTCGGCGAACTGGCCGCGCCCGCCGGACTGCTTCTTGTAGCGGGCGTGGGCGCTGGCCGGGCGCCGGATCGTCTCCTGGTAGGGAACTCGCGGTGGGTGCAGATCGATTTCGACCCCGAAGCGGCGCTTCATCCGCTCGACGATCACTTCCACATGGACCTGGGTGAGGCCGGCGATGATCTGCTCCCCGGTCTGGGCGTCGCGATGCATGTCGAGAGTCGGATCCTCTTCGGCGAGCCGCCGGATCGCCGCCGCAGCCTTCTCCTCGTCGCCCTTCGACTTCGGCTCATAGGCGAAGGCCATCACCGGCGCCGGAAGGTCGGGTGCCCTGAAGGCGATCTCCTCCGGCGCGGCGGCGATCACATCCCCCGCCTGCGTCTCCTTGAGCTTGGCGACCGCGCCGATGTCGCCGGCCCCCAGCTCCCCGACCGGCTTCAGATCCTTTCCCAGCGGCTGCGCGAGCTGGCCGACGCGCTCCTTCTGGCGCCGCGTCACGTTGTGCGCGGTCGAGTCCGAGGCGATCGTGCCGCGGTAGACGCGGAAGAGGCTGACCCTGCCGGTGTAGGGGTCGGCGATCGTCTTGAAGACGTAGGCGAGCAGCGGCCCTTCCTCGTCGGGCTCGACCGGAACCTCCTCACCCTCTGGCCCCAGCGCCTGCACGGCGCCGCGCATCGCCGGCGAGGGCAGGTCCTCGACCAGCGCCTCGAGCAGCCGGTTGGTGCCGAGGTTCTTGGTCGCGACGCCGCAGGTGACCGGGAAGATGCGGCCGGCGGTGACGCCCTGCTTCAGCACCCCGACGATCTCGGCGTGGTCGATCTCCTCCCCCTCGAGGTAGCGCTCCATCAGCTCGTCGGAGTTCTCGGCGACCTCGTCCATCAGCTTCTCGCGGTATTCCTCCGCCTGGGCCCGCAGCTCCTCGGGGATCTCCACCTTCTCGGCACTCCCCCGCCCGGTGCCTTCGTAGACGAAGGCCTCGAGATCGATCAGGTCGATCACGCCGCGCACGTCGTGCTCGGTTCCGATCGGTATCTCGGTGGCGACGACGTGCGGCCCGAAGGCGCCCTTCAGCGAGTCGAGTGCGGCGAAGAAGTCGGCCCGCTCGCGGTCGAGCATGTTGACGAAGACGAGCCGCGCCAGGCCCTCGGCGTCCGCCCGCCGCCAGAGCCGCTCGGTGTGCACCTCGACCCCGGCGACGGCATTGATCACGACGACCGCCGAGTCGGCGACGTGGAGCGCGGCCGCGGCGTCGGCGACGAAGCTGGGCTCGCCGGGGGTGTCGATCAGGTTGATCTCCCGGCCGTCGTGCTCGAAGCTCGCCAGCGAGGCGCCGATCGACATCTCGCGCTCCTGCTCGTCCGGCTCGTGATCGGAGACCGTCGATCCGTCGGCCACGGACCCGAGGCGGTTGGTGGCGCCCGCCTCAAACAACATCGCCTCGTGCAGGCTCGTCTTGCCGCTGCCCCGGTGCCCGATCAGGGCGACATTGCGAATCCGGTCTGCGGCCTTGTGAGGCACACGCGGGAAGCTACACCCCCTGCAATGCTGACTTCAACCGCATGACCGCCTTGGTGTGGAGCTGGGAGACGCGGGACTCGGTCACCCCCAGCACCTCGCCGATCTCCCGCAGGGTCAGGCCCTCGTAGTAATAGAGCGCGACGACGAGCTGCTCGCGCTCCGGCAGCGAGGAGATCGCGTCGGTGAGGCGGTCCTTGACCTCGTTGCTGGCGAGGAATTCCTGCGGGTCATCGGCGCGGGGGTCGGAGATCGTGTCGAGCAGCGAGACCTGATCGCCGGAGGAGTCGGAGACCGTCCACAGCTCGTCGAGCGCATAGACGGAGGAGTTGGCGATTTCGAGCAGCGAGTTGCGCAGCTCGTCCTCCTCGATCCCCAGCTTCGTTGCGAGCTCCTCCTCGGTCGGGGCCCGCTGCAGCTCGTGCTCGAGCTTCGCCTGGGCGGCCTCGATTTCGCGCGCCCGCGAGCGCACGGAGCGCGGCACCCAGTCGAGCGAGCGCAGCTCGTCGATGATCGCGCCGCGGATCCGCGTCATCGCGAAGGTCTCGAACTTGATCCCGCGCTCGGGCTCGAAGCGCTCGATCGCGCCGATCAGCCCCATCAGGCCGTAGGAGATCAGGTCGGCGTCTTCGACGTGGGAGGGGAGGCCCGCGCCGAGACGGCCGGCGACGAATTTGACCATCGGCGAGTAGGCGACCACGAGGCGCTCGCGCGCGGCGGAGTCGCCGTCGCCCTTGTAGCGGCGCCATAGGTCCCTGAGCTCTACCTCTTTTACGCCTGTGTCCATTGGGGCGGCAAGATTTTATGGTCGTCAGGCGCTATTTGCGGGTTTATGCGCGGGGATGGGTGGCCGCATACGCGTCCCGCAGGCGCGCGGCGTCCACCCGAGTGTAGACCTGGGTGGTCGAGATCGAGGCATGTCCGAGCAGCTCCTGGATGGTGCGGAGGTCGGCTCCGCCTTCCAGCAGATGGGTGGCGAAGCTGTGACGAAGCGAGTGCGGCGAGACCCCGCCGCCGATCGCGGCCTCTCGCACCCAGAGGCCCAGACGGCGGGTGACATCGGAGTTGGAGAGGCGACGGCCGCTCTTGGAGAGAAAGAGGGCGCCCTCGGGGTCCGGCCCGAGCAGAGCCGGGCGGCCGCGCTCGGTGTAGCCGCGAAGCGCCCGCTGGGCCGGCTCGCCGACCGGCAGCAGGCGCTCCTTCGAGCCCTTGCCGAGCACGCGCACCTGCTCGCTCTCGAAGTCGACGGACTCGAGGTCCAGGGAGACGATCTCCTCACAGCGAAGGCCGCAGGAGTAGGCCAGCTCGAGCATCGCGCGGTCGCGCAGCTCGAGCGGCGTGCGGGCGGGAATCCGCTCCAGCAGCTCACGCAGCTGTTCGCTGCTGAGCAGCCGCGGCAGCTTCTCCTCGCGTTTGGGGCTGGACACGAGGTCGGCGGGGTTCTGGCCGATCCGCTCGGTCCGGACGAGGAAGTCGAAGAGGCCGCGGACCGCCGCCAGCTTGCGGGCCACGGTGGCGGGCGCTGCGCCCTCGCCCGAGAGGCCGGCGCCGTAGCGCCGTACGTCGCGATGGCGGATCCGTCCCGGCTCCAGGCCCGCCTCGCGCGCCCAGTCGACGAACTGGGCCAGATCGACGCCATAGGCGCGACGCGTACGCTCGGCCATGCTGCGCGCACGCATGTCCCGCTCATGGGCGGCAAGGGCCTCTTCCCACGTCATGGAGAGGGATTCGCCGTCGAGAGGCTTTTGCCTTTGCTATCCGATGTAGATCGGGGTGCCGACTTCGACCCGGTCATAGAGGTCGATCACGTCTGGAATCGACATCCGCACACAGCCGTGCGAGGCCGCCGAGCCCAGCGACCAGGTCTCTTCGGTCCCGTGGATGCCCGCGCCTTCGAAGATCCCCATCCAGCGCGCCTTGAGCGGGTCTTCGGGGCCCGGCGGGATGACCTGGCCGGCGAGGTCCCCGGCCCAGGCCGAATTCGGCACGTGCCAGGAGGGTTCGACTTCCTTGCTTTCGATGTGGTAGAGCCCTTCGGGAGTTTCCAGGCCTTCCTGGCCGACCGCCACCGTGTAGCTCTTGGTCAGCTTCAGGTCCTTCCAGAAGCGCAGCGTGAAGGCGGCGCGATCGAGGGTCAGGTAGGTCGGGTATTCGGAGGCGACCTCGCGCTGGGTGACTTTGGGAAGGAGCGGGTGGGTGCGGGCCGCGATCGAGTGATCGGCCTTGGCGTTCAGAACCGCAGCATTCAACTGCCGGGTCAGGAGGACGTCCCGCACCTTCCTCCCGTTCTTCTGCGGGACCACTTCGAGCGAGTCACCTGTCGCCGCGACCGTGGCGTCGCGCGGTTCGCGGTTGATCTCCGCGGCGACGTGGCGCACGAACCGGTTGATCGCGGGCTGCGAGTAGGTGACCCGCGCGGAGACGTTCTTGTCGACGTTGCCGCCGCTCACGTAGCGGACGATCCTGCCCGGCAGCCACCCGTCGCGGCTGGCGTCGAGGGCATCTTCGACCGCCGCGTCGAGGTCGGCGTGGACCTTCAGCCTGTCCCCCTCGAGGATCCACCTCT
The DNA here is from genome assembly GCA_036406595.1 of Solirubrobacterales bacterium. Lineage (GTDB taxonomy): Bacteria > Actinomycetota > Thermoleophilia > Solirubrobacterales > 70-9 > VRUE01. The sequence goes on along the minus strand of DASXAR010000058.1, from coordinate 31,086 downwards.
CGCCGTCGTAGCCGACGCGGATCGAGTGCTGCAGCGGCGAGAGCAGCTGGGCGCGGACGGCGCGCTTCGCTTCGGCTTCGTTCATGCCGCCGACGTCGACGCCGCCGATCGTCACCCCGTCGGCGATCGTGTCCTGCTGGGAGCTGTCGTAGGCGTAGGCGGCGACGGCGGCGATCAGCAGCGCCAGCACGCCGGCGACTACCGCGATCTTCGCTCTATGGCCCCTGAGGCCTTTCTCGGACGACGTCTCTCCCATTTCGCTCCTGCGAAAAGTGTAGGCAGTCTTTTTTAGCTTCCCCGACGGATATCTTTCGGCCCGTGCGCTCCAAGGATGAGGTCCGCAAGCAGGTTTGGAAGGCGATGGACCGCGAGGGCGTCTCGCGGTTCCCGGGCGCCGAGGGCCGGATCCCGAACTTCGCGGGGGCCCGGCTGGCGGCGGAGAAGCTGGGCGGGCACCGGCTCTGGCGGCGGGCCCGGGCGATCAAGGCCAACCCCGACTCCCCACAGACGCACGTGCGGCGCATGGCCCTGGAGGAAGGAAAGATCGTGGTCATGGCGGTGCCGCGCCTGCGCGACCCGCACCCCTTCCGCGTGCTCGACCCGAAACGGCTGAGCAAAACCGCGCTGAAGGAGGCGGCGACGATCAAGGGCGCGCTCAAGCACGGGCGCGTGATCGCGCTCGACGACCTGCCCGAGATCGACTTCGTCCTCTGCGGCTCGGTCGCGGTCAACCTCAGCGGGGCGAGGATCGGCAAGGGCGGCGGCTACTCCGACCTCGAGTACGGAATCCTCGTCGACGCGGGCAAGATCGACGGTCACACCACGGTGGCGACCACCGTCCACCCCACCCAGATCCTCCGCCACCATCTGATGATGACCGCGCACGACCTACCGGTCGATTTGATCTCCACCCCGCGCGCCGTGATCGACGTCGAGTCCCAGTACGACCGGCCCCGGGGAATCCTCTGGGACCACCTCCAGCCACCGCAGATCCGCGAGATCCCGGTGCTGGAACGGATGGGCTACGCGTAGACCGCTTCGCAAAACTCCCTGTCCCGCTTGCTTGTCTTTCCTGCGGGCGCTTGAAAGAGTCTCGGAATCCCGCCCTCCGTCTCGTCCCCTCAAAGGAGAAAGCTATGAAGAAGCATCTGCGCGGCAGGCTCACGTTCGCAAACGTGATCTCCTGCATTGCGCTGTTCGTCGCCCTCGGCGGCCTCGCGGTCGCCGCCACGAAGCTGCCGAAGAACAGCGTCGGCACCAAGCAGTTGAAGAAGAACTCGGTCACCACGGCGAAAATCAAGAAGAACGCCGTGACGGGCGCCAAGGTGAAGAAGCAGTCGCTCACCGGCTCCGACATCAAGCTCAGCACGCTGGGCACGGTGCCAACGGCGCAGCTCGCCAACTCCATCCAGCCGGCAGAACCGACGCACCTGGTCGGCGCGCCCGGCGAGCCGCCTTTCGAAGGTGGAAGCGGGAATGTCCCACCGCTGACCCCTGGGATCAGCCTGCCACCCGTCGGCTTCTACAAGGACCGCGAGGGGATCGTCCACCTCGAAGGATTCGCCAAAGTCGGCGCCGGTGGTCCGATATTCACCCTGCCGCCCGGCTACCAGCCCGCGCCCGGGCAGTTGCGGGAGTATCAGCCGATCGATGAAACCGCAGTCATCATCTCGGGGATCAACTTCGAAACCCTTCACGTGGGGAGTGTCTTGGGAAGCACGGGTGAAGCCGTCTCGCTGGAAGGAATCTCCTTCAGGCCGGGAGCCTGATTCGACCCTTGGGTACCGAAGACCGCCCTCCGCCGATGGTTTGGGGAGGGCGGTCTTCGTCTGACTACGGCAACGCCGACCCGGAGTGGCTGACGATCGACTGGCGGCCGCACCTGAAGCGCGTCTCGCTGCCGGGGGCCGAGGTCGGCTACGCGGAGATGGGCGAGGGGCCTCCGCTGCTGCTCATCCACGGCATCTCCGGCTCGTGGCAGAACTGGCTGGAAACGATCCCCCACTTCGCCCGAAGTCGCCGCGTGCTCGCGCCCGACCTGCCCGGCTTCGGCTCGAGCCCGATGCCCAGCTGGGAGATCGACATGCCCGCCTACGGCCGCCTCATCCACGACTTCTGCGAGAAGCTCGGGATCGGGTCCGATGCCGCGATCGTCGGCAACTCGTTGGGCGGTTTCGTCGCGGCTGAGGCGGTGACGTCGGTCCAGGGGGGCTTCGAGCGGCTGGGACTGATCTCCGCCGCGGGCATCATCAACACCTGGGCACCGGAACAGCGGGCCGTGGTCACCGCCTATGCGTGGAAGACGCTCGGCCCGCTCTTCGCCCGGCGCAGCCGCGAGATCGTCGCCAGTCCCGGCCTGAGACAGGCGGTGTTCGGGCGGATCATGCGCTACCCGAACCGGCTCCGGGCCGAGTTGCTCTGGGAGCAGATCAGCAGCGGGCTGACGCATTGCCCCGGCTTCGGCGACGCCCTGCACGCTGCGATCCGCCACGACCTGCGCGACCGGCTCGGCTCGATCGAGATGCCCACCCTGATCGTCTGGGGATTCGACGACCGGGTCATCCCGGTGCAGGCGGCGCTCAGCTATCACCGCCGGATCCCTCGCTCGAGGCTCGAGATCTTCGAGCGCACCGGCCACGTGCCGCAGCTCGAGCGGCCGGGTCGCTTCAACCCGCTGCTCGAGGAGTTCCTCTCCGCTAGCGCGTGACCGCGCCCAGCGAGGCGGAGCTGACCGTCGCCGCGTACTTGCTCATCACCCCGGTGCCGAAGGGCGACTCGGGCGCCTGGTACTCGGCGACTCGAGTGGCGATCTCCCCCTCGGAGAGGTCGACGTCGATGCGGCGCGCCTCGATGTCGATGGTGATCTGATCGCCCTCGCGAATCGCCGCGATCGCGCCTCCCTTGACCGACTCGGGCGCGACGTGGCCGATCATCAGGCCCCGGGTCGCGCCCGAGAAGCGCCCGTCGGTGATCATCGCGACGCTCTCGCCGAGGCCCTCGCCGACGATCGCCGCCGTCACCTGGAGCATCTCGCGCATTCCCGGGCCACCGGCCGGCCCCTCGTTGCGGATCACGACGACGTCGCCGGGCCGGATCTGCTGCTCCTTCACCGCGCGGAAGCAATCCTCTTCGGCCTCGAAGACTCTCGCCGGGCCCACCTGCTTGGTCCGCTCGGTCCCGGCCAGCTTGACCACGGCGCCGTCCGGGGCGAGGTTGCCGCGCAGGATCGCCAGTCCCCCTTCGCGCTTCACCGGGTCCTCGAGGGGGCGAACGACCTCCTGGCCGGGGGCCTCGGAGGCCTCTGCGGCGACCTCCCCGATCGTCCGGCCGGTTACCGTCATCGCATCCTCGTGCAGGACGCCCGCTCCGGCGAGGCGCTTGAGGATCACCGGGACGCCACCGGCCGCGTAGAGGTCGGTGGCGACGAAGCGCCCGCCCGGCTTCAGGTCGGCGAATAGCGGCGTCGAGCGCGAGATCCGCTCGAAGTCATCGATCGTCAGCTCGATGCCGAGCTCGTGCGCGAGCGCGATCAGGTGGAGGACGCCATTGGTCGAGCCACCCGACGCGCATACGCAGGCGATCGCATTCTCCAGCGAGTCGCGGGTGATCACCGTGCTCGGCCGGATGTCCTCCGCCAGCACCCGGATCACCAGCTCGCCGATCCGCTCCGCGACCGTCCCCTTGTCGTCGTCTTCGGCAGGGACCATCGCCGAGCCGCCGGCGCTGATTCCGAGCGCCTCGAAGGCGCAGGCCATCGTGTTCGCAGTGAACTGCCCGCCGCAGGCGCCCGCCCCGGGGCTGGCGACGCCCTCGAGCTCGTTCAATTCCTCATCGCTCATGTCGCCCGCGTTGTGGGCGCCGATCGCCTCGAAGATGTCGAGGATGGTTACGTCGCGGCCGTTCCAGTGGCCCGGGGCGATCGAGCCGCCGTAGAGGACGACCGAGGGGATGTCGAGACGGGCCAGCGCCATCGCCGAGCCCGGAATCGTCTTGTCGCAGGCGCAGAGGGCGACGATCGCGTCGAATTGATAGCCCCGCGCCATCAGCTCGATCGAGTCGGCGATCACCTCGCGGCTGACCAAGGAGGCCTTCATCCCCTGCGTCCCCATCGTCACTCCGTCGGAGATGGCGACGGTGTTGAACTCCATCGGCGTGCCGCCCGCGGCGCGCACCCCCTCTTTGACGTGCTCGGCGAGGCCGCGCAGGTGGAAGTTGCACGGCATCGCCTCGGTCCAGGTGTTGGCGATGCCGATCGTCGGCCGGCTGAGAGCATCGTCGTCGAAGCCGATCCCCTTCATGTAGGCGCGGGCGTGGGCGCGGTCCGGCCCGTCGAAGACGGTGCTCGAACGCGGACGAGGCAGCTTGGTCGAGGTGGAGCCGTTCGTGCTCATGGCCGAAATCTACTGGCCGCCAACTTCGAGCACGTCGACCGGCCCGGCGCCGGCTCCGAGCCCGCGCAGGCCGGCGGCCACCGCGAGGCCGGCGATCTCGCGGGCGCGCCGCGCGGCCTCGAGCGGCGGCTCCCCGCGGGCGAGGAACGCGGCCAGCGCGGAGGAGTGGGTGCAGCCGGACCCGTGCGCGGCCCCGTCCGGGTGCCGCTCGCCATGAAACTCGGTCGGCTCGCCGCCGTCGAAGAAGAGGTCGACGACCTCCTCTCGGTGGCCGCCGGTGACGACGACCGCTCGCGGGCCGAGCGCAAGGATCGCCCTCGCCAGCTCCTCCTGGCCGGCGTCCTCCCCCGCTCCGCTCAGCGCTCGCGCCTCCGGGATGTTCGGCGTGACGACGGTCGCGAGAGGCAGCAGGTCGGCGACCAACGCCCGGCGGGCATCCTCGTCGAGGAGCATCGCACCGCTCTCGGAGACCATCACCGGGTCGATCACCACGGGGGCGTTATCGACCAGCGAGAGCGCCTCGACCACGGCGGCGACGGTCGGAGCCGTGCCGAGCATCCCCACCTTGACGGCGTCAATGCCGATGTCGCCCGCGACGGCGCGGACCTGGGCGACGATCGTCTCCGGCGATACCTGCTCGACCGCCTCGACGCCGACAGTGTTCTGCGCCGTGATCGCCGTGATCGCCGTCATCCCGTGCACCCCGCAGCGGGCAAACGCCTTCAGGTCGGCCTGGATCCCAGCGCCGCCGCCGGAGTCCGAGCCGGCGATCGAGAGAACGGTCGGCACCTTGCGTCCATCGTTCACCTCACGCAGCCTAGTCGGGCCCTTCCCGATCGAGTTGGGTCCCGTATGGCGGCGGCCGCTGAGCCGTGCGGCAGTAGGCGCCGACCAGAGAGCAGGTCACGTACCCCAGCGCTTCGAGGTGCGCAAGAGCGGCCGCCGCCTCGGCCCCGCCGATGTCGAGGGCCGCGGCGACCCCGTCGCAGGTATCGGCCCCGCGCTCGATCGCGCCGAGGACCTCCGTGAGCTCCGGCGACAGCGACGGTCCGCGAGGCTCTGGCGCCGATGCCCCTGGCCCGAGCATCGCATCGAGCACGTCCTGAGCGTCGCGGACGAGGCAGGCGCCGCCGGCAAGGAGCTCGTTCGGCCCGGCGGAGAGGCTCGAGCCGACCGGGCCGGGCACCGCACCCAGGTCACGGCCGAGGTCGGCGGCCAGTTCGGCGGTGATCAGCGAGCCCGAGCGCCTCGCCCCCTCGACCACGACGGTCATCCCCGCGAGTGCGGCCATGATCCGATTGCGGGCCGGGAATGCCCACCGCCAGGCTCCCGTGCCGGGCGGAAGCTCAGAGAGGACAAGTCCCTGCTCCCCGATCCGCCGCCAGAGCGAGCGGTGGGCGGCGGGGTAGGCCACATCTGCCCCGCACCCGAGCACGGTGACCGTCCTGCCGGTCTCGAGCGCCCCGCGGTGCGCGCAGGCGTCTATCCCGAACGCCATCCCGCTGACCACGATCAGACCGGCGCCCGCGAGTTCCCGTCCAAGCGCCCGCGCGACCTCACGTCCGTAGGCGCTCGCCCGCCGGGCGCCGACGACGGTGACCGCCGCCTCCGGCAGGAGCCCCTCCAGCAACCCGGGGTCGCCCCGCCCGATCAGGGCCCATGGCGCGTCGGCGGCGTCGCGCAGGCCGGCGGGAAAGAGATCGTCATGCCGGCAGCAGGCCCAGCAGCCGGCCGCCGAAAGCTCCTCCCTCAGGCTGGCCTCCGGGACCGCCGTCGTGGCCGAGAGGACCTGCTTCGACGCCTTCGGCGCCGCGACCTCGGTCAGGTCCTGGCTCGAAAGCCGCAGCAATTCAGGCGAGCGCGACCCCGGCGACCCCGTCGCGAGCCGCTCGATATAGGGAGCCAGAAGCGCCAGCAGCCGGGCGCGTCGCAGGCAATCGAGGCAGGTTCGCGGCGAGCCGTCAGCCATCGTCTCTTCTCCGCAGTTGCAGCGCTTGCGCCATCTGCTCGCGTCCCACCGCATCGGTGCCATCGAGGTCGGCGATCGTGCGGGCCAGGCGCAGGACACGGTCGTGGGCCCGGCCGCTGAGGCCCTGCCGCCGGTAGGCGTCGCCGAGCAACTCGCAGGCCGCCTCGTCGAGGCGGCACTCGCGTGCCTCGCCGGGGTTCATCTCGGCGTTGCAGCGACCCGCTCCGAGGCGCCGTTCCTGGCGCCCGCGGGCGGCCTCGACCCGAGCGCGAACCGCCGCGGAGGACTCCCCCACCCCGCCCGCGATCTCCGCCTGGGCGGGTTGGCGGACCGCGACCAGGATGTCGAGTCGGTCTGCAAGCGCTCCGCTCAACTTTCCGTGGTAGCGGCGCACCTCGTGCGGCGGGCACTCACACTCGGGATCGCTCTCGCCGCGCCCGCAGGGACAGGGGTTGGCGGCAGCGATCAGCATGAAGCGGCAAGGCAGCCGGCGAGCGGCGCCCGATCGGGAGATCAGCACCCAGCCGGTCTCCAGCGGCGCGCGAAGCGCCTCCAACGTGTCGCGGCGGAACTCACAGAGCTCGTCGAGGAAGAGCACGCCCCTGTGGGCCAGCGTCGCCTCCCCGGCCCGGGGCGGGTTGCCTCCCCCGACCAGGCCTGCCGGACTGACGGTGTGGTGCGGCGCCCGGAAGGGCCGACCGGCGATCGGCCATCCTCCCAGCCGGTCGCAGGCGCTGGCGATCCGCGCCACCTCGAGCGCCTCACCTGACTCGAGCGGGGGGAGGATCGATGGCAGCCGGCTCGCCGCCAGCGACTTGCCGGCACCCGGGGGGCCGACCATCAGCAGGCTGTGCCCGCCCGCCGCGGCCACCTCGAGCGCGTGGCGGAGATGACGCTGGCCGCGCAGGTCGGCCAGGTCGGGAGCGCCCGCTGAAGCCGCCAGCTGAAGCTCGATGGGACGAGGTCGCTCCACATCGCAGCTGCCATCGGCCAGGCCGCGGAGCTGCTCCAGGCGATCGATCGGGACCACGTCGATCCCCTCGACGAGCGCGGCCTCGGGACCGTTCTCCGCCGGCACCACAATCCCCTCCGCCCCGGCCTGCCGCGCCGCCTCCGCGATCGCCAGGACGCCGGGGACCGGTCGCACCGAGCCATCTAGCGCAAGCTCGCCGACCATCGCCGGCGGGGGGCGATCCCAGCGGAGCTGGTCCGAGGCGGCAAGGAGCGCACCGGCCATCGCGAGGTCCAGCCCCGGTCCGGCCTTGCGCAGGCTTGCCGGCGCCAGGTTGGCGACGATCCGCCGCAGCGGGAACTCGAAGCCGCAGTTGGAGAGCGCGGCGCGGACCCGCTCACGCGCCTCGCGCACCGCCGCGTCCGGAAGCCCCACGATCGAGAACGCGGGCAGGCCGCGGTGCACATCCACCTCGACCCGGACCGGCCGGGCATCGATGCCGTCGAGGGTGAAGGTGCGGGCGCTGGCAAGCACCGGCCCAGGCTCCACCGCCCGACCGCACGCGTGACGCCTCAGGATGAAAATGTCGGCGTCAGATGTGAGCTAACTTCGCGTCACCGTCGGCGGGAGGTCAGCCAAAGGAGCGCGGCCGAGCAAGAGCTGCGACTGCCATCCAACGCCAAGCCCGGTTCACCCGAGTCTGATCGGCAACCAATGCGTTTTTCCTGAGACACGTCAGGATCTGCGCGCCACCCGGGCGACGAGTGCGCCTAGGTTCCCACCATGACCGCGCAGCGCCAGCAGCTCGGACGGCGGGCGGAGGACCTGGTGGCACGAAACCTCGCCGCCGCGAGCTGGGAGATCGTCGATCGCAATGCGCGGACGCGGCACGGCGAGCTCGACATCGTGGCGCTCGACGGGCGCACGCTGGCCTTCATCGAGGTGAAGGCGGGTCGGGTCGGGTCCGCATTCGGGCCCGAGCGGCCGGTGCTCGCGATCGCGGCGCGCAAGCAGCTGCGGATCCGCCGCCTCGCCACGGCGTGGATGAGCGGGCGGCGAGACCTGCCCCGCTATGACGAGATCCGCTTCGACGCTGTCGGCGTCAGCTTCGACTCGGCCGGCCGGGTGACCGACTACGAGCACATCAAGGCGGCGTTCTAGCCCGTGAGCTCGAGCTGGCTGTAGGCGACCGACTGGAACGAGCGGCGGTGCAGCGGCGAGATGCCGAGGCGCTCGATCGCCGCGCGGTGCTCGGGGGTCGAATAGCCGACGTGCTCCTCGAAGCCCCAGCCCGGGTAGCGGCCCGCGATGCCCTGCATGTAGCGGTCGCGGGTGACCTTGGCGACGACCGAGGCGGCGGCGATCGCCGCGCTGGTGCCGTCGCCCTCGACCACCGCCCTGTGCGGGACGGCGCAGCGCCGCAGCGAGAAACCGTCGACCAGGCAGGTGGCGTCCTCACCCGGCGCGAGCTTCTCCAGGGCGCATGAAAGCGCTTCGAGGTTGGTGACATGGAGGCCGCGCTCGTCGATGCCGCGCGCGCAGCGGACGACTACGCTGACCCGGGTCGCAGCGCGCAGCACCGCCGGGTAGAGCTTCTCCCGCTGCTCCGGCTTCATCTGCTTGGAGTCGTGCAGGCCGGCCAGGGCCAGACGGTCGGAGCGCGATAGGGCCTCGTGGTCGATCAGCACCGCCGCCGCGACCAGGGGCCCGGCGAGGCAGCCCCGTCCGGCCTCGTCGGCACCGGCGACGAGGCGGCATCCCAGCCCGCGGTCGAAGGCGAAGAGGCGGCGCGTCCGGGCCAGCCTGCGACGATGGGCCTTCGACCCCCCGCTCACGGCGCGCTCAGAAGATTCCGATCCTGTCCGGGGGCCAGTAGGTGGCGAAGGCCTTGCCGATGATCCAGGCGCGCGGGACCGGTCCCCAGAACCGGCTGTCGTCGCTCGCTCCACGGTTGTCGCCCATCATGAAGTAATGGTCGGGTGGAATGGTGATCTTTTCGGGCAGGTCGCAGGCGCCGCCGTGACCGCAGGGGATGATGTATGGCTCGTCCTTCTTCTCGACGCCGTCGACCACCGGGTGCCCGTCCCTGACGCTCAGGGTGTCGCCAGGCCCGGCGACGATCCGCTTGATGAAGTTCTGGTCCGACTCTTCCTTCGTCGGCGTGTCACAGGCCTGGCGGGGCGGATGGGGTGCCCCGCATTCGGTCCCGTTGTCGGCTCCGGCAGGGGGATGGAAGACCACGATGTCGCCGATCGAGGGATCGGTGAAGTGGTAGAGGAAGCGGTTGACCAGGACCCGCTGGCCGACGTCGAGCGTCGGCTCCATCGACTGCGAGGGAATCTGGTACGGCTTGACCAGCCAGGCCTGGATCCCGAGGGCCAGCGCGAGGGCGAGGGCGACGATGACCACCAGCTCGATCAGCCCGCCGGCACGGCTCTGCGGCTTTGGGATCAGCGGTCTCAGGCCGGTTCCTCACCGGAGTCCCCGGCGTCTTCCGCCTCGGACTCGTCCTCGGCATCCTGCGCCGCGGCGGTGTCCTCCTCGGCCTCCCCGTCCTCATCTCGCGCCGGCGCGCTCCGCTCCGCGTCCGCCGCCGGCGTGTCAGCGCCGGTTTGCGCATCGGCCTCGGGCGTCTCCTCAGCTTGCTCCGCAGGCGCCTCTTCCGCGGGTGGCGTGGAGGTGGGCTCCTCGCCCGCAGCCTGCGAGGACGAGGAGTCCTCCTCCGCGACAGGACCCGCGGCAGTCGCGCCCTCGGGCGCTTCCTCGGCCGCCGCCTCCTCCTGAGTGGCGCCCTCCGCGTCGACCGCGGCCGGCTCCTCGGCGCCGCTCGGCGCCGAGATCAGCTCCTCGTCGATGCCCCAGCGCCGCTCCGCCACCCGGGCGGCCTTGCCGATCCGACCTCGCAGGTAGTAGAGCTTGGCGCGACGCACGTCGCCGCGGGCGGCGATCTCGAGCTTCTCGATCTTTGGCGAGTGCAGCGGGAAGGTTCTCTCCACGCCGACCCCGAAGGACTGTTTGCGCACCGTGAAGGTCTCGCGGACGCCGGAGCCCTGGCGCCGCAGGACGATTCCCTCGAAGACCTGGGTGCGGCGGCGGCTGCCCTCGACCACCTGGAAGTGGACGCGGACACGGTCGCCGGGCGAGAACGAGGGCAGGCCCTCTCTCTGCTGGCGACGCTCGATGTTGTCGATGACGCTGCTCATGGCTGGCGAAGCTCGGCGAGAAAAAACCGCCGGCCCCGGTGGGCGCCGCGCGGTTGCGGAATCGTACCTACTCCGAGCCGCGTTCGAACTCTTCGGCCCGGCTCTGGCTCTGCTCCGCCCGCCAACGGCGGACGCTCTCGTGATCGCCCGACAGGAGCACCTCGGGCACCTCCCAGCCCCGGTAGCTCGCCGGCCGTGTGTAGTGCGGGTACTCCGGGGCCCCCTCCAGCAACCGGCTGAAGGACTCCTCGACGGCGCTCTGCGCGTGTCCAAGTGCCCCCGGCAGCTTCCGCATCACGACATCGGCAAGGACCATCGCCGGCAGCTCGCCACCGGCCAGGACGTAGCGGCCGATCGAGACCTCGTCATCCGCGAAGTGCTCGTGCACGCGCTCGTCGAAGCCCTCGTAGCGCCCGCAGAGGAGCGCCAGGTGCGGCTCCGCCGTCAACTCGTCGGCGAGCTGGTCGTCGAGCAGTCTCCCGGTCGGCGAGAGGAGGACGATCCGCGGCCTCTCCCCCGCCGGGTAAGCGGCCTGGAGGGCGGCGTCGACCACGTCGACCCGCAGCACCATCCCGGCACCGCCTCCGTACGGAGCGTCATCGACCTGGCCTGCCTTGAGCGGGGTCGTGTCGCGATAGTTGAAGAGGCGCAGCTCGCTGCCCTGCTCGAGCGCGTTCTGAACGGAGCGCTGCGACCCGAACCAGTCGAATGCCTCCGGGAACAGCGTGAAGACGTCGAGTCTCAATCGAGGATGTCGACTATGACACGGCGGTCGAGGCGCACCGCGGCGGCCTTGGCGATGGTGCGGATGGCGTTCGCCACGCGCCCGCCTTTGCCGATCACCCTGCCGAGGTCGTCCTCGGCGACGCTCACCTCGTACACGAGGTCGCCTTCCTCCTCGAGCTCCTCGACGACAACGGCCTCGGGATCCTCGACCAGGGACCTGACGAGGAGTTCGAGCAATTCGGTCATCGCTAGCTGCCCGAGGCCGCGATGCCCTTGGTGCGCAGCAGCGTCGCGACCGTCTCCGTGGGCTGAGCGCCGTGCTCGAGCCAGTGGCGGGCGCGCTCCTCGTCGAACTCGATCGTCGAGGGCTCGGTCTGCGGGTCGTAGCGGCCGATCGTCTCGATCGTGCGCCCGTCTCGCGGCGAGCGTTTGTCGGCGACGACGATCCGCCAGATCGGGTTCTTCCTCGACCCGACTCTCGTGAGTCTTATCCGTACGGCCATGAGCCTGCGGCAGGTTAGCGCCTTCGGATCCTCGGGCGCGGGGCTCCGCCCGACATGCGGGCGAGCTGCTGCGGGTCGGGCATCTTGCCGGAGACCATTTGGCGCATCAATTTGCGCATCTGGTCAAACTGCTTGACCAGCTGGTTGACGTGCTGGACCTTGGTCCCCGAGCCGGTCGCGATCCGCTTGCGGCGGGAGCCGTTGATGATCGACGGGTTGGCCCGCTCCATCGGGGTCATCGAGAGGATGATCGCCTCCACCCGGTCGAGCTCGCCCTCGTCGACGTCGGCGTCCTTGAGCTGCTTCATCGCGCCCATGCCGGGCAGCATCCCGATCAGCCCGCTGAGCGGACCCATCTTGCGGACCTGGCGCATCTGCTGAAGGAAGTCCTCGAGCGTGAAGCGGTCCTGCTCGAGCTTCTTCTGCAGGTCCATCGCCTGGCGCTCGTCAACCTGCTGCTCGGCTTTCTCGATCAGGCTGAGGACGTCACCCATGCCGAGGATGCGCGACGCCATCCGGTCGGGATGGAAGACCTCGAAGGCCTCGAGCTTCTCGCCGGTCGAGGCGAAGAGGATCGGCTTCCCGGTCACCGCCTTGACGGAGAGCGCCGCACCGCCGCGGGCATCGCCGTCGAGCTTCGTCATCAGGACCCCGTCGAACTCCGCAGCGCCGGCGAACGATTCGGCGACCCCGACCGCGTCCTGGCCGGTCATCGCGTCAACCACCAGCAGGACGTCGTGCGGCTTGGTCCGCTTGCGGATCCTCGCCAGCTCCTCCATCAACTCCTCGTCGATGTGGAGGCGGCCCGCGGTGTCGATGATCAGGACGTCGCGGCCGTCCTCCCGGGCCCTTTGGAGCGCCCAGTCGGCGATCTCGACGGGATCGCGATCGGTCCCCTGCTCGTAGACCTGCGCGCCGGCCCGCTCGCCGACCGTGACCAGCTGGTCGACCGCGGCGGGACGGTAGACGTCGCACGCGGCGAGGGCGACGTCCCTGCCCGACTCGCCCAGGTGCCGTGCCAGCTTCGCGCACGCCGTCGTCTTTCCCGACCCCTGCAGGCCGGCCATCAGGATCACGGTGGGGCCGCTCGGGGCCATCGCGAGGCCGCTGCTGGCTCCGCCCATCAGCGCCGTCAGCTCCTCGTTGACGATCTTCACGACCTGCTGGCCGGGATCGAGGCTCTCGAGCACGTCGGCGCCGAGGCACCGCTCCTTCAGGGCCTTGGTGAAGCCTTTGACGACCCTGAAGTTGACGTCTGCCTCGAGCAGCGCGAGGCGGATCTCGCGCATCGCCGCATCGACGTCACCCTCGTTCAGGGTGCCGCGCGAGCGGACGTCGGAAAGGGTCGCCTGAAGCCGCTCGGAGAGCTGGTCGAACATCACATCACCTTAGAGGTCGCTACTCGGCCAGCAGCGCACGGGCGAAGTCCTCCGGGTCGAATGGCCGCAGGTCCTCGAGCGACTCACCGGTGCCGATCAGCTTCACCGGGATCTCCAGCTCGTTGGCGATCGCCAGCACGATGCCCCCCTTCGCGGTCCCGTCGAGCTTCGTGAGGACGACGCCGTCCACCTCGACCGCCTCGGCGAAGACCTTCGCCTGGCGAAGGCCGTTCTGGCCGGTCGTTGCGTCGATCGAGACGAGCGTCTCGTGCGGCGCGCCCGGCAGCTGCTTGCCGATCACCCGCCGGACCTTCGCCAGCTCGTCCATCAGGTCGCCCTGGGTGTGGAGGCGCCCGGCGGTGTCGACGATGACGACGTCCGCCCCCCGCGCGCGCGCCGCGTCGATCGCATCGAAGGCCACCGCGCCCGGATCGCCACCAGGCGCCGAGCGGACAAGGTCGGCGCCGGCCCGCTCCGCCCACTCGGCGAGCTGCTCGCCGGCCGCGGCCCGGTAGGTGTCGCCCGCGGCGAGGACGACCGAGAGGCCGAACTCCTGCGAGAGGTGCCAGGCGATCTTGCCGATCGTCGTCGTCTTGCCGGTCCCGTTGACGCCGACCATCAGCAGCACCGCCGGCTCCGCGCTGAGGTCGATCGGGCGGCGCCCGGTGGCCCCGACCTCGCCGATGATCTCGATCAGCCGCTCGCGGACGGCCTCGCCGTCGGCGGGGACCGTCCCCGCCTCGACCTCCTGCTCGAGGCGCTCGACCACGATCGCGGTCGTCGGCACGCCGACGTCGGCGAGGATCAGAGCCTCCTCGAGCCGCTCCCAGGCCTCCTCGTCGATGCGGTCGAAGATGCTTGCCGAGATCTCCTCGACGAGGGCCTGGCGACTCTTGGAGAGGCTCTCCCGCAGGCGTCGGAACACCCCGCGGCGATCGGACTCGGCCTCAGGCTCCGAGGAGGCCTTCGCGCTCTCCCTCGAGCCGAGGTCGATTATCTCCCGCCATGCCGTCGCCATTGGCGCTGGAGGCTATCTGGGCGGCTTCGCGGAGCTCCTGGACCGAGGCCTCGATGTGGCCGGCGATCGCCTCGAGGTCGTCCACCGTGTCGCGGTCGGCGAGGAGGCCGAAGAAGATCGAGCCGTTGTAGCTGAAGATCGCCACCGCCAGCGCATGTTGGTGGGCGAGGAAGCCGACCGGGTAGACGCCGGTGAGCTCGCGCCCGAGGACGTAGAAGGGGATCTGCGGCCCCGGGAAGTTGGTGACGAGCATGTTGAAGAGCCGGGTGGAGAAGTTGATCGTCGCGGTGGGGCGGAGCATCACCGGCGGCGCGAAGTCCCGGAACCAGTCGTTGAGGGCCCAGATCGCCTCGGCGCCGAGCGGCTGCTTGGAGGCCTTCAGATCGTCCATCTCGCGCGCCACGGTGCGTAGCCGGTGCACCGGGTCGGAGATGTGGACGGGGAGCGGCCCGCGCATTGCGGTGAGGCGGTTGCCGAGCTCGCCGTGCTCATCCTCGGTCCGCACCGAGACCGGGACCAGGGCCCGCATCGGAAGCTGGTCGGGATCGAGGCCGCGGCCCTGCATCCAGCGCCGCACCGCACCCGCCGTGACGGCGAGGGTGACGTCGTTCACGGTGCCGCCGAGGACGTTCTTGATCTGCTTGAACTCGGCCAGGTCCGAGCGCGTCCAGCTGAAGCTGCGGTTCGGCCCGATCTCGACGTTGATCGGGACCTTTGGCGCCGGCTTGGTCAGCGCCCAGGTCACCTCCCAGAGGCCGGCGAGGCCGTCGGCGCAGCGCTTCCTGGCGCGGGACGGCGCCCGCAGGGCGCCGAGCAGCCAGCGGCCGGTGCGGATCACGGTCGCGAAGAGCCCCGACAGAGCCCTGCCGAGGAGCCTGCCGCGCGACGGTGGCGCCTGCGGGTTCCAGGGCGCCTCCTCGCGCACCGGCTCGAATTTCGGCTCGACGTCGAAGAGAAGGACGCCGATGTCGACGGCGGAGATGCCGTCGGCCAGCGCGTGGTGGGTCTTGTAGACGATCGCGAAGCGTTCGTCCTCGAAGCCCTCCACGAGCCACAGCTCCCAGAGCGGCTTGCCGCGGTCCAGCGGCGGCGAGAGGCACTCGCCGACCAGCTCGTGAAACTGGGCGTCGGTTCCCGGCGAGGGCAGGACGGTGTGGCGAACGTGGTCGCTGACGTCGAAATCGGGGAAGTCGACCCAGAAGGGACGGCCGAGTTGAAGCGGCGGGAAGACGACGCGCTGGCGGAAGCGCGGCAGCAGGTGGAGGCGGCTGCGGATGTGGGCGACGAAGTCCTCGTAGCTCGGCGCCGCGCCGTCGCAGATCATCACGGCGCCGATCGCCATGTGACCGTTCCCCCTCTCGTTGGACAGGAAGGACGTGTCGAAGGACGTCAGCCTGTCCATGTGGCGCTGCGCCAACCGGCCTCCTCTCTTACCTGCTTTTCAGCCTAGCGCAGGATTGCTCAAAAAACCCTTTAGTTTTTGATTGAGCGGATGCGCTCAGGCGGCCTCGGCGCTGTCCCCCGCGCCCGAGCCGCCCCGCCTGTCCGCGGATTCCCCGGTCTGACGCGGTTCGGGGTCCTCGGCGATGCCCGCGAAGGGAGGGGGACCGGCGATCCCCGCCCGCTGCGCCGCCTCCGCGGTCAGCTCCTCTTCCCCCACTTCACGCGGCAGCCGCCGAGACACCACCCTGGTCACGCCGTCGTCGCCCATCGTCACGCCGTAGAGCACGTCGGCGGCGTCCATGGTCCGTTTCTGGTGGGTGACGATGACGAACTGCGCGCGGCTGGAGAAGCGGCGTATCAGCTGCAGGAAGCGGTCGATGTTGGCGTCGTCGAGCGCCGCCTCGACCTCGTCGAGGATGTAGAAGGGGCAGGGCCGGGCGAGGAAGACTGCGAAGACAAAGGCGAGGGCGACCAGCGACTTCTCACCGCCCGAGAGGAGCGAGAGCTTGCGCGTCGACTTGCCGGCGGGAGTGACCTCGATCTCGACCCCGAGCTCCTCGCGGCGCTCCTCACCCTCCTCGTCGTCATCAGGCTCTCCGGCGTCATCCCCCTCCTCGCGCACCGGCCGCAGGCTGACCCGCCGCAGCTTTCCGCGCCCGCCGGGGAAGAGGTGCTCGACCATCTCCTCGAAGTTCTGCGCGGTTCCCTCGAAGGTTTCCTCGAAGGCGCGTTCGATCTCGCGGTCGATGTCACGGATCAGCACCTCGAGCTCGCGCAGCCCCCGCTCGGTGTCCTCGCGCTGGACCTGGAGCGACTCGACGTGCTCGCGGGCCTCCTCGTACTCGCGCTCGGCCAGCGGGTTGACCGGGCCGATCTGCGCCCGGCGCCGCTCCAGCCGTTGCAGTCGCCGGTCGATCTCCGCACGCTCCTCATCCCCGAGCGCCTCCTCTGCCGGCTCGATCTCCTCGCCGAGCCGCTCGCAGATCGCGCGCAGCTCCTTTGCCGCCTCGCTCCTGCGGTCGCCGAGATGGGCTGCCTCCACCTGTGCCTCGGTCAGCCGGTCGGAAACCGTCTTCATCTCGGCCTGAAGCTCGTACTCGCGCTGCGAGCAGGCGCGCATCTCCTCCGCGATCGCATCCCCCTCCCCCTCGCTGACCACGGTGGCCTCGGTCCGCTCGATCCGCGTCCTCAGCGCCGCCTCGACTCCGGCGACCGCGGCGGCGGCGGCGCGCACCTCATCGAGCAGCGCCTCGGCGGCGTCCACGCGCTTGCGGAGCGCCTCACGGTGGCGCTCGCCGAGCAGCCCGGCGGCGCGGCGGGCGTGGCGCACCGCGCGCTCCGCACCGCTCTGGACCTCGCCGAGCGCGGCCTCCCGCTCGGACTCGGAGAGCTCCGCCGAGCGCGCCCGCGCCAGCGACCCCGTCGCCCCCGACAGACCGGAGTCGACCTCGGCCAGCTCCTCCTCCAACTTGCCCGCCCGCTCCCTGGGACCGCCGGCGGGCGCGCCGATGTCGAGGGTGAGCGGCCCGAATTCGTTGCGCAGCTCCTCCAGGGCACCGGCCAGCTCCTCCTCGCGGGTTGCGAGCGCGGCGGCCCGGAGCGCGATCCGCTGCTGCTCGCCGCGGAGCTTCGTGAGCAGGCCCCAGGCCTGAGTGCGCTCGCGGTCGCGCGCCGCAAAGCGCTCCTCCGCCTGCCGCCGCTGCTCGCTGACAGCGTTGAGTCGCTTCTCGACCTCGGCCCGCTCTGCGCGCGCCCGCTCCGCCGCCCGCTCCGCGGCCAGGGCCCGATCTTCGCCGAACCGCAGCTCCTCCGCCACCAGGCGCCCGCGCAGCTCGAGCTCCTCGTGCTCGATCCGCGCGCCCAGCTCAGCCGCCTGGGCCTGGCGCTTCAGCGGACGCAGCCGGGCCCGCGCCTCACGCTCCAAATCGAGCGCCCGCTCCAGGTTGTCGGCGGCGGCGCGCAGCTTCAGCTCGGCGCGGCGGCGGCGCTTGCGGTGCTTGCCCAAGCCCGCCGCCTCCTCGATCAGCAGGCGCCGCTCTCGCGGCTTCGAGTGGACGATCGACTCCACCCTGCCCTGGCTGATCACCGAGTGCATCTCGCGCCCCAGGTTGGTGTCGGAGAGGACCTCGACGATGTCGACCAGACGGCAGCGGGCCCCGTTCAGCCGGTAGGCACCCTCACCCGAGCGGTCGAGGCGGCGCTGGATCGAGATCTCGGACAGCTCGCTGGCGGCGCGCCCCTCGGCATTGTCGATCGTCACCTCCACCTCGGCGGTGCTGCGGCGGCCGATTCCCTTGCCGCCGGCCGAGATGACGTCCTGCATCGAGGCTCCGCGCACCGTGCCGGGGCTCTGCTCGCCCAGCGCCCAGAGCACCGCGTCGGTGATGTTCGACTTGCCCGACCCGTTCGGGCCGACGATCACGCTGACGCCTGGAGAGAACTCCAGCCTGGTGCGGCCGGGGAACGACTTGAACCCCTTCATCTCTATCGATCGCAGGTACATCGGGAGGCACTTTAAGGCTCGCGCACGGCCCGGACGCCTTCGCCCTCGGCCTCAGTCGCCGAGCTGCTCCAGGGCCTGCTCGGCCGCCGCCTGCTCGGCCGCCTTCTTGCTGGTCCCGCTACCCCTGCCGACCTGCCGCGAGTCGACCACGGCGACCACCTCGAAGACCCGCCGGTGGGCGGGGCCCGATTCGGAGACCACCTGATAGCTGACCCGGGCCTGGCGCTGCGCGAGCAGCTCCTGGAGGGCGGACTTGAAGTCGATCCGGGTCTCGGCCGAATGCTCGATCCGCGCCGCGAAGGCGGCGGCGACCGCTTCGCCAGTCCGCTCGTACCCGAAGGCGACGAAGCAGGCGCCGATCAGCGCCTCGGTCACCTCGGGCAGCGGCCGCGACCCGGCCAGAAGGACGGCCGCCGGGATCGCGTCCTCGGCGGCGGGCTCTGCCTCCGCGAGCATCTCCGGAACCCCCAGCTCGGCGCCGACCGCGGCGCACGAGACTCCGCTGACAGCCTGGTTGTGGATCTTGGTGAGACCCCCGGAGTCGATGTCGGGAAAGCGTTCGTAGAGGTCCGAGGCGACGACGAGGGCGAGGACGCTGTCGCCGAGGTAGGCGAGACGCTCATATGAGTCGCAACGGTCCTCGGTCCAGGAGCTGTGGGTGAGAGCCTGCCCTCGCAGCTCCTCGGGCAACTCGCTGATCAGCTCCGCCAACAGGGTCAAGCGGGCGCGTGCTCCAGGACGAAGTCGACGGCGTCGCCGACGGTCTCGATCCGCGAGGCCTGCTCCTCGGAGACGGAGATCCCGTAGCGATCCTCGAGCTCCATCACCAGCTCGTAGAGGTCGAGCGAGTCTGCGTCGAGATCCTCCTTGAAGCGGCTTCCCTCCTCGATTCGCTCCGGCGGCACCTCCAGCTCCTCCGCCAGATGGTCGCGGACCAGGCGGAGTATCTCCTCGCGTGTCATCGCGAGTGTCCTATCACGCGCCCCCGGCGGGCGCGGTACCGCTCAAGCTGCCCCGCGTGGCGCCCCCCTCCCGCAGCAGGGTCGCGGTGCGCCCGATCGCGTCGACCTCCACGCAGCGGGCTGCCAGCCTGATCGCGTTGGCGATGCCCCCAGGCCCGGCGCTGCCGTGGCCCACCACCGCGACGCCCCGCAGGCCGAGCAGGATCGCCCCGCCGGTCTGGTCGGGGCTGAGCTCGCGGCGCAGGCCGCCGAGCGCGGGGCGCATCAGCAGGCCGCCGAGCGCGGCCAGCGGGTTCGAGCGGGCCGCGTCGCGGATCGCCGCGGTGACCGTGCGAGCCGTCCCCTCCATCAACTTCAGCGAGACGTTTCCAGTGAAGCCGTCGGTGACGACCACGTCCGCCTCCCCCTCCGGCAGGTCGCCCCCCTCGACGTTGCCCCGGAAGTCGATTCCGTCGGCCTCGGCGAGGATCGCGTTCGCGGCGACCACCTCGTCGCGGCCCTTGCCGGACTCCTCCCCCACGGAGAGGAGCGCGACCCGGGGCCGATCGACGCCGAGCACCGCCTCGCTGAAGGCGGCGCCAAGAAAGGCGAACTGGACGAGGTGCTGCGAGCGCACCTCCGCGTTGGCGCCGACGTCGAGGAAGAGGACCGGCCTGCCGGGGACGGGAAGCCGGACCGCCAGCGCCGGCCGCTGCACGCCGGCCAGCCGGCGCAGGCCGAAGGTCGCCGCGGCCATCGTCGCCCCGGTCGATCCGTGGCTCGCCATCGCGTCCGCATTTCCCTCGGCGACGTCGCGGGCGGCGCGGACCACGGAGGCCTCGCGCTTGGCGCGGACGGCGCGAACCGGGTCCTCGTCGTTGCCGATCGACTCTGCCGTGTCGACCACCTCGATCCCCGCGACGTCGTCCAGCCCGAGCTCCGCGGGGGGGCCGAAGACGCGCAGCCCTATCCCGTCCTCGGCCGCCATGCGGGCCCCGGCGGCAAGGACCCCGAAGCCCTGCTCGGCGCCGAAGCCGTCGAGGGCGACGGTCGCGCCGGATCGGGGGGCCATGGCTATTCGGTCTCGGTGGTACCGGCGGTCGGGTCGGCGATCCGGTGCTCGATCACCTCACGACCCCGGTAGGTGCCGCAGGTGGGACAGACCCGGTGCGGCAGGCGGGGGCTGTGGCAGCGCGGACAGCGGTTGAGGCGCGCCTTCTCCGCCCTGTGGTTGGCACGCCGCTTGTCGCGGCGGGTGCTGGAGGTTCTCTTCTTCGGGACCGCCATCGGGAGGGGAATGGTAGCGGGGCCCCTGGTTCTCCGCCGCTCAGTACTTCGCGCAGATCACCGCGAGGCCGTCCCCCTGCCAGGCGAGCTCACCGCCGGACCACTCCAGCAGATCCTCGACCTGTCCGGGCTCGAAGACGTCGCCGATCACCAGCGAGCGCGACTGCTCGCGCACCCGGCGGATCAGGGCGCGCCGCTGCTCGTCGTTCAGCTCGTTCACCGAGAGGACCGAGATCACCAGGTCCCACGGGCCGTCGGGCAGCGGGTCCTCCATCCGGGCGAGCTGCACTTCGTCGTAGGTCTGGCGCGCCCGGAAGACCATGTCGGGGCTGGAGTCGAGGCCGATCACCCAGGCGTCGGGGAAGGCGTCGATCAGCCTCCTTGTCGTTTCGCCGGTCCCCATCCCCAGCTCGAGCACCCGCTCTGGCGGAAAGGGAACCGCCCTCACCGCCTCCTCCTGCAGCTGGTCGTAGAGGGGGATGCGCGCACGGATGCGCTCCAGGTACTCGTCGGGTGTCCAGTCGAATTGACCCATTCCGTAATCTCGTTCGGGGTTGCCAATCGTAAGTCCCGGCCGAGCGGAGGCACGTCATGGCGAAAGCGCAGACCACGATCATCGACCTCGGACGACTCCCCCTTGCCTTCGGCGAGGGCGCCCGTCTGGAGCTTGAGGTCCCGCTCGAGGCGCTGGAGCTGGGCGGCCAGGTCTATGCGCCCGCGAGCGAGCTCGTCCCCGCCCGGCTCGACGTCTCGCGGCCCAGCAACGGCTGGGCGTTCCGACTGCGCTTCCCGCTGCGGATCGAGGGCCCGTGCGTGCGGTGCCTCGATCCCGCCACGCTGGAGACCGAGGTCGACGCCCGCGAGATCGACCAGTCCGACAGCGAGGACGAGGAGCTGCGCAGCCCCTACGTCCTCGATGGAGACCTTGACGTGGGCCGCTGGGCCCATGACGCCGCCCTCCTGGCCCTGCCGACGCGCATCCTCTGCCGGCCCGACTGTGCCGGCCTCTGCCCGGTCTGCGGTGAGTCGCTCAACGACGCCGACCCCGCCGACCACGAGCACGGCGGCTCGGTCGACCCGCGCTGGGCGAAGCTGAACGAGCTGAGGCAGGACTGACTGCTATTACTGCTGCGGCTGCTGCTCGTCGAGCTCGGCGACCGGTTCTTCGTCGCGGCCGGCGAGCCTGTCGCGGCCGCGCTGAACGGCCGCGAGGAACTTCTGGAGGTTGACCTCGAGCGTGTTGAGGATCTCGTCGGCGTAGTCCTCGGCGCCGAGGCGGATCTCACGCTCCCTGGTGCGGGCGTCCTCGACGATCTCGTCGGCGGCCCGCTCGGCCTGCTTGGTGACCTCCTCGTCGGAGATCAGCCTCGCCTGCTGCTCGCGAGCCTCACGCACGATGCGCTCGGCCTCGCGTTTGGCCTCGGCGAGCATCTCCTGGCGCTCCTTGACGATCCATCGCGCCTGCTTGATCTCCTCGGGAATCGTCGCGCGCATCTGGTCGAGGAGGTCGTAGATCTCCTCGCGGTCCACGCGCACCTGATCCGTCAGCGGGACGGGCCGGGCGTTGTGGACGACGTCGTCCAGCTTGTCTATGAGGACTAGAACGTCCATTGGCAGGTCGTAAGCCTACGTGCCAGAGTCATTTCCGGTGAAGAAGCTGTTATTTCCTCGGCTTTTTGCAAGCTCTCGCCCAGGTCAGTTGAGTCGCGAAGCCTACCTGTCGCCCAGGCGCTCTGCCATCGCCGACGCGACGGGTGGCGGGACGAGGTCGGAGACGTCCCCCCCGAACGTCGCCATTTCCTTTACCCCGGTCGAGGAGAGGAAGCTGTAGTGGGGCGATGCGATCACGTAGATGCTCTCGATGCCGGGATCGAGCTTGCGATTGAGCTGCGCCATCTCGAACTCGTACTCGAAGTCCGAGATCGCGCGCAGGCCCTTGACGATCGCCGTCGCCTCGAGTTCGCGGGCGAGCTCGACCAGGAGGTTCGAGAAGATCCTGACCTCGACGTTGGGTATGTCGGAGGTGGCCTCTTCGATGAACGCCTTGCGCTCCTCCGCCGTGAACAGGGTCTTTTCCTTGCGAAGCGGGTTGTTGACCACCGCGATCACGACCCGGTCGAACACCGCGGCGGTGCGGGTGATGATGTCCAGGTGGCCGTTGGTCACCGGGTCATAGCTGCCGGGGCAGACGACGGTTCCTCCGCGACCGGCCATCAGCGCACCCGCCCGTAGATCGAGACGTCGGTGCTCCCGTAGCGGCGCCGGCGCAGCCTCTCGAGCCCCTCGAGCTGCAGCGGCCGCGACGCTCCGCTCTCGACGATCGCCCGGCCACCCTCCTCGAGAAGCCGGGGGAGATGGGTGTCGAGTTCCTGCCCCACGCGGTGGGCGAGTCTATAGGGGGCATCGACGAAGACGAGGTCGAAAGAGCCCACGTCGGGAGGATCGGAGAGGCTCGCGAGCCAGCGCGGGACGTCGTCGCGGACGAGCTCGACCCGGTTGCCTAACCCGAGCCGCTCGACGTTCCCGAGCGCGGGCCGGGTGTCGCGGTCGACCAGCACCGCCGCGGCCGCGCCACGCGATAGCGCCTCGATCGCCAGCGCGCCGGTGCCGCAGTAGAGGTCGAGGACGCGGGCGCCGGTGATGGCGCCGAGCGAGGAGAAGACCGCCTCGCGGACGCGATCGGAGGTGGGACGCACCTTCCAGCCCCGCGGCGCGACCAACCGCTGCCCCTTCAGCTCTCCGGCGATAACCCTCATCAGAGCGGGATCGGGTCGGTTGCGCCGGAGCCGAACCTTCGCTGCGCCGCGTCGAGGAGGGGGCCGAGGGCGGGGTCGGAGAGCGAGCCGTGGCGGGCCAGGAGGCCGAGGATCTCCTCCCGTGCGGCGGTGAGAAGGGGGCCGTCGTCGGGAAGCTCCGCGACGGCGAAGCGGGGCAGGCCGTGCTGGCGCGTCCCCAATATCTCGCCCTCGCCCCGCAGCTCGAGGTCGACCTCGGCCAACCGAAAGCCGTCGGTCTCCCCCGCCACCGCGCTGAGGCGGCGGCGCGCCAGCGAGCCCGCCTCCTCGACGAAGAGCAGGCAATGCGATGCGTGCTCGCCGCGCCCGACCCGCCCCCGCAGCTGGTGGAGCTGGGAGACGCCGTAGCGCTCGGCGCCCTCGATCGCGATCACCGTCGCGTTGGGGACGTCGATGCCGACCTCGATCACCGTGGTCGCGACCAGAACGTCGGTCGTGCCCGCGGCGAACGCCTCCATCGCCGCGGACTTTCGCGCCGCCGGCATCTGGCCGTGGAGGACGCCGACCTCGAAGTCGCGCAGCTCGCCCGTCGCCAGGCGCTCGGCCTCGACCTCGGCCGCGCGTCCCTGTTGTTTCTCGGACTCCTCGACCAGAGGACAAACGACGAAGGCCTGGCGTCCGCTCCTCAGCTCGGCGCGGAGCAGCTCGTAGGCGGCGGCCCGGTCGTCCTCCTCCACGACCCGGGTCTCGACCGGCCGCCGGCCCGCCGGCACTTCGCGCAGCGCGGTCGTGTCGAGGTCCCCGTAGGCGGTCAGTGAGAGGGTGCGCGGGATCGGCGTCGCGGTCATGTGGAGGACGTGCGGGGCCATCCCCTCGATCCCCTTGGCGTCGAGCGCCCGCCGCTGCGCCACGCCGAAGCGATGCTGCTCATCCACGACGCAGACTCCGAGCCTCGCGAACCGGACCCCGGGCTCGATCAGCGCGTGGGTGCCCACGACAAGGCCGAGCTCTCCGGTGGCGAGCCGCTCCAGCGCCTCCCGTCGCCGTGGCGCAGGCGTCGCCCCGGTGAGCAGGGCGAAGGGTGTCGCTTCCTGGGCGAGAAGGGCCGCGAGGGTGAAGGCGTGCTGCTCCGCGAGGGTCTCGGTCGGCGCCATCAGGACCGCCTGAAACCCCGCCTCGAGCGCCCGCAGCATCGCGTAGAGCGCCACGACGGTCTTGCCTGAACCGACCTCGCCCATCAGCAGCCGCTGCATCGGCTCGCCCGAGTCGAGGTCGGCGTCGATCTCCTCGAAAGCCTTCCTCTGGTCCCCGGTCGGCTCGAAGGGCAGGGCGTCGAGCCAGCGCCCCGCCGTCTCGCCCGGTGCGCCCAGCCGCGGCGCCGGCTTCGCGCTGCGATGACTGCGCTTGCGCGTCGCCAGGATCGCCTGGTGGAGGAAGAGCTCTTCGAAGGCGAGCCGCTCGCGGGCGGCCTCGGCCTCCGCCTCGTCCTCCGGGAAGTGCATCGCCGTGATCGCGTCGGGCGCAGCCGCGAGCCCCCTTCGCACCCGCAGCTCCGCCGGAAGCGGCTCCAGCGCGTTCCGGGCCCACCCGATCGCCTGCACCATCCATTGCCGGATCCGCTGCGGCTTGAGCCGCTCGGTGCCTGGGTGCACGGGGACCAGCCCGTCCCCTATCTCGCCCCCCTCGCCGAGGACCTCGTGCTCGGACACCCGAAAGCCGCGTTTGTCTTTCGAGCCGGTCAGGAGCAGCAGGGTCCCCGCCGTGAGCTTCCGCGCGAGCCAGGGCTGGTTGAACCAGGTCGCCCGGACCGAGCCGGTTCCGTCGCCGACCTTGACCGTGAGGATGCTCAGCCCGCGACGCCTGAAGGGGCGGCCCGGGTCCTCGAGCACCTCGACCTCGATCGTCCTCGTCTCCCCCGGCTCGAGCTCCTCCACCGCTACGACCGTCCGCTCCCGATGCCGTCTCGGGAAACGGAGGAGGAGGTCTCCCACGGTGGAGACTCCCGCCTCCGCCGCCGCCTCGGCGAGCTTCGGGCCGACGCCGTCGAGCGCCTCGATCGAGACGTCGAGCGCCGAAGGACGGGGGAGGTGGAGCGGCGCCTCGCGCAGCTGTCCGCCGGTCAGCTCCTCGGCGCCGGCGAAGGAGCGCACCGCTACTGCGCGGCCAGCAGCCACCACCAGCTCGGCTGGCCGCCGTCGTGGACCTCGACCTCGACCCCGTCGGGGACGTGGGTGTCGATCTCCTCGAGGGCGATCGGGGCCTCGGCGCCGCCGAGGACGGTGACTATCTCCGCCCCCTCGGCGAGCTCCGCGATCGTCGCCGCGAGGGTCGAGCCCGCGCCGCCCCAGGCGACGATCTCCTCTCCGGCAAACCCCACCGCATCGCCCCGCCGGAAGCGGCCCCGCGCGTCGTCACGGGCCGCCGGCGCGACACCGCCGACGGCGACCGTCTCGAGCGCCTTCTCAAGCCGAGCGGCGTTGTCCTCGGAGGAAGCGTCCGCGTCGAGCTCGACCAGGGCCAGCAGGCTCGCCTGCTGGGAGGTGGCGGCGACCACCCTGGCCGGCTTCTCGGAGAGCTCGCAGGCGCGCTCCGCGGCCATCACCACGTTCGGCGAGCTGGGCAGTACCAGGACCTCCTCGGCGGGAATCTCGTGGATCCCGGCAAGCAGCTCGTAGGTGGACGGGTTGAGGGTCTCGCCGCCCGGCACGACGTGGGCGCCGAGCTCGGTGAACAGGCGATCCAGACCCGCCCCGGCGGCGACCGCCAGCACGCCGGTCCGACCCGTCGCGAGCCTGGAGTCGCGCGCCGCGATCTGCTCGCGCATGTCGGCAACGTCGAGATTGGTGACGCGGCCCGCGTCGGCGAAGAGGTCGACGGCGGTTTCCGGGACGTCGGTATGAACGTGGACCTTCAGGGTCACCTCGTCGCCGACCACGAGAACCGAATCGCCGAGCGCCTCGAGGCGCGGCAGGAAGTCGCGTGAGTCGAGCCCGGTGCCGGAGACGATGAAGTTCGTGCAGTAGCGGTAGCGGCTGTCCTCATGGTGCGGGCGGCTGAGCCGGGGCGGCTCCTGGTGGGAGACGTGGGGCGCCTCGGCGCCGTCACCGCGCAGCCCGGCGACGACCCCCGCGAGGATCAGCACCAGGCCGTAGCCGCCGGCATCGACGACGCCGGACTCGCGCAGCGCCGCCAGCTGCTCCGGGGTTCGCTCGACGGCGCGCTGCCCATCCGCGATCGCCCGCTCGAGGACCTCGGCCAGGATCGCGTCCTGCTCCTCGTCGCTTACTCCGCGGTCGAGCCGCTGCCGGTCCGTCTCGAGGTGGGCAAGCTGGCGGGCGATCGAGTGCGCCATCTCGCGAAAGACGGTCAGCATCGTGCCCTCGGCGGGCTCTCGCACCGAGGCGTAGGCGGCGTCGGCCGCCCTCGCGAAAGCAGAGGCGACCAGCACCGGGTCGATCAGCTCGCCGGGACGGCTCGCGAGCTCCTCGGCGGCGCCGCGAACGATCTGGCTGAGGATCACGCCGGAGTTCCCCCGCGCCCCCATCAGCGCCGCCCTCGCCAGCGCCTGCACCAGCCTGGTCCTGCCGACCTCGTCGACGTCGAGCCCGTCGAGGCGGTCGAGCTCCTCCATCACCGATCGCATCGTCATCGCCATGTTGTCCCCGGTGTCGCCGTCGGCGACGGGGAAGACGTTGAGGTCGTTGACCTCCTGGCGCCGCTCCTCGAGGTATGCGTAGGCGGAGGTGACGACTCGGCGGAAGCGCGCAATCGACGGATCGGACATCGTCAGCCGGGAATCTACTCAGTGACGCCCGCCACACGGCCGGGCGGTTGCCGTTGCTAGCGTGGCGCGGCGATGCGTCGCTTTGCAACCTGGTGTACCGGTCACCGCAAGACGGTGATCCTCGGCTGGATAGCCTCGCTGGTCGCGATCGGGATGGTGGCCGGGTCCGTCGGCTCCGACTTCACCGAAGAATTCAAGCTTCCCGACTCCGACTCCAAGCAGGCTCTCGACCTGCTCGAACACCGCTTCCCCGCGCAGTCGGGCGAAACGGCGCAGATCGTCTTCCGGGCAGAGGACGGGGTCGAATCCCCGTCGGTCGAAAGAAGAATGAACGCGGTCTTCGCGAAGGTGGCGAGGTTCCCGCACGTCAGCGAAGTCGCCAGCCCCTACGAAGGGGGCGGCGCGGCGGCCGTCAGCGACGACGGCAAGATCGCCTACGCGACGATCCAGTTCAACGTCACCAACGACAAGCTCGACGAAGGGAAGACCGAAGAGATCATCTCCACCGCGCAGGCGGCGGCGGGGAACGGCCTCCAGGTCGAGCTCGGCGGCGCGCCGATCGAGGAAGCGATCGAAGAAGAAGGGGAAGACACCTCGTTCGTGGTCGGGCTGCTGGCGGCGATCGTCGTGCTGCTGCTGACCTTCGGCTCGGTGGTGGCGATGGGAATGCCGATCGTCACCGCCCTCTTCGCGCTCGGCGTCGGCATCAGCCTGATCACGCTCGGAACCCACGTCTTCCCCACCGCCGACTTCGCCCCGTTCCTGGCGGCGATGATCGGGCTCGGCGTCGGAGTCGACTACGCCCTCTTCATCCTCACCCGCTTCCGCAACGGGCTCGACGAGGGGCTCGAGCCGCGGCCCGCCGCGATCGCCGCCGTCGACACCGCCGGCCGCGCCGTCCTCTTTGCCGGGATCACCGTGATCATCTCGCTTATGGGGATGATGCTGCTCGGCATCAGCTTCCTCTACGGCGTGGCGATCGCGGCAGCGCTGGCGGTGTTCTTCACGATGATCTCCGCCCTGACCCTGCTCCCCGCCCTGCTGACGATCGTCGGCCGGCGGGTGGACCGGCTGCGGATCCCGGGCCTGGGGCCGCGGGCCCCCTCGACCGCCGAAGACACCCGCTGGTTCCGCTGGAGCCGCGAGATACAGCGCCGCCCGGTCCTCTCGGCCGTGCTCTCGGGCGGCCTGCTCCTCCTGCTCTGCGTACCGACCCTGTCCCTGCGGCTCGGCTCCACAGACGCCGGCTCCGACCCCAAGGGCAAGACCACCCGCAGCGCCTACGACCTGCTGGCGGAAGGATTCGGGCCGGGCTTCAACGGCCCCTTCTCGATGGTCGCCGCCCTGCCCCGCAAGGGCGATTACGAAAGCCTGGTGCTACTCAGCCGGGCGCTCAAGAAAGAGCCCGGGATCGCCGCGGTGACGCCGATCGAGCTCAACCCGGCCCGCAACACCGGCGTCTTCGAGGCCTACCCCACCACCTCGCCGCAGAGCGAGGACACGACGAAGCTGCTCGACCGCATCCGCGCCGAAGTGATCCCGCCGATCGAGGCGAAGACCGGCGCCCAGGTCCACGTCGGCGGTATCACGGCGATCTTCGAGGACTTCGGGACCGCGATCTCCGAAAAGCTGCCGCTGTTCATCGGCGTCGTCGTGCTGCTCTCGGCGCTGCTCCTGATGACCGTCTTCCGCTCGGTCCTGGTGCCGCTGAAGGCGATCGTGATGAACCTGCTCAGCATCGGCGCCGCATTCGGGCTTATCGTCGCCGTCTTCCAGTGGGGCTGGGGCGCGAGCCTGATCGGCGTCGACGGCACCGGCCCGATCATCTCCTTCTTCCCGATCTTCCTGTTCGCGATCGTCTTCGGCCTCTCGATGGACTACGAGGTCTTCCTGATGTCGCGGATCCACGAGGAGTGGGAGAACCGCCACGATGCGACGCTCGCCGTCACCCGCGGCCTCGCGCTGACCGGCCGCGTGATCACCGCGGCGGCGGCGATCATGGTCACCGTCTTCGCCTCCTTCATGATCGGCGAAGACCGGATCATCAAACTGTTCGGCCTCGGGCTCGCGGCGGCGATCTTCATCGACGCCGTGATCATCCGTTCGGTCCTCGTCCCGGCCCTGATGCAGCTGTTCGGCAGGCGCGCCTGGTGGCTGCCGGACTGGCTCGACCGGATCCTGCCACGCCTCCATGTCGAGCCGGCCGAGGGCGACCCGGCACCGACCGGCGAGCACCCGGTCGTCGGCGAAACCTAGGCCGCGTCAGGCGTCAGGCGGCCTTGACGACCTTGTTGGCCTTGAGGCAGCGGGTGCAGACGTAGGTGCGCAGCTTGCGCCCGTCCTCGACGATGCGGACCTTCTGCAGGTTCGGGTCGAAGCGCCGCCGGGTCGCGACCATCGAGTGGCTTCGGGAGTTGCCGAACGCAGGTCCCTTGCCGCAGCTGTGACAAACCTTGGCCATTACAAATCCTCGCGGACCGAGCATGGTAGCGGGCGAGAGCGCCCGGTTAGTCGAGGCCGCGCTTCAGCAGCGACATCCGCGCCGCGGTCAGGGCGGCGTTGCGACCCTGGTCGCGCTTGTCGCCGCCGGCCCGGGCCAGCGCCTGGTCCATCGTGTCGCAGGTGATGACTCCGAATGCGCACGGCACGCCGGTTTCGAGCTGGACGTCCTGGATCCCGCGCGCGGCCTCGGCGCAGACGAAGTCGTAGTGGTCGGTCTCGCCGCGGATCACGACCCCGAGACAGGCGACCCCGGCATAGGTACCGGTCGCGGCCAGCTGCTTGGCGGCGAAGGGCAGCTCGTAGGCGCCCGGGACGGAGAAATGGGTGACGTTGCCGATCGGCACGCCGGCCAACTCGAAGCCGGCGTCGGCCCCCTCCATAAGGCGGTTCGCAAGGTCCTCGTAGAAGCGGCCGGTGACGACCGCGAAGCGGAGTCCCGAGAGCTCCGCGCGCTCCTCGTCCTTGAACTCTTCCAGGAATGCGCCGCCCTCGGGCATCGCTCACTCCGCGCTCGGAGCCGCGTCCCGCTCCTCCTCGTCGTGGATCATCTCCTCGTCGAGGGCAAGGCCCTGGTGGTGGAGGGTGTGGCCCAGCTTGTCGCGCTTGACCCGCAGGTAGCTCTCGTTGAAGGAGTTCGGGGCGGCCTCGATCGGCACCTGCTCGGTAACCGAGAGGCCGTAGCCCTCGAGGCCGACGATCTTTTTCGGGTTGTTGGTCAGGATCCGGATGCTGCTCAGCCCGAGGTCGCCGAGGATCTGGGCGCCGATGCCGTAGTCGCGGAGGTCGGCCGGGAGCCCGAGCTTGAGGTTGGCCTCGACGGTGTCGGCGCCCTCCTCCTGGAGCTTGTAGGCACGGAGCTTGTTGAGCAGGCCGATCCCCCGGCCCTCCTGCGATAGGTAGAGCAGCACGCCGCGGCCCTCCTGCTCGATCATCGAGAGCGCGGCCGCGAGCTGCTCGCCGCAGTCGCAGCGCATGCTGTGGAAGACGTCACCGGTGAGGCACTCGCTGTGGACGCGGACGAGGACGTCCTCGGCGCCGTCGATCTCGCCCTTGACCATCGCGACGTGATGTTTGTCGTCGACCAGTGAGCGGTACCCGACCGCCGTGAACTCGCCGAACGCGGTGGGGAGCGCCGTCGAGACGACCCGCTCGACGAGCTTCTCGGTGCGGCGCCGGTAGGCGATCAGGTCGGCGATCGTGACCATCTTCAGACCGTGGCGCTCGGCGTAGGGGGCAAGGTCCGGGACCCGGGCCATCGTCCCGTCATCGTTCATCACCTCGCAGATCACGCCGGCGGCGGTGAGGCCGGCCAGGCGGGCCAGGTCGACGCTCGCCTCGGTGTGGCCGGTGCGCTCGAGCACCCCGCCCTCCTTCGCCCGCAGCGGGAACATGTGGCCGGGTACGACGATGTCGCGCGGACCGGAGCTGGGGTCGATCGCGACCTGGATCGTGTGGGCGCGGTCGTGCGCCGAGATCCCGGTGCTGACACCCCCCGCGGCCTCGATCGTGACCGTGAAGGCGGTCTGCAGGGGCGCCTCGTTCTTGGCGGCCATCAGGTTGAGCCCGAGCCGTTCGCAGCGTTCCGCGGTCAGCGTCAGGCAGATCAGCCCGCGCGCCTCTTTGGCCATGAAGTTGATCGCCTCGGGGGTGGCGAACTGCGCCGCCATCACCAGGTCGCCCTCGTTCTCGCGCCCCTCGTCGTCGCAGACGATCACCATCCGCCCGGCGCGGATCTCCTCGATCGCCTCCT
>DASXAR010000057.1:0-60058 GCA_036406595.1 Solirubrobacterales bacterium | reverse complement strand
CAGCCCGAAGCTGCTCGGCACCGCCCCGGCCGGCTCGACCGTCCGCATCTACGGCGGCGCCGTCTGCTCGGGCGCACCGCTCGCCACGGTGACCACTGCCCAGCTCGAAGCCGGCGTCACGCTCAGCGTCCCCGATGACTCCAGCAGCTCCTTCAGCGCCACCGCGACCACCGCCGCCGAAAACACCTCCGGCTGCTCTGAACCGCTCACCTACGTCGAGGACTCAACCGCCCCCCAGACCCAGATCGACACCCACCCGCCGGCGCTGACCAACAGCGCGTCGGCCAGCCTCACCTTCTCGGCCACCGATGGCGGCTCCGGGGTGCAGTCCTTCCAGTGCAGCCTCGACGGCGCCGCCTTCGCCGCCTGCAGCTCGCCGCAGAGCTACTCCTCGCTCGCCGACGGCAACCACAAATTCGAAGTCCGGGCTATCGACAAAGCCGCCAACAGCGACGCCTCACCGGCCTCCTTCGAATGGACGGTGGACACCGCCGGCCCCGAGACGACGATCGGCACCCACCCCGCGGCGCTGGTCAAGGTCAATAGCGCCGAATTCAGCTTCTCCGCCACCGACACGGGCGGCTCCGGCGTGCAGTCCTTCGAATGCCGTCGCGACTCGAGCGAAGCCTCGGCCTGGGCGCCCTGCACCTCGCCGCAGAGCTACTCCTCGCTCTCCGACGGCTCCCACAAATTCGAAGTGCGCGCGATCGACAAAGCAGCCAACACCGATGCCTCACCGGCCAGCTTCGAATGGACGGTAGACACGACCGGCCCCGAGACGACGATCGGCGCCCACCCCGCCGCCCTGGTCAAGGTCGCCACGGCTGAATTCACCTTCAGCGGCACCGATACCGGCGGCTCGGGCGTCGCCTCACTCGAATGCCGCCGCGACTCGGAGGAATGGGCGAGCTGCAGCTCGCCGCGCTCCTACTCGGCCCTCGCCGAGGGCGCCCACAGCTTCGAAGTGCGGGCGATCGATCAGGCCGGCAACACCGACGCGACCCCTGCGACCTTCAACTGGAGCATCGACACGATCGCGCCGACGACCTCGATCGAGACCAAGCCGCCGGCACTCTCCAACAGCGCCGCGGCGAACTTCACGTTCTCGGGAGCCGACAGTGGCGGCTCGGGCGTCGCCTCCTTCGAATGCAGCCTCGACAGCGCCGCCTTCGCCGCCTGCTCGTCACCCAGGGAATACACCTCTCTGGGCGACGGCAGCCACAGGTTCGAGGTGAGGGCAATCGACAATGCAGGCAACCCCGACGCCTCGCCGGCCTCCTTCGAATGGAACATCGACAGCGCGGCTCCAGATACCCCGCAGCTGACCTCCACGGTCCCGGCCTCGCCGGCAAACGACAACAGCCCGGAGGTCGTGGGCACCGCCCCGGCCGGCACGACCGTCCGCATCTACAGCGGCGCCGACTGCTCCGGCTCGCCGATCGCCACCGTGTCGCCCGCCGAGCTGGAAGCGGGGGTCGAGGTCAGCGTCCCCGATGACTCGAGCACCAGCTTCCGGGCAACCGCGAGGACCGCGGCTGAAAACACCTCGGATTGCTCCGACCCGGTCACCTATGTCGAGGACTCGGCCGCGCCGCAGGCTCAGATCGACGCCCACCCGGGGGCGGCGACCAGCGCGACGACCGCCGCCTTCGCCTTCTCTGCCACGGACACCGGCGGCTCCGGCGTCGCCTCCTTCCAGTGCCGCCGCGACTCGAGCGAAGCATCGGCATGGGAAGGCTGCGAATCGCCCAAGAACTACTCCTCGCTCTCCGACGGCTCCCACAAGTTCGAAGTGCGCGCGATTGACAACGCGGGCAACATCGACGCCTCGCCGGCCTCCTTCGAATGGACGGTCGACACTGCCGCCCCGCAGACGCAGATCGACACGCACCCGCCGGCCCTGGCCAACTCCGCCACCGCCACCTTTGCCTTCTCGGCCACCGACAGCGGCGGCTCGGGGATCGCCTCCTTCGAATGCAGCCTCGACAGCGCCGCCTTCGCCGCCTGCTCGTCGCCCAGGGAATACTCCGCCCTCTCCGACGGCTCCCACAAGTTCGAGGTGAGGGCAGTCGACCAGGTCGGCAACAGCGACCAGAGTCCCGCCTCCTTCGATTGGACGGTCGACACCGCAGCGCCAGGGGCACCGCAGCTGACCTCCACGATCCCCGCCTCACCGGCCAACGACAACAGCCCGAAGGTCGTGGGCACCGCCCCGGCCGGCTCGACCGTCCGCCTCTACAGCGCCGCCGACTGCTCCGGCTCGCCGATCGCCACCGTGTCGCCCTCCGAGCTGGAAGCCGGGGTGCAGGTGACCGTCCCCGACGACACCAGCACCAGCTTCCGGGCAACCGCCACCACGCCCGCGAACAACGTCTCCGGCTGCTCGGCGCCGCTCACCTATCTGGAGGACTCGAGCGACCCGGACACCGCGATCGATGCGAGCCCGTCGGTGCTCAGCCATACCGCCGCGGCAGACTTCGAGTTCAGCGGGACCGACGCCGGCTCCGGCATCGCCTCGTTTGAATGCCGCCTCGACTCCAATGACACGGCCGCATGGGAGTCGTGCGCCCCGCCGGCTTCCTACGCCTCCCTCGCCGACGGCAATCACAAGTTCGAAGTGAGGGCGACCGATCAGGCCGGAAACACCGATCCGAGCCCGGCCTCATTCGAATGGGCGATCGACACCACGCCTCCGAAAGAACAGAAACCGGCCCCAGAACCCGAAGTGCATTCCTCGGCGCGCTTCATCGGCGTCAAGCGCAACGTCTCCGATGGGACGGCGCTGCTCCTCTTCCAGGTGACCGGCCCCGGTGAGCTCTCGGTCCATGCCCCGAAGCTCAACCCGCCCAAGAAGAGCAACGCCTCCAAGGAGCTGCTGAGGCTCCGCGCGCAAAGGCTTCGACTGCGGAGAATCGAGCCCCTCAGCATCCGCTTCGACCGCGCACGCCAGGTCAGGCTCCCGGTCAGGCTCGCCGCGGCCGGGCGCAGGCTGCTGCGGGAATCGGGAACCCTCCGGGTCAAGGCGGTCGTCCGCTTCACCCCGCCCGGCGGACCGGCGACCACCTGGAAACTCACCCTGACCCTGAAGAAGAAGCTGCCCCGGCGGATCACCCGCCGGGGGGGCGGCGCGCCCCCCCTCAGGGGCGACGCGGTCAGGCGGAGCCGAAGCCGGTCACTGCCTTAGCGACCTGCTCGATCTCCGCCTCGGAGATGGTGGGGAAGATCGGCAGCGAGCAGCTTTCCGAGGCGAGGCGCTCGGCGACCGGCAGGCTCCCGCGCCCAAGGCCCAGCTCGGCGTAGGCGGGCTGAAGGTGAATCGGCGTGGGGTAGTGGATCGCGCTGGCGATACCCACCGAGTCGAGGTGACTGCGAAGCCGGTCACGCTCCGTGCTCCGCACAACGAAGAGGTGGAATACGTGGTCGCCTCCGGGCGCTGGAGGCGCCGGGGGCCTCACCGAGCTTCCGGAGATCGCTTCGCTGAGGGCGGCACCGGCCCTTCTCCGCTGCTCGGTCATCCGATCGAGGTGACCCAGCTTGACGCGGAGAATTGCGGCCTGGAGCGCGTCCAGGCGGTCGGTTCCGGCCAGAAGCTCATGATGGTGGCGGGTCGCCTCGCCGTGGGACCGCAGCAGCCGCAGTCGCCGGGCGAGCGCCTCGTCGCCGGTGACCACGGCGCCGCCATCCCCCCACGCACCCAGGTTCTTGGTCGGGTAGAAGCTGAAGCAGCCCGCATCGCCGAGCGAGCCGGCCGGACGGCCGCCATAGCGGGCGCCGTGAGCCTGGCAGGCATCCTCGACGACGAGCACGCCGCGCTCCCGGCACAGCTCCAGCAGAGGGTCCATGTCGACGGTGCGCCCGTAGAGGTGCACCGGGATAACGCACCGGGTTCGCGCCGTCATCGCCGACGCGGCGATATCCGCGGTGAGCAGGGCGGTCTCCTCGACGACGTCGACAAGCCGGGGAGTCGCCCCCGTGGCGCTGACCGCCTCGGCGGTGGCGATGAAGCTGTTGGTGGGGACGATCACCTCGTCGCCTGGTCCGATGCCGAGGGCGCGCAGGGTCAGCGCGAGCGCCGCGGTCCCCGAGGAGACGCCGACCGCGTGGTCAGCCTCGCACCAGGCGGCGAAGTCGTCCTCGAAGCTCTCCAGCTCAGCGCCGAGGGTGAAGGCGGCGCTGCGGCTGACCCGGTCCACGGCGCCCATCAGCTCGCCGAGCAGCTCCGGCTCGGCGTTGTCGAGACGGGTGAAGGGAACGCTCACTCGGGCGCGTGCTCGGAGTGACCGTTGGTCGTAACGGCTGGAATCGAGTGGGGGAACGACTCGAGGTCGACGGAGACCGCAGCGGCCTCCTTTCGCGAGCGAACGCCGAACTTCGTGAAGATCGAGGAGAGGTGGCTCTTGATCGTGCTTTCGGCGAGGTAGAGCTGCCGCGCTATCTCTGCGTTTGTGAGCCCGCTGCGGACCAGTGTCAGGACCTGCCGCTCGCGATGGGAGAGGTTCGGCTTTTCGATTCCCGCTCGGAGCTTGCGGGGGACGACGGTCTGCCCGCTGGCGACCGCTCGAACGGTAGCCGCCAGGGTATGGGCAAGTTCCGGCGCGAAGACCAGCGCGGCGGCGCCGGCGTCGAGGGCGCGGCGGACACCGGTCCCGGTGGTCGGCGGGGAGATCACGACGATCGTCGCCTGCGGCGCTTCACGGTGCAGGCGACGCAGGCTGGTGATCTCACGGGGCTGGTCGACGTCGCAGACGAAGACGATGATCCTCGAGGAGTCGAGGCCCAGAGCGAGTGCTGCGTCGGGCGCTTCGACCTGGGAAGCGATCTCGAGAGCCGGGTCGTCGAGGGCCGCCGCGATGAGGCTCCGGGTGCCCGGATCCCGGGCGATCGCGACCACCGATGTCCGGGGGGCGTGCCCCGCACCATTTTCGGTTGGCCGCTGGGCCGCCACCTTCATGGGAATAGAACGTGAAAGACCCCCGATTGCTTGCGTTTCGGCGCTGGAATTTGGCGGAAAAAAGTGCCGTCTGCAGCCGTTGTTTGCCCGGATGCACGACCCTGAGGCACGCCTCCGTGAGATCCACGATGTCGCCTTCGGGGAGGACGTCGTGGTTCATCCGTTCACCAACCTCTACGGGTGCCGGATCGGATCCCGCACCCGGATCGGCCCGTTCGTCGAGATCCAGCGCGGGGCCGAGATAGGCGCCGACTGCAAGGTCCAGAGCCACTCCTTCATCTGCGACGGGGTCCGGATCGAGGACGGGGCCTTCATCGGCCACGGGGTGACCTTCGTCAACGACAAGTTTCCGCGCGCCACGAACGAGAGCGGCGCGCTTCAGACCGAGGACGATTGGGAGCTGCTCGTGACGCTCGTCGAGCGAGGGGCGTCGATCGGCTCGGGGGCGACCGTCCTCGGAGGGGTGCGGATCGGCCCGGGCGCGATCGTCGGCGCGGGCGCGGTGGTGACCAGGGACGTTGCTCCGGGTGAGACCGTCGCCGGAAACCCGGCTAGGCCACTACGGTGAGGGCTGCGGGCTCGATCCGGAGCTCGACCTGCGTCCGCTCGCCGATGTAGTCGCCGTCGACCTGAACGGGGAACGGCCGCAGATCCCCGTCCTGCGTCTCCGAGACGGACTCGATCCTGGCCTCCTCGACGTCATCGAAATGGACGATCTGGCGATGCCGGGCCGCCGGCCTCCGCTCGCTGAAGAGGCGCGGGATCAGGGTCGGCATGTCGCGCTGCGCGGCACGCTTCAGGACGCCGAGCGAGAGGGTGCCGTCGTCGATCGAGACTCCCTCGCAGACGCGGACCGGCCGGCTGGCGAAGTAGGTGAACGGGTCTGAGTTCTGCGCCAGCGCGGTGATGCCCTCGATCGAGGAACCCGCCACGTCTACGCGCAGGCGCACCGGGTCGATCATGTAGTTGCGGTAGAAGGCGGAGAGCGCCGCCCAGGTGTAGTAGTAGGGCCCGACCGCTCCCTTCAGCCTCGGGTGCGCGTCGACCCTGCGCACGACGGTCGCGTCGATGCCGACCCCGCAGGAGAAGACGAAGCGGCGCTCGCCCGCGACCCCGAGATCGATCCTGTGCGGAGCCCAGTCGTCGAGCAGGGAGAGCAGATGCTCGGTCGCGTCGACGACGTCGTTGGGGATGCCAAGGGTGCGCGCGACCACGTTGGTCGAGCCGCCGGGCAGCACCGAGACCGGGACGTCGGTCCCCGCCAACCCGTTGGCGACCTCGTTCAGCGTCCCGTCGCCGCCGAAGGCGACGACGATGTCGTAGCCGTGGTCGCGGACCTCGCGGCCGATCTCGGTCGCGTGGTTCTGCGCCTCGGTGGAGACCGTCTCAACCTCGAAGCGGCCCTGAAGCGCGTAGACGACCAGGTTCTTGAGCCGGTCGGAGACCGTGGTCGCGTACGGGTTGACGATGATCAGCATCCGCTTCTTGGCGGACTTTCGGAGCCTTCTGGAGCGGATCTGGGCGGTCATCGACGATCAGGGCGGCGGGATCCTAGGCATTTGCCTGGTAGCGGATCACCTGGCCATCCTCGATTTCGCGGACGCGTCCCTCGTTGACCAGGAGGTCGGCGTGGCCGATCACCTCCGAGAGGGTGAGGAAGGCCTGGGTGACGGCGACGTTGCCCCAGATCGCCTGCGCGATCTCGTAGCCGGTGCGCGACCGCTCCTCGATCAGGCCGAAGACCTTCTCCTTGCGCCGCTCGTGCTTTGCGAGGCGGTCGTCGATCAGGGCGACGTGGTCGACGACCGGGTCGCCATGGCCGGGCAGAACGATCTCCGCCGGCATCTCCCTTGTCTGCTTCAGCGACTCGATGTACGTGACGAGCGCCTGCGATCGCTTTCCGGAGCCGTCGAGGGGACGCGTGATCAGCGGGTTCGAGGAGATGTGGGGAAGAAGATGATCGGCGGCGATCAGGATCCGCCGCTCCTCGTCCCAGAAGACGGTGTCCGAGGGGCTGTGGCCGGGCCGGTGCAAGGCCTGGAGGGTGCGGTTCGCGAAGGGCATCGCCTGTCCGTCCTCCAGTGGACGGGTGACCACCGCGCGCGATCCCCAGCCGCGGAAGCTGCGTGAGACGCTCTGCAGGGCGTGCGCGACCTCAGAGGGGATGCCGTTGCGCAGCATCAGCTCGACCGCAAACGCGTCCTCGGCCTCGGCGTCCTCGCTGAAGTTGGCGAGCCGCTCGGCGGCGATGCGCAGGGCCGCCACCGCGGCACCGGAATGCTCGGCGATGATCTCGACCAAGCCGAGATGGTCGATGTGCTGGTGGGTGATGATGACGAGCTCGAGGTCGTCGATCGAATGGCCGAGGGCGCCGAGCTGATTCTGGAGCTCGTCGAGGGCCTTGCCGGAGTTGGGACCGGTGTCGACGAGCGTCAGCGGCTCGTCGTCGATCAGGTAGCAGTTGACGCGACCGACCGCGAACGGGGTGGGGATGCGCAGGCGGTGGATGCCGGCCAGCGCTGCCTGCTCCAGAGCCTCCTCCGGGCTAAGGCTCATGAGCGGATCAGCGCCAGCAGCTCGTCTCGCTTCGCCTCCATGTCCTGGCGCGAGACGAGCGACTCGAGATTGAGGCGCAGAAGCGGCTCGGTGTTGGAGGGGCGGACGTTGAAGTGCCAGTCGGGATAGTCGATCGAGACCCCGTCAAGGCGGGTGATCTCGCCGTCGGAAAAGCGGTCCACGATCTCTGCCATCTTGGCCTCCTGATCGTCGACCTCCGAGTTGATCTCGCCGGAGATGAAGTAGCGCGAGCGGAACTCCGCCATCAGCTCGGCCATGGAGCGACGGTCGAGGGAAAGCAGCTCGAGGATCAGCAGGGCGGGAATCGTGCCCGAGTCGGCGTTCCAGAAGTCGCGGAAGTAGTAGTGGCCGGAGACCTCGCCGCCGAAGACCGCGCCCTCCTCGCGCATCCGCTGCTTGAAGAAGGCGTGTCCTACGCGCGAGAGGTCCGAGTGCCCGCCCTCAGCGGAGACCGTGTCGGGGACCGCGCGACTGGAGCGAGGGTCATAGAGGATCGTCGCGCCGGGATTCCGCGAGAGCGCCGCGCGCGCCAGCAGGGCGCAGATGAAGTCGCCGTCGCAGAAGACGCCCTCGCCGTCGATGAAGAAGCAGCGGTCGGCGTCGCCGTCCCAGGCGATGCCGAGCTCAGCGCCGGCGGAGCGCACGCGCTCTTCGATCATCTTCCGGTTCTTCTCGAGCAGCGGATTCGGTTCGTGATCGGGGAACTCGCCGTCGGGCTGGAAGTAGAGCTCGTCGAGCTCGAGGCCGAGCCCGCGCAGCGTCGGCCCGACCATCGGTCCCGCCATCCCGTTGCCCCCGTCGACGACGACCTTCATCGGCCGCACGTTCCGCGGATCGATGAAGGAGATGGCGTGGGCGCGGTACTCGTCCCAGATGTCGACCTCCTCGAAGGAGCCGCCGCCCGGTGCGTGGCCGAGGCCCGCCTCGATCTCGCGCTGAACATCGCCGATGCCGGCGTCGCCGGAGAGTGCCAGTGCACCCTCCCTGATCAGCTTCACGCCCGTGTAGGCCTTCGGGTTGTGCGAGGCGGTGACCATCGCACCGCCGTCGAGCTCGCGTGAGCCGACGAGGAAATAGAGCATCTCGGTCGCGACCATGCCGGCGTCGAGCACCGTGACCCCCTCGAAGACGAGGCCGTCCCGCAGCTCCGTGGCCATCCTCGGCGAGGTGAGGCGCATGTCGCGACCGAGGCCGACGCGAAGCTCGCCCGGATCCTTGCCACGCAGCCGGCCCAGGACCCGGGCGAAGGCGCGCCCGATGGCCTGCGCCGTCGTCTCGTCCATCTCGGAGCCGTGCAGCCCGCGGATGTCATACGCCTTGAAGATCCCCGGAGGCGCGAGGACCGGCTGTTCGCTCAAAACGCCCCCCTGAGCGCCTCGAAGGACTGCTCCAGCGTCTGCGGCATCACTTTCGTGTCGGCGATCACGGGCATGAAGTTGGTGTCGCCGCCCCAGCGGGGGACGACATGCATGTGGATGTGGTGCTCGACCCCTGCGCCCGCGACCCGTCCCTGGTTGAAGCCGACGTTGTAGCCATGAGGGTCATAGACCTCCTCGAGCCGGCTCATCGAGCGCCGGGCGAGGTCCATGATCTCCGCGATCGTGGCCTCCTCGAGGTCCTGGAGGCGGCTGGTGTGCTCGTAGGGCGCGACCATCAGGTGCCCATTCGTGTAGGGGAAGAGGTTGAGCATCACGAACGCCCGCTCGCCGCGGTGGACGATCAGGTTTCCCTCGTCGTCCTCCGCCGCCGGCTTGGCGCAGAAGATGCACTCCTCCTCCATGTCCTTCGACGCGTCCTTCACGTAGTCGAGGCGCCACGGCGCCCAGATGCGGAAATTGGCCACTCGCCGCAGGCTATAGCCACGTGCATCTCCTCCGCTCCCGCGCGGGCGCGCTCGTCACCACCGGCGATCTCGCGCCCGCGCTCCCGCGTCCGGGGGTGCTATAGCCAGCCGCGCCTGCGGAAGTAGATGACCATTCCCAGGAACATCACGAGCATCGCGCCGACGATCACGTAGAAGTCGGCGTCATTTCCCTCGCCGGGGACGCCGACGTTCATCCCCCAGACGCTTGCGATCAGGGTGAGAGGGAGGACGATGACGCTGATCGAGGTCAGCACACGGAGGATGTCGTTGACGCGGTGTGAGATCACCGACTCGTTGGTCTCGGCCAGGGCCTCGACGACCTCCTTGTAGTTCTCGAGCAGGTCCCAGATCCGCTCATGCGCGTCGACGATGTCGTCGAAGTAGATCTCGAGGTCGAGATCGCTGGCCAGATACCGCTGCTTCACCTTCTCGAGGTCGCGGAGGACGGGGCGCTGGGGACGGATCACCTTGCGGAAGTTGATGATCTCCTGCTTGACGTTGGAGATGTCGCGGACCACCTCGTCCGAGCGGCCCTCGAAGATGTCGTCCTCGAGCGCGTCGAGCTTGTTGCCGATCTTGCGCAGCATCGGGAAGCAGTAGTCGAAGCTGTCGTCGACGAGCCGGTAGAGGAGGTACCCGGATCCGCGCCCGAAGAGCTGCTCGCGCAGCTCCTCTTTCGCCCGGCAGCGCTCGAAGAGGTACTCCACCGGCTGCAGCGGCTGGTTGGGGATCGTCACCACATAGCCCGGGCCGACGAAGAGGTCGAGCTCTCCGGCGCCGAGGCGGCCGACGGCAGGGTCGAACACCGGGAAGTGGAGGACGATGAAGAGGTAGTCGTCGTAGACGTCGATCTTCGGCCGCTGGTTGCGAGAGAGCACGTCCTCCAGGTCGAGGGCGTGGAAGTCGAAGTGCTCCTCCAGCCAGGCGCGCTCGGGGGCTCCGGGCCGCTCGATGTTGACCCAGCGCAGGCCGGAGGAGTCGATCTGCTCGACCCGCGGGGCCTGTGACTCAGGCTGGGGTGCCGCGGGGATGAGCTCGCCGCGCCGCGCGGTTCGCCGTAGCCGTGGTTTTGGAAGGTTCGGCATCGGTCTGGCTCATCGTCTCGTCGGGCATGGTGGGACAAGGGTAACCGCCGCCGCACGCACGCACTGGGCGATATTTCCCCTGGTAGGCTTCTCCCCAACATAAACGCCACATCCAGAGGGGTGGAGGGACTGGCCCAATGAAGCCCCGGCAACCACCTCGGACCGTCAGGTCCGAGGGGAGGTGCCAAGTCCAGCAGGTCGTAGCCAAAGGCCTGGAAGATGTGGGGAAACGTCCGATCGGACCTCTGCCCCACAAGAGGCGGAGGTTTTTTCGTTAAACGCGAAGAAGAGGAAGATCGGATGTCAATCGAGAGCCTGAGGTGCAAGGAGTGCGGGGCGACCTATGAGCTCGACGCCCGCTTCGCCTGCGAGAGCTGCTTCGGTCCGCTGGAGGTCGCATACGACAACTCGTCGCTCGACCCGGCCGAGGTGAGGCGGCGCATACAGGCGGGGTCGCAGGGAATCTGGCGCTACGCGGACTTCCTGCCCTTCGTCGGGCGGCCCGGCGATCCGCTAGAGCCGGGCCTGACGCCGCTGCTGCGCGCCGACCGGCTCGCCGAGCGCCTCGGGGTGGACGCCGAGATCTGGATCAAGAACGACGCCGCCAACCCGACCCATTCGTTCAAGGACAGGGTCGTCGCGGTCGCCGTCGCCAAGGCACGCGAGCTCGGCTTCGAGACGGTCGCCTGCGCGTCGACCGGGAACCTCGCCAATGCGGTCGCCGCCCACGCGGCGGCGGCGGGCCTCGAGTCCTACGTCTTCGTACCGGCCAACCTGGAGGAGCAGAAGCTTCTGGCGACCGGGGTGTACGGGACGAACCTGGTCGGGGTGCGAGGCAACTACGACGACGTCAACCGTCTATGCACCCAGCTCGCCGAAACTCGCCCGTGGGCCTTCGTCAACGTCAACCTGCGGCCCTACTACGCGGAGGGCTCGAAGACGCTCGCCTACGAGACGGCGGAGCAGCTCGGCTGGGAGCTGCCCGACCGGGTTGTCTGCCCGATCGCATCCGGGTCGCTGTTCACGAAGCTGGGCCGGGGCTTCCAGGAGTGGATCGAGCTGGGCCTCGTCGAGGGCGAGCTGCCGGTCTTCAACGGCGCCCAGGCAGAGGGCTGCAGCCCGGTCGCGACCGCGTTCGCGGAAGGTTGGGACGTGTGCAAGCCGCAGCGGCCCGAGACGATCGCCAAGAGCCTGGCGATCGGCGATCCCGCCGACGGCCCCTACGCGGTGGAGCAGGCGCGCAGCACCGGGGGCGCGATCGACGCGGTCGGCGACGAGGAAATCCGCGACGGGATCGCGCTGCTCGCCGAGACCACGGGGATCTTCACCGAGACCGCCGGAGGGGTGACGATCGGCGTTTTGGCAAGGCTGGTCGAGCGTGGCGAGATCGGCGTGGGCGAGCGGGTCGTCGTCTACATAACGGGCGAGGGCCTGAAGACCCTGGACGCCACCCGCGATAGGTTCCGCATGGAGGAGATCGACCCCGATCTGGAGAGCTTCGAGACAAAGTTCGAGCAGCAGGAGGTAGTGGCGTAGATGGCAGTCACCGTGAAGATTCCGACGCAGCTTCGTGCCGCGACCGGGGGGGAGGCCGAGGTGGAGGTCAGCGGCTCGACAGTCGGGGAGGTGCTGGACGCGGTCTTCGAGGCACATGGCGACCTGCGCGAGCGGATCACCCAGGACGGCGACCTGCGCCGCTTCGTCAACGTCTATGTCAGCGGCGAGGACATCCGCTTCCAGGACGGCCTCGAGACCGAGATCAGCGAGGGCGACGAGGTGACGATCCTGCCCGCGGTCGCCGGCGGCTGCTGAAACCTCCCGTCGTCATCCTCTGCGGCGGTCGCGGGACGCGGCTGCGCGAGCGCACGGAGACGGTGCCCAAGGCGCTGGTAGAGATCGGCGGCCGGCCGATTCTCTGGCACGTGATCGGGATCTACGTGGCGCAGGGCTTCGAGCGGTTCCTGCTGGCGACCGGCTACATGGGGGACGCGATCGCGGACTTCGTCGACGCTGAATCGTGGCCCGATGGCGTCGCCGTCGAGTGCGTCGATACCGGCCTCGACACGCCGACCGGCGGCCGCCTCGCCGGGCTGAGCGGCAGGCTGGGAGAGGGCGCCTTCCTCGTCACCTACTCCGACGGGGTCGCCGACGTGGACCTGGAGTCGCTGCTCGACTTCCACCGCTCGCACGGGGATCTCGCGACGATGACCTTGGTGCGCCCGCACCTGCAATGGGGCGTGGCCGAGCTCGAGCCGGATGGCCGCGTGGCCGGTTTCGCGGAGAAGCCCCGAAGCGAGCACTGGATCAACGGCGGCTTCTTCTGCTTCGAGCCCGGGGTGCTCGACCGCCTGGACGCCGATAGCGTCCTGGAGCGCGAGCCGCTGGGCGGCCTCGCCGAGTCGGGCGAACTACATGGGTTCCGCCACGAGGGATTCTGGGACTGCATGGACACCTACAAGGACGCCCTCGTGCTCAACGATCTCTGGGCATCGGGCCGGGCTCCGTGGACGGCCCTCTCGGGGTCCGTGGCGCCTTTTCCGTGAACATGACGGATAAGGCGCCACAGGAGGAAGCGTGAGCCGCGCCCTGGTCAGCGG
Organism: Solirubrobacterales bacterium; assembly: GCA_036406595.1. Lineage (GTDB taxonomy): Bacteria > Actinomycetota > Thermoleophilia > Solirubrobacterales > 70-9 > VRUE01. Next base: position 46,984 of record DASXAR010000057.1, on the reverse strand, counting down.
CGCTCACGGCTTCGTCGGCTCCCACCTGGCCGCGGCTCTGCTGCGGCGGGGTGATTCGGTCCGGGTGCTCGACCGGCCCGCGCCGCGAACGGCCGACGTGGGCGGCACCAGACTCTCCGGCCTCGACCTGCTCGGGATCCGCAAAGAGGTTGAGCTGGTCGAGGGAGATCTGCGCGATGCCGCTGCCGTGGAGGCCGCGGTCGATGGCTCCGACTCGGTCTTCCACCTCGCGGCGCAGACGATCGTCGGGATCGCAAGGGAGTCGCCCCTGGAGACGCTCGAGGTGAACGTCGCCGGCGCATGGCACGTCTTCGAGGCGTGCCGGCGCCAGGAGGTCGAGCGGGTGGTCTTCGCCTCCTCGGACAAGGCCTACGGGACGAGTCCCGAGCTCCCGTACCGCGAGGACTTCCCGCTGCGTGCCGCCAACACATATGACGCGAGCAAGGCGGCGGCCGATGTGATCGCGCGCAGCTATGCCGCGGCCCATGGCCTGCCGATTGCGGTGACGCGTTTTGCCAACGTCTACGGCGGCGGGGACCTCAACTTCAGCCGCCTCATTCCGGAGACCGTCGTCGCGCTGCTCGAAGGACGCCGCCCGGTGATCCGCTCCGATGGCAGCCCCGAGCGCGACTTCCTCCACGTGGACGACGCCGTGGGGGCGTACCTGGCGATAGCCGACGCACTGGACGCGGGCGCCGCAGGCGAGGCGTTCAACGCGGGCGGCGAGCGACCCCACTCGGTCCGTGAGGTCATCGAGCTCGTCGCCGCCGCCGCGGATACCGCGATCGAGCCCGAGTTCCTCGGAGCGGGGACGCCGGACGGGGAGATCGACCGGCAGTTCGTCGACTCCTCCAAGCTGCGCGGGCTCACGGGTTGGAGGCCGCGCATCGGGCTCGAGCAGGGGTTACGGCAAACAGTCGAGTGGTACCGCCGGCACACCGAGGCGCGCCCGCAGAGGAGCGTGGCGGAGAAAGCGAGTCTCTAGGCTGCCCTCATGTGCGGGCGCTTCACCGTCACCAAGAAGGACACCAAGACGATCGCGGACCGCTTCCAGGTCGAGCTCGAAAAATCGCTCGAGCGGGGCTCGGGGGGCAAGGCTCCACCTCCCACCGCGGAGCGGGCGAAGCGAGCCGAATCGGCGCTCGGCCGCTTCAACGTCGCGCCGACGCAGGAGGTGTTGACGGTGCGCTCCTCGCCCGACCCCGACGAGGCCGCCCATGGCGAGCGGGAGGCGCGCCTGATGCGCTGGGGCCTGGTGCCACGCTGGGCCAAGGACCTGAAGGTCGGCTACCGGATGATCAACGCCAAAGTCGAGAACCTCACCTCGAGCCGCGCCTATGGGCCGTTGGTCGGCAAGTTCCGCCACCGCTGCCTGATCGTCGCCGACGGCTTCTACGAGTGGATGAAGGCAGAGGATCCGAAGCAACCGCGGCAGCCGTGGCGCTTCACGGTGGACGGCGGCCAGCCGTTCGCCTTCGCGGGGATCTGCACCCGCAAGGAGTGGGAGGGAGAGGAGGATCGCGGCTTCGACGACGGCTGGCTCTACAGCTGCACGATCGTCACCACGACCCCGAACGAGCTGGTCGCGAAGGTGCACGACCGGATGCCGGTGATCCTCTCCGGGCCCGAGGGGGAGGCAGCGTGGCTGCGCCCTGATCTCGAGGCCGACGACGCGATCGCGATGTGCGGGCCGCTGCCGGCCTCGCGGATGGAAAGCGCTCCCGCCAACCCGAAGCTGAACAAGGTCGGGAAAGGCGTCGAGGGACCGGAGCTGCTGGTCGCCTCCGAGGCGTCCTAGGCACCCGAGCTACGCACCCGGCGCGAGCTGGGCCATTTCGCCGGAGGTCTGAGCCGTCGCCGTGCCGTCGCTGTTCTCCAGGGAGCAGGTGATTTCCCCCGCGGGCGCGCCCCCCGTGCGCCAGAAGGAGGCGAAACCTAGGTCGAGCGACTCCTTCGGACGGCCCGAGGGCAGGCCCCACTGCCACTCCTGGACCCCGACCCGGTAGGGGATCCAGCTCGCGACCACGCCGGGGGCGCTGGTGTACTCGCGGAAGGCATCGCCAAGTTCGACCACCGCGAATTCGCCTCCGTGGGTGCTGAACTCGAGTTCGACCTGTTCGGGCACGTCGCCCTGTTTGAGAAGGTCTTTTTCTTCGCTCGGGCGGGGGAACGCGCCGCGGCTGTTCGGGGTGTGGGCAATCAGCGTGCGCCCGCGCGGCACCCGCGTCGCGCAGCGCAGGCGCCCCTGGCCGGTGGCCGAGCCGGCGGCAATGTTGACCACAGCCGAGACCCGATAGAGGCGGTAGCCACCGGCGCTCAGTTCGGTCGTGCGGATCTCGGCTTCCCCAATCTTCATCGCTCCGCCGCCGGGAATCTCGACTCGCTTGGAGTCCGGAAGCGCCTGCTTCGCCTCCCATTCGAGTTCGGAGGAGCCGAGCGGCTTTTCGGTCTGCAGTACGGCGGCGGCAAAGGTCGCGAACAGACCCACCGCGATCACCGCCAACGCCCCCCGCGGCGGGCGCGTGTCGAAGAGGCCGTTCATTACGCGCCCGACAGGATTCGAACCTGTGGCCTCCGCCTCCGGAGGGCGGCGCTCTATCCAGCTGAGCTACGGGCGCAGGCCTAGGAGCTTAGTCGCCGGGACCTGATGGGACGGAGCGAACATACGTTCTATCCGGCTCCGACCATACAGTTCCCTCTCATGGCGCGCAGGGGAAGCGGCAACAGGGCCGAGGCGGCGATTCTCGCAGCGCTTGTTAACCGAGGTTTCGACGTTCTGGTTCCTTTTGGCGAAGGCCAGCCCTATGACCTTGCGGTCGACTTGGTTGGCGCTGGCTGCTTGAAGGTTCAGTGCAAGACGGCATGGCGAAACGGCGGCTGCATGAGGTTCAACACCCGGACGACTGACCACGGGCGAGGGCGCCTGTCCTACGAGGGGCACGCGGATATTTTTGGTGTCTACTTTCCACCCACCGAGGACATCTACCTCGTGCCACTCGATGCAGTTGCTTCGACCTCCGGCTGGCTGCGGCTTGAGCCCACTCGGAACAACCAGAAGCGACGGATTCGGATGGCGGAGCAGTACGAGCTTGCTCGCTGGACTCGCGACGCGTTGTGCGAGGTTGCCGAAGGGGCGAGCCGCGAAAGAGTGGCTTTGGCTGACGTCGCGTAGGCTCGCCGAACATGGACCTCTCTGTGGCCTTCCTGGGCACCGGCGGCGCCGTGCCCTCGGCGCGGCGCTCGACCGCGAGCCTGCTCGTCTCCCGGGGCGGGGAACGGCTGCTGTTCGATTGCGGGGAGGGAACGCAGCGGCAGATGCAGCGCTCCCTGGGCCTGGTCCAGGTCGACGAGATCTACCTCACTCATTTCCACGCCGACCATTTCCTCGGCCTGCCCGGGTTGCTGAAAACGTATGACCTGACCGAGCGGGAGGCTCCGCTCACGGTCTACGGCCCGCGCGGCCTGGTGGACCTGTTCAAGACGCTGCAGCGGATCATCGGGCGCCTCCGCTTCAAGCTCAATCTGGTCGAACTCGACCCGGACGACTGGATCCCGCTCGAAGGGGCGGCGTTGCGCTCCTTCCCGGTCGAGCACGGCATTCGCGCGCTCGGCTACGCGCTCGTCGAGGAGGAGAGGCCGGGCCGCTTCGACCCCGAGGCGGCGAAGCGCCTCGGGGTCCGCGAAGGGCCCGACTTCGCCGCCCTGCAGCGGGGCAAGCAGGTGCCCGGATCGGACGGCACGGTCGGCCCGGAGCAGGTGATGGGCGAGTCGCGACCAGGCCGCAGGCTGACGGTCACCGGCGACACCGCCCCCTGCCCGGCTACGCTCGAGGCGGCGCGGGGGGCCGAGCTGCTGGTCCACGACGCCAGCTTCTCCGAAGAGGAGGCGCAGCGGGCCGCCGACACGGGACACTCGACCGTGGGACAGGCGGCGGCGATCGCCCGCGAGGCCGGCGTGAAGATGCTCGCCATCGTCCACATCTCGTCCCGCTACCACGTCGGGAAGGTGCTCGAGGAGGCCCGCGGGGTGTACGCGCCGACGATCGCCCCTCGCGACTTCGACGTCGTCGAGATCCCATTTCCGGAGCGAGGGGATCCGGTTCTCATCCCGAACGGCGCGCGCCAGCGTTCCGAGCCCGAGCCCGAGCCCGAGCCGTCGCCGGAGTCAGGCGGCTAGCGCGGCGACCGCGGCCGCGACAGCAGCGGCCTGGTCTTCCTGGACGAAGTGCCTGGCGGGGAGCAGCGTCGGCTGCTCGACCCCGAGCGCACGCTGCGCCGCGCGCCTCCGACGCTCGCCGAGCATTCGATCGCGCTCTCCCCAGAGCACCTGGGCGGGATACGCGCGACCGGCCAGCCCGTCGAAGAGGAAACGCTCCCTGTCCTCGTTCAGTTCGAAGCCGCGCATGATCCGCAGGAAGGCGCGCCCGCCGTCCTCGCGGCGCAGCAGCGCATGGTGGGCGAGAACCTCTGCCCGTGGCACGGCGTCGCGGTCGGCGATCCCCACCCCGTAATAAACCTCGGCGAAGAGCGGCGGCGCCATGCTGCGGAGCCACAGCTCGCCGACGCCGCGGATCGAGAACGGGTGCATCGGCCACGGCCGGTGGAATGAGGCAACGTCGATGAGCGTGTTGAGCGCGGTCAGGGAAAGCACACGCTCCGGGTGCTCGATCGCCCACTGGAGGCCGATCGGCCCGCCGATGTCGTGCACCACGAGGTGGCAGCGCTCGATGCCGAGCGCGTCGATCGCGCTCCCGGTCCAGCCGGCGAGGCCCGACCAGCTGTAGTCGAATTCCTCGGGCCGCTCCGCCAGCCCGAGGCCGGGCAGGTCGAAGGCGACCGCCCGCAGCCCCCGCGCGGCCAGCTCGGGCACCAGCCTCCGATAGACGAAGGAGCTCACCGGAACCCCATGCACGAGGACCACCGGGTCGCCGTCTCCCTGGTCGAGGGCGAAGCTGCCGACGCCGGCGGCCGCGAAGCGCGCTCCCGCCTCCTCATGCCTCGAGATCGCCTCGCGAACCTCCCGTTTCACGACCCGGAGGGTCGCACTTTCCGGCTTTCGGCGTTCCCAGGGCATCCCGGGTCGCTGCTACGCTTGCGCCGTCCTTTAACCCAGGTCCCGTGAGGCCGGGAAGGAGCAGAATCGTGAGCGAGAAGGTCGTGCTCGAGCGCGACGATCTGAGGCGGGCGCTGCGGCGCATCGCCCATGAGATCACCGAGAAGAACCCCTCTCCGGACGGCATCTCGATCGTCGGCATCCACACCCGCGGGGCGATCCTCGCCCGGAGGCTCCACGCGCTGATCGGCGAGCTGACCGACGTCGAGGTGCCGATCGGCGACGTCGACATCGCCTTCTACCGCGACGACGTGGGGGGCAGGCAGCCGGCCTCCCAGCCCATCGTCCACGCCTCCCACATCGACTTCGACCTGAGCGGGGGCACCGTGGTCCTCGTCGACGACGTCCTCTTCACGGGGCGCACCGTACGGGCTGCGATCGACGCCCTCTTCGACTACGGCCGCCCGCAGCGTGTGCAGCTGGCGGTTCTCTGCGACCGCGGCCATCGCGAGCTTCCGATCCGGCCCGACTACGTCGGCAAGAACCTCCCCACCGCATCCGACGAGCGGGTGAACGTGCGGCTCGAGGAGATCGACCAGGTCGACGAGGTGACGATCTCCGAGTCCGAGGCAGCGGAGGCGATTGCATGAGGCACCTGCTCGGCATCGAGCAGCTCGGACGCGAGGAGATCGAGGCGATCCTCGACCGCGCCGAGAGCTTCTCGGAGATCGGCCGCCGCGACATCAAGAAAGTCCCGACCCTGCGGGGACGGACCATCGTCAGCCTCTTCTACGAGTCGAGCACCCGCACCAGCTCGTCCTTCGAGCTCGCCGCGAAGCGCCTCTCGGCAGATCTCGTCTCGGTCAAGGCGAGCGGCTCCTCGGTCGAGAAGGGCGAGTCGCTGAAGGACACCGTGATGACCCTCTCGGCCTACGACCCGGCCGCGATCGTGGTCCGCCACCCCCATGCCGGGGCCGCACAGCTCGTCGCGGGCTGGTCGGAGGCGGCGGTCGTCAACGCCGGTGACGGCAAGCACGAGCACCCCAGCCAGGCCCTGCTCGACCTCTTCACGCTACGGCGCCGGCTCGAGACGCTCGACGGAGTGCGGATCTGGATCGTCGGCGACGTCCTGCACAGCCGGGTCGCCCGCTCCAACCTGATCGCCTTTCAGGAGATGGGGGCCGAGGTGACGGTTTGCGGCCCGCCGACCCTGATCCCGCGCGGCATCGAGCAGCTCGGCTGCTCGGTCGAGCACACGCTCGAGCGACTCGAGGAGGCGGACGTCGTCTACGCCCTGCGGCTGCAGCGCGAGCGCATGGAGGAGAGCTTCATACCGTCGATTCGCGAGTACGCGACGCACTACCAGATCGGTCTGCGCCGACTCAGCCCACGGCAGCTGCTGATGCACCCTGGCCCGGTCAACCGCGGCGTCGAGATCTCGGGTGAGGCGATCGACTCGCCGCAGTCGCTGGTCGCGGACCAGGTCTCCTCCGGGCTCGTGGTGCGGATGGCGATCCTCTACGAGCTGCTTGCCAGCGGCGAGCGCACCGGGCCGGCCAGGGGCGAGGGCGCTCCATCCCCGGGCCCGACCGAGATCGGGCAGCCGGCATGAGCGTGAGGTATTGGCGCATCAAGCGGAAGGGATCGGAATGAGCCTGCGGGAGGCGCTCGACATGCGCTCCGCCGAGGGCGCCGACCTGATCCTGCGCGGCGCCACGGTCCTTGACCCTGTCGCCGGGATCGACGGAGAGCGGGACGTCGTCATCAGGGCCGGGGAGATAGCGGAGCTGACCGCGCCGGGGGCCGCCGAGGTGCCGGGCGCGGAGACCGTCGACGCCGATGGGCTGCACGCCTTCCCCGCCTTCTTCGACCCCCACGTGCATCTGCGCACGCCCGGCCAGGAGCACAAGGAGGACATCGAGACCGGCGCCCGCGCGGCGGCCGCCGGCGGCTACTGCGGAATCCTCGCGATGGCCAACACCGAGCCGCCGGTGTCGAGCGCCGCCGACGTCGAGGCGCTCCGCGAGGAGGCCCGCGAGCGGGCCTCGGTGGCGGTCGGATTCCTGGCCACGCTGACGCGGGGGATGGCGGGGGAGGAGCTGAGCGAGATGGCCGAGATCCGCGAAGCCGGCGCGGTCGGCTTCAGCGACGACGGCCTGCCGGTCCGCAGCGCCCGGATCCTGCGACGGGCGCTCCAGTACCAGCGCCTCAGCGGCGGCACGATCGCCCTCCACGAGGAGGACCCCGAGCTCTCCGGAAAGGGCGTCATGCACGAGGGCCCTGTCTCCGCCGCCCTCGGGCTCGCCGGCATCCCCTCGGTCTCCGAGTCGACGATGATCGCCCGCGACGTCGCCCTCGCCGGTTACGAGGAGGGGCGGATCCACGTCCAGCACCTCTCGGCCGCGGAGTCGGTCGAGGCGGTCCGCGCCGCGAAGGCGGCCGGGGTTCAGGTCAGTTGCGAGGTGAGCCCGCACCATCTCTGTCTCACCGACGAGGCGGTGCGCAGCCTCGACGCGCGCCGTTTCAAGATGAATCCACCGCTCCGCGCCGAGAGCGATCGGTTGGCGCTTCTCGACGGCCTGCGCGACGGCACCATCGACTGCATCGCGACCGACCACGCACCGCATGCGGCAGAAGAAAAGGAGGTTCCCTTCGAGCAGGCGGCGATGGGGGTCACCGGCCTCGAGACGGCTTTCGCCGCCATCCACACCGACCTCGTCGGGCCCGGCCTGCTCGAGCTCGGTCTGGTGGTCGAGCGGCTGGCCGGCGGATGCGAGCCATTCGGGCTGCCCCGCCCGTCCCTGTCCCCCGGCAGCGAGGCGAACGTCGTCCTCTGCGACCTCGGCGCCGAGTGGACGGTCGGAGAAGAAGGCTACGAGAGCCGCTCGGCGAACTCCTGGTGCGATGGCCGCCGCCTCACCGGGCGCGTCCTGATGACGATCGCCGCCGGCCAGGTCGCCTTCCGGCTCCGCTCGTTCACGCTTGGGGTGGCAGCATGATGACGGCGGACGGTTACCTCCTGCTCGAGGACGGCACCCGCTTCGACGGCGATCTGTGCGCGCATCCCGAGCCGGTCACCGGCGAGGTCGTCTTCAACACGGCGATGAGCGGCTACCAGGAGTCGGTCACCGACCCCTCCTACGCCGGACAGATCATCGTCTTCACCTACCCGCTGATCGGCAACTACGGGGTCTCCGCCGACGCGATGGAGTCCGAACGGGCGCAGGCGCGGGGCGTCGTGATGCGCGACCCGAAGAATCGCGAGGACGTCTCGACCGCGGAGGGCGGCTGGCTCGACTGGCTGAGGGACAGCGGCACGCCGGGAATCGGCGGCGTCGACACCCGCGCCCTGGTGCGCCACATCCGCGACCGCGGCGCGATGCGCGGCGGCATCTTCCCGGCGGAGATCGCAGAGGCCGAGGCGCGCGAGCGGGTCGCCGCCGAGCCTCCGATGGATGGGGCCGACCTTGCCCGCACCGTGACCCCGCCCGAGCCCGTGCGCTTCGACGGCGACGGCCCCCATGTGGTCGGCATCGACACCGGAGTGAAGCTCAACATCGTCCGCCAGCTGCGCGAGCGGGGGTGCCGCCTCACCCTGATGCCCTGCGACTCGAGCCCCCAGCAGGTCCTCGCCGAGGACCCGGACGTCGTCTTCCTTGCGAACGGGCCGGGTGACCCGGGCGCCCTTGACTACGTGGTCGCGACCGTGCGCGAGCTGGTCGGCAAGCGACCGATCTTCGGCATCTGCCTCGGCCATCAGCTTCTCTGCCGGGCGGTCGGCCTCGAGACCTTCAAGCTCCCGTTCGGCCACCGGGGCGCCAACCACCCGGTCAAGGACCTGGCGACCGGGCGGATCGACATCACCTCCCAGAACCACGGCTTCGCGGTGCAGGGTCCCGACGGCGAGCCGCGGATCGAGGTCGACGAGCCGGTGCGCTGGGAGACCGAGGTCGGCGCCGCCGAGCTCTCCCACATCAACCTCTACGACCGCACCGTCGAGGGGCTCGTTCTGCGCGACGTCGCCGGGGCGACGGTTCAGTACCACCCCGAGGCGGGCCCCGGCCCCCACGATGCGCGCCACCTGTTCGACTCCTTCCTGGAGCTGGCCCATGCCTAGGAGGGAGGACATCGAGAAGATCCTGCTGGTCGGCTCCGGGCCGATCGTGATCGGGCAGGCCGCGGAGTTCGACTACTCCGGCGTGCAGGCTTGCAAGGTCCTGCTCGAGGAGGGCTACGAGGTCGTCCTCGTCAACTCGAATCCGGCGACGATCATGACCGACCCGGAGTTCGCCACCGCGACCTACGTCGAGCCGCTCCTGCCCGGCCCGGTGGCGAAGATCATCGAGAAGGAGCGGCCGGATGCGCTGCTTCCGACTCTGGGCGGTCAAACGGCGCTCAACGTCGCGATGGCGCTGCACGACGACGGCACGCTGGAGCGGTTCGGCGTCGAGCTGATCGGTGCCGACCAGACGACGATCCGCCGCGCCGAGGATCGCGAGGAGTTCCGCCGCACGATGACCGAGGCGGGGCTCCGGATCCCCTGGTCGCTGACGGTCGGCAGCCTTGCCGAGGTCGAGACCGCGCTCTCCGAGGATCGCATCACGCTGCCGGCGATCGTCCGTCCCGCCTTCACCCTCGGCGGCCAGGGCGGGGGGGTCGGATACACCGAGACCGAGCTGCGCCAGGTCGTCACCGAGGGCCTTGCGGCGAGCCCCATCAACCAGGTCCTGGTCGAGGAGTCGGTGATCGGGTGGGGCGAGTTCGAGCTCGAGGTGATGCGGGACCGCAACGACAACGTGGTGATCATCTGCTCGATCGAGAACATGGACCCGATGGGGGTCCACACCGGCGACTCGGTCACGGTCGCTCCCGCGCAGACTCTCAGCGACCGTTTGTACCAGGAGCTCCGCGACCAGGCGATCGCGGTGATCCGCGCGGTCGGGGTCGAGACGGGAGGCTCCAACATCCAGTTCGCGGTCGATCCGGAGAGCGGCGAGATCGTGGTGATCGAGATGAACCCGCGGGTCTCGCGCTCCTCGGCGCTGGCCTCGAAGGCGACCGGCTTCCCGATCGCCAAGATGGCCGCCAAGCTTGCGGTCGGCTACACGCTGGAGGAGATCCCCAACGACATCACCCGCGCCACCCCCGCGTCGTTCGAGCCGACGATCGACTACGTGGTGACGAAGGTGCCCCGCTTCGCCTTCGAGAAGTTCCCCGCAGCGGAGGGGCGGCTCTCCACCCACATGCAGAGCGTGGGGGAGGTGATGGCGATCGGCCGCACCTTCCGCGAGTCCTTCGCGAAGGCGATGCGCTCGCGCGAGCTCGACTCTCCCTGCGAGCCGCCGGCCGAGGACGAGGCGCTGCTCGAGGCGATCGCGGTGCCGAGCGCCGACCGCTTCGACCTCGTCCTCGAGGCCTTTCGCCGGAGGGTCGACCTGGAGGCGATCCATGCGCGCTGCCTGGTCGACCGATGGTTCCTGCGCGAGCTGGAGGCGCTTTCCACCGACGGGGACGGGACCGACGGGCTGCTGCGGACCTTCAAGGCGGTCGACACCTGCGCCGCCGAGTTCGAGGCTGCGACCCCCTACTTCTACTCGGCCCACGAGCGCCCCGGACCGGACGGGGCCGCGGCCTCAGAGGTGCGGCTCGGCGAGCGGGAGTCCGTGGTGATCCTCGGGGCGGGGCCGAACCGGATCGGACAGGGCATCGAGTTCGACTACTGCTGCGTTCACGCGGCGATGACGGCCCGCGAGCTGGGCCGCGACGCGGTGATGATCAACTGCAACCCCGAGACCGTCTCGACCGACTACGACACCTCCGATCGCCTCTACTTCGAGCCGCTGACGGTCGAGGACGTACTCGCCGTCTGCGAGCTCGAGAAGCCCGAGGGGGTGATAGTCCAGTTCGGCGGCCAGACGCCGCTGAAGCTGGCGCGGGCGCTGGAGGAGGCCGGGGTCCCGCTGCTTGGAACGCCGGTCGACGCGATCGACCTGGCCGAGGACCGCGGCCGCTTCGGCGCCCTCCTGCGCAGGCTGGGCGTCAAGCACCCCCCGTACGGGACGGCGCTTTCGGCGGAGGAGGCGGCGGTGATCGCCGAGGAGGTCGGATATCCCCTCCTTGTCCGCCCCTCCTATGTTCTGGGCGGCCGGGCGATGGAGATCTGCTACTCGACCGAGAACCTCCATGCCTACCTGGAGGCGAACGTCAGGGCCGACCAGGAGCACCCGCTGCTCCTCGACCGGTTCCTGGAGAACGCGGTCGAGGTGGACGTCGACGCGCTCGGCGACGGCAGCGAGGTCCACATCGCCGGCATCATGCAGCACGTCGAGGAGGCCGGAGTTCACTCGGGCGACTCGGCCTGCGTGATCCCCCCACTCAGTCTCGGGGAGGAGATGCTGACCGCGATCCGCGAGACCACTGAGCGGATCGCCCTCGAGCTCGGCGTGATCGGGCTGATCAACATCCAGTACGCGGTCGCCGCCGGCGAGCTCTACGTGATCGAGGCCAATCCGCGCGCATCGCGCACCGTTCCCTTCGTCTCGAAGGCGACCGGAACGCCCCTCGCCAAGGTCGCGGCGCGCCTGATGCTGGGGGAGAAGCTCGCCGAGATCGACCTGCCCGAGCCGCCGACGGGCTACGTGAGCGTCAAGGAGGCGGTGCTCCCGTTCGCCCGCTTCGCCGGGGTCGACTCGGTGCTCGGGCCGGAGATGAAGAGCACCGGCGAGGTGATGGGGATCGCCGGCGATTTCCCGACCGCCTTTGCCAAGGCTCAGGCGGCGGCCGGGGTCTCGCTGCCCACCGAGGGGGCGGTCTTCATCACCGTCACCGACACCGACAAGCCGGCGGCGACGCAGCTGGCCGCGCGATTCCACGACCTCGGCTTCGAGGTGATCGCGACGACCGGCACGGCGCAGTCGATCGCGGCGATGGGCGTCCCGGTGACCCGGATCAACAAGCTGAGCGAGGGAGGGCGCAACGCGATCGACCTGATCCGCGAGCACCATTGCGCGCTTGTGATCAACACGCCGACCGGCTCTGGCGCCCGCGCCGACGGCCATGCGATTCGCACCGCCGCGGTGCGCCACGGCGTCCCCTGCATCACGACGATGACGGGGGCGACCGCAGCCGTCCGGGCGATCGCGGCGCGCAGCCAGCAGGGCGAGGCCGGCGTCATCGCCCTCCAGGAGGTGCACGAGCGCTCGGGGACCGGGCAGCGGCGATGAGCGCCCCGTTCGGCCGCAGGGCCTGCGAGGTGCTCGAGAGCCGCCCCTCGGGCGGGTATCGGGTGATCTCGCTTCTAGACCGGGACGGTCCCGAGCCGCGTCCGGGGCAGTTCTACATGCTCGCCGCAGCACGACATTGGGAGCAGCGCTCCCAGCGCCCGTACCTGCCGCGCGCGCTCTCGGTGGCCGACGCCGCGCCCCGCGGCGAGGGCCTGCGACTCGATTTCCTCCTCGAGGCGGTCGGGCCGGGCACCGAACGGCTCTGCGAGCTCGAGGTCGGCGAGGAGGTCTGGGTGAACGGGCCTCTCGGGAACCGTTTCTCGCCGCCCGCCCAGGGCGCGGCCGGCGCGATCCTGGTCGGCGGGGGCATCGGGATCGCCCCGCTGGCGATCCTCCGCCGCAGCCTTGCGAATCAGGGTGTGCCGACCCGGATCCTGCTCGGCTTCCGCGACCGGTTGCACTCGGGGGGCCTGGACGACCTGTTCAGCTGCCACGAGATCGCCCTCGCGAGCGAGGACGGCCACACCGGCCATCACGGCTACGTCACGGACCTCCTCGCCACCATGCTGCTCGGCGACGACGCAACCTCCGCGGTCGTCTACGCCTGCGGCCCCCCCGCCATGCTCGACTCCGTGACAGCAATCTGCGGCGAGCACTCCGTCCCTTGCCAGCTCGCGATGGAGGCTCCGATGGCCTGCGGCTTCGGCGCCTGCTTCGGCTGCGCGGTCCCGAATCCCGCCGGTGACGGCTACATCCGACTCTGCGTCGACGGTCCTGTCATCCGCGCTGGGGCTTGGCGAGAGTCTGTTGTCGCGACCGCCACTCCCGCGGGTGGCGCCGTAGGGAGGCCCGCTCCCGAGGAAGCTTCAGCTACCGCAGGAGGCGGGGGGCCCCGTGCGGCGACAGGACCCGCGGGCCGGGGCGGCGTCGGTTTCTGCGGCCTCGAGCTGAAGCACCCTGTGATCAATGCCTCCGGGACCTTCGATGCGATTGCTGCCCGCAAGGTTTACGGCGATGAGCTGCTGAGGGACTTTCCGTTCGCGGCGTTCGTCAGCAAGACGATCACGCGGGAGCCGCGCGCGGGGAACGAGCCGCAGCGGATCTGGGAGACGCCGGCCGGGATGATCAATTCGATCGGCCTCCCGAATAAGGGACTGGAACGGTTCCTAGCGGAGGACCTTCCGACGCTCGCCGAGCTCCCCGTGCCGCTGATCGTCTCGATCATGGCGACGAGTAGGGAGGAGTTCACCGAGCTGATTCGCGGTGTGGGGGAGAGGCATGAGGTCGCCGCGATCGAGCTGAACGTCTCCTGCCCCAACGTGCACTCCGGCCTGATCGTCGGCGAGAGCCCATCCGAGACGGTTGCCCTGCTGGAGGCGGTGCGGCCACTGACGCCGAAGCCGCTGATCGTGAAGCTGACGCCCAACGTGGCGAATCCGGCCGAGGTCGCGGTCGCCGCCGAGGAGGGTGGGGCGGACGCGGTCTCGCTTGTGAACACGCTGAAGGCGGGCGCGATCGACCCGAGCAGCGGCGAGCCGGCGATCGCTGCCGGGCACGGCGGTCTTTCCGGGCCCGCGATCCGGCCGGTCGCGATAGCGCAGATCCGCTCGGTCGCGGCGGCCGTCCGCCTGCCGATCGTAGGCATGGGCGGAGTCGGCGACGGGGCGGACGCGCTCGAGATGATCGACGCCGGCGCCTCGCTGGTGGCGGTCGGGACGGAGAGCTTTCGAGATCCCCGCGCCGGCGAGCGCATTGCTTCAGAACTCCAAAACCAACTTTCAGGGAGGCCGGGTCCTCAACCTCGAGTCGAGGTCCAGGTGAATTTGCCCGAAAAACCCTGAAATGGCCTTGCGCGCCTCGTGCGCGCGGCTATACTCGCCGCGCATGATGGCCCCAGTAAAGACCTCGGCGGCGGCCCCGGAGCGGTCACTGGATCAAAGGATGGACGCGCTGAGGAGGGCCAACGACATTCGCACCGCCCGCGCCAAGCTGAAGAAGGACCTGAAGGCCGGCAAGGCGAGCATCCATGCCCTCCTGCTCGACCCGCCCGAGTACGTGATGACCGCGAAGGTCTTCGACATGCTGCTGGCCGTTCCCAAGTACGGTCGGGTCAAGACCAACCGGATCCTCAACCAGTGCCGGATCTCGCCCTCAAAGACGATCGGGGGCCTCTCCGAACGGCAGCGGGCCGAGCTCGTCTCCCAGCTTCGTAGGTAGACGACCGCCTCGGCGGTCAGTATCCCGCCGCCATGTCGAAGGTTTTCGTGATCACAGGCCCGAGCGGCGTGGGGAAGGGGACGCTCATCGCGATGCTGCTCGAACGTCTCCCCGGTCTGGAGCTCTCCGTCTCGGCGACCACGCGAGCGCCACGGGAGGGGGAGGTGGACGGCACCGACTACCACTTCCTCAGCGAGGCCGAGTTCGACGAGCGGATCGCGGCGGGCGACTTCCTCGAGTTCGCCACATACAGCGGCAACCGCTATGGGACGCTGCGCTCGGAGGTGCGGCGACGGCTGGCCGAGGGGCGCTCGGTCGTGCTCGAGATCGAGGTGCAGGGGGCCCGGCAGGTGCGTGCGGCGATGCGCGAGTCGGTGCAGGTATTCATCGCGCCTCCCGGTCCCGAGGTTCTGAGAGAGCGCCTCGAGCGGCGCGGCTCGGACTCGGACGAGGCCATCGACGCGCGCCTCGAGGTCGCTGCGCAGGAGATGGCTGCCCGCGGCGAGTTCGCCCACACCGTAGTCAACGACGATCTTCGGCGAGCTGCGGGCGAGCTGGAGGAGATCGTGCGCGCCGAGCTCGGCTTATCTCTAGACTCTCCGGCCTGATGATCACCCCACGAGTAGACAAGCTCCTGGACCACGCCGACTCGCACTACGCCGCGGTCGTCGTCGCGGCGAAGCGGGCGCGCCAGATAAACAGCTACTTCCACAACCTCGGCGAAGGCAGCTTCGGCGAGTACCCGCCGCCGATGGTTGAGACGCACGGCGAGGCCAACTACCTCTCGATGGCGCTTGACGAGCTCGCCGACGGCAAGCTCAAATACGAGTACCGCGCCTGATCCCGCTCCTCGAAGGAGGAAATCGATGGCCAGAATCCTGCTCGGCGTAAGCGGCGGGATCGCTGCCTACAAGTCTCTCGAGCTGGCCCGGCTGGCGACCCTCGCCGGACACGGGGTGCGGGTGGTGATGACGGAGGCGGCGGGCCGCTTCGTCGGAGCCGCGTCCTTCGAGGGGATCGTCGGGGCGCCGGTGCTGGCCTCCGAGTTCGAGCGCGACCCGATGCGGGGGGCGTTCCCCGGCGACCCGGCACCCGGGCACGACCCGATCGGGCACCTCGAGGTCGCGGCCAATTGCGATGCCTTCGTCGTCGCCCCCGCTTCGGCCAACACGGTCGCGAAGCTCGCCGCCGGGATCGCCGACTCGATGCTGACGACGAGCTTCCTTGCCTGCTCGGCACCCCGCCTGGTCGCCCCGGCGATGAACGACAGGATGTACTCCGACGCGGCGACGCGCGCGAACCTGGCGACGCTGCGCGAGCGCGGCATAGTCGTGATCGACCCCGAGGAGGGGCGACTCGCCTCGCGAGGCGAGGCCGGCAAGGGCAGGCTGCCCGACCCGGCCGTCCTGCTCGAGCGGGTGGAAGCCGTACTTCCGGCCGGCCACCGGCCGTGGGACGGCCTGCGGGTGCTGGTCACGGCGGGGGGCACGCGCGAGCCGATCGACCCGGTGCGGTTCCTCGGCAACCGCTCGAGCGGCCGGATGGGACTCGCGCTTGCGGCGGCCGCTGCCCGCAGGGGGGCGGATGTGACTCTGATCGCCGCCAACGTCGCCCTCCGCGAGCCGGCGGGGGTGCACCGCATCGACGTCGAGACGACTGCGCAGCTGGCCGAGGCGGCCAGGGCGGAGTTCCCGTCGAGCCACCTCCTCCTGATGGCGGCGGCGCCCGCCGACTTCCGCGCCGGAGAGATCGCCGGCAAGAAGCTGCAGCGGGCGGGCGACGGGCTGGAGCTCCGCCTGGAGCCGACAGAGGACGTGCTGGCAGGGCTCGCCGCCACCAGGGACAGGGGACAGGCGATCGTCGGCTTCGCCGCCGAGCATGGGGGCGGGATCGAGCGGGCGCGCGAGAAGCTGGCCCGCAAGGGCGCTGACCTGATCGTCCTCAACGACATCTCCGACCCGTCGATCGGCTTCGACAGCCCGGACAACGCGGTCACCCTGATCGACCCCTCTTCGGAGATCCGGCTGCCGCAGGCCTCCAAGGACGTGATCGCCGAGCAGATTCTGGACCGTGTCGATTCCCTGCGTGGGAAAGCCGGGTTGCGGAGCGGGCAGAGCGCCTAGGCGGGCTATACTGGCCTCAAGCTTTTTCGTCCTCATCCGTGTACGAGAAGTGGGCCTGGCCCACTTTTTTTTCGCTCCGATTCGAATGGAAGACCTGCAAAATGACATCCAGCGCCAGCTCCGGGAGATCGACTCGCGCCTTGACCTGGTTGCCCTCGAGCAGCCGGGAAGCGAGGCGCTGCGCCTGTTCATCGACCATCCCGAGGGCGTCGACCTTGCCCTCTGCGAACGGGTGACCCGACACCTCAACCACCTTCGGGCCGACTATTCGCTCGAGGTTTCCTCGCCGGGCCCGAAGTACCGCCGCTCCAGTCAAAGGGAGGTTCAATGAGCAAAGAAATCGTCGATGCGATCAAAGCCCTGGAGCAGGAAAAGGGGATCTCCGCGGACACCCTCATGGACGCGCTCGCCGACGCCCTCCTCTCGGCCTACAAGAAGACGCCGGGCGCAGCCAAATATGCCCGCGTCGACCTCGACCACGAGACCGGTGACTTCCGCGTCTTCGAGCTGATCCTGCCGCCCGAGCTGGAGGAGAAACTGCTTGCCGAGGCGGCCGAAGCGCAGGAGGAGGAAGAGCGCGAGATCGATCCGGAGACCGGTGAGCTCCGCGAGCCGGAGGAGCCCGAGCTGGACCCGGCGATGATCGCGCCCTACGAGGATCAGATCTCGACCCGGGACGTGACGCCGGACGATTTCGGCCGGATCGCCGCTCAGACCGCCAAGCAGGTGATCCTGCAACGGATCCGCGAGGCCGAACGGATGATGATGTTCGAGGAGTACCAGGACCGCGTCGGCGAGCTGATCACGGGGATCATCCAGCAGTCCGACAAGCGCTACACGCTGGTCCAGCTGCGCGAGCGAGTCGAGGCGCTTCTGCCCAAGTCCGAGCAGGTCTACAACGAGCGCTACGACCACGGCATGCGGGTCAAGGCCGTGATCACCGACGTCTCCGACTCGACCAAAGGGCCGGCGATCGTCGTCTCGCGTCGCAGCCCGGAGCTGATCAAGAAGCTGTTCGAAATGGAGGTCCCCGAGATCGCCGACAAGCTGGTCGAAATCGTCGGGGTCGCGCGTGAGCCCGGCTACCGCTCGAAGATCGCGGTCGTCTCGCACGCCGACGGGGTCGATCCGGTCGGGGCCTGCGTCGGGCCGCGCGGCTCTCGGGTGCGGATGGTGGTCTCGGAGCTGCGTGGGGAGAAGATCGACATCATCCCCCACAACGACGAGCCGGCCCGCTTCGTGGCAAAGGCACTGTCACCTGCGCGAGTCCGCGAGGTGATCGTCGACGACGAGGAGCGCCAGGCGACCGTCATCGTCCCCGACGATCAGCTCTCGCTGGCGATCGGCCGCGACGGGCAGAACGCCCGCCTCGCCGCCCGCCTGACCGGCTGGCGCGTCGACATCAAGTCCGAGACCGAGTTCGCCTCCGAAGAAGAGGAGGTCGAGTACGAGGGGGAGGAGGCGTCCGACGGCCACTGCATGGCGGTGCTGTCGAACGGCCGTCGCTGCCCGAACGCTGCGATCGGCGACTCGCACTACTGCGGCCTGCCTCAGCATCAGGCGCTGAGCCGCTTCCAGACCAACCAGATCGCCGTTCTCGCGCCACTCTCGGAGGCAGAGGTGGCGGTCCTCGCCGACGGCGCAGACGATGGTCAGGTGACGGAGATCGTCGAGCGGGCCGAAGCCGCTTTCGAGGAGCCGGCCGAGGAGGCCGCGGAGGAGACCGTTGCCGAAGTCGATGCCGAGGACTCCGAAGAGCCGGAGCCGGCGGGTCCTGTCGCCGCAGGGGACCCACCGCCTCCTGCGGTAGCTGAAGCTTCCTCGGAGGCGGTACCCCCTGCGGCGCCACCCGCCGGAGAGGCGGATGCGGAGGAAGGTTCCGAGGATGAAGGCGTCGAGGAGACCGCCCCGGCGGCGGATGAGGCTGACGGGGAGTCGGAAGAGGCCGAGGGCGTCGACGAGGCAGTTGCCGAGGAGGCGGAGCAGGCTTAGTGGCAAAGAAGCGGGTTCATGAAATCGCCAAAGCCCAGGGCCTGAGCAGCAAGGAGCTGCTTGCCGCGCTGAAGGCGGCCGGGATCGAGGCGAAAGCGGCGGCTTCCAGCGTCGAGGAGTCGGAGGCGCTGAAGGCCATCGGCGGTGCCAAGGGGGACGGCGGAGCCGCGACCGCAACCCAGGCGAAGCCGAAGGCTGCCAAGGCCGCCCCGAAAGCAGACGCAGCGCCCAAGCCGCCGAAAAAGGCCAAAGAGCGTCCGAGTGCGTCCGCTCCCCCGCCGGCCAAGGCCGCCGCGAAAAAACCCGCCGGGGCGACAAAAAAACGCCGCGTCGTGATCGACTCGCAGGCCGCGCGCCGCGACCAGATGGGCGGGCCGCCTCCGCAGCGGCCGCCGCGGCGTCGGGGCGGGCGTCGCCGCCGCCCGCTGCTCGAGGAGCCGCCGGCGAAGGTCGAGGAGCCCGCAGAGCCCGAGGCCACGAAGGTCAACTCGGGCGCCACCGTGCGCGAGGTCGCCGAGCTGCTTGGGCTCGGAAGCGCCGAGGTGATCAAGAAGCTGATGACGATGGGGGAGATGGCGACCCTCACCCAAACGCTGACCGACGAGTCGATCAAGGCGATCGCCGACGAGTACGACCGGAAGATCGAGATCGTCACCGCGGCCGACGAGGAGCCCGAGGCCCCTGAATTCGAGGACTCCAAGGAGAGCCTGGAGGCCCGTCCACCGGTGGTGACGATCATGGGCCACGTCGACCACGGCAAGACCTCGCTGCTGGACGCGATCCGGGAGACCGAGGTCGCGGCGGGCGAGGCGGGCGGGATCACCCAGCACATCGGCGCCTACCAGGTCCATCACGACAGCCGCACGATCACCTTCCTCGACACGCCGGGCCATGCCGCGTTCACGGCGATGCGCGCGCGTGGCGCCAAGGTGACTGACGTCGCGGTGATCGTCGTCGCCGCCGACGACGGGGTGATGCCCCAGACGAAAGAGGCGATCGACCACGCGCGCGCCGCCGAGGTACCGATCCTCATCGCCGTCAACAAGATCGACAAAGAGGGCGCCCAGCCGGACCGCGTGCGCAACGAGCTCGCCTCCGACGGGCTGACGCCGGAGGACTGGGGTGGGGAGACCGTCTACTGCGACGTCTCGGCGAAGACCCATGAAGGTCTCGACAACCTGCTCGACATGATCCTGCTCGTCGCCGAGCTGGAGGAGCTGGGGGCGAACCCCGACGCCCCGGCCTCCGGAACCGTGATCGAGTCCCAGCTCGATCCCGGCCGCGGCCCTGTGGTGAGCATCCTCGTCCAACGCGGCACGCTGAGGGTCGGCGACTCGCTGGTCGCAGGCCCGCAATGGGGCCGGGTGAGGGCGATGCAGGACTTCATGGGCGACCGGCTCGACCGGGCGGTTCCCGGCATGCCGGTGGAGGTGCTCGGATTCGACGGAGTCTGCGAGGCGGGGGAGATGGTGCGGGCGGTGGAGAACGACCGCCGCGCCCGCCAGCTTGCGCAGGAGCGCGCCAACAGGCTGAAGACGGAGGCGCTGGCTCGCCGGCAGGCGCGCAAGGTCAGCCTCGAGGAGGTCTTCTCGCGTGCACAGGAGGGCGAGATCAAGGAGCTCGACATCGTTCTCAAGGCCGACGTCGCCGGCTCGCTGGAGGCCCTCCAGGACGAGATCGCCAAGGTTCCTCAGGAGCAGGTGGGGATCAACGTCATCCATTCGCAGACCGGAGGCATCAACGAGTCCGACGTGATGCTGGCGACGGCATCCGAAGCGATCATCATCGGCTTCAACGTGAGGCCGCTGGCGGACGCCCGCCGGGCGGCAGAGCGCGAGGGCGTCGACATTCGCACCTACTCGGTGATCTACAAAGTCACCGAGGATCTCCGCAACGCGATGGAGGGAATGCTGGAGGCCGTGGAGGTTGAGGAGACGCTCGGCGAGGCCGAGATCAAACAGACCTTCAAAGCATCCAAAGTCGGGCGGATCGCGGGCTGCCTCGTCACCGAGGGCAGGGTCGCGCGCGACGCGGGCGTGCGCCTGATTCGCGAAGGCACGGTTATCTGGGAGGGCAGGCTCGGCTCCCTGCGCCGCTTCAAAGACAACGTGCAGGAAGTCGAGGAGGGGCAGGAGTGCGGCATCGTCCTCGACGGCTACGCTGATGTGAAGGAGGGCGACGTGCTCGAGTTCTTCCGGACCAAACAGGTCGAGCAGACGCTGGAGTAGGATGGCCGCCCCTCGCATGCGCCGGGTGAACGAGGTGCTGCGCGAGGTGGTGGGCGCAGCGATCAGCACCGAACTCAATGACCCTCGCATCGGCTTCGTCACCGTGACCTCCGTTGAGGCCAGTCCAGACCTTCGCACCGCGCGGGTGCATGTCAGCGTGCTGGGCGACGAGGAAAGTCGCGAGGAGACCCTCGCGGCACTGCGCGCGTCCCACGGCGTGATCCAGTCGCGGATCGCTGCCGAGACCAGGATGAAGCGAACCCCGACCCTCAGCTTCCACTATGACCCGACGGTCGAGCAGGGCATGCGGATTTCCCGTCTCCTCGAGGAAAAGCAGTGACGAGCGACGTTCCCGCGATCGGCACGGCGATCGAGCAGGTCGCGTCCGAGCTGCGCGCCCGAGAGCGCTTCCTCCTCACCGCCCACGAGGGGCCCGACGGCGACGCGCTCGGCTCTCTGCTGGCCATGCATCACCTGCTGCGGCAGATGGGGAAGGACTCGGTGATGTTCCTGGCGGCAAAGGAGTTCCCGCTGCCGATCGAGTATCGCTTCCTGCCGTTGGAGGAGGTCTTCCACGAGCCGCCTGCCGACATGACGGACCGTGCCGTGATCTTCCTCGACTGTGGAAACATCGACCGGATGCCCGTCGATTTCCTCGCTGAGGGCGGGCAGGTGGTGATCAACATCGACCACCACCACGACAACACCCTCTTCGGCGACATCAACCTGGTCGACACCGATGCCTCGAGCACGGCGGAGATCGTCTACCAGCTGGCGGTTTTGCTCGGCATCGAGATCACTCCCGAGATGGCCACCGCGCTCTACGTCGGGCTGGTCACCGACACCGGCAAGTTCATGTACGAGAACGCAAATGCCCGCACCCACCGGATCGCGGCGGAGCTGATCGAAGCCGGGGTCGAGGTCGACGAGACCTACCGCCGGCTCTACGAGCATGTGCCGATCGAAAAGCTGCGCCTGGTCTCGCGGGCGCTGGAACGCATCCAGCGCCGCTGCGAGAACCGGCTCGTCGTCGCCTACATCACCGCCAGCGACTACGAGGAGAGTGGGGCGGGCGAGGAGATGACCGAGGGGCTCATCGACTTCCTCCGCTCCGTCGAGGGCGCGAGGGTGGCGGCGCTGATCCGCGACCTCGGCGACCGGGGGCGCGCGGCACGCAAGGTCAGCCTTCGATCGAGTGACGGCGCGGTCGACGTCTCGGCGATCGCCCGCCAGCGCGGCGGCGGGGGCCACAAGCGGGCGGCCGGCTTTTCGACCGACCTCGACGCGGAGGAGCTGATCAGCTTCCTCTGCGACGAGGTGACCACCCAGCTTGGCGGTTGAGGGGCGCACCGGCCCGGCGGGAGCGGTGCTCCTCTGCGACAAGCCGGCCGGGATAACCTCACACGACATGGTGCAGCGAGTGCGACGCGAGCGCGGTGTCAAGGCGGGGCACGCGGGGACGCTCGACCCCTTCGCGACCGGGCTGCTGCTGGTGCTTCTCGGGCCTGCGACGCGCCTGCAGCGCTTCCTCACCGGCCTGCCGAAGACGTACCGCGCCACGGCGCTGCTCGGCTGGCGGTCGAGCACGGGCGACCCTGACGGGGAGCTGACCGAGACCGGCGAGGTTCCGTCCTCGCTCGAGCTTCCGGTCGGCCGGGTCCGGCAGCGCGTGCCGATGACCTCCGCGGTGCGGGTCGGCGGCGAGCGGCTCTATCGCAAGGCTCACCGCGGCGAGGAGGTCGAGACGCCGGAGAGGGATGTGGAGGTCCACCGCGCCGAGCTGATCGAGCGGCGGGGCGATCGAGCCACGTACGAGATCGAATGCTCCGCCGGCACGTACGTGCGTACGCTGATCGAGACGCTCGGCGACGCCTACTGCGCTCAGCTGAGACGGACGGCGATCGGGCCCTTCCGGGTTGAGGACGCGGGCGCCGAGCTGAGCCTCGAGCAGGTTGCCACCCTGGTCCCGTCTGTCAGGGAGCGCTTGCGCTAGTGCCGCCGATCGAGGTCACGGTGCTGCCCGATGCGCGGGCCCGCAAGCGCCACGTCGCGATCGGCACCTTCGACGGTGTCCACCTCGGCCACCGGGCGGTGATCGACGACGCCGACACCGTGCTCACCTTCGACCCCCACCCGCTCGAGATCATCCATCCGGGGGCGTTGCCGAAGCTGATCATGCCGTTCGAGGTGAAGCGGGACGTGATCGAAGGCCTGGGCGTGGGCGAGCTCGTCGTCATTCCCTTCGATGCCGATTTCGCGGCACGCTCCGCCGAGAGCTTCATCGAGGAGGTGCTGATACAAGGGCTCGGCGCCGAGCGCGTCTCGGTGGGCGAGAACTTCCGATTCGGCGCGAAAGCGCGGGGCGACGCGGAGATGCTGGCGGCCCGCAGCGAGTTCGAGACGAGGATCGTGCCGTTGGTCGAGGTCGACGGCGAGACCGTCTCATCGACCCGGATCAGGGCACTCGTCGCCGCCGGCGACGTGGCGACCGCGATGCGCTGCCTCGGCGCCCCCTTCATGGTCGAGGGAACGGTCGTGAGCGGCGACCGGCGGGGCCGCGAGCTGGGGTTTCCCACCGCCAACATCGTCCCCGACGACCGCCTCGCCATCCCGGGCCACGGCGTCTATGCGGCGTTTGCGAACGGGGTGCCCGCCGCGGTCAACGTCGGGGTGCGCCCGACCTTCGACACCGGCCGCGGCCTGCTGATCGAGACCTACCTGATCGGCCGCGAGGAAGACCTCTACGGGTCGAATCTGCGGGTGGCCTTCGTCGAACGCCTGCGGGGGGAGCGGCGCTTCGCCAGCGTCGAGGATCTGATCGCCCAGATGCGAATCGACGTCGAGGACGCGGAGCGGGTCTGTGCTAGCTTCACCGCCTGATTCGCGTATGAGCCTGACGAAAGAGAAGAAGAGCGAGCTGATCGACAAGTACGGTCGCTCGAACGGCGACACCGGCTCGGCCGAGGTGCAGGTTGCCCTGCTCACCGAGCGGATCAACGAGCTGACCGAGCACCTTCGCTCGCACGCCAAGGACCACCACTCGCGCCGCGGCCTGCTGATGCTGGTCGGCAAGCGGCGCCGCATGCTCCGCTACCTGGAGCACAGCGACCTCGATCGCTACCGCGCCCTAGTCGCAGAGCTCGGCTTGAGACGATGATCGAGGTCGGGCGCCCGGCGCCCGAGTTCACCCTCCGCGACCAGGACGGAAAGAAGGTATCGCTCGCCGACTTCCGCGGCCGCAAGGTCCTGCTCGTCTTCTATCCGGCCGATTTCAGCCCGGTCTGCTCGGATCAGCTTTCGATCTACCAGGAGGTCAAGCCGGAGCTCAGCGACCGGAATGTCGAGCTGCTGGGCATAAGCGTCGATGGCAGCTTCGCCCACAGGGCCTTCCAGGAGCAGCTTGGAATCGACACGCCGCTGCTCTCCGACTTCGAGCCGAAGGGCGAGGTGGCGAGGGCATACGGGGCCTACCTTGAGAAGTACGGGACCGCGAACCGCTCGCTCGTGCTGGTCGACGAAGACGGCGCGGTCGAGTGGGTCTGCGAGTCACCCACCCCGCTCGAGATCCCCGGGGCCAACCTGATCTTCGACGCGCTCGACCCTGAACGCTGATCTGACCAGCAGCGGCGTCCCGCCACCAGGCCCCGGGGATCATGCGAGGGGAGAGGGGTCGGTGCTGATCGTCTACGCCGACCTTGCGTGCCCTCACTGCGCCGCCGTCTGGGCCGAGGTATCCGCTCGGCCGGCGAGGCTCGTCTTTCGCCATTTCCCGGTCGCCAGCAAGCATCCGCGCGCGCCGGCCCTCCACGCGGCGGCGGAGGCGGCGGGGATGCAGGCCCGCTTCTTCGAGATGGTCGACTCCATCTACGCGGACCGCGGGCGAGTCGACGATCCCCACCTCTGGGACCGGGCCGAGCGGTTCGGCCTGGACCTGGAGCGGTTCGAGGCCGACCGTCGCTCGCCGCCGGTGCGTGACCGGGTGCGGCGCGACTTCGAGTCCGGCATCCGCGCAGGCGTCACCGCCACCCCGGCGATCTTCGAATAGCCCCCGCGTCTCCGCGCCATGTACCCTCCCGGGGGAAAGAGAACGAGAGTTCTGAATGCAAATGGCCGCAAATCCGTGCGGCCGGAGGTAGGACAACTAAATGAGCATGTTTGACGTTAGCCGCGTTTCGGTGGATGTCGGCGATGGCCAGATCTCCTTCGAGACCGGCAAACTCGCGCGCCAGGCAAGCGGCGCGGTCGTCGTGCAGTCGGGCGACACCATGGTCCTCTGCACCGCGACCATGGGCAACCTGCGCGACGTGGACTTCCTTCCCCTCACCGTCGACGTCGAGGAGCGGATGTACGCCGCGGGCAAGATCCCCGGCTCCTTCTTCCGTCGCGAGGGACGCTCCGGCGAGAAGGCGACGCTGACCGCGCGCATGATCGACCGGCCGATCCGCCCCCTGTTCCCGAAGGGTTGGCACTTCGAGACGCAGCTGGTCGCGACCCCACTTTCCGTCGACCATGTGCACCCGTACGACATCCTCGCGATGAACGGCGCCTCCGCGGCGCTCGCCATCTCGCCCGTCCCGGTCGCCGCCCACGTCGGAGCGGTGCGGATCGGGAAGCTGGCCGGCGACTTCGTCGTAAATCCTCCCGAGGAGTCGCTCGAGGAGCTGCAGATGGACCTGATCGTCGCCGGCACGGACGAGGCGATCCTGATGGTCGAGGCCGGCGCCGACGGCGTCACCGAGGCGGAGATCCTCGATGCCCTCGACATCGCCCACAGCGAGATCAAGAAGCTCTGCGCCTCGATGCAGGAGCTGGCCGAGAAGGCCGGCAAGGAGAAGCTGGAGGTCGAGGAGCCGCAGATCGACGAGGCACTGCTCGAGGAGATCCGCGCCTCGCACGGCGCCCAGATCGACGAGGCGACCTCGATCCAGGGCAAGCTGGAGCGCCAGGAGGCGGCGGAGGCTGTGAAGGAGGCCGTGGTCGGGAAGTTCGCACCCGAGGACGAGGACGGCACCGCTGACGCAGAGCGCAAGGCGGAGGTCGCGGCCGCCTACGCGAAGCTCGAGAAGGAAACGATCCGCAAGCGGATCGCAGTCGACAAGAAACGACCCGACGGCCGCGCCCAGGACGAGATCAGGCCGATCGAGTGCGAGGTGGACATTTCGCCGCGCGTGCACGGCTCGGCCCTCTTCACCCGCGGGGAGACCCAGATCCTCTCCAACGTCGCCCTCGGCACGACGCGCATGGACATGCGCCTCGACACGCTCGGTCTGGCGACGACCAAGCGCTTCTGGCACCACTACAACTTCCCGCCCTTCTCGGTCGGGGAGGCCGGCTTCATGCGCGGCCCGAAGCGCCGTGACATCGGCCACGGAGCCCTTGCCGAGCGGGCGCTGGCGCCCTCGATCCCGGGGGAGGAGGACTTCCCCTACGTGATCAGGGTCGTCTCGGAGACGCTCGAGTCCAACGGCTCGTCCTCGATGGGCTCGGTGTGCGCGTCCTCGATGGCGCTGCAGGCCGCAGGCGTCCCGGTCAGCGCCCCCGTCGCCGGTGTGGCGATGGGCCTGATCAAAGAGGGCGACGACTACATCGTCCTCACCGACATCGCCGGCGTCGAGGACCACCTCGGCGACATGGACTTCAAGGTCGCCGGCACTGCGGACGGGATCACCGCCCTGCAGATGGACATCAAGATCACCGGGGTCACATTCGACATATTGCGAGATGCGCTTGCCCAGGCGAATGAGGGCAGGCAGTTCATCCTCGGCAAGATGGCCGAAGCGATCGACGGCCCGCGCGAGATGCTCTCCAAGCACGCACCGCGGATCGAAGCGATCAAGATCGACCCCGAGAAGATCGGCGCCGTGATCGGCAAAGGCGGGGAAACGATCCGCGCCCTCTGCGAGGAGTTCGAAGCGGAGATCGACGTCGAAGACGACGGCACGGTTCGCATCTACGCGCCCACCGGGGAGCTGGTCGAAGCATGCGTCGCACGGATCGAGTCGATGACCAAGGAGGCGGAGGTCGGTGACCGCTACGACTCCGCCAAGGTCGTCAAGACGACGACGTTCGGCGCCTTCGTCGAGCTGGTCAAGGGCACCGACGGCCTCCTTCACATCTCCAACGTGAAGCCCGGCGAGCGGGTCGACTCGGTCGACGACGTGCTCAGCGCCGGCGACGAGATCGACGTCACCGTCGTCGAGGTCGATCGGGAGCGCGGCCGGATCGGGCTGCGGCTCTCCGACGATCCATCGGTGGCCGGCAAGAGCGCCGACGAGCTTGCCGCGGTCGGGACCGGCGACGGCGGGCCGCGCCGCAACGGCGGTGATCGCGAGCGTCGCGGGGGCCGCCGGCGGGAGCGGGAGCGGCGGCGATGAGCGCGGAGCCCGCCAAATGAGTCAGACCTGATTTCTCGCGCAGCGAGCTAAGCGCGAGAATTTGTTCATGGCGCCAGCCCAACTCTCAGTTCTCGACTCGGGCGTCCGGGTCGTCACCGAGGAGGTCCCCTCGGTGCGCTCGGTGGCGCTCGGCCTCTGGGTCCGCACCGGATCGCGCAACGAGACCGCGGCCCAGGCCGGCGTCTCGCACTTCCTCGAGCACCTCCTGTTCAAGGGAACGGAGCGCTACTCGGCGATCCAGATCGCCGAGCGGTTCGACGGCCTCGGCGCCTCGGTCAATGCCGCCACCGGCAAGGAGACCACCGACCTGCATGCGCGCTTCCTCGACGAGCACACCGACGAGGTCTTCCGATTGCTTGCGGAAATGCTCCTCGCGCCGACCTTCCCGGAAATCGATTCCGAGCGTCAGGTCGTGCTCGAGGAGATCGCGATGTACGAGGACGAGCCGCAGGATCGCGTCCACGACGTGCTGGCCGAGGCGGTCTTCGCGGGGCACCCGCTCGGGCGGCGCGTGCTCGGCGAGGCCGAGGTGATCGGATCGATCCCGGTGCCCGACATCCAGGCCTACCACGATGCGCGCTACACGGGAGCGAACCTGGTGGTCGGCGCGGCGGGGCACCTGGAGCACTCTGCGATCGTCGATCTGGCTGAGCGGCTCGTCTCGCCCTCGACGCGCGACGGCCAGCCGATCGCCGCAGAGGAGGTCGAGGAAACGGCGAGGCTGCGGTTCTATCCCAAGGACACCGAGCAGTACCACATCTGCTTCGGGGCGACGGGGATCGTCCGCGAGGACGAGCGTCGCTACGCCCTCGCGGTCCTCGACTCGATCTTCGGGGGGTCGACCTCCTCCCGCCTCTTTCGCGAGGTGCGTGAGAAGCGCGGCCTCGCCTACGCGGTGGGCTCCTACAACGAGCAGTACACGGACTCCGGGCTGGTGGCCACCTACGTCGGGACCCGCGAGGACAACGTCGAGGAGGCGTGCGCGGTGATCGGCGCAGAGCTCGAGCGGCTGCGCAACGAGCCGGTCGCGGCCGAGGAGCTCGATCGGGCGAAGGAGAGCGTCAAGGGGCGGCTGGTGCTCGGCTCGGAGTCGACCGCGGCGCGAATGAGCCGGATCTCCCGCGCTGCGCTCTTCGGGCTTCCGATCGACAGCCTCGACGAGATGCTGGCCAAGGTCGACGACGTCGGGGTCGAGGATCTGACCGAGCTTGCGGGGGAGCTGTTCGCCGCGGAGCGCCTGTCCGCCGCCTGCGTGGGCCGTGACGAGGCGCGTTTCCGCAAGGCGCTGGCCCCGATCAGCCCGGACCTCGCGCCGGCATGATGCGTCCGGGGGTGGCGGGGTGATCCGTGTTGCGGTGGCCGGAGCCGCGGGGAAGATGGGGGAGACCGTCTGCGAAGCCGTGGATGGTGCCGAGGACATGGAGCTGGCCGGCAGGGCCGACCCGGCCCTCGGCGCGGAGCTCGCCGAGGTGCTCGGCGACGTCGAGGTGGTCGTCGACTTCACGACGCCCGAGACCGCGCTCGAGAACGTCCGCGCCTGCCTGAAGGCCGGGGTGCATTCGGTCGTGGGCACGACGGGGTTCGATCTCGGCGCGGCTCGCGAGGCCGCGGAGTCCGCGGAAGGGGCGAACTGCTTCGTGGCGCCCAACTTCGCAATCGGCGCCGTCCTCTTGATGGAGGCCGCCCAGCTCGCCGCGCGGCAGATGCCCGAGTGCGAGATCATCGAGCTGCACCACGACCGCAAGCTCGACGCCCCCTCGGGTACGGCGAAGCGCACCGCAGAGCTGATCGCCGCGGCGGGCGGGAACGTCCACGAGCCGATCCACTCGGTGCGCCTCCCGGGCCTCGTCGCGCATCAGGAGGTCATCTTCGGAGGCGAGGGTCAGACCCTCAGCATCCGTCACGACTCGATCGACCGACACTCCTTCATGCCCGGCGTGCTGCTGGCGGTCCGCAGGGTGGGGGGGCTTCCCGATCGCTTCACGGTGGGGCTCGAGAAGCTTCTCTGAGCAGCGTGGATCCGGATACCCTGACGGCGATGGCGCAGATCGAAGGAGTCCTGACCGCACTGGCGACGCCGTTCGACCCCGAGGGCGCCGTCGACGAGGCGGCTGCCCGGCGGCTCGCCGCGTACCTGGTGGAGAACGGCTCGCACGGCGTCGTCGTCGCCGGATCGACGGGAGAGGCGGCGACGCTCGACGACTCCGAGCATATTGCGCTGCTGCGCGCGGTCGTCGCGGAGATCGGCGACGCGGCCACCGTGATCTGCGGAACCGGCACCAACGACACCCGGCACTCGGTCGAGCTGACCCGGGCCGCAGCCGACGCCGGGGCGGAGGCGGCGCTGATCGTCACCCCGTACTACAACAAGCCGACCCCGGCCGGAATCGTCGCCCATTTCGAGGCGATCTCCGAGGCCGTACCGGATCTGCCGCTCATCGCCTACAACATCCCCTCGCGCGTCGTAATCAACGTGCCGCCGGATCTGCTCGCGGAGCTTGGGAGGATCGACAACGTGGTCGCCGTCAAGCAGGCCAACAACGACGACCTGAGGCCGATCGATGGCCTCGGGCTCCTCGCCGGCAACGACGAGATCTTCCTGAGGACGATCGAGGTCGGTGGCGCGGGCGGGATCCTCGTCGCCTCCCACCTGGCGGGGCCGCAGATGCGCGAAATCTGGGAGGCGGCAAGAGCGGGGGACATGGAGAGGGCGCGCGAGATCGACGAGAGCCTGCAGCCGCTCTACGAGATGCTCGGGATGACCACCAACCCGATCCCGCTCAAGGCGGCGCTTGAGATGACCGGCCTGATCCCCTCAGGGGGCCTGCGCCTGCCACTCGTTCCCGCCGACGCAGAGCAGCGGTTTGCCATCGAGGCGGCGCTGGACCGTGCCGGCATCGCCACCCGCCTCAGCCGATGACCGTCGCCGCGACGGGGAGAGTTCGCTGACGTGAGCGGAACGATGCGGGTGCTTCCCCTGGGCGGGCTGGGGGAGATAGGGAAGAACATGACCCTGATCGAGTACGAGGGACGGATCGTCGTGGTCGACACCGGGCTGATGTTCCCGACCGCGGAGATGCTGGGGATCGACCTGGTCCTGCCCGATTTCTCCTATCTCCGAGATCGTGCGGAGGACATCGAGGCGATCGTCCTCACCCACGGCCACGAGGACCACGTCGGGGCACTTCCCTACGTCCTGCGCGAGGTCGGGTTGCCGCCGGTGATCTACGGCGGGCGGCTGACGATCGGGATGGTCCGCTCGAAGCTCGACGAGCACAAGCTGGGCGAGAGCGCGCCGCTTCAGGAGCTGCCCGCCGGCGACCGGGTGAAGGCCGGGCCGTTTGAGATCGAGCTCATCCACCTCTCGCACTCGATCCCGGACTCGCGCGGCGTCCTCCTCACGACCGAGATCGGGTCGGTGCTGATGACCGGCGACTACAAGTTCGACCAGACCCCGGTCGACGGCCGCCCCGCCGACATCTCGCGGCTCGCCGAGGTGGGCCGCGAGGGTCTGCTGCTCCTCTGCGGGGACTCGACCAATGCCGACCGTCCCGGCGTCGCCCCCTCGGAGTCGAGCGTCGGGCCGGCCCTGCTGGAGACCTTCGCCGCCCGCCGCGGGCGGATCGTGGTCACCTCCTTCGCCTCCAACATCCACCGGGTCCAGCAGGTCATAGACGCCGCCGTGAAGCTGGACCGCCGCGTCGCGCTGGTCGGCCGCTCGATGCGCAAGAACTTCAACATCGCCTCCAGTCTCGGGATCGCGGATGCGCCCTCCGGTCTCTTCATCCAGCCGCGGGAGATCGAGGACTTCCCGGACGAGAAGGTGATCGTGATCTCGACCGGAAGCCAGGGCGAGCCGCTCTCGGCGCTGCGGCGGATGGCCTACAACGACCACCGCGACGTCGAGCTGCATTCGGGCGACACAGTCGTCTTCTCGGCGACCCCGGTGCCGGGCAACGAGCGCGCCGTCAACGAAACGATCGACCGCATCTATGAGATCGGCGCCACCGTCGTGACCCCCAAAGACGCGCCGATCCACGCCTCAGGGCACGGCTGGCAGGAGGAGCTGAAGCTGATGCTCAACCTGACGAAACCGCGCTACGTGCTTCCCGTGCACGGGGACCACCAGAGGTTGCGGCTGCACGCGCAGCTCGCCGATGCGGTCGGAGTCCCGGGAGACAACGTATTCCGCGGCAGCAACGGCCGACCGCTCGAGGTGGACGGAAGCGGGGCCCGCTTCGGCGAGGACGTCCACGCGGGTGTGATCTTCGTCGACGGAGTCAACGTCGGCGAGCCCGACGACGTCGCGCTCCGCGACCGGCGGGAAATCTCGGCCGACGGGATCTTCATCGTGGTCGCGACGGTCTCCTCCGACGACGGGGCCGTGGTCGCCGATCCGGAGGTGATCTTCCGGGGCGTCTCCTTCGTCGGTGAGGGGGATGGCCTGATCGACGACCTCAAGGACGTCGTCGAGGACTGCCTCGAAGAGGCGGCCGAGGCCGGAAACCGCGAGGTCCACCTGATTCAGGAGGACATGCACGACGCGATCGCCAAGCTCGTCTACGAGAAGCTCCGCCGCCGGCCGATGGTCCTGCCGGTCGTGGTCGAGGTCTGAGCAAGAGAAGAGGGGCCCGCCGGGTACGTTGGGGAGGCCCGGCGGGCCCGTGTGTCTCGTCCGCGCGGCAATCTAAGTCGGTGCGCTAAAGCCGGTCTAAAGCAGGGCTAATTCCTCTCTCCGCCCTGGTCAGCGGGATCCGCACCCGGAGCAGCGCTCCGCCCTTCGGAGACTCGGTCAGCTCGACCTCGCCGGCGTGGGAGCTCGCGACCGCTTTGACGATGGCAAGGCCGAGGCCGCTGCCCGCGCCACCGCCGACCGCCGTGTCTGCCGGTCCCTCGCCCCGCACGAATCGCTCGAAGACCTGATCTCGCTGCCCGGGAGGGATGCCGGGCCCGTCGTCGGAGACCTCGAGCACCGCGTGGCTGCCCTCGGCACGCAGGCGCAGCTCGATCGTCGCCGACGGCGGCGTGTGCTTGATCGCGTTGTCGAGCAGGTTCGTGACCATGCGGTGCAGCTCGTCGGGGTTGCCGACGACGAGCAGGGGGCGCTCGTTCTCGACGACCAGCGAGCGGTCCCCGATCGTCGGCGCAGCCTCGACCGCAGCCTCGCCGGCGATCTGGGCGAAGTCGCAGGGAATGCGGGCGCCGATCCGCCCCGCGTCGGCCCGTGCGAGCAGCAGCAGGTCGGCGACCAGCCGGCTCATCCTCTTCGAGGAGCGAAGCGCCGAGTCGATCATCGCGTGCTCCTCCGAGCGGGGCTCCGCCAGCGAGGCCTGCAGGAGCTCGAGGTTGGCGAGGATGCTGGTCAGGGGCGTGCGGAGCTCGTGCGAGGCGTCGGCGACGAACTCTCGCTGGCGCCGCATTGCCGCTTCCCGCTCGGCGCGAGCGGAGTCGAGCGAGCGAAGCATCTGCTCGAGGGTCGCCGCGAGCTCCGCGACCTCGTCCTCGCCCCCGGAGGCGGGCATGTGCCGCGATGGGTCGCCGGTCGTGGCGATCTCCCGCGCCGTCGCGGTCAGCGAGGAGATTGGCCGCATCGCGCGGCGGGCGATCGCGAGGCCGGCCAGGCAGGCGAGCAGCGTCGCCCCGAGGACCCCCGCGGCGATGAAGAGCCAGATGCGATTGATCGTCGAGTCGACGTGCTCTTCGTCGCGGCCATACTGGACGTAGCCGGCGACGCGCCCGGTGAGGCGGCTGCGGAGGGTCAGCGTCTCGATCCGCATCCCGTCCCGTTCGTGCACGCCCGGGACCGGTGGCCCGAGGTCGGCGGCATTCGGGCTGGAATCGATTTCAACTCCCCGCCAGTCGAAGATCCGCGCCGTTGCGCCGTTGGCGCTGGCGAAGTCGCCGAGGTCAGGCTCGCGGACGATCAGAGGGTTCGTGATGGTGTCGGCGATCTGAACCTGAGAGGCGAGCGCCGAGACGGCATTCTCGACCTCGTTGTTGAAGTCGTCGCGGACCTGTTGCGTGGCGAGGTTGCCGACGATGCCGCCGAAGAGGACGAGGATGACCAGCGTCAGACCCGCCGAGACGCCTGCGAGGCGCCAGCGCACCGGCCAGCTGCTGGGGCGCAGCCTCGCGATCCTCCTGCCGACGCCGCCTGCGTCCCGCGGCATCCTCAGTCCCTGAGCACGTAGCCGGCGCCGCGTTTGGTTTGCAGGAGGCGGCCCTCGCCGCCCGCCTCGAGCTTGCGGCGAAGGTTGGAGATGAAGACGTCGATCGTGTTCGTCGCCGCCGTCGGGTCATAGCCCCAGACCTCGTCGAGCAGGCGCTCGCGCGAGACGACCAGGCGCTCGTTTCGCATCAGGTACTCAAGCAGCTCGAACTCGCGGTTGGTCAGCTCGATCTCGCGCTCACCTCGTCTCACCTCACGGGTGTCGGGGTTGAGCGTCAGGTCCCCCACCGCCAGGGAGGCCGCGCCGCGAGGCGGTCGCCGCCGCAGCAGCGCCCGGATCCGCGCCAGCAGCTCGCGCCGCTCAAAGGGCTTGACCAGGTAATCGTCTGCGCCGCTGTCAAGGCCGCCGACCCGGTCCTCCGGTTCGGTGCGCGCGGTCAGCATCAGGATCGCAACGTCGCTGCCCGCACGGAGCCGGCGGCAAACCTCGATCCCGTCCATCCGGGGCAGGCCGAGATCGAGGACGACGAGGTCGGGATAAAAACCTGCGGCAACGTCCAGCGCCTCGACCCCATCGGCCGAGGTTCGCACCTCATAGCCCTCGTTACGCAGGGAGCGGCGCAGCACGTCTGCGATGTCCTCGTCGTCCTCGACGACGAGGACGCGACCGCCGCCGGGCTCGGTGTCGACTGCGAGCATCCACCGATGTTAGCCCCGGAAATCCGGCACCCTGTGGGCTTTTTAGGGCGAATTTACCTCGCGCAGCTCGCCGGTCTCGACCTCGTAGATGAAGCCCCGCGCGCTGCCGTGGCGCAGGAAGGGGCTCTGCTCGAGGCGCCGCAGGGACTCGCGGACGCTCATCTCGAGGTCCGAGAACGCCCCGGCGGTCCATTCCGGGCGCCGTCCGGTGGCCTGCTCCATTTGCACCGCGAAATCCTCGTCTGTGATCTTCGACATGCCGCAGTCGGTGTGCTGAATGAGGATCACGGTGTCGGTCCCCAGCAGGTGCTGGGAGAGCGCCAGGGAGCGGATCGCGTCGTCGGTGGCGAGGCCGCCCGCATTGCGGATCACGTGGGCGTCGCCAGGTTCCAGGCCGAGGATCGCGTACGGATCGAGGCGGGCGTCCATGCAGGAGAGCACGGCCAGGCGGCGGGCAGGGCGGCCGTTCCCGGCCGTCGCGGCAGACTCTCCGGAGCTCATGCCGGTGCAGTCTGCCGGATCCGAACGCCCGCAGGGGAGCAGCCGTCGGCGTCGAACCCCCTGACATGTTCGTGCGGAAGAAGCGCGGCGCAGGTCGGCGTCCGAAAGCGAAGCCCCGCGCCCGGGCGAAGCTGCCCAGGCCGCGCCTGCCCGGCAGTCTCGAGCAGCGCCATCTGGACCTGATCGGGCTCTTCCTGATCGCCGCCGGCGTCTACCTCAGCTTCGTCCTCTTCTTCGGCTGGGACGGCGGCAAGGTGGGCTACGGCGTGGAAACGGCACTCGAGTACCTGCTCGGCCGCGTCGGCGCGAGGATCGTCACCGTGCTGGTGCTGGTCAGCGGCCTGATCATCATCACCGGAACCTCGATCTCGGCAATCTTCCGCGGAATCGGGCGCGGGATCAATCACACCGCAGCAGGCGGCCGCGGCATCGCGCGCACGGCGATACAGCATCGAGAGGCGCGGCGCGAGGAGAGGATCCACTCGCTCGAGACCCGCGCCGGGCCCACCGACGTGATGAGCTCATATCCGGAGCACGATGACCTTGAGCCAACCGTGGCGATCGCCGAGGACGACTTCAACACATCCCCCGCTCCCGGACGCGCAGCGGAGGAGGCGGCGGCTGATTCGGACCAGCCCTCATCCGAGGACGATCACGGTCTGATCCCTTCGGGGGATGATGAGGGCCCTGCGGGTGCGGCCGGGACGACACCGCTCACGCCGATGGGCGAGAAGCGCGGCGTCACGACCTCCGAGGAGATCGACTACCGCCCGCCGCCCGCCAAGCTGCTTGAAAAGGGACGCGGCGACAAGGGCCCGGACCCTCGCGACCACGATGCCGTCGGGCGCAAGCTGGTCGAGACGCTCGGCCACTTCGGCGTCGAGGCGAAGATCGTTGGGATCGTCAGTGGACCGCATGTCTCGCGCTACGAGCTGCGGCTGGCGCCCGGCACGAAGGTAAAGAAAGTCACCGAGCTGACCAACGACCTCGCCTATGCGCTCGCCTCGACCGACATCCGCATCCTGGCACCGATCCCGGGGAAGCAGGCAGTTGGCGTCGAGGTGCCCAACAGCCGCCGCCGCCTGGTGAGGCTGGGAGACATCTACGCGGGGCGCCCCGAGAAGACCTCACCGCTGGTCGCCTGGCTCGGCAAAGGAATCGACGGCAATCCGGTCTGGACCGACATCGCGAAGATGCCGCACGTGCTCGTCGCCGGAACGACCGGCTCGGGCAAGTCCGGCTGCGTCAACGCGATCCTCTCCTCGATCCTCATGCATGCGTCCCCGAACGACGTGCGGATGGTCCTGGTCGACCCCAAGCAGGTCGAGCTCAACCACTACGAGAACGTGCCTCACCTGCTGACCCCGGTCGTCACGTCGCCGCGACTCGCAGCAAACGTCCTCGCAAATCTGATCGGTGAGATGGAGAGCCGGTACGGGATCATGGGCGAGGCCCGCTGCCGGAACCTGGGCGAGCTGAACCGCGCGCGGAGCCGGGCCGGAGAAGCACCGCTTCCGCATGTTCTCTGCGTGATCGACGAGCTCGCGGACCTGATGATGGTCTCGCCCGCCGAGGTCGAGGACTCGATCATCCGGCTGGCCCAGAAGTCGAGGGCGACCGGGATCCACCTGGTGCTCGCCACCCAGCGCCCGTCGACCGACATCATCACCGGGACGATCAAGGTCAACATCCCTGCGCGGATCGCCTTTGCGGTCTCGTCGCAGACCGACTCCCGCGTAATCCTCGATCAGGGTGGGGCGGAGGCGCTTCTGGGGCAGGGCGACATGCTCTTCCGCGGCGCCGGGACCTCGAAGATGGCCCGGATCCAGGGCGCTTTCGTCACTGAGGAGGAGATCGCCCGGATCACCTCGCACTGGGCGCGGCAGGGAGAGCCCGAGTTCGAGGCGGGCCTGCTTGAGGCCCGTGAGGAGGTCGCTGACGGAGGCGGGGAGGATGATTTCGACCCGGACGCCGATGACCTTTTGGACGAGGCGATCCGCACCGTGGTGCAGACCGAAACCGCCTCCGTCTCGATGCTTCAACGCCGCCTCCGGGTCGGCTATACGCGCGCTGGACGCCTGATCGACATGCTCGAGCGGCGCGGAGTCATATCGGGCTACGAGGGGTCGAAACCGAGGCAGGTACTGATCACGGAGGCGGATCTAGCGAGGGTCCTTTCCGCGCAGGACGATGGCGACCCGGTCACCGTCGAGGGCGCCGATTCCCAGTAGGGGGCGGGCTCCTCGCATCCAGGACGGCCGATGGCCACAATGTCGGTGTGCCAAACGGTATAGGAGCCACCCTTCGCGATGCGAGGAATCGGCGCAAACTGGGGCTTCAAGAGGTCGAAGACGCAACCAAGATCCGTCTCCGCTTTCTGCGGGCGATGGAGAACGAGGAATGGGAGGTGCTGCCCGGAGGCACCTACAGCCGCGCCTTCCTGCGCACCTACGCCTCCTACCTCGGCCTTGATGGCGACCGGATCGCCGAGGACTATCGCGAGGAGATCGGGCCGGGGGCGGCGGACGGCCATCCGCGCCCCGAGCCCTCCCGACCGGTCGGGAGGGCTCCACAGCGGCGCATGCCTGCCGCCGCACTCGTCCTGCTCGCCTGTGCGCTGCTGGTCGGCGCAGTGGTCGCCGTCGGGCTGATCAGCGGCGGCGACGGTAATGGCGCGGCGCACCGAGGCAGGGGAGATGGATCGGGTCAGGCGGCGGGGGAGAAGAGTCCCGCCACCACCGCAAAGCCGGGCGTCGCCGTTCAGCTGGCCGCATCGGCGGAAGTGTGGGTTTGCCTCCTGGACGACACCGGGGAGCCGCTGATCAACGGGGAAATCCTCGAAGCCGGAGCCGAAGTTGGCCCGTTTCGCGCCGAAAGCTTCAAAGCGGCTTTCGGCAACGGCGAATTCGAGCTGACTATCGACGGAAAGCCGGCCGACACGCCCCCCAGCGCCAGCCCCGTCGGGTACGAAATCGACTCCAAGGGGCGGTTGAAACCGATCGAAGAAGGCGAACGGCCCGAATGCACTTGAACAATTCCGCTGCCTCCTCTGCTCTCGCTCGTGCCTGAAGAAACAGAGATGGACAGGGACTCGCTCTCGCGTCCGGGGGCAGCGGGTGTGGTGCGAGCCGGGATCGTGGTGACGGGAACTGAGGTCCTGACCGGTCGGGTCGCGGATCGCAACGGGCCCTGGATCTCGGAACGGCTCGCCGAGCTGGGAATCGAGGTTGCGCACATCCTCGTCGTCGCCGACCGCCCCGAAGACCTCGAGGCCGCGCTCCGCTTCATGGCCGCGGAGGGGATGGACCTGATCGTCACCTCGGGCGGGCTCGGGCCGACTGCCGACGACCTCACCGCGGAGGTCGTCGCTCGGTTCGCGGGCCGCGAGATGGCTCTCGACCGGGAGATGGAGGAGAAGATCGTCGCCGTTCTGCGCGGCTTCGCGCGGCGCTTCAACTTCGACGAGGAGGCCGTTCGCGAGGCCAACCGCAAGCAGGCGATGGTGCCCGAGGGATCGATTCCCCTGGACCCGGTCGGGACCGCGCCGGGGCTCGTGGTGCCGGCCGGCGAGCGGGTCGTCGTCGTGCTGCCCGGCCCCCCTCGCGAGCTGCAGCCGATGTGGCCGGCGGCCCTCGAGACCGCGCCGCTGCGCGAGCTGCTCGACCGCGCGACATCGCTGCACGGCTACACCCTGCGCATGTTCGGCATCCCGGAGTCCGAAATCGCTCGCAGCCTGCGCGAGCTGGAAGGCGAGGGGGTGACGCTGGAGGAGGTCGAGATCACGACCTGCCTTCGGCGCGGCGAGATCGAGGTCGAGGTCCGCTACCGGGAGGCAGCTGCCCCGACGGCCGAGAGGGTGCGAACCGGTCTCGCCGAGCGACACGGGCGTCACCTCTTCAGCACGGATGGCGAGACCATCGACGACCAGGTCGCGCGTCTGCTCCGCGGGCACCGGCTGGCGCTTGCCGAGTCATGCAGCGGTGGCCTGATGGCGGCCCGCATCACCGCGATCCCCGGGGCGTCCCAATACATGGCCGGCGGCGTCGTCGCCTACTCCGACGAGGCCAAGGTCGAGCTGCTCGGCGTCGACCCGGGCCTGATCGAGGGCAATGGCGCGGTCTCTCCGGAGGTGGCGGCGGCAATGTCGCGCGGCGCCCTCGAGCGCTTCGACGCAGACATCGCCGTCGCGATCACAGGCATCGCCGGCCCGGACGGGGGGACCGAGGAGAAGCCGGTCGGCTACGTCTGCTTCGATGCGCGCCTCGCGGGCGGAGAGTCGCTGGCCCGTGACCCGGTGATCCCGGGCGGCCGCGCGGACGTGCGCGAGCGCTCGGCGCTCGTCGGGATGCACATGCTGCGGATCCTGCTCAGCGGCGCCGAGGCGCCTCTCTAGCTTCCGAGACGCTCCCGACACGCTCTTTTCCGACTCTCGCGTTGTCCCGTGCGCCGCGGCGGCGTAGCGTCCCGGCCGTGACGAAGCAGAGGCTGAAGAGCCCGAGAGCGAGGATGTTCATCGCACTCGACCTCCCGGACGAGGTGCGCTCGGCTCTCGTCGCCTGGGGCCGCGGGGATCTGAGGGACCCGGCCCTGCGCCCTGTTCCAGAGGCTTCGCTTCACATCACGCTGGCCTTTCTCGGCTACCTGCCGGAGAAGGAGATCCAGCGTCTCGCGGCGATCATCGAGGGACGCGCCGGCCCCGCGCCACGGGTCGAGCTCGGCGACCCAGTGGGACGCCCCGAGCGGGGCAGGCCGCGGCTGTTCGCGCTGCCCGCCTCCTCGCCGATGACGGTGGACATGCAGGGGCGCCTGCAGGAGGAGCTGGTCGAGGCCCGTCTGTACGAGCCCGAGAAGCGTCCCTTCTGGCCGCATGTGACCGTCGCCCGGGTGCGGCGCGAGAAGCGGGGCTCGAGCCGCCCCGCGCCGGTATCGCGCCGTCCTGGCGGGCTGCCGAAGGACCTGCTGCGGTCGTTCGGTGGCGTCCGGCTCACGCTCTACCGTTCGGAACTCCAGCCGCAGGGTGCGCAGTACACCCCGCTGGCGCAAGTCGAGCTGCCCGATGGGCGGCAGTGAGGTGAATCAGATGGCAGACAAGAAGGCGACTCTGAAGGACGCATCGGCGAAGGAGGCCAAGGCCAAGGACGCCGCCCTGGAGGCGGCCGTCACGCAGATCGAGCGCGACTTCGGCCAGGGCGCCCTGATGCGCCTCGGCGCGGATTCGACGGTGCGGGTGGAGGCGATCCCCACCGGCGCGCTGTCGCTCGACCTGGCGCTCGGCATCGGCGGCGTGCCCCGCGGCCGGATCATCGAGATCTTCGGCCCCGAGTCATCGGGGAAGACGACCCTGATCTACCACATCATCGCGGAGGCCCAGAGCCGCGGCGGGATCTGCGCCTTCATCGACACCGAGCACTCGATCGACCCGATCTATGCGGGCTCGATCGGAGTCGATACCGACGAGCTGCTCGTCTCCCAGCCCGACTACGGCGAGCAGGCCCTGCAGATCGCCGACCGCCTGATCGCCTCGGCGGCAATCGACGTGGTCGCGATCGATTCCGTCGCGGCGCTGACCCCGAAAGCGGAGCTCGACGGGCAGATCGGCGACACGACCGTCGGCCTCCAGGCGAGGCTGATGTCGCAGGCGATGCGCAAACTGGCGGGAAACCTGAACCGCACCAACACGGTCTGCCTCTTCACCAACCAGATCCGGGAAAAGGTCGGCGTCCAATTCGGCTCGCCGGAGACCCAGCCGGGCGGAAGAGCGCTGAAATTCTATGCCTCGCAGCGGCTCGACATCCGCCGGATCGAGACCCTCAAGGAGGGAACCGAGGCGGTCGGCAATCGAGTCAGGGTCAAAGTCGTCAAGAACAAAGTCGCGGCGCCGTTCCGGCAGGCCGAGTTCGACATCGAGTACGGGACAGGGATCTCGCGTGAGGGCGGCCTGCTCGACTTCGGCATGGAGCACGACCTGGTGCAGAAGTCGGGATCGTTCTTCTCCTACGGGGATACGCGGCTGGGCCAGGGCCGCAACAATGCCAAACAGTTCCTCGCCGACAATCCGGAGATCGCCCGCGAGATCGAGGAGAAGATCCGCGCCGCGCTCGGCCTCGACGCCGACGCCCACCCGAGCACTGATTCGGAGCCGACAGCCGAGCAGGTCTCCAAAGCCGCCTGACCAAGAGCAGGCGAGAACGCAGGCATGCGCAGGTAAGGGGCCCTTGGATAGGATCCGCGCCGCACCTGCGCCATGGACTACTCAACGGTCTTCTACATCCTCGGTTCCGTCCTCGCCGTCTCGGCTGTCGTCACCAGCTTCATCGGCCTGAGGCTGAAAGCGTTCCCTGGTCGCGCCGCGCCGCTCGTATTCCTCTGCTTCGCGGTCCTGGTAGGTGGCGCAACCACCTTCGCCGTCCTCAACGGACAGGACGAGCAGGAAGCGCGGGCGACAGAGCTCGAGACCGCGGACGTGGAAGCTGAAGAAGAGGAGAAGGAAGCCGCCCCCCAGGAAGTGGGAGCGCCGGCCGGCGGCGCGCAGCAGGCGCCCGCGGAACGAAAGGAGAAGGGTGGCGGCGGGACGCCCCAGAAGGGCGCCTCCGAACCCGGCGGAACCCTGCAGCTCGCGGCTGATCCAAGCGCCATCGCCTTCGACACGAC
Organism: Solirubrobacterales bacterium; assembly: GCA_036406595.1. Lineage (GTDB taxonomy): Bacteria > Actinomycetota > Thermoleophilia > Solirubrobacterales > 70-9 > VRUE01. Next base: position 5,734 of record DASXAR010000057.1, on the reverse strand, counting down.
CAGCCTGACCAGCAAGCCGGGCAAGGTGACGATCGACTTCGACAATCCGTCTCCGCTGGAACACAACGTCGCGATCGAGAAGGACGGCAAGCTGCTCGCCGAATCGGAAACGATCGCCAGCGGCAAGACCTCGGTCAGCGTCGATCTCGAACCGGGGACCTACACCTTCCTCTGCACGATTCCGGGGCATGCGGAAGCGGGCATGGAAGGCACTCTGACGGTCAAGTAGCGCGACTCGCCCGCTAACCTCGCTGCCGTGAACGGCAAGCGCTACCACGTCACGACGTTCGGCTGCCAGATGAACGTGCACGATTCGGAGCGGATGCAGGGCATGCTCCAGTCGCTGGGCTACCAGGAGGCGCCGAGCCGCGAGGAGGCCGACCTGATCCTCTTCAACACCTGCTCGATCCGCGAGTCGGCGGACAACCGGTTCATCGCCCATCTCGGCGAGGCGAAGCGGCTGAAGGGGGAAGACCCGGAGCGCGTCGTCGGGGTCGGGGGCTGCTGGGCCCAGTCGGTGAAGGAGGAGGTGTTCCGGCGCTTCCCATTCGTCGACGTGGCATTCGGCCCTGGGCAGATCCACCGTCTCGCCGAGTTCCTCAACTCGGACTCCCTGAGCGCCCAGGGCTACTTCGAGTTCGAGGACTTCTCGGGGCACCTTCCCGCTCGCCGGGAGCGGCAGTTTCAGGGGTGGCTGCAGATCTCCCAGGGGTGCAACTGCCGCTGCTCCTACTGCATAGTCCCGTCGACCAGGGGTCGCGAGCAGAGCCGCGATCCCTCCGAGCTGCTGGTCGAGGTCGAGGAGCTGGCGGCCGACGGCGTGCTCGAGGTGACGCTGCTGGGCCAGAACGTCAACAGCTACGGGCGTGACCTTCCCCGGGAGTCGCGGATCGGGTTCTCGGAGCTGCTGGCCCGGATCGACGCCGTCGATGGGATCGAGCGGATCCGCTACACGAGCCCCCACCCGAAGGACATGAAGGAGGACGTGATCCGCGCGCACGCCGAGCTGCCGGCTCTCTGCGAGCACATCCACCTGCCGTTGCAGTCCGGCTCCAGCGCGGTCCTCAAACGGATGCGGCGAACCTATGACCGCCGCCGCTATTTGGACCGGGTCAGCCTGATCCGCGAGCACGTCCCGGATTGCGCGATCACGACCGACATCATCGTCGGCTTTCCGGGGGAGACCGAGGCCGATTTCGAGCAGACGCTCGAGGTTGTCGAGGAGGTCGGCTATGACGGAGCCTTCACGTTCATCTTCTCCCCCCGCCGGGAGACCGAGGCGGCAGGGCTCGGCAACCAGGTGCCGCACCCGGTGAAGCGGGAGCGGATGGAACGCCTCGTCGCGCTGGTCCAGGAAGGTGCCGAGCAGCGCGCCCAGCGGTTCGTCGGACGCGAGCTCGAGGTGCTCGTGGAGGGCCCGAGCCGAACGGACCCGACCCGCCTGCGCGGTCGCACCCGCCACAACAAGACGGTCAACTTCGACGGGTCCGCGGCTCCCGGCGAGCTGATCGAGGTCGAGGTCGCCGCGGCGACCTCGACGACGCTGAGCGGCGTCTCGGTGAAGCCGATCCCGGTGTGGACGTAGTCGCCATCTTCGGCCCCACGGGGGTCGGCAAGACCGGTATCGCGATCGCGCTCGCTGAACAGCTGAGAGGGCGCGGCGAGGACCCCGTGGCCGTGTCCTGTGATGCGCTCCAGGTCTACGAGGGGCTCGAGACCCTCACCGGCGCGGCCACGGCCGAGCAGCGGGCCCGGCTCGAGCATCGCCTGATCGGCGTCGTCCCGGTGACGCGGCCATTCTCGGTGGGCGACTACATGCGCCTCGCGCACGAGGAGATCGACGGCCTGCTTGCCGAGGGACGGCGCCCGATCGTGGTCGGCGGGACCGGGCTCTACCTGCGTGCCGCGCTGGCCGAGCTCTCTCTCGTCAGGGCTCCGCCGGAAGCGGAGGACTCCGAGCTATGGGCCCCGGACACCCGCCACCCGACGCTGCTGTTCGGCATCGACATGCAACGACGCGACCTGTACGCGCGGATCGACGCCCGAACCGAGGCGATCGTCGCGGCCGGCGCCGAGGTCGAGGTGAGGAGGGCCGAGCAGCTCGGCCCGTCGCGGACGGCGCGCAAGGCGCTCGGTTTCGACGAGCTCGCGTCCGGCGATCTCGAGCGGATGAAGAAGCGCTCGCGCAACTACGCGCGGCGCCAGCTCACCTGGATGCGGAAGATCCCCAACCTGCGCCGGATCGATCGCAGCGGCCGCGATGACGCCGAGGTCGCAGGCGAGATCGCCGCCGCCCTGGCGGAATAGGCTGCCCGACGGGGAATTCGTTCTGATGCGATTCGAGAAGTGGCAGGCCCTCGGCAACGACTACCTGATCTTCGAGCGGGAGCAGCTTCCCTGGGAGCTGACGAGCGGCCGCGCCAAGCGGCTCTGCGATCCTCACTTCGGCATCGGCGCCGACGGCGTGCTGTTGCTGTCGCACAGCGACGGGCCGGATTTCGTCGCCGAGCTGCGGATCTTCAACCCCGATGGCTCGGAGGCCGAGCTCTCGGGCAATGGCGTGCGAGAGGCGGTCCTCTACCTCCATCGGCATGGCTGGGCCGATGCGGAGACGTTCTCGATCCTCACCGCGGCGGGCCCGATCACTCCGACCATCACCTCGGAGCGAACCTGCTCGGTGGCGATGGGACGCGCCGCGACCCGGTCCAAGGACTTTCCCTCGGGCCCTGCGGACGGGCGGGGCGTCCTCACCGCCGCCGGCCGCGAGTGGCATTTCCAGCATGTGTCGATAGGCAATCCCCAGTGCGCGATAGCGGTCGGGGAGGGGCTGGAGGGCCTGGACCTCACTGCGATCGGGCCGGAGATCGAAGCGCACCAGCTCTTTCCGAACCGCACCAACGTCTCATTCTTCGACAGCTCCGACGCCACCACCGGTCGCCTTCGCGCCCGCATCTTCGAGCGCGGGGTGGGGGAGACGCTCTCCTCCGGGACGGGGGCGAGCGGGGCCGCGGTCGCCGCCTTCCTGGACGGCGCGCAAAGCCCGATCACGGTCGCCCTGGACGGAGGGGAGTTGGAGGTCGCGATCAGCGCGGACCTGGACGTGCGCCTCAGCGGCTGGGCCGAGCAGGTCTGCTCCGGCGAGCTCTCAGCTGAGCTGGTGCGGGCGCTATCCGATCTCAGGGACTAGATTTCCGCGCCGATGGGAATCGCGGATCCGTCCAAGCGCCTGGAGGCGATGCCTCCCTACATGTTCGCCGAGCTTGAGCGGCGCGTCGCAGCGAAGCGGGCCTCCGGAATCGACGTGATCAGCCTCGGGATCGGGGATCCCGACGAACCCACCTATCCCCACATCGTGAAGGCGATGCAGGAGGCGGTCGCTGACCCGGGCAACCAGAACTATCCGAGCAACCGCGGACGGCCCGAGTTCCGCGAGGCGTTCGCCGAGTTCTACGAGGAGCGCTTCGGGGTCGAGATCGATCCTGAGCGCGAGGTGATTCCGGCAATCGGGGCGAAGGAGTGCATCTACAACCTCTGCTTCGCCTTCCTCGACCCGGGCGGGGTGGCCCTCGCCTCGGACCCCGGCTATCCGGTCTACACCGGCGGGCCGGTTCTCGCCGGCGCCACTCCCGAGCTCCTGCCGCTGGTGCCCGAGCTCGGCTTCTCGCCCGATCTCGGCGCCGTCCCTGCCGATGTCGCCCCGAGGGCGCGGCTGATGTTCCTCAACTTCCCCAATAACCCGACCGGCGCGGTCGTCCCCGATGGCTTCTTCGACCTGGTCGTCTCCTTCGCCCGCGAGCACGAGATCCTCGTCGTCCACGACAACGCCTACTCGGAGACGACCTACGACGGCTACGTCGCTCCCAGCTTCCTTGCCACGCCGGGGGCCAAGGAGGTCGGCGTCGAGGTCTTCTCGCTCTCCAAGGGCTTCAACATGACCGGCTGGCGCTGTGCCGCGATCCTCGGCAACGCCGAGGCGGTGCAGGCCTACTGGCGGCTGAAGACCAACGTCGACTCGGGCCTCTTCGAGGCGGTTCAACTGGCTGGAGCTGCCGCCCTGCAGGGTCCGCGTGGGCCGCTGGAGCGGATGAATGAGACGTACGCGCGACGCCGCGACCTCGTCGTCGGTGCCCTGCGTGAGATCGGCGTCGAGGTCGGCGCTCCGAAGGGAACGATCTACGTCTGGGCCCCGGTGCCCGAGGGCCACACCTCGACTTCCTTTGCCGAGCTGGTCCTCGAAGACGCCGCCGTGGTTGTCTCACCGGGCTCGATGTACGGGCCGAGTGGTGAGGGGTTCTTCCGCATCTCTTTGACGACTCCCGACGACCGTATCAGCGAGGCGGTCGAGCGGATGCGCAAATACCTGAGCTAGGCGGCCGCCTCGCGCTCCGCGCGCTTGCGCCAGTAACGGTCGAGGCCTCGCCATTGGTATTCGGGCGGGACGCATTGGATTAGCTCGGCGGCGGTCTCGGGATCTGCGCTTTCGGTTACGCGCTGGCGATGGCGTTGCTCGTAGTCAGCTTCAGCCAATTCGCGGGCCAAGTTGGCCTCCTCGCGGAGGCGGGCGCGGACGATGTCTAGGTGGGGGAGCGGGTCGTCGATCGTGCCGAAGTGGGTTAGGGCGAGGTGCTCGGGTTGCCAGGACTCGACGGTCGCGATCGACTCTTCCCAAAGCTCGATGTTGATGTCGGGCGGGGGCGTGGGCGGGACCACCAGGTTTGCGCCCGGGATGCGCACAGCGGCGACGTCGCCGACGAAGGCGGTGCCGCTGTCCTCGTGGAGGTAGCAGACGTGGTGGGAGGCGTGGCCGGGCGTGTAGGCGACGCGCGTGCCGAGGACGCTCTCACCACCCGCCAGCGCCTTCACGTTCGCCTCCGGAACCGGCACGATCTCGCCCCAGAGGCGCTCCATCTGATCGCCGTAGAGGCGCTCGGCGCTGGCCAGCAGCCGCGAGGGGTCGACCAGATGGGGAGCGCCGCGCTCGTGCACGTAGACCTCGAGGTCCGGCCAGCGCCGCACCAGGGCACCGGTCGCCGCGGCGTGGTCGAGGTGGATGTGGGTGAGCAGGAGCGCTCGTGGCTGCTCGTCGCCGAGCGCTTCCAGCAGGATGTCCATCGAGGACTGCGGCCCAGGGTCGACCAGGCACCCGTCGACCTCCCAGCAGCCGATCACGTGCGGCCGCCCGAGGTGCATGACGTCGATGTTGCGCACGGGCGGGGCCTCAGGCGACCGGATCGGGGAAGCGCTCGTCGGCGGCGAGCGTGTCGCGCATGCCCTGCTCCATGCCGCGCGGTGCGTAGCCAAGCTCCCGGCTCGCCTTCTCGTGGCTGGCCCAGAAGGTGACGCCATCGGCCGAGGAGATCAGCTCGCGCAGGTTCGGCGGCTGGCCGATCAGCTTGCCGACCACCGGTCCGATCGGGGTAAGCGCCTTCATCACCGGGGTCGGGAGGTTGCGCTTGGGCGCCTTGCGGCCGCTGACGGAGGCGATCGTGTCGATCGCCTCGCGCATCGTCGTCGCCGGGCCACTGATCACGTAGGTCTCGCCGGCCTTGCCCTTGTCCAAGGCCAGCAGGATGCCGCCGGCGATGTCCTCGACGTGGGTGAGGCAGATGCCCAGCTCGGGGAAGGGCAGCAGGAAGAGGCGGCCGGCGAAGAATTCCTTCAGCAGATCCGCGACCTGCGATTCGTCGCCGGGGCCGTAGACCCCACCGGGCTGGACGATCACGCAGGGCAGGCC
>DASXAR010000056.1:0-19131 GCA_036406595.1 Solirubrobacterales bacterium | reverse complement strand
CCAAGTACTACGTCAAGCTCCCCGACCATCTACGAGTCGAGATAAACCTCAATCTCGATGCACCGATCCGCCGTCATCAGGGCAAACGGCCCGAAGATCAGAGCGCGGCGGGTCTCTCACGCCTCTACATCGACTATTTGCGAAACCTAGTCGCGGAGGCTGAGGAGCGGTTCGGCGGCTCGTAGGGCTGCGACCTGATCCTCGGTTAGCCCCTCTCCCCAAATCTCAGCTATCTCGGCCAGCGAACGATTGGTCGGGTACTCCGCTCGGACCAGAGAGGCGAGGGCTTGCGCAGCTGGGCGCGGGAAATCGGCTTGCCATGCATCATTCATTATACATACTCTCATGGGATAAGTGTGATCGCGGTCACGCTTCGGCGCGCGGGACCTCGCCACGGTTCCGCGCTTGCGCCAAAAACGAACATATTCCGTATCTGTCCTTCTGATCGCCATCGCCTTCCCGGCGGCCGCCCTCGCGGCGTCCGGCGGCCATGGCCCGGCCGAGCGAATCGGCCTCTCTCCGGCCGTTCCGGTCGGGAGCGAGGCCCTGACGCGGCCGACCAGCAGCTTCCGTCGCACGATCCGGATCGGAGTCCACCGGATCCGCGTCGCGAGGCGGACACGCCTGCGCCGCGAAAGGCGCGAAGCGTTCTCGACGCTCCCGGGCGGGGTCTCGCAGGCGACGCTCGACGCGATCGGCGCCTGCGAGTCGGGCGGCGACCCAACCGCGGTCTCCTCGGACGGCAGCTACCGCGGCAAGTACCAGTTCGACTTCGGCACCTGGGAATCAGTCGGCGGCAGCGGCGACCCCGCCGCCGCGCCCGAGGCCGAGCAGGACTATCGGGCGGCGCTGCTGTACGACCGCGCCGGCTCCAGCCCCTGGCCCGTCTGCGGCTGAGGCGGGACTCCGCGCGGGCGCGGGAGCCGCCCGCTCCCTTATCTACGATGGTGCCGCGATGAGCGCGGAGCGAGCAAGCGTCCATATCTTGTCGTTCGCGCAGCGAGCGAAGCGCGAGGTTTATTGATGAGCGATGCCGAGCGCGTCCCAGCGCCCGACCCGGAGGGACCCAGTCGCAAGCCCCCGGCCGAGGCCGTCGCCGAGGCCAGGGTTCGGGCGCCGACCCGTGGCAACCGCAAGCTCGAGGCATTCCTCTCGGCGGTGAACGAGGACGAGCAGGTGCGCACCTGGTGGTACATGGCCCAGGTGCACGCCGAACGGCTGGGAATGTCCGACCACTCCTGGGTCCACACCCAGATCGTCCTCAACATCTCTCTGCGGCTGCTGCGGCTGCTGGTCCGAGCGGGCGTCGAGCCGGCGACCGTCGCCGACCACGGGATGTCGTCCCGGGACGCCGAGGTCGTCGTCGCGGGCGGCGCCCTCCTCCATGACGTCGGCATGTCGATTCACCGGGCCGACCACGAGGCCTACAGCCTCTTCCTCGCCAACGGGGCCCTCGAGCGCCTGCTCGAGGACTCCTACCGCGAGCCGAAGCGGACGGTCATCGCCTCGGAGATCCTCCACGCGATCATCGGGCACCGCCGCCGCGGCGCCCCCTACACGATCGAGGCGGGAGTGGTCCGCGTAGCCGACGCGCTCGACATGGCGCAGGGACGCTCGCGCATCCCCCTCCAGTCAGGGCAGGAGGGAATCCACTCGATCTCGGCAGCCGCGATCGACGAGGTGCGAATCGACGCGGGGGAGGAACGGCCTGTCCGGATCGAGATCGAGCTGAACAACTCGGCCGGGATCTTCCAGGTCGACGATCTGCTAGCGACGAAGATCCGCGACACCCCGCTCGATGGCCAGATCGAGGTCGTGGCCCGCGTCGAGGGCGAGACGGAGAAGCGGCTGCTCAGCGGCTTCCGGCTGGATTGACGGGACAGCTTCGGCGATCAGGAGTAGCGCTGGAGGTCGTGGACCCGCTGTTCCTTGCGCTTCTCGAGCCGACCCTGCCAGAGCGAGAGGACGATCACGAGAATGGCAAAGAAGCCGATCACGCCGAAGCAGAAGAAGGTGACGGTCTTGTCCGTCGTCCTCCCGGCCAGGCCTTCGCCGTTCTCGGCGAGCGCCGAGGGCGCGGCGAGGAGCAGCATCGTGAAGCCCGCGAACAGGGCGGCGACGGCTCGGCTGCGGCGTGAAGGCGTACTCACGCGGGGGAATCTAGCGCAATAGGATGCGGCGCCAATGTCGGAGCTAGAGGCCCTGCTGCTGGGGGTCGTGCAGGGCCTGACCGAGTTCCTGCCGATCTCCTCCTCGGGTCACCTGATCATCGTCCCGTGGTTGCAGGACTACACGTTCCTGCTCGACAACCCCGCCTTCAACAAGACCTTCGACGTCGCCCTGCACGCCGGAACCCTGCTCGCCGCGATCGTGTACTTCCGGCACGAGGTTGTCGAGATCACGCGAGCATTCCTCGAGGTGGCCCGGCGCCGGGCGATCGAGTCCCCGCTCGAGCGCCTCTCGGTCGCCCTCGCGGTGGGAACGGTGCCCGCGGTGATCTTTGGAGGCCTCGGCTCGAGCTTCATCGAGGACCACCTCGGGGAGCCCTGGATGATCGCGATCCAGCTGATCGCCTTCGGCGCCCTCCTCGGGTACGCCGATCGCCTGCCCCAAACCAAGGCTCTTCAAAACACGACTGTGAGGGACGGCCTCTACATCGGCCTCGCCCAGGTGCTGGCGCTGGCGCCCGGCACGTCACGGTCGGGGATCACGATCACCGCGGGCCGGTACCTCGGGCTTGACCGCGATGCCGCCGCCCGCTTCTCGTTTCTCCTGCTGATCCCGATCGTCGCCGGCGCGACCGTCTTCAAGGGAGCGAGCGCGATCCACGAAGGCCTGCCCGGGGGCGTGGCCGGCCCGATGATCGTCGGAACCGCCGCCGCCGCCGTCTCCGGCTACCTGGCGATCGCCTTCCTGCTGCGACTCTTACGCACGACCTCCTACCGCCCCTTCGTCTACTACCGCTACGCCGCGGGCGCAGCGATCCTCCTGATCATCGCGACCGGGCTTCGCCCGGCCACCTTCTGACCATTGACACCAAGCCCCTCCCTGACCCGCATCCATATCTGACTCTCTGCGGGTCAGGGAGGGGGCGTCTCCCGAGAGAAAAAGCGAACGGCCCGGGGCAGTGGGCCGTTCGCGGAGACGAGAGAGGATTCTCGTGAGGCCCGGATTGTTCACCGTGCCCGAAAGGTGGAGGTGAAGATCCGGAGAACCGCGTGGTTTCCGCAAATAGGGCGATTTCAGCGGGTCAGCTGTGAACAACCTGTGAAACGCCGCGGGGCGCATTGGGCGCCATCGTCCTTTGCGCCTACAATCGCGCTGGTTTGCACTCCCAACAGATGATCCGGCTTGCGGTGATCGACGACGACAGCGGCTTTGTCACCGTCCTCTCGAAGCGCACCGAGGTGATCGGCTGGCAGCAGCGAAGCCTCGCCGGCGCGATCCCGCCCGAGGAGCTGGTGGCGATGAAGCTCAACGCCCTCGTCGTCAACCCCGCGGTCCTCGGCGACGAGGGCTGGGCATACCTCGAGCGGATCTGCGGGATCCTTCCCGACCTGGGCGTGATCGTCTGCACCGAGCGCTCGACCGTCGCGCAGCGGGTGCGGGGGCTCCGGCTGGGCGTCGACGACTGGGTGGGGAAGCCATGTCACCCCGAAGAGGTCATCGCCCGCGTCGAAGCCGTGCTTCGCCGCAGGCGTCGCGCCAGGTCGAAGCTCGAGCCAACCCCGATCGTCGCCGGCGACCTCGAGGTGCGCGGCGACCGGTTCCAGGCCTTCGTCGGCGGACGCAGCCTCGATCTGACCCGCCGTGAGTTCGAGCTGCTCCAGCTGCTCGCCGAATCGGCGGGCCAGGTGCTCGAGCGCGATGCGATCTACCAGCGCGTCTGGGGCTACGCGATGGCGCACGGCGACCGCTCGGTCGATGTCTTCATTCGCAAGCTGCGACAGAAGCTGGAGAAGTGCTCGCCGGGATGGTCCTACATCCACACGCACTTCGGGGTCGGCTATCGCTTCGATCCCGAGCCGAGTGGCGGCCGCGCGGAGAAGGACCCCCTCGCGGGTCTCCCGGTGGCCGAGCCGGACCGGGACGACACGCGCATCTCGGCGGCCTGAGAGTCGCCTCAACTTCACAGGGCGTTCACAAGCCGTTTACCTCGGGGTAACCGCCCTGGATCCCGGCGGCGGGATCCTTGCCCGCGATGGCGGACCAAGTTCACGAGGGGAGGCCGGCGGGCGGTCTCGAGATCAGGCCCGAGGAGCACGCCGCCCTCGTGGATGGCCGTCCTCTGAGCCTCACCGTGCGCGAGCTGCAGGTGCTGACGAGCCTGGCGGCCCACCCTCAGCGGATCATGACGCGCGAGGAGCTATACGCCGACGTCTGGGGTCGGGCGCCACGCCGCGATGACCGCTCGGTCGACGTCTACGTCAGCCGCCTCCGCTCGAAGCTTCGTGAGGCGCTGCCGGGGTGCGAGCTGATCCATACCCACAACGGGATCGGCTACCGCTACTCCCCGGACGATCAGGCGTGACGGCCCCGCGAAATAGGCATTCACATCTTTTTTACATGCGCGATACAGGCAAGTAACAAGCTGCCCTGGAGCCGCTGAGAGTGTGAGCTTCGACGCGCGGCCCTCGGGCCCGCCCATGGTGGCAAGCAACCAAAGGAGTGCGTGTGAGTCCCTCAAGGTGGTTGGCAGTCCTCGCCTCGCTGGCCGTTATCTCGGTCGGCGTCGCGGCATGCGGTGGCGGCGGCGACAGCACTGCGACGTCGGGAGAACTCTCGGGGCAGCTCGCGGGTGCTGGGTCGACAGCACAGGAGGCCGCGCAGGAAGCCTGGATCGCTGAATTCGAGAACGCGAACTCGGGCGCAACCGTCTCCTATGACGCGGTCGGCTCGGGAGGCGGTCGGGAACAGTTCATCGCCGGCGGCGTCGCCTATGCCGGCAGCGACTCGCCGCTCTCGACCGAAGAAGGCGAACTCGAAAAGGCGACCCAGCGCTGCAAGGGCGGCGAACTGATCCAGATTCCCGACTACATCTCGCCGATTGCGATCGTCTACAACGTCGCGGGCGTCGAAGAACTGAATCTGGATCCGGAAACCCTGGCGAAGATCTTCAATCAGGAAATCACCAGCTGGAACGATCCCGCGATCGCCAAGGACAACCCGGGCGTAGAACTGCCGGATACCCGCATCACTCCGGTCAACCGCTCGGACGAGTCCGGGACGACCGAGAATTTCACCGAATATCTGGCCGCCGTCGCGCCGAGCGTCTGGACCTATGAACCGGAAGGGAACTGGCCCGTGAAGGGCGGCGAGGCCGCTCAGGGCACCTCGGGAGTGGTCGAAGCGGTGGGCGCCGGCGATGGCGCGATCGGATATGCGGACGCCAGCCAGGCCGGTGAACTCAGCATCGCGAAGATCAAGGTCGGCAGCACCTGGGCGGAACCGACGCCCGAGGCCGCTGCTCAGATCGTCGAGGAGTCGCCCCTGAACAAGGAACTGAGCCAGGGCAAGTACGTGATCGCGTATGAACTCGATCGCAAGACCGAATCGCAGGGGACCTATCCCATCGTCCTGGTCTCGTCGCTGATCGCCTGCACCAACTACGACTCGGCCAACGAAGCCGCGCTCGTCAAGGGTTTCCTGGAATACGCAATCAGCAAGGAAGGACAGGAAGCCGCAGCTGAAAACGCCGGCTCGGCGCCACTGTCGGACGCCCTCAGGAAAAAGGTCGAACCCGCGGTTGAAGCAATCGAAACGTCGTCATAGGCCGGCATTGACGTCAAGGCACGCAGAGGGGTCCCGTCGAGTGCGGCGGGACCCCTGCCGGTTCTCGGAGGTTTGAGAGACGGAGGCGCGCGCCGACACCACGACCAACGCCGGGCAGATGCTCGCGTCGGCGTCGGGCGGTATCCGTCGCCCCGGTGATCGGATCTTCTCGGGCACGGCGGTTGCCGCTGCACTGACGATTCTGGCCCTGCTCGCCGGGGTCGCCGTCTTTCTCGTCGTGGAAGCAATGCCCGCGGTCACCGCCGACGCGGCTCAGCTCCCGGAAGGGAAGAGCCTCGTCGACTACATAGCGCCGCTCGCGTTCGGGACGGTCCTCGCGGCAACCCTCGCGGTCGTCGTCGCCGTGCCGCTCGCGGTCGCGGTGGCGCTCTTCATCAGCCACATCGCGCCCCGACGTCTCGTGCTCGCGCTCGGCTTCCTGGTCGACCTCCTCGCAGCCGTGCCCAGCATCGTCTACGGACTCTGGGGGATCTTCGTCCTGGGGCCGGCCGCGGTGCCCGTCCTCGAATGGCTCGAAGCGAAGCTCGGCTTCATCCCGTTCTTCGAGGGCCCGGCCTCCGCCACAGGCCGGACGATGCTCGTGGCCGGCCTGGTGCTGGCGGTGATGATCCTGCCGATCGTCTGCGCGGTCGCCCGCGAGGTCTTCTCCCAGACGCCCCGGAAATTGCAGGAGGGAGCCCTGGCTCTCGGCGCGACCCGTTGGGAGATGATGCGGATGACGGTGCTCCCCTTCGGGCGGTCGTCGATCATCAGCGGAGCGATGCTCGGACTCGGCCGAGCCCTCGGCGAGACGATGGCCGTGACGATCATCCTCTCGGTTTCGGGCATCGTCACCTTCAACCTGATCAGCCAGGCCAACCCGTCCACGATCGCGGCGAACATCGCGCTCGACTTCCCGGAGTCCTCGGGCGTCGCCGTCAACACCCTGATCGCATCGGGCCTGGTGCTGTTCGCGATCACGCTCGTGACCAACCTGATCGCGCGGGCGATCATCTCCCGCCAGAACATCGAGTGATGGAGAGCTCGGCCCGCATACGACCGCCCCTGGCCGAGCTCGGTGGCGGTGCACTGCCCGACTGGGCGTCCTATGGAGTGATCGCCGGCTCGGCCCTTCTCGGCGCGGCGCTTCTGGCCGCGGCCGGGACGCTCAGCGTCGCGCTGCTCCTCGTTCTGACCACCGTCCTCTCGTGCTCCGCGATCTACATATGGTCGCGCCTGGTCGAGGGTTCCCGCCGGGCCCTCGACCGGCTGGTCACCTTCCTGATCGTCGCGGCGTTCGGGCTCGCGCTGATCCCCCTTCTGTCTCTGCTCTTCGAGGTGGTGAAGCGCGGCCTGCCCGGCTTCGACTGGGAATTCCTCACCACCTCGTCTCGAGGCGTGATCGGGGGAGGAGGGGCGGCCCACGCGATCGTCGGCACCGTTGTCATCACCGGCGTGGCCGCGGCGATCTCGGTGCCGATCGGGATCATGGCTGCGATCTACCTGACCGAGTTCGAAGGCGGGCGGCTGCGCAGGGCGCTGACCTTCTTCGTCGACGTGATGACCGGCATTCCCTCGATCGTCGCGGGGCTCTTCGCCTACGCCCTGTTCGCGATCTTCTTCGGCCCGGGCATCAGGCTGGGGGTGATGGGCTCCGCCGCGCTCTCGGTGCTGATGATCCCGATCGTGATCCGCTCCTCCGAGGAGGTGCTGAAGATCGTTCCCAACCAATTGCGCGAAGCGTCGTACGCGCTCGGAACCCCGAAGTGGAAGACGATCGTCCGCGTTGTGCTGCCGACCGCCTTCGCCGGTCTCGTCACCGGCGTGATGATCGCGGTCGCCCGGATCATCGGCGAGACGGCGCCCCTGCTCGTCACCACCGGCGTCGTCGACTCGATCAACACGAACCCCTTCGAAGGTCGGATGCAGAACCTCGCCGTCTATGCGTACAGCGAGTACCGGACCCCAGGGGTGATGAAACAGGCGTCCTACGACCGGGCCTGGGCTGCGGCCCTCACGCTCATCGCTATCGTGATGCTGCTCAACCTCGTCGCCCGCCTTGTCTACCACCGGTACAAAACCGAGGCCCATTAGCCAGTGGCGGAAAGGAAACGAGCAATGCTCAGACCAACCGAGGCGACGCGCGGTGCGGAGACGCGAAACCCGATGACCCAGGGACAGCAAGAAGCCACGGTGAGCGGACTCGCCCCAACAGAGGCGGCGCCGCTTGCGAAGACGGTCGAGACGCGCGACCTGAGCCTTTTCTATGGCGACTTCCAGGCGGTCAAGGACGTCTCGGTGAAGATCGAGCCGAACAGGGTCACCGCCCTGATCGGCTCCTCCGGCTGTGGCAAGACGACGTTTCTGCGCTCGCTGAACCGCATGCACGAGCTGACACCCGGCGCCCGAGTGGAGGGCGAGATCACTCTCGACGGCGAGAACATCTACGCCCCGGGGATCGATCCGGTCAACGTGCGTCGCCTGGTCGGCATGGTGTTCCAGGCCCCCAACCCCTTCCCGACGATGTCGGTCTACGAGAACGTCGCCGCGGGGCTGACACTGAATTCGAGAAGGATCAAGCGGGCCGAGAAGGATGAGATCGTCGAGCGCTCGCTGCGCGGCTCGCACCTCTGGAACGAGGTCAAGGACCGGCTCGACAAGCCGGGCTCGAGTCTCTCCGGCGGCCAACAGCAGCGGCTCTGCATCGCCCGGGCAATCGCGGTCGAGCCCGAGGTGCTGCTGATGGACGAGCCATGCTCGGCGCTCGACCCGGTTGCGACGCTGGCGATCGAGGACCTGATCCGCGAGCTGAAGAGCCGCTTCACGATCGTGATCGTCACCCACAACATGCAGCAGGCGGCGCGGGCCAGCGACGTCACCGCGTTCTTCAACCTCGAGGAAACGGGGAAGCCGGGACGGCTGATCGAGATCGGCGCCACCGAGAAGATCTTCACCACGCCGAGCGAGCAGGCGACGGAGGATTACGTCAGCGGGCGGTTCGGCTGATGCCGGACTCGGCCCGGGTCGAATACCAGGCCGAACTCGACCAGCTCGAGGCCAGCTCCCTTGGCGGCCTCGACCTGGTCAGCGCGGCCCTCGGCCGCACCCTGGAAGCGGTCGAGCAGCAGGACGTCGAGCTCGCGCAGATCGTGGTTGCCGACGACGATCGCATCGACGGACGCTACCTCGAGGTCCACCAGGCCCTGATCACCCTGCTGGCGACCCAGTCGCCCGTCGCGACCGACCTGCGGCTGATCTCGGCCCTTCTGCACGTGCTGAAGAACGTCGAGAGGATGGGGGATCAGTGCGTGAACATCTGCAAGCTGATCCCGCTCACGGGACACGAGCCGCCGGCCGACGAGGAGATGCTGCGGTTGATCCTGACCATGGGCCGACAGACCCAGACGCTGATCAGCCAGGCAAAGCGGTCCTTTCAGGAGCGGAGCGTCGAGATGGCCCACGACCTGGTCCGCCAGGACGATGTCGTCGACAACCTCAACCGGGATTGCTTCGGCCTCGCTCTGGAGATCGGCGAGGACGCCGACAGGCGCGAATGGGCGATGACGATGATGCTGGCGGCACGGGCGATCGAGAGGATCGGGGACAACGCCGTCGACATCGGCGAGCAGGTTGCCTTCATCGTCACCGGGCTCTTCGAGGAGTTCGAGGACGCCTCTCACCCCGCCGGTTGAGATCCGGGCCGTTTGGGAACATGGGAGTGAGTCGCCGCGATGCTCTGCGCTGCCATAGATATCGGGTCCAACACGACGCGCCTGCTCGTCGCCGAGCCGGTCGATGGGCAGCTCAAGGCGATGATGGAGCAGCGCGCCTACACCCGCATCAACAAGGCGCTCGGCGAGGACGGCGCGATTCCCGATGACAAAGTGGGTGAGGTGGCGGAGGTGGTCGCGACTCAGGTGCGCCTCGCCAGGGAGCTCGGCGCCGAATCCTTTCGCTGCGTGGCCACCGCGGCGATCCGCGAGGCGTCCAATGGCGAGGATGCCGCGGCTCGGATCGAGTCCGAGGCCGGTGTCGCGGTGGAGATCCTCAGCGAGGAGGAGGAGGGGCGCCTCTCCTTCGTCGGCGCGACGAAGACTCTCGGCCACCCGGTCGACGGGAAGGTGGCCGTGGTGGACGTCGGCGGCGGCTCCACGGAGCTGATCCTGGGCTCGGTCCCCGGCGGCGCCGAGCGCGTCCTCTCATGGCGGGTCGGATCCGGGGCGCTCGCGGATGAGCTGATCGCCTCCGATCCGCCCTCCGCGGCGGAGATCCGCAAGGTCCGCGATCGCGTCGAGGACATCTTCGACGGCGTCGAGGTCGAGCGGCCCGGCCAGGCGGTCGCGGTTGGCGGCAGCGCCACCTCGCTGCGCAGGCTGGTCGGCGCGGTGCTCGAGTACGAGACGCTCGAGCGGGGCATCCGGGTGCTGTGCGGGGACCCCGCCTCCGAGGTCGCCCGCCGCTTCGAGCTCGACCCGGTTCGGGTGCGGATCCTCCCGACCGGTGTGCTACTGCTCGAGAAGCTCTCCGAGCTGCTCGGGCAGCCACTGCAGATCGGCAAGGGCGGGCTGCGCGAGGGGCTCATCCTCGACCAGCTCAACGGCAACGCAGGTGGCTCGACGCCTGCCCGTCTCGCCGCATAGTCCCGCGCGATCACCGGATCTTCACGCCGCATTCTCAGGTTGTTCACAGCCTCCTCGTGGGCGCCGCCGAACCTCCACGGTGAGAAGAGTCAGCGAGAGAGGGAGACACCGATGGCTTCCCGAGTAGACATGCATTGCCACTCGACCGCGTCGCAGCTCGCCAAGCTCGGCGTCCAGCGCTCACTGGGCCTGCCCGAGTGCGCGACCCCGCCGGCCGAGGTCTATGAGCTGGCAAAGCGCCGCGGCATGGACTTCGTGACGATCACCGACCACGACACGATCGAGGGCTGCCTGGAGCTCGCGGATCGCGCCGACTGCTTCGTCTCCGAGGAGCTGACCGCCCGCTTCGCCGGTGAGGCCCAGGCGGTACACGTCCTCTGCTACGGGATCGACCCCGGAGACCACGACTGGCTGCAGGCCCACGCCGGCGACCTCGAGGCCTGCGCCGCCTACCTTCACGAGAACCGCATCGCCTGCGCTCTCGCCCATCCCTTCTTCGACGTCGGGGCCCCGCTGACGCAGCGTCACCGGCGCCGGCTCGCCGAGCTCTTCCCGGTTTGGGAGGTGCGCAATGGCTCGCGCGCGCCCGACCTCAACCTGCCGGCGGTCCTCTACGTCGAGACGAACGGCGGGACGGGCATTGCGGGATCCGACGATCACGCCGGCGTGGACATCGGACGCACCTACACCGAGGCGCCGAAGGCCTCCACGCCGGAAGAGTTTCTTCAGCACATCCGAAACGGCGACGCCTCGCCGGCCGGTGAGCAGGGCAGCGCCCCGAAATGGGCCCACGCGGCGATTGCGCTGGCGACGCGCGCTCTGGCCACGGAGGGGTCGGGCGCGGGCGCCTCTCCAGACCCGGCGGCGGTGATGAAGATCGCGCAGCGGGTCGTCGGCGAAGGAGCCGCGCGGGAGGGGAAGCTCGCCACCGATCTCGGGCCCGAGCAGGCGCTCGGCCTTCTCAACGCCTGGCTCGACTCGATCGGCGTCGAGCTGCGCGGACGCGAGTTGCTCGACCATCTTCAGGCCGACGACTTCGCCCACGCCGACCTCTATAGGCGCGCCCGCCGCATCCACGAGCAGAAGCTGCGAAGCGCCGTGCGGCTCGGTTCCGAGGCGGTCTCCCGCGGTGACGTCGGAGCCGCTCTGGGCCCGATCTTCGACGCGGTGATCCCGGCCGTTCCCTACGCGCCGACGATGGCCTTCCTCGGCGCTGAGAAGGGGAAGCTGAGGCGGGTCGGCGGCCTTCCGCGCGTGGCGGTGATCGCCGACGGGATCGGCGCCATGCACGGGGTGGCGCGAACGGTCGAGGCGATTCGCGAGCGCGGCGTCCCCGGGTTCGACGTCGAGGTGATCGGCACCGATGGCAGCGTCGATCGTCGCCTTCCGGCGGCGGCCGAGCTCGAGATGCCCTTCTACGACGGCCTCCGCGTCGGCGTCCCCTGCCTTCCCGAGCTCGTCGAGACGCTCGCCGAGGGGCGGTACGACCTGATCCACGTCACGGCACCGGGCCCCGCCGGCGTCGCGGCGACCCTGCTGAGCCGCGTCTCATCGATGCCGCTGGTCAGCAGCTACCACACCGAGCTCGCGACCTACGCGGGTATCCGCAGCGAGGACCCCGCACTCGAGGACACCGCGCTCGCCGCGCTCGCGACCTTCTACGGAGCCTCCTCGGTCGTGCTCTCCCCGAGCCCGGCCGCCGACCGCTCCCTGTTGCTGATGGGAATCGCGGAGGAGAGGATCGGTCGCTGGGAGCGCGGTGTGGACCTCGACCGCTTCGATCCGGTCAACGCCGACCCGGACGCCTATCCCGGCGAGATCAAGGTCCTCTACGCGGGCCGCCTCGCCCGTGAGAAGGGGATGGAGCTGCTGGCCGAGAGCTTCCTCCGCGCACACGCGGCGGACCCCCGTCTCCACCTGCTGCTGGCCGGCGTCGGTCCCGAGGAGCCGGTGATGCGGGCTCGGCTGGGGGGCTCCGCGACCTTTCTCGGACAGCTCGAGAGCGCCGAGCTCGCGAAGGCCTATGCGAGCGCCGACGTCTTCCTCTTCTGCTCGACCACCGATACCTACGGCCAGGTGGTGGTCGAGGCCGGGGCCAGCGGTTTGCCGGTGATAGCGGTGGCGGCGGGCGGGCCGGCGGCACTGATCGAGAACCGCCACACCGGATTTCTCTGCCGCCCCGACGGAGACCATCTCGCGGGCGCCCTGCTTCAGCTCGCCGGCTCGCCCCTCCTGCGCCGCCAGCTCGGCGTGGCCGCCGTCCACGCGGCACGAAAGCGATCCTGGGAGCACGCGCTCCAGCAGCTTGCCGACGGCTATCGCCGGGGCCTTGTCCGCCCGCCCGCGTTGCGCTCGGAGCAGGGGATTTCCCGTGCCGCCTGACCGAGCGGGATGCCCAGACCGGCTCAGTACGATGGCTTGATCGACGATCCGCTCCTCTACTTCAACCGAGAGCTCTCCTGGCTGGACTTCAATCAGCGGGTGCTGGAGCTTGCCGAGGATGCGGATGTCCCGCTTTTGGAGCGGGTCCGCTTTTGCGCCATCTACGCCTCCAACCTGGACGAGTTCTTCATGGTCAGGGTCGCCGGGCTGTTCGACCAGCTCGACGCCGGGATCGACGCCCGCGGCCCCGACGGTCTGGCGCCGGGGGAGCAGATCGATGCGATCCAGAATCGCGTCCTCGATCTGGACAGCCGGCTGCACAGCTGCTTCAACGGCGAACTGCGCCCCGCGCTGGAGGAGCACGGAATGCGCATCGTCACGCTCGACACGGCCGACGAGGCCGAGCGGCGTGAGATCGACAGTCGCTTTCACGAGCAGGTCTTCCCGGCGCTGACCCCCCTCGTCGTCGGGCTCGGGCGGCCCTTCCCCTACATCTCGAACCTCTCCCTCAGCCTCGGCGTCCTGCTCCGCGATCCCGAGAGCGGCACCGAGATCATCGCCCGCGTGAAGGTGCCGAAGGAGCTGCTCGGTCGCTTCCTGACGATCGGCGGGGAGGGCTGCGCCTTCGTCCCTCTCGAGGAGGCGATCGCAGCGAACCTGGACGCCCTCTTTCCCGGCATCGAGGTGATCGACTACGGCTATTTCCGGGTGACCCGCGACGCGGACTTCACGGTCAGCGACGAGGCCGACGACCTGCTCCAGGCCGTCCAGGACGAGCTCCGTCGCCGTCGCTTCGGCGAGGTGGTGCGGCTTGAGGTGGCCGCCGGCATGAACCCGACGCTCCGCGCCCAGTTGATCGACGCGCTGCGGTTGGAAGACCGGGAGGTCTACGACGTCGACGGGCTGGTCGACCTCGCCGACCTCACCCGGGTCGCCGACGCCTCGCAAAACGCCGAGCTCCGCTACGAGCCGTGGAGCCCCGTCACCCAGCCTCGGTTGCGTGGCGAGGAGGACGGGCCGGTCGACATGTTCGCGACGATCCGGCAGGGCGACGTGCTCGTCCACCATCCCTACGATTCCTTTGCCAGCTCGGTGGAGCGCTTCGTCGAGCAGGCCGTCGCCGACCCCGACGTGCTCGCCATCAAGCAGACCGTGTACCGGACCAGCGACGACTCCTCTCTCGTGCCGGCGCTGATCCGCGCATCGGAACGTGGCAAGCAGGCGGTCTGCATGGTGGAGCTGAAAGCTCGCTTCGACGAGGAGGCGAACATCCACTGGGCAAAGGCCCTGGAGGAGGCCGGCGTCCATGTGGTCTACGGCATCCCCGGCCTGAAGACGCACGTCAAGGCAATTCTCGTCGCCCGCCGCGAGGGGGAGCGGGTGCGCGAGTACGTCCACATCGGCACCGGCAACTACAACCCGACCACCGCCCGCCTCTACACCGACCTGGGGCTGTTCACGGCCGACCCCGAGATCGGAGCCGACGTCGCGGAGATGTTCAACTACCTGACCGGATACGGGCGGCCGGCCGAGTACCGCAAGGTCCTGGTCTCGCCGACGACGATGCGCGAAAAGCTGCTCGAGGAGATCGGCGCGACGATCGAGGCCCATCGGGCCGGCGAAGAGGCCCGCATCGCGTTGAAGATGAACGCGCTGGTCGATGCGCGGTGCATCGAGGCGCTCTACGACGCGTCCCGCGCCGGGGTCCGGGTCGACCTCAACGTGCGCGGAATCTGCTGCCTGCGGCCCGGCGTCCCCGGGGTCTCGGAGAACATCCGAGTCCTCTCGGTGGTCGGTCGCTTCCTCGAGCATTCGCGCATCTACGCCTTCCGGCGGGGCGAGGAGACGCGGATCCTGACCGGGTCCGCCGACCTGATGCCGCGCAACCTCGATTCGAGGGTCGAGCTGGTGACACCGATCGAGTCCGAGCCGCTGCGCGAAGAGCTGCTCGACGTCCTGGAGCGCTGCCTGGCCGACAACTCAAACTCCTGGGAGCTCGGCGCCGACGGCGAATGGCGAAGGCTCGAGGCCCCCGATGGGGAGAGGCGCAGCGCTCAGGAGGAGCTGCGCGAACGCCACCTCGCCCGAGCCGCCGAGCAGCTCGCCGGAGCGGTCGGTTAAGCGCCGGCGCGGCCTTCCGGACCAATAGGATGGCCGAGGTGGCCCGCCTCTCCCTACTGCCGCGCGACCGCACCTTCTTCGACTTCTTCATCGAGGCCGGGCAGAATGCTCTCCACGCGGCGCGGCTGCTCGACCAGATGATGGCCACGTGGCCCGACGATGCCGGGCTCTCGCGGGAGATCCTCAAGGCCGAGCAGGAGGGAGACCGGATCACCCACAACATCGTCCAGCGTCTCAACTCCACCTTCGTAACGCCGCTCGACCGCGAGGACATCTACGACCTCGCCACTCAGATGGACGACATCGTCGACTACACCGAGGAGGCCGCCGACTTCCTCGGCCTCTACCAGATCGAGGCGCCGATGGAGCAGGCCCAGGCGCTGACCAAGGTCCTCGTCGGCGCCTGCGAGCAGCTGGCCGAGGGACTCGAGCACCTGCCCGAATTCAAGAACCTCGAGAAATACTGGATCGAGATCCACAGGCTCGAGAACGACGGCGACAGGATCTCCCGCGACGCGGTCGCCTCGCTCTTCTCGAACGGAATCGACCCGATGGTCGTGATTCGCTGGAAGGACATCTTCGCGGTGCTCGAGAACGCGATCGACGCCACCGAGACGGCGGCCCAGATCATCGAGGGAATCGTCATCAAAAATTCCTGACGGCGTGAGCTCTGACGTCATCCTCGTAATCGTCGTCGGGACCGCCCTGGCCTTCGACTTCACGAACGGGTTCCACGACACGGCGAACGTCGTCGCGACTTCGATCTCGACCCGCGCAGCGAGCCCTCAGGTCGCGATCGGCCTGGCTTCGCTGCTCAACTTCGCCGGTGCCTTCATCTCGATCTCGGTCGCCGCGACGGTCGCCAATGACGTGGTCGACGCTGCCGTGGTCACTCCGACCGTCGTCTTCGCGGGCCTGATCGGTGCGATCGCCTGGAATCTCATCACCTGGTGGTTGGGGTTGCCCTCGAGCTCCTCGCATGCGCTGATCGGAGGAGTCGTCGGCTCGGCGGTGGCGGCCTCCGGCTTTGACGCGGTGCTCGCCGACGGCCTGGTCGGCAAGGTCCTGGTGCCCGCCGTGGTCGCTCCGATCCTCGCCTTCGCGGTCGCGGGGATCGGGATCGGGGTCGTCTACAGGGTGGTGGGGAGGCAGCGGCCGGGAACCGTCACCCGGGGGTTCAGGTACGGCCAGATCGTCTCCGGCGGGCTGCTCGCATTCGCACACGGAACAAACGACGCGCAGAAGACGATGGGCGTGATCACCCTCGCCCTGGTCGCCAACGGGACGCTCAGCGCCAACTCGGACCCGCCGCTATGGGTGATCGTCTCGGCGGCGACGGCGATCGCGCTCGGCACCTACTCGGGCGGCTGGCGGATCATCCGCACCACGGGCACCCGGATCATCAAAATGGACGCGGCGCAGGGATTCTCGGCTCAGGGGGCGGGGGCCGCGGTGATCCTCGCCTCGACCCATTTCGGCTTTCCGCTCTCGACCACCCACGTGATCAACGGCGGCGTGATGGGCGCCGGCGCCGGCAAGCGCCTCTCGGCGGTCCGATGGGGCGTCGCCGGCAACATCGTCGTCGCCTGGCTCCTCACGCTTCCGGCGGCGGCTTTGATCGGCGCGGCCGCGTACGGCGTCACGCGCATCTTCGGGACCGGCGCGCTCGGGCCGGTCATCGTCACTCTGACGTCGCTCTCGCTGATCGCGGCCCTATTCGTTCGTCGCTCCCAGCAGGGCGCGCCGCTTCCGGCGAGCTAGGTGGGCGCGATGGCGGTCGTCGTCGAGACCCGGGAGCTGCTCGAAACCGTGGTGGCATCGCTTGTCGCGGGGGTGGGGATCACGGCGGTGTTCTCGGTCGCGATCTGGGGTGCCGCCCGGTTCGTGGAGCTGAGCCGCAGCGACCGACCGGTCGCTGCCGGTGGTGCCGCGGCTCTGGGCCTCCTTGCCCTCGGCGGGACGCTCGGCGCAGTCGTCGTCGGCATCGTCGTCATGACCAGCAAGTAGCGCCGCTTACAATCTCGATATGCGCGCTTTGCGCGATGTCGCGCTGATCATGCTGCTGGCACTGGCGGTCGCGTTCCTTCCGGCCGGCGGCAATGCGGCCGAAGTGGTCCTGACGGCGATCTCGATGGGGTTCCTCGCGGCGATTGCGTGGATGCTCTTCGTCCTCAGCCGGCAGCGGCAGCTGACGCTGGCGACCTTGAGCGACGGCCGCCGCGCGATCCTCTACGGCGCGCTCGGTTTGATCGCGCTGCTGATCGCCGGCAGCGACGAGCTCTTCGCCAGCGGCGGCGGCACGCTCGCCTGGATCCTCCTGCTCGGCGCCTCGGTCGCGGCGATCTGGCGGATCTGGATCGAAGCCAACACGTACTGAGTTCCGTCACAGAGGCTTGACCGAATCCTTTGCCTGAGCGCACCACGCGTGCGCTGAACCCTGGAACGGTCTGGGAGTGCCGCCCCAGATCGTCAGCAGCTCTCGCAGGGAGGGCGGGACCGCCTCGGTCGAGTTGATCGGGGTGATCCCGTTCCTGCTGCTGGCGGTCTTGGTGGCGGCACAGATCGCCGCCGCGGGGGCGGCGCTGTGGTCGGCGGGGGTCGCGGCGCGGGCGGGGGCGCGGGCGGCGATCGTCGGCGGGGACCCGCGGGCAGCGGCGCGGGGGGCGCTGCCGGGTCCGATGCGACGGGGAGCGGAGGTCGACGACGGCGACCCGATCTCGGTCCACGTCCCGATCCCCCGCCTGCTGCCGGGCATGCCGGAGCTGACGGTAAGCGCCGGCGCCTCGCTGGAGCCCGGCGATGAATAGGGCTTCCGCTGTGCTCTATCCCCGTCAGAGGTGCATAGGGCACACCGGAAGGGAGGGGGGGCAGGCGACGGTCGAGCTGGTCGCGGCGCTGCCGGCGCTGCTGCTCGCCGGCCTGCTCGCCCTGCAACTGCTGGCGACCGGCTACGCGCTGACCCTGGCCGACGGCGCCGCCGAGGCGGGGGCACTCGCGCTCGCTTCGGGCCGGCCGGCGATCACTGCGGTGCGCGATGCGCTGCCCGGCTGGGCGGAGGACGAGGTGGACGTCTCGGTGAGCGGCGGTCGGGTCACCGTGCGCCTGCTGCCGCCCTCGCCGTTGCCGGCGCTCGCCGAGCGACTCGCCGTCACCTCCAGCGCGGTCGCGAGGCCACGATGAGCAGAGTGAGCGCGCGGGCGGGTGCGCCCTTAACCAATCCCCTGGCCGCGGATTCCCCGACCGCGGCGAGCCCGATCGCGGTGGTGGCGTCGGTTGGCGCTGCGACCGGTGCGCGAGCAGCCGCCGCGGCGCTGGCCTGCGCCGGCTCGGATCCCGACCGGGCGGCCCTCTTGATCGAGCTCGCCGAGGGTCGCCCGCTGCGTCCCTCGCTGGTTGCGACGGCTGCGGCGCGCGAGCTCGAGGAGCGGCTGGCTGTCCACCTGCCAGAGGTTGGCGTCGCCTCGCGCGGAGCGATCTGCTTGCTGAGGTTGCCCCCCGATCTTGGCGGGACCGAGCAGATTGCGGCGGCGCTGCCGCTCGTTCGCGAGTCCACCTGCGTCGTCCACTTGCCGCCTGCGTTGCTGCAGCCGCTGCTCGCCGAGCCTCGTGTCCGGCCCACCGCGGCCCTGCTGCGCGCCAACCTCGGGGAGGACCGCGCGCTGGCGGCGCTCGCCGCCCGCGACCTGCTTGACCACGGCCTCCGTGTCAGCGTCCTCAAGCGCCCGCTCGGCTGGCTCGCCGCCCGCCGCGCCCTGCTGGGCGCCCTGCCGGCAGGCGGCGGCGGTGCGCTCCCCGGCTCGATCTGCGGCCGCTCGCTGAGCGTCGACGGTCGATCGTGGCACGCGTGCTACGATGGCTGGCATGACGCGGAAGCTGACCCAGCGTGAACTGCGCAACAAGAGCGGCGAGGTCATGCGAGCCCTCGACGGGGGAGAGGACTTCATCGTCACCCGCAACGGGATCCCCGTCGGCGAACTGCGGCCGATCCGCAAGCGCAAGTTCATTCCGAGAGAGGAGCTTGTCGCTCTCTTCGAGGGCGCGCCCCACGTCGACTACGAGCGGTTCCGCGCCGACATCGATCGCTACGTCGATCAGGATCCTACGCCGCGTGGCTGAAGCGCCCGAGGGGCGCGGTTTACTCGATACGTCGGTCGTCATCGCTCTGGGTGAGTTTGCGCTTGAGCGATTGCCCGAGAGGACGGCGATATCAACCCTG
>DASXAR010000055.1:0-5169 GCA_036406595.1 Solirubrobacterales bacterium | reverse complement strand
CAGCCCGAGCAGCTCGGTCGCCCGCTCGCGCTGGCGCGCGTGGTCCCAGCCGAGCAGCGATGGCACCGTGGCGATGTTCTGGGCGATCGTCCGGTGCGGGAAGAGGCCGATCTGCTGGATCACGTAGCCGATCTCGCGCCGCAGCTCGGCCGGCGAGCGCTCCCGAACCGAGCGGTCGCCGATCACGATGTCGCCGTCGGTGATCTCGACCATCCGGTTGGCCATCCGCATCGCGGTTGTCTTGCCGCACCCGGAGGGGCCGACCAGCACGCAGATTTCTCCCGCCGGCACCTCGAGGGTCAGGTGGTCCACGGCCGGGCTCGCAGCGCCGCCATACCGCTTCGTCGCTCCGTCGAAGCGAAGCGCAGAGGCTCCGCGGGCAGGCGCTGCGCTTTCGGTGGCAGTGGCCTCGTCCGGCGTCACTCGGGCCGAGCCTATACCCGTTCCCCGCGCCGGTCACCCGCCCGCGCTAGCCAAGCCCGAGCCGCACCGCCCTCTCTCTCGCGCGGCCGAGCACCTCGGCCGCGCCCTCCACCTCGCCGCCCTGCATCAGCACCCTGCCCGCCACCACGGTGCTGTCCACCACCGACCCCGCGGCCGCGTAGACGAGGTCGGCGTGGAGGCTCCCCAGGCCGAGCTCCGGCGCCTCGCGCCGCAGCAGGAGGAAGTCCGCGGGCGCGCCGACCTCGAGCCGAGCCTCACCGCCGCTGAGGCGCGGTGCGCTCGCCCCGGTCGCCACACGCCAGGCCTCCTCGGCGGGGATCACCGTTGCGTCCTCCGCCTCGCTTCTCTGGACCAGGGCGAAGACCTTGAGGTCGGCGAGCAGGTCGAGCGAGTCGTTCGAGCCCGCCCCATCCGTGCCCAGCCCGACCGCCACGCCGGCCCGGCGCGCCGCCGGATACGGGAACGACCCGCCGACCGCCAGCTTCATATTGGCGACCGGGTTGGTTACGACGGTTGCGCCTCGCTCGGCGATCAGCGCCAGCTCCGAATCGTCCAGCCAGACGCCGTGGGCGAGCACGGTGTCCTCTCCGAGCATGCCGAGCCGGTCGAGGTAGTGAGCCGGGCGCAGCCCATGCGCCTCGACGCAGTCGTTCACCTCACCCTCGGTCTCGGAGAGGTGGATTTGAATCGCGACCCCCCGATCCCGCGCCGTCTCCGCCACCCAGCGCAGCAATCCCTCGCTGACCGTGTAGATCGCGTGCGGGGCGAGCGCCCGGTCGATCAGAGCGCCCCGCTCCTCGAGCCTCTCGAGATTTTCGAGCGCCTTCCCGCGCATTGCGTCGGTGTCGCCGCCGACGTCGAACAGCGGCCCCCCGATCGTCGCCCGCAGGCCGGCGTCCTCGACCGCCTGCGCCGAGGCATCGGGTTGCCAGTACATGTCCCAGAAGCGCGCCGTCCCGGTCCGGATCATCTCCAGGCAGGCGAGACGCGTTCCCCAGTAGACGTCCTCGGCGTCGATCTTCGCCTCGATCGGCCAGACCGTCTCGCTCAGCCAGCGCATCAACGGCAGATCGCCGCCGCGCCCCCGAAACAGCGTCATCGCGGCATGGGTGTGGCCGTTGACAAGAGCCGGGACGAGCAGGTTGCCGCCGGCTTCGAGCACCTCGTCCCCCGCCTGCGCCGCCACCCCGGGCCCGAGCGCCTCGATCCTGCCGTCGGCGCAGCGTAGGCCGACCACGTCGCCGTCGAGCTCCGCGCCGGTCACCGCAAGGCTGCCGACCGTCGGGCTCAAGCCACGAGCCCCGGCATCACGGCTTCAAGCGAGGTGCGCAGGGCTCTCGCGTTTGCCTCCCGCTCGGCCTCGAGCGCGGCCGTGGAGAGCTGTCTGGCGGCGACCCCGTTGGCGAGGTTGTCGACGACGCAGACCGCGGCGTAGGAGAGCCCGATCTCCCGGGCGACGATGCACTCGGCGGCGAGCGTCATGCCGACGACGTCGGCGTGGGGGGCGATCAGGGCGATCTCGGCCGGCGTCTCGAAGCGCGGCCCCTTCGTCTGCCAGTAGACGCCGCCATCGCGCAGTGCGGCCGCGCCCGACGCCCCCCAGGCCGCGATCAGCTCGCGCCGCCACTCGGGGTCGAAGCCGGGCAGGGTGTGACCGCGCGCGTCATCGAAGGTGGTGACGCCGAGGTGGAGGGCGATGAAGTCGTGCGGGCAGACGAAGGAGCCGGTCGCCAGCCCTGCGTCGAGCGAGCCGACCGAGCCGATCGCAAGGGCCCGGTCGCAGCCGGCCTCGGCGAGGGTGCGCATGTTTGCCGCGTGATCGATCAGGTGGGGAGGCCTGTAGTCGTCGACGCCGTGGCGCTGGAGGGCGACGGCGCCGGCTCCCGAGATGACCCCGGCGAGGTCATGGCCGTCGGGCGTGAGGGCGCTGCTTCCAACGATCACCGCGAGGCCACCCATCGAAGCCGATCCTATGGTGCGGCGCTCTATTGTGGATGCATGGTCGAGCGGCCCTCTGGCAGGGATGAGACCGAGAGCGATCGGCTCGATCGAAACCTCGGGGAGCTGCTGCAGGAGCTGCGGGTCGCGCTGCCCGGGGTCCAGGTTCTCTTCGCCTTTCTGCTGACGGTTCCATTTCAGCAGGGCTTCACGCGGATCACCCATTTCCAGGAAAAGATCTACTTCGTCTGCCTGCTTCTGACGGCGATCTCGGCCTGTCTGCTGATCTCGCCGACCGCCTATCACCGGATGACCTTCCGCAAGCAGCAGAAGCGGCACCTCGTATTCCTCGCCAACCGATTCGCGATCGCCGGCCTCGCCTGCCTTGCGCTGGCGATGACGGGGGTCGTGGTCCTGGTCACGGACGTGCTCTTCGGGGCCGCCGCGACCGCGGTGGTCGGGTCGATCTCATTCGCGATGTTCGTCCTGCTCTGGTTCGCCCTGCCGATTCACCGGCGCCTGGTTCCCGAGGATCCCGAGGCTCGGCCCGGCTCCCTCGATTCCCGCTGATCGCCTAGGCCGAGGCGCGTTCGGCGGCGAGCTCGGCGAGGGCGTCTGCGAGCCGGTCGACCAGCGGCGTCCCGCCCGACTGGTCGAGCAGCATCTCGAGGTCTTTTTCCCAGATGCGGACCTTGTCGTCGAGCGAGACCGCGAGCGTCGAGTCGACTTTCTCACCGCTGACGCGATAGCCCTCGCGGAGTGCCTCGATGTTGGAGAGCTTGTCCGCCGCATAGATCGCCTGCGCATCTGGGCCCGCCGCGGCAACCCGCCTCCGCAGGTCATCCTTGCGCTCCCCGTGCGGCTCGATCTCCGGCCGTTCGCTGAGCGCTTCGACCAGGTGCGCGATCTCGTCGCCGAACTCGGCGCGGACCTGCTCGACGCCGAGGCCACCGCTCTCGACGACGTCGTGCAGCAGTGCCGCGGCGATCACCTCGTCCCGGTAGCCGTCCTGCGCGAGTTGCTCGGCGACCCCCAGCAGGTGGTCCATGAAGGGCGTCGGCCCGGCGCCGTTGTCCCTGGTCTGGTCATCGTGCGCGGCTCGGGCTCGCTCGAGCGCGCCCCGGACCAGCGCCGAGCGCTCGCTGGCGGACTCGAGCTCCCTTGTGACAGCCATTGCCTTCGAGACTAACGCCGCGGCCCGCTCCGGTTCAGGCGACTCCGGCGCGTTCGTGCACCGGGCCGGGCAGCTCGAGCCGCGAGCCCTCGGTGCCCAGCTCGATCGCGCCGGGCGCGCCGCCGATCGAGGCCCAGCGTTCCTCGGCTTCGACCGCGAGCCGGTCGAGGCGAGCGTCCGAGTGAAGGGGGTCGTGATGGAAGAGGATCGTCCGCTCGGCCCCGGAGCGCCGCGCGAAGGAGAGCGAATGGTTGATCGAGGAGTGGCCCCAGCCGACATGATCGGGGTACTCGTCGTGCGCGTACTGCCCGTCGTGGATCAGCAACGACGCCTCGCGGGCGAGGGCGAAGCCGGAGATCCAGGCGTCCTCGAGCGTGTCGATGTCGGCGCCAAGCGCAGGCTCGTGGTCGGGGATGTAGGCGAGCGTGCTCTCGCCGTCCTCGATCCTGTAGCCCAGGGTCGGGCCGCGGTGGGCGACCGAGGCGGCGCGGATCGTCGCCGAGCCGATCTCCCACTCCGTCTCGGGGCAGTGGCGGAAGGAGACGTCGCAGGGGAGCTCACGGACCTCGACGGGCGAAAGGGGAGCCGAGATGTAGCGGGCGATGCGATCCCGCAGCGAGGCCTCCGGGGAGGCGGGCCCCCAGATGACGATCTCGGTCTGTGGTTGGAAGGCCGGGGCGAAGAAGACCAGGCCCTGGATGTGGTCGAGATGGAGGTGGGTGAGGAGGATGTGCAGCCGGGCCGGCTCGGCAGCGAGGGCAAGGCCGAGGTTGCGGATCCCGGTGCCGGCGTCGAGAGCGAGCAGGGAGCCGTCCGAGAGCGTGACCCCGACGCACGAGGTGTTGCCGCCGTAGCGGATCGTTTCGGGCCCTGGGGAGGGAACAGAGCCGCGCGTGCCCCAGAGCTTGACCTGCATCTTCAGCCGGCCCCGTTCGCGGCGCTCGGCCAGAAGACCGCGATCGCGCCGCGCGTGCCGTGGGCGGTGAGGATCGGGAAGGCCGACACCTCGACCTGGTGCATGGCGCCGTCGGCGGACTGGATGTCGAATTCCGCGTGGGCAGGGCGCCCGTTGCGGACCGCGACGACCAGTGGCAGCTCGTCGTAGGGGATCGGCTCGCCGTCGCCGTCGAAGGGGCCGAAGAGCGCGCCCCACTCCTGCGCGCCGACCGTGCCCAGTTCCTCGAAGCGCTTGCCGAGCAGCATCCCGGCCGCCTCGTTGTAGAAGACGAGCAGGCCACCCTCGTCAACGAGAAACGCCGGGGTCGAGAGGGCCGACATCAGGTTGCGGGCGAGGATCAGCTCGAGAGGTTTCTGCGTCACAGTTGACACTTTAGATCGGTCGGTCGCGTTCGGCCGCGCATTCCCGGACGCAGCACCCCGTCGGCAAACGATCCACCTCGGATGGCTTCGGCTGCGTGATTTTGATCACGCTTATCCCATCTCTGTAGAAACTCAGCCCTCCAACGGGGAGGGCTGAGGCGTGGCTGAGGCGCCCAGCGCCCTATTTGAGGAAACGGAGGAGTGGCGGGATTACGTCGCTCAGGATGTAGTTATGCAGGTCGCCGAGGGTGTCGTAGACCGATGCGCCACCGGCCAGCGGAGTATCCGCATCG
>DASXAR010000054.1:0-62920 GCA_036406595.1 Solirubrobacterales bacterium | reverse complement strand
GGCAGTTTGCCGAAGCCCGAGACGGCATATGCCGGCCCGCTCAACGGTTTGTCGAGCAGCGGCGTTTTGGTCATCGCCCTGCCGATCGCCTGCCGCCCGGCACAGTGTTCCGCCGCAAGCTGGGCTTTGGAGCAGATGTTGCCAAGGTGGCGCTGGTCGATCGCAAATGCCTTCGGCAGCGTCACCGAGATTTCCTTCAGATTGGCGTCGCCGGGGCGCGTAAAGAGGTCGAAGACGACGCGGGGGTTCTTGCTGCGAGTCGTCGCCTTGCGCCCCAGCTGCGTGACCTTCATCCTCGGCTTGAACGGCAGGGTGCGGCAGTTGACTGCCTGGAAGTACGACGAGAAGTCGCTCACCGTGCCCTGATCGCCGATCCCCTGCGAGTCGACCGTGAAGGGCGAGCAGTTGGTCGGGTTGATCGTGAAATTGGGCTTGTCGATGTTGACCGATATCGACCGCATCCGGATCGGAATGCCACCGATGATGCTCGGAACGGTGTTGGAGACCGCGATGACCTGTGCCGTCTTGGGATCGATGTTGAGTGCGACCCTGACGACCACGACTCCGTAGTCGTAGGGGCCGGCCAAAGCGGGCGTGATCGCGACAACACTCAGCGGGGCGCCGTTGAGCGGCCCACTCAGGTACATCCTGCCGACCGCGTGGAACGGGTGTTCACCCGGCCCCGCCGCGACGTTCGTAGTTCCGACGAAGCTCGACTCCGGGCAGCTCGGGCTGGCCACCTCGGCGCGACCGGTCTTCGTTTCGGCGCCCTGGATCGAGGCGTCCGGGCAGTACGTCAGCCCGCGCAGGGAGCCGGTGAAGCCGGGCGGTAGCTTGAAGTTGAGGTCGCCGAGGTACTGGTCCCCGTCATCCCGGTCTAGTTTCAGCGTGAACGAGCTGTAGTTGCCGGCGAGCGGGTTGGACGTGCCGGCGATCAGGCGTGGCTCGAACGGCCGGACCTGGCCCGGGCATGGGCTTTCGTGGGGGCCGACGGTGATCGTCACGAACGGCGACGAGTGCTGGGTGGCCAGCGCGGAGTTCCACGGGACCATGTTTGATTCGGCGTGGTACAGCGTGCAGTGCGTCGGCGTCGCCAGCAGGCCGCGATCGGATGCGAACAGGTGGAGCTCAAAGGTTTCGAACGGCACCTGCGGCAGATCGGTCATCGTCACGACCAGCTGGCCCGTGGCCGGGTCGGGATGGACGTCGGCCGCGAGCTTCGCGTGGATCCCGAAGCCGTCGAAGAGCATGAACAGCCTGTACTGGTTCCCCGGCTGCGGTTCGCCGATGTAGAGAGAGCCGTCGAGCGGTGCGTCAAGGGCCGGCGTCCGCACCTCGACGGTGCCGATCTTGGCGTTGTCCGGGCAGTGGCCCGGCGCGTCCTGGTGGAAGCCCGCCTGTGCGTCGCTGCACGAGGTCTGACCGTCCGCCGCGTCCGGGTTGACGGTCAGGCCGGGCGGCAGCGTCAGC
Source organism: Solirubrobacterales bacterium (assembly GCA_036406595.1). Lineage (GTDB taxonomy): Bacteria > Actinomycetota > Thermoleophilia > Solirubrobacterales > 70-9 > VRUE01. The sequence goes on along the minus strand of DASXAR010000054.1, from coordinate 61,450 downwards.
CTCGCCGAGCGGAGGTTCGACGGGGTCGGCGCTTCGCCTTCGAGGAACTGACGGGCGCGGAGTTCGATGTCCATCCCCGAAGGGGCGTCCGATTCTCCCGTGGTGAGCCCGAGATTGAAGACCGGGTCGAATCGCTGGTTTTCGCAGCCGGTGGTTTCCGGGTAGCTCGAGACCAGGTGCGAGGTGTGATCCGGGTCCTGGTAGCTGACCGCGTCGACCGTGACCGGCAGCTCTGCGCCCGTGCAGATGCTCGGATTGTCGATGAACGGCGCCGCCAGTTTGCCGGCTTCGGGGTACGGCGCCGAGATGCAGTCGGTCGAGGTTTCGCCGACGCATCCCGGCGGTTCGCCCGGTTCGCCGGGGTGGAACCGTTCCGCGTCGTGTTCCGAGTCGGCCGGGAACCCCCAGATCAGGAATTCGGCCGCGCTCAGGGCGACCGTCTGGGAGATGCTGGCGGCGGTCATCTTGAGCCCGTAGTCCGAGCCGCTCCGCACCGAGACGGGCACCCCGATCGGGACGTTCACGACCGGTACGACGAAGGAGAGACGGGCGGTTTCTTCTTCGTCGATGGTCCGCATGTTGTAGACCGGGGCGGTCCCGAGCACCGTGTTGGGCGTCCCCTGGTAGTTGGAGACGATCGAGACGAACCCCGCCTGCGAGCCGGGCTGGCAGTGGTTGACCGCGAAGTCCGCGGCCTCGCATTTGTAGATCGCACCGGGGTTGCCGAAAACGCCCTCGGGGAGGTTGAAGGTGAGGTCGCGTACGACCTCCGGTTCGGCGGCGTTTTCGAGCCTCATGCTGACGTTGAGGTCCGGATGGCCTCCCGCCTGCGAGCTCGAGCTGCCGACCACGTATTCGGCGAAATCGGGGGCGGCCGAGGCCGAGGGCACCAGCACGGCGGTCAGTGCCACCGCCGCAATCGCGGCGGTGGCCGCCCGGCGCGCGAACGCGGCGATCCGGGTGCCCCTGTCGATCCTCTCCATGCTCATCGTCTCGCTCTCCTTGCTGACCGACATCAGGCCCCTCACTTGCTGCCTCCCCCACTCGAGCGCCTACAGACCTCGGCCTTGCGGCGCAGCTTTCGCGCCTGCCTCGCGGCCCGCTTGGAGCGCTTGCGCAGCTTCCGGGCGTGCTGCGACGAGGAGGACCTCCTGGCGAGGCGGGCGAGCTGGCCGGCGCGCCGGCTGCTCGTCTTAGCCCGGGAAGCGAGGCTGTCGCAGCGGCCCGCTTCAAACGGCTCTCGCGACCTTCCTTCGCCGGTTGCCGTGTTGATGTTGGGCGGCCCGGGCTGCGCCGTGCCCGCGCCGTGGCACTCGTCTGAGGCGGCACAGGGCTTGCGGTCTTCTTCGAAGAGGAAGCCGCCGTTCTCACGGGCGTCGTAGATCTTGATCGCGTTGCCGTTCCCGTCCTGGCGCGTGAGGACATCGCGAGTGAAGAAGTACGCGTCCTTGCCGTCGGCGCTGACCGATAGCAGCGCCGAGTCGGCCGGCCCGAGCCCGGTCGAGATCAGCTGTGTGCGGCCGTCGGACCACTCGTAGGCGTCGCCTCGGCCGTTCGTGTCGCGCAGGACGTAGGACTCCTTCGTGGTGAAGAAGACCCGGCCGTCGTCGGTCATGTTGAGGCCGGACGGCGTCAGGGTGACGTCGCTCTGCGCGGGCGCCAGGGTCGGTGCGCATGAAGCGCAGTCGAGCGCGTCGGCCTGCGAGTCGTAGCGGTAGACCTCCGAGTGCCCCTGGTTCTTGTAGCCGGTCAGCGGGACGACCGAGCTGAACACGGCGTAGCGGCCGTCAGGGGTCACCTGGAAGTCCGCGTAGCTGTGCGTTCCGGACCCCTTGACCCCGTGGATTACGGCCGGGTTGTCGATCGGTTCGTAGGGAACCGGTTCGATCCCGAACTCGACCACGGCAGAGGCGTTCGTGGCGAAGATGTGACCGCTGGTCCCGTTGATCGCGACCCCGCGCGAGTTGCTGCCGAGGCTTTCCGAGCTCCCGATCACCTGGACCAGACTGCCGGCGGCGTCGAAGCGGCCGATCTTGGTCCTTTCGTCGATGTAGATGTCATCGGTTTCCGGGTCCGCGTAGATGCCGCTGGAAACCGCCGCCATCCCGACGCCTTCTTCGCTCGGAGCGGCGACCGAGAAGCTCGAGGCTTCGAACTTTTTCGTCGGGCCGTTGGACCACTGGGACGCATAGACGTTCCCCGCGGTGTCTGCGGCGACCTGGCAGGGGTTCATGCCCTGCGTATGAATGCTGGTTTCCGTGTAGTTCACCGCCGAGACCGGGGTCGTGCCCGAGATCGGCATCAGCCTGCGGATGCCGCCGTAGCCATAGTCGCCGACGTAGAGGGCACCGGTCGACTCGTCGACGGCCACGCCGCACTCGAAGCTGAAGCCTTCGATGGTGCCCAGCTGTTCGCCGCTGGCGGCATAGATCTTGACGTTGCCGCCGTAGTTGGACACGTAGAAGTCGCCGTCGAATGGACCACCCGAGTTGTCGAATGCGACCTGGGCTTCGGCGGTGCCGCTGGAGAATTCGGTGAGGATCTTGTTCGAGCCCGCGTTCGGCCCGGCCGTGAACGGCTTCGGGTTCCCGGCGGAGTCGAAGCGGCTGACGCCCTGCGGGAAGCCCCGCTCCAGCACGTAGACGTCACCGGTGTCCTGGTCGACCGCCATCGATTCGGGGGATTTCAGCGCCGAGGCGAACGACGATTTGGCCACGGGGTGGTTGGGCGGCTGTTCCCCTGGCTTGACCAGGCTGGAGTCGATCACCGCGACGAAGTGCGGCGACCCACCCGGCTCGACCACGTACAGGTTGGCCTGGTTCAGCTCGCCGTTGGAGGCACCGTCGAGCAGCTCGGGGCTGACGAAGTAGGCCGTCCCGTTGCCGCGCGCGATTCCCGCGCCGCCGGCCATTGCCACGATTCCGCAGTTCGGCCCGCCCGAGAGGACGTTCCAGTCGGAGATCGGTTCGCAGGAGTCGGTGTTGCCGGTGCCGCCGGTGCCGGTCGAGAGCCTGGTGAGGGTCGAGCTGGCACCGACGTCGGCGACGTAGAGGTCGTTGCTCGAGTCGCTGTCGCTCGCCAGCTGGTCGGGAGTGGTGAAGAAGACCTTGCTCCCGTCTGAAGTCATGCCATCGAAGATGACGCCGCTGGGAGAGTCGACAACCTGCACGGAGTTGGCGCTTTCGCCCTCATGCATGTACAGGTCGAAGTACTCGTTGCCGGCGCTGTCTTCGCTGACCCGTTTTCCGATCAGGACGCGATCGCCGTTTGCCGAGATGTCGAGCTCGGCGATGCCGCCGCCGGTCATCGTCGACCCGTTTGGCATCGTCGAGACGAGGCGGGTCGTGCCCGATGCGGGGTTTCGGCTGTAGATCGAGACGCTGCCTTCGTTGCCTTTTTCCTCGAACCGTTTTTCGGCGCCGAAGACGAATGTGGATGCGTCTGAGGAGAAGCGCCTGCGCACCTCGCCGGCCGGGTTCGCCGCCGGGTTGAGCGAGCCGGCCATTCCCTTTTCGAGGGCTCCGTTGGAGCGCCGCAGCGGGATGTTGGTTGAACCGTCGGAGAAGCACGGGTCGCAGATTCCTTCGCCGCCGAAGGCGAACTGGCGCAGGCCGTTGTCGGCTTCCAGCAGCGGCGAGCCGAACGAGCCTGGGTCGGCCATACCGCCGGACGGTAGGCCGACGTACTGCGTGGTCCAGCCGTTTTCACCCCGCACGGCGACGTATGGATCGCGGCCGAGGTTGGTCGGGTCCCCGCTGACGCCCGGCACTGCGGCGGAATCGAGCGAGTAGAGGACGCGCCCGCTCGCGCCGGGATAGGCAGTCAGGGGTTCCTGACCAGGGGTGGTCGAGGAGACCACGTCGTGCCCGCCGCTGTAGCTGGTCGAGGCGAGCTCGTATGCGCGGCAGTCGAAGAGCAGCGCCGATCCGGTCTGCTGGCGGACCAGGGAGTTCGGGCAGCTTGGCTCGGCTTCCTGGACATAGGTGATGAATTCCTGGTCTGAGGAGACCGCCGTTCCCTGTTCGTTTTTTGCGACGAGGCGGAAGTGCACCGGCGAGCCGGGTTCCAGCCCGGAGATCAGGTCCCTGAAGTCGTACGGATCGGTCAGGGCTTCCGGGAGTTCGAGCTCGGTCGAGTCTTCGCGACGCAGCCGCTTTTCCGGCGTGGTGCTGCCGTAGGCGGTGGTGGGCCCGTATTCCCAGTAGTACCAGGTGCGCCCGCCGTTCGGATCGACGGTGGCGTTGAAGGTGGCGCCGTCGCTGTTGATCTTGCTGACGAAGACCGTGTTCGGGATCGGCTTGGCCTGGGCGATGAACTTTTCCGGACCGCCGTCCGAGATGACTTCGTTCGCGTTGGCGGAGAACAACTTCACCCAGTATTTCGTGCCCTTTTTGAGACCTCCGACATTGGCGGTCACGGCGATGTCCGAGGAGCCGTTGAGGACCTGCTGGCTGCAGGGGATGAGCGACCCGAGGCTCGGGGTCGTCCCGTATTCGAACCAGCAGGCGATCGTCGGGGTGCCGTCCGGATTGACCGTTCCGTGGAACGTGGCTTCATCGGGCGTGGCCGGCTGGGTGGGCTGCTCCGTGTCGGTGGTGGGCACGGTGAAGGAGGGGCCGCGGACGAATTTCTCGACGTGGCGGATTTCGCCGGGGTATTCCCGGTTGTTCGTCACATAGACGTCGTGGGTGACCGGATCCACCGCGACGCCGCCGACCCCGCGGAGGCCTTCATAGGAGCCTTCGGGCTGGCCGAATTCGGTCACGAGGCCGCCCTTTGAGTCGTAGAGCGAGATCCGGCTGTTCCCGAATCCGCCTTCGTTGGTCGCTTCGGCGAGGAAGACGTCGTCGTTGGACGGGTCGATTCCGAAGTGGGCGGCCGAGTTGTTCCCGTTGGTGACTTCCTTCCCGCAGCAAGCCGCGTTGAGCCGGTAGCGCCGTTCCTGCTCGGGGGTCTTCTCCGCCGTGCCGCCGGCGTCGTCGGCAATCGGATCGGGGGGCAGCTTTACCGCGCTCTGCCCCGAGAAGAAGCCGCCCTCTTCCGAGAGGCCGTAGAAGTTCCCCTGGGTGTCGGTCTTCAGGTTGCACATGAAGGGACGGTTGAACGTGCCCTCGGTCAGGTACGTCACTTCCGCTTTGAAGGTTTCGAGGTTGCGCCGGTGGATCTCCGGCTGGCCGTTCCCGTCGGTGAAATCCCAGAATTCGCCGTTCGGACCGGCGGTGGCGCCGCAGCCGCCGAAGAAACCGATCCCGGGTTTGCCGATTTCGTTGTTGAACACCGGGATCGGCAGTCCATTCGAATAGAACCCGAAGAAGGTTCCCGTCGACAGGTAGATGTTGCCGGCGGTCGACGCGGTCGACTTGTCCACGGAGACCTCGCCGGTGCCCTGCTGTTCGAGGTCGATGAAGTCGCGGCCGGCGCCGTTGTTGAGGGCGCTGAAGTTGGCCGGAACGCCCGCCTTGGTGAACTTGTCGATGATCCCTGTCGACCCGGGCACGCCGACGCTCACATACAGTTTTTCCGTCGCCGGCTCGTAGTCGATTCCGCCGAGGGACTTGAACGGCCCTTTCACGGAGCCGGTGCCGTCGAAGAACCCGGAGTATTCGTATTTGTAGACGGTCTTGGCCGCGGCGGGGCCGGCGATCAGCACGAGGCAGGCGGCGCAGGCGGCCGCGATTCCGATCAGAGCTCGGGTCAACCTCACTGCGCCTCCTCTGTGGGTGATGGTGTCGGTCATGATTCTTGGCTCTCTCCTCGTGGTCCCCATCGCCTAGCGCACCACCCTCGCCCTGTAGAGCCGCCTCAGGTGGCGCTTGTGCCGTGACGCCTTCGAGCCGCATGCGCTCTGCAGCTTGACCGCGTGGCTGTCGGTGCTGCCGTTCTGGCCGACCATCTTCACCGCCGCCCTCTTGCCTGCCTTGCAGAGGCTCCTGCTGTTCACCAGCAGCCCCTTCTTGCCGCCGTCGAGTTCGAGCGTGAACCTCGAGACGGGAGCATCGGGGATGGAGGTGAAGCGGGTTCGCAGGCCGCCCGACTTCGGCGTGTCGATCTGGCCGCTCAGCTCGATGTCGAACTGGCCATGGAGGTCGGCGACAAGATCCGGCAGCTGGCGGTTCGACGAGCGGAGGTAGACGGGGCCCGTCAGCGGCTGGTCGAGCAGCGGGGTCTGGGCCGTCGCCGTGCCGTAAACCGAGTCGGCCGGGCACTTTTCTTCGGCGAACTGCACTTTCGTGCAGACCGTGCCGATATGGCTGTTGTCGAGCAGCTCGTTCTTCGGCATCGTCACCTCGACGCGGCCGAGGTTCGCTTCGCCTTCGCCTGTCCTCAGCACCGCCTTCACCGCGGGGTGTCCGCGCCGCTTGGTCGAGCCGCGGAGCTTTAGTCCCAATTTGGGGCCGAAGTCGAGGTTGGCGCAGTTCGCCACCTGGAAGTGGCTCGACTGGCTGAACTGCGCCCCTTCGCTGCCGAACGCGGTGCTGTCGACGCTGAGAGCATCGCAGTTCGTCGGGTTGATGGTGAAGTTCGGCCGGTCGAGGTTGACCAGGATCGTGCGAAGCCGCAGCGGAACCCCTTCCAGGATCTGCGGAATCGGGTCGGAGACCGTCCTCACCTGCGCCGTGACGGGATCGACGAAGATCGCCGAGCGAACCACGACGTTGCCGAGGTCATACGGGCCCGAGACCGCCGGGACGACGACCACGAGGCTCAGCGGCGCACCGTTGTAGGGCCCGGCGAGATAGACGCTCCCGGGCGTGTAGAGCGGGTGGTTGCCGGCGCCGACGCCCGTCGTCGCGGTGCCGATCTGGCTTGAGGCCGGGCAGGCCGGAGACGCGAGCTCCGCTTTGCCGGTGTGGGAGGGGCTGTGCAGGAGCGCGATCGACGCCTCCGGGCAGTACGGAACGCCCCTCAGCGTCGCGGCAAAGCCAGGCGCCGTGTTGACGTTCAGCGCGGTGGTGTTCTGGTCGCCGTCGCTTCGGCTCAGCTCGATGCTGAACGGGGTGTGCTGCCCGGCGGTGTTGTTCGCGACGCCCGTGCGCACCGACGGCGTGTAGGGCCGGGTCGCGCCGGGGCAACCGGCTCCATTCGGGCCTCCGGTGAAGTCCATGAAGCCGGTGGAATGCGAGTTCAGGAGCTGGCTGTCCCAGGGCACGAATTCCGAGCTCACGGGTGTGTGGCCACACTTCGGCGGCGAGGCGAAGAGCCCGCGTTCGGATCCGAAGACGTGGACGTCGAACTCCTGCAACGGTGACTGCGGCAGGTCTTCGAAGGCGAGTGTCAGCTGCCCGGTCTGCGGATCCGGGCGCACCGACCCCAGCAGCTTGACGTGTGTCGCGAAGCCGTCGGCGGCAAGGATCACCCGGTACGGTTCGCCTGGTTTCGGTTCCGCGAGGTAGATGGCGCCCGGGATCGGGCCCGGCAGCGCCGAGACGTCGAGCGTGACCGTCGCGATCTTCGAGAACTGCGGGCACTGGGCGCCGAAGAGGGTGCCGATGCCCGCAGCGATGTCCGGGCAGGCGACCTTGCCGTCAGCCGCGTTCGGGTTGATCGTGAAGCCCTCCGGCAGCGTGATCAGCGATGTCCGGAGCTCCGAGGACGCCGGCGTTTCGCCGCTCTGCGACTGCGGGATTTTGATCGTCAGATCAAGGCCCGAGGCCGTATCGGAGCGTTCCGTCGTCGGCTTCGCCAGGATGCTTGGCGAGAAGCTCAGCTGCTGGCAGCCGGTGGTCGCCGGGTATGGCGCTTCCCCGCCCACTTCGTAGTCTTCGTAGTATTCGACGTCGGCGCGCGCGATCAGTTCTTCCCCGCAGGTGGTGGGGTTCTGAAGGAACGGCCTTTCGGGGATGTTCGATTTGGCGAAGGTTTCGCCCGGACAGCCGTTCTGGTAGTCGAAGCACGCCCCCAGGTATTTGAGCGGGGTGAGGAACCGGTGCTTGTTGTGTTTGGGATCGGCCGGGACGCCCCACAGGTTGGTTTCGAGTGAGTTGATGCCGAGCTTGATCTGCGGGGTGGAGACGGTGTCGAGCCCGTAGTCGCTGTCGGTCCGGGAGCTCAGTTCGAGGAAGACCGGCGCGGCGATCAGTGGCGTGGTGAAGCCGAGCAGGCCGGCCTGGTCCGGGTTCGTCTCCATGTTGTAGAGCGGGAAGAAGATCCCGAAGATTCCGAGATTCGGGATCGACACGGTGCCGATCTGCGAGTCGACCGGGCAGGCTGCCGAGCTGAATTCCGTCAACGTGCATTTCGGCGTGACATGCGGATCGCCGATGAAGCCGGTCGGGGTGTGGACCTTGAGGCGCCGCAGGGTGGGCAGCGTCCCGCCGCCGGCGAAGATGCCGCCGCTGACCCATTCGGTGACGACGTTGAGGTCGGGGTGTCCGCCCGCCTGGGTGTCGCTGGGTTCCATGGCAAGTTTCGTGAAACCGAGTTCAGATTCGATTTCTTCCCTGGTCGCCGCCGAGGCCGGATTCGCCATCGCCGCGAACATCGCGCCGGCCAGCGCCAGCAGGGCGAGCACCAGCACGATCGATCGGCCACGCATCGTCATTCTCATCTCCTCGTCACTCGTCCGATCAGCCATTGCTCCGCCCTCCGTGGCTCCGCTGCCTCAGGTGGCGACGCTGGGCGTGCGCCCTCCGCCTCGCCCGCCCGCGGTGCCGGCGGCCCTTCTTCCTGCGGTGCTTGGCGTGCTTCTTCTTCTTCGCCCGCTTCCGTTCGCGCAGGTTGCCGCTCGTCCCAAGGTTGGTTCCGGAGGAGACCGTGGGCGGGGCCGGCGGTGAGCTGTCGGCGCCGTGACACTCGTCAGCCGCCTCGCAGGGCGCCGCGACCGGCGGCTGGGCGAAGCCGCCGCTGGTCCGAGCGTCGTAGAACTTCAGGAACTGACCGTTGTGATCTTCGTCGACCATCGTGGCGAAGGTCGAGAAGTAGACGTCGAGACCGTCGCGGCTGACCGACTCGAGCCCGGTGTGCTCCGGCCGGGCGAAGAGGCCGAGCACTTCGCTTTCGCCGGTGAAGTCGCGGGAAGCGAGGGCGCCGCTGATCAGCTGCGGCCTTCCACCGACGTACTCGTAGACGTCGGTGATTTCGCCGTTTTTGTCACGCGGGACGAGCGAGTCCTTCGTGGCGAAGAACGCCCGCCCGTCGTCTGCCATGAAGGGGCCGCCGAAGCTGGCCGTGACGTCCTTGGTCGGCGGCGCACCCGGCCTGCAGGACGCGCACACCAGCGATTCCGTTTCGGCGTCGTAGACGTAGACCTCGCGGAAGCCGCGGTTGTCGTAGGACGTCAGCTGCGACGGCGTCAGGAAGGCGGCGAAATTGCCATCGCGGGCGATCGTCATCCGGTTGACTTCGGTGCCGGAGTCGAGGGTGGCGACGAACTGCACCGATCCGTCTGGCCGGGCGACATAGAGGTTGCGTTGATTCGGAATGCCGAACCTGCTGCCGTCGAGCAGCTGGGGAGAGTAGAAGTAGACGTCCCCGCTGTCCTGGGCGATCACGTCGTCCAGGCCCTGCGCCTCGAAGTACGGGACCATGTTGTTGAACGGGATTTCCTGGAGCATCGCGTAGCGCCGTTCGGTGTTCGGCACTTCGACGCCACAGCCGGCGATCCAGGTCGCGTTGCAGTCGTCCTCCGCTTTGCCGTTGCCGTTGCCGACAGAAAGCAGCGTCAGCGAGTCCGTCGCCTCGTGCCAGCGGTAGAGGTCGATGCTTTCGTCTTCGTCGTCGGAGGTGAGCTGTTCTTCGCTGGTGAAGGCGACGCTAGAGCCGTCTCTCGTCATGCCGACGAATTCGTTTGCCGCGCCCTTGGAGACGTCGTAGTGGAGCGAATCGTTGACGGACATGTAGAGGTGGTAGGGCGGGCCCGGCGGCACCCCTCCCTCGGTCATCATCAGGATGTGAGAGCCGTCCGTCGAGATGCCCGGAAGCTGCATCGGACGCGTGGATGCCCCGTTCTGGGGGATCATGCCCCCGCCCGGAAGCCGTGAGATCAGCGCGACCGTGCGGTGCTGGAGGTCATTGTCGTAGGCCGACCCGGCGCCGGTGGTCAGACCGTCCACGGTGAAGGCCACCCCTTTGTGGGGTTCGCCGAAGATGCCTTTCGCTTCGTTGGAGGAGAAGGCGTAGTTGGTGAAATCGCCGGAGGTGCGACGGTAGCCTTTGAATTCATTCGCGTGCGGGACGAGGTTGGACGTCTGCGGCAGCCTTTCGACGAATTTGCCCTCGGCGGTGAAGACGTATGCCTCCGATTCGCGTTCTTCCGTGCCGAAGGTGTCGGTGTTGTATTCGAGGCATCGGCTCATCGAGTCCGCGCACTCCTTGCCCGACGGACTTCCGTAATGGTCGTCAAGGCCAGGCAGGGTGGTGACCCAGCCACTGCTGGTGCGGGTGGCCAGGTAGCTGTCCGTGGTCAGCAGGTTCGGTGCCGCGAGCCCGTTGACGGTCCCCAGCAGCCCGTAGAACATGAAACGCGGCGGGCCCGATGCCAACCCGTTGTTCAGCGCCCACATCCCGGTCTCGGCGAGCGGGTCCTGGTTCCCTTCGTACAGATCCCACGCCTCCTGGGCGGGGAAGAGCTGGACGGCTCCCGCGGCGCCGGGAGAGACGAGCTCGTAGGCGCGGCAGTCGGGGAGGAAGGTCGACGCCGTCTCCTGCCTTACGTGGTCGTTGGGGCAGGTGGGGGGAGCGTAGTCGAACGTGGTGTCGGTGCTGACTGACGAGCCCCACGGTTCGTTCGTGGCGACAACCCGGAAGTGATAGGTGACGCCCGGCGTGAGGCCGGAGATTTCCTGTTCGACCTGGACCGGTTCTTCGCCCGAGCCGATGTCTTCGTCCGGGACCGGGATGGACTGCCCGTAGGAGGTCGTCGGGCCGTAATCGAAGTGGTATTTCGTCGGGTAGCCGACCGGGTTGATGGTGGCGTGAAGCACGGCCGACGTTTCGGACAGGTCGGTCGCCTGCAGTCCCGAGATGTCCGGTGTCGAAGCGGTGCGGAAGACTCGGTCCTCGCCCGCCGTCGTGTGTTCGTTTTCGTCTTTGGCGACGATCCTGTAGTGGAAGGTCTTCCCGGAAGGCAGGTTCTGAATCTGTTCGCTGACGGTCGTCACTCCACTTCCTTCGCCGGCCGACGCCCATTCGGTTTCCTGGTCATAGGACGTCGTGACTCCGAACTGGAAGTGATATTCGGTCGGGCTGCCGTCCGGATCCAGTGAGCCACGCAGGGTGACCTGGTGTTCGGCGATCGGTGACGGGGCAAGGGTCTTGACTTTGAGCACGTAGGCCGGGACGAAGGTGCGGTCGACGCCGAAGTTCGCGCCTTTCTGGTTGGTCGCCTTGAAGCGGTAGTGGTAAATGGAACCGGTGGTGAGTCCACCCGGTTCGGCGCTGACGACGGTGTCGCTGCCGAAGGAGCTGGGCGAGCACGCCATCGATCCCGAGTAGGGTTTGTTCGAGAGGCCGTATTCGAGTTCGCAGCTGGTGACCGGCGTGCCGCCGTCGAGCTGCACTTCCCCGTCGAGTTCGGCCGATTCATGGCCGATGTGGTCGACGTCGACCTGGTGGGTGTGCACGTCCGGGAGGATGTCGCCTGGCCCGAACCTGATGATTTTGGCCCCTTCAGCCGTCGCGAACACCTGATGGTCCTTCGTCACCGTGATGCCCGGGCGAGCGACGACGCCGATGCCGAAGGCCGGGCCATTGGCGTACGAGGGTTCCGAGGCGCTGCCTTCGCTGAACACTTCGATTTTGTTTCCGCGGTTGACGTAGAGGTCGTTGCGATCCGGATTCGGGTCCGTCGCGATGTGCACGCCATTGGTTTCGCCGCCGCCGGTGAGCAGCGGGAACGGAACGTAGGGCGAGCGCGTGCCCGTGAACTCTTCCCGTCCCTCGAACAGCGACGGGGGATAGTTCGTGAACAGCTGGTCGGGCTCGAACTTCGTCGGCCCTGCGGTGACCGTCCAGACCGCGCCCTTGGTGTCGGCCACCACCCGGTTGCCTTCGCTGAAGGTGGCGGCACCGGAGGTGTACATGCGTGCGACTTCGTTATAGCCCGTGTTGTATTTCGAGACGCGGTTTTCAGTCAGGAAGTAGATGGAGCCATCCGGTCCGACGTCGACGTCCTTCGAATCGCCGCCCCCGAAGGAGGGCACGACGATCGACCCGACGAATTCGCCGTTCGGTTTGAAGATCTGGATGTTGTCGCTGCCGCCGCTGAGGCCGCTGGAACCGGCCAGGACGTAGATCAGTCCCTCGTTGACCCCGCCCGAGTTGTCGACCGCGATGTGGCCGCCGGCGAAGCCCGCCGCCAGGCTCCCGTTGGCGGCGCCCGGGTTGCCGATCAGTTCGTTGCCCGCGACATACGGTTTGACCGCGCCCCAGTTGACGGGCGCGCCGCTGTAGTTGACCTTGAAGATCCTCGCGGAGGGTCCTTCGGTGAAGCCCTCGCAGTAGTAGTAGAGCCATTCGTGGGCTTCGTCGACGGCGAGGTCCTGGAAGTTGGTCCCGCCGTTGTTCGAGCATCCGGTTGCGAATTCGGCCTGCACCACGTTGTGGCTGTAGATCGCCGAGGCAGAGCCGGCGGTGAGCAGCGAGGCGAGCGCGGCGAGCGCCAGCGCTAGCAGGCCGAGGCGCGCGGACCTCGCCGCGCGCCCGCGGAGCGGGATCGGGGTCGCCGTTGCGCCTGCCGGTTTCTCTGAAACTCTCACTCGATTGCTCCCATTCCTTCCGGAGTCGGTCGTGGTTCCGGTTGCGCGTCTCACTGGCCGCTCCCCCCGCTCGTGCTCTTACATGCCTGGGCTTCGTCGTTCAGCCTGGCGGCCTTCTTCGAGGACCTCCTCGCTCGACGGCGGAGGGCATGCGCGTGCTTTCCCTTCGCGCCCTTGGCCTTGCCGCGCAGGCGCCTCGCCTGATTGGCGAACTTCCTCGCCTTGCGGCTCAGCCTTTCGCAGTCGGCCGTGGGCTTCTGGGTGGTCGGTTCCGCGACCGTCGTGAACGTCTCGTCCGGCCCGTACGTCGTCCCGAACGCGTTGGTCGCGGCGATCCGGAAGTGATATGTGGTCCCGGGGGCGAGGTTGCTCAGGTCGGCGCCCACTTCCCGCGAGGTGAGTTCTTCGCCGATCGGCGCCTGAGCCGTGCTTGCGCCGTAGGCGGTCGACGTCCCGTACTGGAAGCTGACGTTCGTGGAGCTGGCCCTCGCCGCGACGAGCCCGCCCAGATGCGCCGACGTCTTCGTCACCGATTTGGAGAACGTTTCGTCGACCCTGGGCACATCCGGGGTGATGAAGAACAGGTCTTCGCCCTCCGTCGTGCCCCGGAAGTTCACGGCCACGGAGCGGAAGTGATAGATGCTCCCCGGGGTGAGCCCGGTCAGTTCCTCGGTGACCTCGATGGGTTCGTTTTTGAGACCCCCGATCGGTTCGCTGAACGGAGTGGCGGTACCGTAGCCGACGGTTTCGCCCCACTCGAAGAGGTAGATCGTCGCCCAGTGATTCGGGTTGATTTCGGTTGACACGGTCGCCGTCGTGGGTGTCACCGTGAGGACCTCGGTGTTCTCGATGTCCGGCACGAGCGGTTCAGGGGCGACGAGCGTTTCATCCTGCCCGTAGGAGACGCCGAAGCTGTTTTCTGCGACCACTCGGTAGTGGTACGTTTTGAAGCCGTTGAACTGGTCGATTTCCGCCGACGCGGAGGTCGGCCCGTTCGTCACCCCCGCGTCTGTGAGCGGGGTCTTCTTGGTGAACGGCCCTTCGCTGATTTCGCCGCCTTCATTGATTTCGTAGCGTTCGCCCTGTTCTTCGTACTCTTCCTGCGTCAGGTACTGGAAGAAGTACTTCGTGTCGAGCCCCTCGCCCTGGAATTCGCCATTGAGGGTGAGGCTTTCCTGGTCGAGCGACGTGGCCGGCTTGGTCGCCAGGCCCGCAACCGCCGGGTGGGTGGTGAAGCTCTGGTCTTCGCCTTTGCTCGTGCCCACCGCGTTGGTCATTACGACGCGGTAGTGGTAGGTCGTCTCGAGCTCCAGGCTCCCGAGGGCCTGGGAGACGTCTTCCGGCCCGGTCGGTTCCCCGGCGCTCTGCACCGGGGTGGTGCTGCCGTAGGACTGGTTGGTGCCGTATTCGAAATAGTATTCCGTCGCTTCGCCGTTGCCTTCGTATGACGCGTTGAGCGTCGCGCTGCGCGGCGCGACGTTGGTCGCCGGCTTGGTCGCGATATCGATCACGGCGTGCGGGACGAACTGATGGATCGATCCGAGCGAGACGCCGTTCGCGTTTTCGGTGCGCAGGCGGAAGCGGTGCAGTTCCTCGAGCGACAGGCCGCTGACTTCAGCGCTCACTTCTTCCGGCGAGCTGAGCGGAGCGCCCGGTTCGCAGGGGACTTTCGTCGCTTCTGCGAATTTGGACGCGATGAATTTCGCGTTGTTGACGACTTCGAATTCGCAGCCCGTGATTTCTCCGCCTCCGGCGGGATCGACTTCGCCGTCGACCGTCCCGGTGGTCGCGGTCACGGGGGCGAAGTTTCCGGTCACCGAGTCGGGGACGGTGGTCGATTTGAGGATGGTCACGTCTTTTGCCGCTTCGTTGAAGCCCCGGTCGGTGATGTAGACCTTTCCGGTCGAATTGTTGGTCGCGACGCCGCCCGGTTCGAAGAGGGTCGGGATGTCGAACTGCTCGATCGGCGAGCCGTTCTCGGTGCTCCACTTGAGGAATTCCCCGGCGGTGTTGACGGTGATGACGTTTCCGTCACCGTCGAGCGCCAGGTCGACGTTGGAGCCGCTGGCGAGCAGCTGGCTGGGAACTGCCGATGGCGTTTCCCAGGGACCGCCTTCGTCTTCCGGCTGCGGGTGGACTTCGAAGGCGTTGGCCGGATATTTGCGCAGCGGGCCGCTCGCGAACGTTTCGTTGCCGACCGTGCTGTAGACGTTTCCTTCCGAGTCGATCTCGGTCCGGCAGGGGCCCCCGAAGTCGGATTTGATCGTGCCGAGGATCGGCGGGTCGAGATTCGGGCTGGTTTCCCAGTTCGAGATGTCGAGCTTGTCGAAGTAGGAGAAGCGCGTGCCCCCTTCGCCGTGGGCGACGACGATGTCGCCGTTCGGCTCGACGGCGACGCCGCAGTGCCTCACGTAGGCGCCCGAGCTGGTGGAGAAATGGTCCTGGGACCGGGTTCGTATCTGACCGACGTACTGCCCGGACGGGAGGAAGACGTGGATTCCTCCTTCGGGGTTGTAGCCGTTGACATCGTTGCCGACGTTATTGGTCGACGAGAGGTAGATGACCCCCTGATTCGGGCCGCCGGTGTTGTCCACCGCGATCTCGAAGCAGCTGGAGTTGCACGGCGTTTCGATCACGTTGAGGGTGCCGGGGGCGGCGCCGTCGCCGATGTTGGTGATCGTGCAGCTGCCGCTGCCGGTCACTTTGGTGCAGGTCATCGTCGGGACGTTGGTCGCCGCGAAGGCGCCGGTGAACTGGACCGACATGTTGAATGCCCCGAATCCGAAGCTGAAGTTGCCGGCGCCGCACTTGGCCTCCATGGCTGCCTGCATGTTTTCGCGGAGAATTTCGCCGTTGTTGTTCCACGCCATTTCGCCCGTCGTTTCACCGTTGGGGCAGGTGAGGGTGAACTTGTCGTTGCTGGCGAAGCTCGAGAATGTGACGGTCTGGGTCTCGTTGCGGCCCGGGCTGCTCGGGAACGGAACGGGGTTGCCGGCGGCGTCGAACCGTTCGATGTCCCCTTCACCGGGAGGCGTCGAGGGGCTGAAGAAGCGCCGCACGGCGTAGACGTAGCCCGTTTCTTCGTCGACCGCGACCGAGGCCACCTGTCCGGGCGTCTGCAGCTGGAAGGTCGATTCGACCGAGTGGTTGTGCGCCGCCCGGGCCGGGGTCGAGAAGAGGAGAAGGAGGAGACCGATCGCTGCGAGCCCGCCGAGCACGGTCGCAAGACGCGCGCGAGACTGGGAGAGCATCAATGCGGGCGCACCACTCCCGTCGGCGGAGGCGGGGAGGGCGAGGCCCTCGCCGGGACCACTCTGGAGGCGCCGGCTTCGAACGCCGGCAGGTTGAGTCGATCCCGCGAACCGCGTTACCGCGTCTCTCACTCGCTCTCCTGTTCTCCCTCGAAGCCCGATTCTCCGGCCGGTTTCCACCGACCGTCGAAAAGAAGCTTCCGTTTTCCCCGTTTTCCCTGTTCCCCTGAGACTTCTAGGTCCGTTCAATGCACAAAACAATCTCGTACATTGAACGTGGCGGGAAGAAGATCACGTTGATTCGGCTTTGTCAAGTCGGTTTTCGCCGAATGGTCCGAATCCCGCTCGGAACCGCCGATTTTCTGGTTCCCCGACTCAGCCGCCGCCGGCGAATTTGTAACCCACCCCGCGCACGGTGAGGACCAGCTCGGGGTTCTGGGGGTCGAGCTCGATCTTCTGACGGAGGTTGGAGATGTGGACGTCGCAGGCCCTCTCGTCGCCGTCGAACTCCGTCTGCCAGAGCTCCTCCATGATCTGCCGGCGAGCGAAGACCTCTCCCGCCCGTCCGGCCAGGAGACGAAGCAGCTGGAACTCCGAGCGGGTCAGGTTGATCGGCACTTCGCGGACCGTCGCGACGTGGCGGACGAGATCGATCACGACCTGACCCGACTCGATCCGCACCGCCTCGGCGAGGGGCGAGCGGTCGAGCTCGCGCCGGCGCAGCTGCGCGCGGACCCTGCCGAGCAGCTCGCGGACGGAGAAGGGCTTGGTCACGTAGTCGTCGGCGCCGACCTCGAGCCCGACCACCTTGTCGACCTCGGCGTCTTTGGCGGTCAGCACGATGATCGGAACGGCGCTTCGCGAGCGCACGTCGCGGCAGATGTCGAGGCCGCTCGGACCGGGCATCATGATGTCGAGGATCAGGAGGTCGAAGGGGATGCCGTTGCCGAGCATCTCGCTCGCCTGGTCCCCGTCGGCCGCCGGGGTCACGTCGAAGCCCTCCTGGACCAGCGCGTAGCCGACCGAGTCCCTGACCGAGGGCTCGTCGTCGGCGATCAGGATCCTGCCGCTACTCATGTCCGCCGTCCACCGGAGCTCTGTTCCTCATGCGATCGGGGTCGGGCTCGGTTGCGTGACCGGAAGGCGCACCCAGAAGGTGCTGCCGTGCCCCTCGACCGAACCGGCGCCGATCTCTCCGCCCATCACGTCGACCATACGGCGCGCGATGGCCAGGCCGAGGCCGAAGCCTTCCTGCGTCCGTGACTGCGAGCGGCGGTAGAAGCGCTCGAAAACGCGCTCGATCTCCGCCTCCGGTATTCCAGTTCCGGTGTCAATCACCTCGAGGATCACCTCCGACTCGCCGTCCCGCCGACCACGAACCGTAACGGTGCCGGGAGGCGGCGTGTTTTTGAAGGCGTTGGTCAGCAGGCCGACCAGCACCTGACGGAGCAGCGTCGGGTCGCCCTGCGCCGCCAGGTCCGGCTCGACCTCGACCTCGAGCTCGAGGTGCTTGGGCACTTCGACCGTCTCGACGACGTCGCGGATCGCGACCGCGACGTCGACCACCTCGGTCTCCCCTGCCCCGACCGACTCGACCCGCGCGAGGGTGAGAAGGGCCCGCGTCAGCCGGTTCATGCGCTCGGCATCCTCGGCGAGTCGACTGAGAAAGTGGTCGAGCGCCTCGGGGTCCTCCTTCGCCCCCTCCCTCAGCACCTCGATCGAGCCCGAGATCCCGGCCAGGGGATTGCGCAGCTCGTGCGCGGCGTTGGAGATGAAGTCCGCTTCGGCCAGCTCGCGGCGCATCTCCTCGGTGCGGTCGCGGGCGACCACCAGAACGGCCCGCTCGTCCGGAAGCGAGCGGGCGGTCATCGCGTAGGCGAAATCGCCTATGCGCAGGGCCGGATGGGCGGCGAACCCGACATCGGCAGCGCGGCGCAGGTGGGCCTGCAGAACATCGGGCGGCGAGCCGTCGGAGGCGAGCAGGTTCGCCGCCGCGCTGTTGGAGAAGCGCAGCCGCCCATCCTCGCCGACCACGATGACCGCGTCGGTGAGGCCGTCGAAGATCGCCTGCAGCTTGTTGCGGTCGGCTGTCAGCACGCCGAAGCTCTCCTTCAGCGAGGCGCGCATCGAGTCCAGGGCGCGGGCGAGGTCGCCGATCTCGTCTCTGCCCCCCGACTCGAGCCGGGCATCGAACGAGCCCGCCGCCATCTCGCCGGCCGCCCGCGATAGGCGCGTCACCCGGCTCGCTATGCCGACCGCGATCAGGAAGCCGGTGATGACCCCGAGCGCGATCGCGCCCAGGACCGCTCGGGGGCGGTCACCGAAGAGGTAGACGGTCCCTGCCGTGACGAGGCTGACCGCCGCGAACGAGCCGGCCAGCCAGAGCCGCATGCCGATCCGCCTCAAGGCGGTGCCTCCCTCTGCGGGCTCGCCCCCGACTGCTTCATGAACGTTTACTAACACAATGCCGCCTGCCCTGCATGGGAGAATCGTCTCGGTGCGGACATTGGTCTTCATACCCGCCTGGAACGAGGAGGACGCAGTGGCAGAGGTGATTGCCGGCGTCCGCCAGCGGATGCCCGAGGTCGACGTCCTGGTGGTCGACGACGGCTCGACCGACGCCACCGCGATGCGCTCGCGAGAGGCGGGGGCGGTCGTCGCCACGATGCCCTTCAACCAGGGCCTCGGCGCCGCGCTGCAGACCGGCTACCTGTACGCGCTGCGGGAGGGGTACGGCTTCTGCGCCCACCTCGACGCCGACGGCCAGCACCCGCCGGCGGAGGTCGCGCGCCTGCTCGACGAGGTGCGCGCCGACCGGGCCGACCTGGTGATCGGCTCCCGCTATCGCCATCGGGGGCCGGCGGAGAGCGACGACTACAGGCCGACCCTCTCGCGGCGGATCGGGACCAGCGTCTTCCGCTTCTTCCTGACCCTGGCGACCCGCCAGCGCTTCACCGACACGACCAGCGGCATGCGCGCCGCCAACCGCACCGTGATGAAGCTGTTCAGCGAGCGCTACTCGCCCGACTTCGCCGAGATCGAGTCGCTTCAGCTCGCGGTCCGCGAGGGCCTGCGGGTCGAGGAGGTGCCGGTGCGGATGCTCGAGCGGGCGGGCGGCACCTCGTTCCTGACGCCGCTGCGATCCGCCTTCTTCATCTTCAAGGGCCTGATCGTGCTGATCGTCGGCCAGTTCAGGCCCAGAACCGCGAAGTCGGGCCAGGGTCGAGACCATGACCATCGCGAGCCCGGCGAAGCGGGACCGCTCTCCAGCGTGGAGGCGGAGCGGTGACCCTGCTGGTCGCGGCGGCCGGCCAGGACCCGTCCGTCCACCTCACGGCGCAGACGAGGATCATCGCCGCCGTCCTCGCGGTCGTCTTCATGGTCATGGTCCTCGAGCTGATCCGCCGCGACCGCCTCCAGGAGCGCTACAGCGTGGTCTGGTTCATCTTCGGCCTCGGGTTGCTGATCGGCGCCGCCTTCCCCGGCCTGCTCGGAGTCGTCGCGGACGCGATGGGAGTCCGCGACACCAACGTCGCGCTCTTCTCGATCATGATCCTGCTGCTGATCGCGCTCGCGCTCAACTTCAGCGTGATCATGTCCCGCCAGGCGGCCCAGATCACCCGGCTCGCCCAGGAAAGGGCGCTCGAACGGGCTCGCGACCAGTCCAACGGGGACGACCCCTCGCTCAGCTCGTCAGACCCTCCAGCCGGAACGAGAGGGACTCGAGAGCAAGCTCCTCGGAGACGTTGAGGTCGAGCCGGCGGCGGCTGTCCTGGACGAGCTCGGCGGCACGGCGGGCCCTGCCGGGGTCGAGCCCCGCGGCGACGTCCCGAAGCTGATCTAGCCGGTCGCGGTTGAAGGCCACCTCCTCGGCGCCGCAGGCGACCGCGGCCAGGTCTCGGTACCAGGCGGCGGTGAGCGAAAGGCCGAGGTCGAGGACGGCGGTTCTCCGCCGCCTCCCGGCACGTTTGGCCTCGTCAGCGAGCTCGCGCGCCGAGCGCCTCGCGCCGGCCGACCGCTCCTCCTCGAGCGCCCCCCGCGTCGCGGCTTCGGCCTCCCTGCCCGCCGATTCGGCGGCCTCCAGCAGGGGCCGCCAATCGCCGGGCGCCGTCGCGCCCCTGCGCAGCTTTCTTCCCTGCTCGGTGAGCAGGAAACGGGCCCGCTCGAGGTCGCCGGCGGAGAGGCGCGCGGCAGCGGCCGCCTCCTCGGGGTCGCCCTCCAGAGAGTCCTCGATTGCGGCGAAGGGGAGCGGCGCGAAGTCGATCGGCTGGCAGCGGGAGACGATCGTCTCGAGCAGCGCCGCGGGCTCGGAACTGAGCAGGATCAGGTGGGCAAACGCGGGTGGCTCCTCGAGTGTCTTCAGCAGGGCATTCTGGCCCTCGTCCCGCATCGCCTCGGCCGCCTCGATCACGAAAACGCGACGGCCCCCCTCGAAGGGGCGGTAGGCGGCGGCGCGGATCACTCGCTCGCGGACCTCCTCGACAAGGTGCTGGGCGCCGCGGGGCGCAAGCCAGATCAGGTCGGGATGCGGCGAGGGAACCAGCAGCGCTCGCCGCATCGCATCCGCGGGATCGTCCGCCACAGAGGCGATCAGCTCCGCCGCGAAGGCGCGGGCGGCCGCGGCCTTGCCGGCGCCGCGTGGCCCGCGGAAGAGGTAGGCGTGAGATGGCCCCCTCGCGAGCGCTGCCGCGAGGACGATCTGTGCTCGCGGCTGATGGTTGAGCGTCAGCGTCATGCATTCCCTCCGCGGGCCTTGACGGCGCCCATCACGCGCTCGTGGACCTCCTCCACCGTCCCGACCGCGTCGACCACGACGACGCGGTCGGCGGCGATCGTCGCGATCTCCTCGTAGGCAGTCGCCACCGCGCGCTGCAGCTCGAGGCCCTCCCTCTCGAAGCGGTCCTCTCCGTCGGCCCGGCGCAACCCGAGCTCGGGGTCGAGCCTCAGCAGCACGGTCAGATCGGGCCAGAGGCCGTCGGTCGCAGCGTCGCTGAGCGAGATCACCTCGCCGACCCCCAGGCCCCGTGCCGCCCCCTGGTAGGCGACGCTGGAGTCGGCGAAGCGGTCGGAGACGACGTCGCGGCCGGCCTCGATCGCCGGGCCGATCACGCGGGCTGTCAGGTCGGCCCGCGCCGCCAGGAAGAGCAGCAGCTCGGCCAGCGGGTCGAGCTCGACGGCGGGGTCGGCGAGCAGCTCGCGGATCCGCTCGGCGGCCTCGGTTCCGCCCGGCTCGCGGATCAGCAGGGCATCGGGCCCGAGGGCGTCGGCGAGCAGCTTCGCCTGGGTGCTCTTGCCTGAGCCGTCGACCCCCTCGAGGGAGATGAACACCGGCCGGGGCCTCAGCCCTTGGCCGCTGCTTTGGCCCGTTTGCGACGGCGGGTCGCGGTATCGGCCTTGCCCGCCTTGCCGTCCTCGCTGTCATCGGGCGGCGGTTTCTCTGCCATCGCCTCCTTGGCCGCTTTCGCCGCTTCCCGTTCGGCGCGGCGTTTCTTCATCTCCTGCATCGACTCGCAGTCGTCGTTCAGGCAGAGGTTCCAGGGGCGCCCGCGGAAGGGGACGACTTTGAGCCGCGGCGTCCGGTCGCAGATCGAGCAGCGCTCCTCGAGGCGGAAGACGTCGCCGCGCTGCGGCAGCGGGAAGGTCTGGTCGCAGGAATCCGGGTCGTCGGCGGACCAGCCGGTGCAGCCGACGAACCGTTTGCCCGATTTTTTCGCCCGGATGATCCGCAGCATGTTCGGCGAGCCGTCCTCCTTCGTACGCCCCGCCTCCTCGCAGACCTTGCAGGGGCCGAGGATGCGATCCTCGTCCATCCCCTTCCAGATCACCTTGGCCAGGTCCTCGCGGCTCTCCTCTATCTCCGACCACGTCTTGTGGAGGAGCGCCCGGCTCTCGCCGACGACGGCGCCCTTCGTCATCTCGCCGGCGGCGATGCGGTCCATCTCCGCCTCCAGCTGGGCCGTCATCTCCGGCGTCGCCATCTCCGGAACGTAGTTCTTGAACGCCTCGTAGAGGGCGATCCCCGTCTCCGACGGGATCGGCGGATTGCCGTAGACGTAGCCGCGGTCGAAGAGCTTCTGGATGATGTCGGCGCGCGTGGCTTTGGTGCCGAGACCGCGCTCCTCCATCATCTCGATCAGTTTCGCCTGGGAGATCCGGCCCGGCGGCTGCGTCTCCTTGTCGACGATCCAGGGCTCCCCGTCGAGCTCCAGCGCCTGGCCCTCCTCCAGTTTGGGGATCTCCTCGTCGGAGGAGCGGGCGTAGGTGTAGATGCCGGCGTAGCCCGGGTCGACGACGACCGAGCCGCGAACGAAGTAGGTCTCCGAGCCTGCCTCGATGTCGGCCCGGGTCGACTCGGTGACCATCGGCGGGCTGAAGGTGGCGAGGAAGCGGCGGACGACGAGCTCGTAGACCCGCTTCTTCGGGCCCTCAAGGGCGTTCGGGTGAATCGCCTGAGTCGGGTAGATCGGCGGATGGTCGGTCGTCTCTTTCTTGCCGCGCGTGGGCGTGAGCTGATCCTGCTCGAGCAGGCCGGAGGCGGCCGAGAACTCCTTGATCCGGACCAGTGAGGAGATCAGCTCGCGCACCGGCAGGGAGGAGGGGTAGACCGTGTTGTCGGTGCGCGGATAGGAGATGAAGCCGTCCATGTAGAGGTCCTCGGCGATCCGCATCGCGCTCGCCGGGGTGATGCCGAGCCGGCTGGAGGCGTCGGTGCTGAAGGCGGTCGTGTTGTAGGGGGTCGGCGGCTTGCGCGTGTTGCGGCGCGCCGTCACCGACTTGACGGTCCCGGGGCCGGAGGTGCCTGCGAGGGCGGCGTCGGCCTCTCCCTTCTCCCAGAATTTGTCTGTCGCGTGATGCGTCTCGAAGCTCCCGTCCGGGTGCTTGAATTGGGCGAACAGTTCCCAGAAGGGCTTCGCCACGTGTGCGCGGCGCTCCATCTCGCGCTCGACGATCAGTCCCAGGGTCGGGCTCTGCACGCGGCCGACCGAGAGGAAGTTGGAGCCGAAGCGGCGCGTGCTGAGCGAGACCGCCCGGGTCAGGGTCGCGCCCCAAAGCAGGTCGATGTCCTGGCGGGCGGCGCCGGCGTTGGCGAGCGGGTAGGAGAGCTCGTCGAGCTCGTCGAAGGCCCGCTCGATCTCCTCCTTGGTCAGGGCCGAGTAGCGGGCGCGCTCGATCCGCAGGCTGCCGTCCTCGGTGCCCTCGCGGGAGCCCAGCTCCGGGTTGGCGTCGAGCATCTCCTCCAGCGCCTCGAGGCCGATCAGCTCGCCCTCGCGGTCGAAGTCGGTGGCGATCACCAGCCCGTCCGCCTGCTTGGCGAGTTTTTTGATCGCTTTGACGACGTTCTTGTCGGTCGGCTCCTTGATCAGCTGGGCGTCGATCAGGTCATGGAGGTCCGTCTTCTGCCAGTTCGAGTAGCCCTCGGGGAAGGCCGGTCCGAGCACGTGGCCCTTCAGGCCCACGGTCATCTGCTCGTTCCCGTCCGAGTCCGTCCAGGCGTAGAAGGGAACTTTGTAGGTTTTGTCCGCCTTCGCCTCGCCCCGGCCGAGGATGTCGGCGATCTTCTTGGCGCTGTTGTTCTTCTCGGTGACGATGAGACGCATCGGCGGGCGAGGGTAGCAGGGGCGTCCGGCCGTCCCTTCAGCCCGGCCTCCGCCGATCCTTTTAGGATCGGCGCCGCGATGAGGGCTCTGGTGACAGGTGGCGCGGGGTTCATCGGCTCGAATCTGGTCGATGCGCTGCTCGCCCGCGGCGACGAGGTGACGGTCGTCGACGACCTCTCGACCGGTCGCCGCGAGAACCTGTCGGGGGCGCTGGCCGGCGGCGCGGAGCTGGTCGAGCTCGACATCCGCGAGGGCCGCGGGCTGGGCGGGGTGGCGTCGCGCACCCGTCCCGAGGTCGTCTTCCACCTGGGTGCGCAGATCGACGTGCGCCGGTCGATCGCCGACCCTGCCTTTGACGCCTCGATCAACGTCGGCGGCACGGCGAACGTGCTCGAGGCGGCTCGGGACGCCGGGGCCCGGCGGGTCGTCTTCACCTCAACCGGCGGTGCGATCTACGGGGAGGGCGAGGGGCAGTCGCTGCCGCTCGACGAGGACGCGCCGATCGCGCCGCTCGCCCCGTACGGACAGAGCAAGTTCGCCGGCGAGGGCTATCTGGCGCTCTATCAGCGGCTGCACGGGCTCTCGGGCGTGAGCCTGCGGCTCGGCAACGTCTACGGCCCGCGACAGGACCCGCTCGGCGAGGCCGGCGTGGTCGCGATCTTCTGCGGCAGGCTGAAGGCGGGCGAGCGCCCGACGATCTTCGGCGACGGCAGGCAGACCCGTGACTACATATATGTGGGCGACGTAGTCGCCGCGCAGCTGGCCGCCGCGGATTCCGGCGTAGGAGGCGCGTTCAACGTCGGAACCGGGGTCGAGACGGACGTTCTCGCCCTGGTCGAGAGGCTGACGGCACTGGGCGGCGCCGAGGGGTTCGAGCCGGAGTTCGCGCCCCCCCGCGAGGGAGAGGTGCGGCGGATCGCGATCGACCCGACCCGCGCCGAACGGGAGCTGGGCTGGCGGGCCGAGACCGGCCTCGAGGAGGGCCTGCGCATCACCCTCGAGTCGCTCAGCGGTTGACGGTCTGCATGCCGGCCTCGTCGTAGCGCGGCCCAGCCGGCTCCGGCAGGGCCTCGCCGATGCGCTCCAGGTCCCGCTCGGAGAGCTCGAGCTCGGTCGCCCCGACGTTCTCCTCCAGATAGGCCACGCGCTTGGTGCCCGGGATCGGGACGATGTGCTCGCCGCGGCTAAGGACCCAGGCCAGGGCGAGCTGAGAAGGGGTGACGCCGCGCTCTGACGCGAGCGACTCGACAACGTCGACCAGCTTCAGGTTGCGCTCGAAGTTCTCACCCTGGAAACGGGGAGACAAGCGACGGTAGTCGTCCTCCGCAAGGTCGTCGAGCGAGCGGAAGCGGCCGGTGAGGAAGCCGCGCCCCAGCGGGCTGTAGGCGACGAAGCCGATGCCCAGCTCGCGGACCGCCGGCAGCACCTCCTCCTCCGAGTCGCGGCTCCATAGCGAGTACTCGGTCTGCAGGGCGGTGATCGGATAGACCGAATGGGCGCGCCGGATCGTCTCCGGCGCGGCCTCCGATAGCCCCAGGTGGGAGACCTTGCCGGCCTCGACCAGTTCGGCCATCGCCCCGACCGTCTCCTCGATCGGGACCTCTTGATCGACCCGGTGCTGGTAGTAGAGGTCGATCGAGTCGACGCCGAGGCGCCCCAAGGACGCGTCGCACGCCTCCCGCACGTACTCGGGATCGCCACGGATGCCGAGCCGCTCACCCTGCGGGCCGCGGACGTTCCCGAACTTGGTCGCCAGGAAGACCTCGTCGCGACGGCCGGCGATCGCGCGGCCGACGAGCTCCTCGTTGACGAAGGGGCCGTACATGTCGGCGGTGTCGAGGAAGTTCACCCCCAGATCGAGCGCCCGTCGGATCGTCCGCTCCGATTCGCCGTCGTCGCGGCCGGCGTAGAACTCGGACATCCCCATGCAGCCCAGCCCAAGGGCTGAGACGACGGGTCCGTGCGGGCCCAGGGTGCGTTGCTTCATCGCGGTCCCTTTCGATCGCCTGCGACTACCCTTTACCCATGCCCGCCCAGGCCTACGCCGGCAAGCAGTGCGTCTGTCAGCTCCGCAAGGGGATCTGCGACCAGTCGTGCGTCCGCGACATGCTCGAGACCCCCTTCTACATCGCCTGCCTGAAGCTGAAGGAGCGCCGCTGCCTGGTCGTCGGCGGCGGGGACATCGGCCTCGAGAAGGTCGAGGGGCTGCTCGCCTGCGACGCCGGGGTCACCCTGATCGCCCCGGTAGCCCACCCCGAGCTCGAGGCGCTCGCCGCAGAGGGC
The DNA here is from genome assembly GCA_036406595.1 of Solirubrobacterales bacterium. Classification (GTDB taxonomy): domain Bacteria; phylum Actinomycetota; class Thermoleophilia; order Solirubrobacterales; family 70-9; genus VRUE01. The sequence goes on along the minus strand of DASXAR010000054.1, from coordinate 35,623 downwards.
TCGATCGCCTGGGAGCGGCGGCCGTACGGCGGTGACGCCGACCTCGAGGGCGCCTTCATGGTGATCGCCGCCACCGACGACAGCGAGGTCAACATCGGCGTATTCGACGATGCCGAGCGCCGCGCGATGCTGGTCAACGTGGTCGACGTGCCGCCGCTCTGCAACTTCATCCTGCCGGCGATCGTCCGCACCGGGCCGCTGGCGATCGCGATCTCAACCGCGGGTGCCTCGCCGGCGCTCGCGAAGCGGATGAAGCGCGAGGTGTCGGACCTGTTCGGCGAGGAGTACGCCCGCCTTGCCGTGATCCTCAACGGCGCCCGCGGCTGGGCGAAGTCGACCCTGCCGACCTACCAGGATCGCAAGGAGTTCTTCGAGGGGATCGTCAACGGCGAGCCGGACCCGGTGGGCCTGATCCGCGACGGCGACGAGGCCCGGCTGCTGGAGCTGATCGAGGCGGCCAAGGACCGGGCGTCAGCGGCGCTCGCCTGAGGCTCAGCTCGAGCAGCTGGCCGCGGTCAGCTTGACCAGCGAGTCGCGGAGGGCGGCGGCCTGGCGGGCGCTGAGGCTCCGGTGGAAGGCGGTGCGGAGCTCGCCGACCACGACCGGGCGCATCTCCTCGTGCATCTCACGGCCGGCAGGGGTCAGCATCGCGTAGCTGACTCTACGGTCACCCTCGCAGAAGCCGCGCCGGACGAGGCCGGCCTTGACGAGACGGTCGACGAGCTTGGTGAGGCCGCCGCGGCTGATCACGAGGCTGTCAGCGAGGTCCCCCATTCTCATCCCCTCCTCGGGGGCGCCGGCGACCGCGTCGAGCACCTCGAACCAGGGCAGAGGCGGCAGGCCCGCTTCGGTGAGCGTTTCCTGGAGGCGGCCGGTCAGCCCTGCGTGGGCGTGGCAGAGCGCTTGCCAGGCTTCGGCGTGCGGCAGGGAGGTCGAGTTCCCGCCGGCGCCCGCGACGGAGGCGTCTGGCGATTTCGAAGGCATGTCCCAAGTATGGCAGAGGCAGTTGTCATGACAATAGTTGTGTTAACAAATATTTTTGCTATGATTTTTTCTAAGACAACTATTTGCACAGCAACTACAAGGAGGAGCAGCGATGACGACCCAGACATTTGCCCAGGAGATCGGGGGCGGCGAGTACGTTGCCGATCCGATCCATTCCTCGGTCGGTTTCGCGGTTCGGCACAACGGTGTCTCGGTCTTCCGCGGCGGCTTCGGCAGCTATGCCGTGCGCCTCACCGGCGGCGACAGCCCGCGACTCGAGGGCACGGTGGAGGTCGGCAGCGTCCAGGTCGACGACCCGCAGCTGCGCGGCCATCTGCTCTCGCCTGAGTTCTTCGACGCCGAGCGGCACCCGCGCCTGCGGTTCGAGTCGAGCGAGCTCCGCGTCGCCGAGGACGGGGCGCTCGTCGTCCACGGCGAGCTCGAGATCCACGGCCGGACGCACCGCGTGGAGGCGGTGGGACGATTGGCCGGCCTGGGAGAGGACATCTCCGGCGGGCGGCGCGTCGGCATTTCTCTTGGGGCCACCGTGGACCGGCGGAGCTTCGGTCTCGACTGGCAGGCGGCGCTTCCGAGCGGCGGCGAGGTGCTCGGCAACGACGTGCAGATCGAGGCCGAGCTCGAGCTCGTCGAGGAGGAGGCCTAGCGAGATGAGAATCCTCGGGATCTCCGGGAGCCTCCGACGCGAGTCGCTGAACTCCGCTCTGCTGCGGGCGGCTGCCGAGCGGCTGCCCGCCGGGGCGGAGCTCGTCGTCTTCGCGCGCCTCGGCGAGGTGCCCCCATACGACCAGGACGTCGAAGCCGCAGGCCCGGTCCCTGATGTGGTGCGCGAGCTGCGCGATGCGGTTAGCGGCGCCGACGCGGTGCTGGTCGCGACCCCCGAGTACAACCGCTCGATCCCAGGCCAGCTGAAGAACGCCCTCGACTGGGTGTCGCGGCCGGCCGGCGAGAGCGCGATGAACGGGAAGCCCGTCGCCGTGATCGGCGCATCGACCGGGATGTTCGGCGCCGTCTGGGCCCAGGCCGAGACCCGCAAGGTCCTCGGCGCACTGGGCGCCCGCGTGGTCGAGGCGGAGCTGCCGGTCGGCCGTGCCGCCGAGCAGCTCGCGCGAGGCCGCCTCGAGCTGCCGCCCGAGCTGGCCGAGCAGCTCGAGGAGATCGTCGCGGAGCTGGTCTCGGCCGCCGAGATGGAGGCCGGCTACGCCGCCGCGACCACCTGATCGGTCGGGCCCGCCTCAGGTTGCGGCCGGGAGGGCGAAAAAGGCGACCGCGGCGAAGTGCGCCGCGGCAGCGGCGATCACGAGGGCGTGGAAGACCTCGTGGTAGCCGAAGACGCTGGGGCTCGGGTTTGGTCGCTGGGTCGCGTAGACGACGGCTCCCGCCGTGTAGAGGACGCCGCCGGCGGCGACCAGCAGCACGCCGGCGGTGCCGATCTCGCCCCAGAGCCCCGGGAAGGCGGCAGCGGCCACCCAGCCGAGCGCGATGTAGATCAGCGCCGCCACCCATTTCGGGTGTTCGATCCAGATCATCTCGACCACGGCCCCGGCCAGGGCCCCGAGCCAGACGACCACCAGGATCGCGTCGGCGAGGGGGCCGTCGAGGACGAGCAGGGCGAAGGGTGTGTAGGTGCCGGCGATCAGGAAGAAGATCATCGAGTGGTCGAGGCGGCGCATCCAGCGGCGCACCTCGGGACGCCTCCAGTCGACCCGGTGGTAGAGGGCGCTGGTCCCGAACAGGGCCGAGAGGCTGAGCGCGTAGATGGAGACCGCGAGGGTCGCCTCGGCGCCCTTCGCGGCGACGATCAGCGCCGCGCCGAGAACGAGCGAGACGAAGAACGCCCACTCGTGGGAGACGCCCCGGAGCCGCGGCTTGACGGCGGCGATCGCCTCGCTTGCAACATCCCTTGCAGCCTCGGCGGTCTCGATCGCGGTCTGCCCTGCCTGCTTCCCCCGCATCTTCAGCTTGTCACCATAGAGAGGGCGCGAAAAACCCGCCGTTTGCGGACTTGGCAGCCACGAGTTCTGTCCGACTCAAAGACGATCCTGCGAAGTTACCCCTGAAAGTCGCCTGAGAGGAGAAGTTCGATGTCCAAGACCGCCGCCAGCACCCCCCAAAACGGTCTCCAGGGCCTCGCTATCGAGCGGCGATTCTCCACTCCGGGCACGCATCCGTTCGACCAGGTCGAGTGGGAGAAAAGGGACGCTGTGATCGGCGATCCGCAGGCTCCCGCCTTCGAGCAGCGCGGCGTCGAGTTCCCCAGGAGCTGGTCCCAGAACGCAACCAACATCGTCGCTCAGAAGTACTTCAGGGGGCAGCTTGGAAGCGAGGAGCGCGAGAGCTCGGTGAAGCAGATGATCGGGCGGGTCGCCGGCACGATCTCGGGTTGGGGGCGCGAGGGGGGCTACTTCGCATCGGCCGAGGACGCCGACGCCTTCGAGGCGGAGCTGACCTCGATCCTGCTCAACCAGAAGGCCGCCTTCAACTCCCCGGTCTGGTTCAACGTCGGCTTCGAGGAGCGCCCGCAGTGCTCGGCCTGCTTCATCCTCAGCGTCGACGACAGCATGGAGAGCATCCTCGACTGGAACACCAAGGAGGGAATGATCTTCCGTGGCGGGTCGGGCTCCGGGATCAACCTCTCGAACATCCGCAGCTCGGTCGAGCCGCTCTCGAAGGGCGGGCTCGCCTCCGGGCCGGTCAGCTTCATGCGCGGCGCCGACGCCTGGGCCGGGACGATCAAGTCGGGCGGCAAGACGAGGCGCGCCGCGAAGATGGTCGTGCTCGACGTCGACCACCCGGACATCGAGGACTTCATCTGGTGCAAGGCGAAGGAGGAGGAGAAGGCGGCTGCGCTCCGCGACGCCGGCTTCGACATGTCGATCGACGGCGAGGGCTTCACCTCGATCCAGTACCAGAACGCCAACAACTCGGTTCGGGTCACCGACGAGTTCATGGAGGCGGTCGAGGCCGGCGAGGACTGGGACCTGACAGCCCGCACCACCGGCGAGGCGACCAGGACGCTGCCGGCCCGCGAGCTGATGGAGCAGATCGCCGACGCGGCATGGCGCTGCGCGGACCCGGGCGTCCAGTACGACTCGATCATCAACCGCTGGCACACCTGCCCGGAGTCGGGGCGGATCAACGCCTCCAACCCGTGCTCCGAGTACATGCACGTCGACGACTCGGCCTGCAACCTCGCCTCGCTGAACCTGATGAAGTTCCGCCGCGAGGACGGCAGCTTCGAAGTCGACGACTTCCTGCACGCAGTCGACATCGTCTTCCTGGCGCAGGAGATCGTCGTCGGATACTCGAGCTATCCGACCGAGGAGATCGGCGCCAACGCCAACGCCTTCCGCCAGCTCGGCCTCGGCTACGCCAACCTCGGCGCGCTGCTGATGTCCGACGGCCTGCCCTACGACTCCGACGAGGGCCGCAACGTGGCGGCGGCGATCACCGCGCTGATGACCGGGCGCGCATACCGGCAGTCGGCGCGGATCGCGGCCGATGCCACCGGCCCCTACGACGAGTACGAGCGCAACCGCGAGGCCCACAACGGCGTGATGCGGATGCACCGTGACGCCGCCTACGACGTCGACCCGTCCGGAATCAGGGCCGACCTGCTCGAGGCGGCGCAGCGGGCCTGGGACGAGGCGGTGGAGCTCGGAGAGGAGCACGGCTACCGCAACGCCCAGGCGACCGTGCTGGCGCCGACCGGGACGATCAGCTTCCTGATGGACTGCGACACGACCGGGATCGAGCCGGACTTCTCGCTGGTCAAGTTCAAGGAGCTGGTCGGCGGCGGCCAGATGACGATCGTCAACCGCTCGGTTCCGCTGGCCCTGCGCACGCTTGGCTACACGGACGCCGAGGTGGACCAGATCGACGCCTACATCGCCGAGAAGGGCACGATCCTCGGCGCGCCGGGGCTAAAGGACGAGCACCTGCCCGTCTTCGACGTGGCGGTCGGCGAGCGGGCCATCTCGCACACCGGCCACATCGACATGATGGCGGCGACCCAGCCGTTCATCTCGGGGGCGATCTCGAAGACGGTCAACCTGCCGCAGTCGGCGACGGTCGCCGACATCGCCGACGCCTACACGCGCGGCTGGAAGGGCGGGCTGAAGGCGCTGGCGATCTATCGCGACGGCTCGAAGACCGCGCAGGCGCTGCGCACCGACGCCCAGGATGAGAAGAAGAACGAGCCGGAGGTCGTCGTCGCGCCCCCTGAACGCAAACGGATGCCGCGCGAGCGCGAGTCGATAACCCACAAGTTCTCGATCGCCGGGCACGAGGGCTACATCACCGCCGGCAAGTACGAGGACGGCTCGGTCGGCGAGATCTTCCTCACCGACATCGGCAAGGAGGGGTCGACCCTGCGAGGGATGCTGAACGCCTTCGCGACGGCGATCTCGATCGGGCTCCAGTACGGGGTGCCGCTCGAGACCTTCGTTCGGAAGTTCAGCTACATGCGCTTCGACCCGGAGGGGATCACCCAGAACCCGGAGATCCCGTTTGCCAAATCGATGCCTGACTACATCATGCGCTGGCTGGCGAGCCGCTTCGTCGAGGACCTCGACGAGCTCGAGGACCTCGGCATCCTCACCAAGGAGGTGCGGGCGAAGCGCGAGGCGGAGACGAGCCAGCTCGGGCTCGGCATCTCGACCGGCGACACCGCGGCACCGCCGAATGGCGGCAACGGCCACTCCAAGCCTGGCAACGGGAATGGCGGCAATGCCGAGAAGGCGGGGGAAAGCGGCGGCGAGGCCGTGCCGGCCGCCGAGGCGCTGACCGAAACCCCTCCGGTCGTGCCGGCGAGGATGTCCGGGCGCGACCTGGGCCCGGCCTGTGAGCAATGCGGCGGGATGATGCAGCGCACCGGCAGCTGCTACACGTGCAGCAGCTGCGGCAACAACACCGGCTGCGGCTGAGTTGAGCCTCGGCAGGCGCCCCGGGGGCGCCTGCCCACCCCGAGTACACTCGCCCGACAGGGATGCGAGGGACGATGGGGGAAGTTGGGATGCCCAATGGGCGATCGCCGCGCCGTCCGGCGCGGCTCACGGCCGCGCTGCTGATCGTCCTCATGGTCCCGATCGGGCAGCTTGCCTTCGCCCGCGCGGAGGGGGGAGCGCAGTCGAGCCGCGCGGGCAGGAGCTGCCTCGGCCGCGTAGCGACGATCTCCCGGTCCAAGCCGGGAAGGGTGATCGTCGGCACGGCACGCGGCGACGTGCTGATCGGCGGTCCGGGCGCCGACCGCATCCGCGGCAAGGGGGGCAACGACCTGATCTGCGGCGGCGGCGGCGCCGACCGGCTGACCGGCGGTCCGGGCCGGGATCGCCTGCTCGGCGGCGCCGGCGCCGACCGGCTCGACGGCGGCCCGCAGGCCGACCGCTGCCAGGGAGGGGCCGGGCGCACCCTCTACAAACTGTGTGAGCAGGTACCCGCCGGTAGCAGGGTGCACGGCCCCCGCTCGCATCGCCCCGGAAGAAGGGCCCGCGGAGCGTCCGGGGAGACCGAGCTCGCCGATGGCGCCGAGCTGGCGGTGAACGACTCGGCAGCGATGCTCGAGGACGCTCCCCCGGCGCGGATCGACGTGCTCCGGAACGACGCCAACGTCGGTGGAGGCGATTCGCCGATCTCCTTTGTCTCGACGCCCGCCAACGGCTCGGCCGCATTGACCGCCGGCGGCACCGCCGTCGACTACCGGCCCGACCCCGATTACTGCAGTGCGGCCGCTCCTGACCGATTCAGCTACGGACTGAGCGGAGGGCCACGGGCGCTGGTCGAGGTCACGGTCGGCTGCGTCGACGATCCCCCGGTCGCCGTGGACGACTCGGCGGTCGTCACCTCCGGGTCGACGCCATCGACGATCAGGGTGCTCGAAAACGACCAGGACATCGACGGCGGCCCGAAGAAGATCATCGCCGTGTCGCAGCCCCGGCACGGCTCCGTCTCGACCGGCGGCGCCACACTTGCCTACCGGCCCGACGCCGGGTACTGCAACTCCGGCGGCAGCCCCGACGAATTCACCTACGAGCTGAACGGAGGCTCGTCCGCGACGGTGACGGTGTCGGTCGAGTGCATCGCGGAAGTCGGCGGCACCCCGCAACTGCAGCCGGAATTCGACCGATCGATCAGCGACTACACGGTCGACTGCCGGGGCGCCCCGGTGTCGCTCTACGGAAGCACGCCCGTGGGAACGTCGATATCGATCGACGGGCGGCCCCCGATCATGGGCCCGTTCCAGGCGTCGGTGCCGTTGCTTGAAGACCAGGAGTTCAACTTCTCCCTCGAGGAAACCGGGGTCGAGCGCGATTACCACGTTCGGTGCCTGCCGGCCGATTTCGGAATCTGGGAATACACCCAGCTCCTGCCGTCCCGCCAGAGCTTCTACGTGGTTACGCCGAGCATCGGGGGAACCCCGTACGCCGTGATCTTCGACGACCACGGGGTCCCGGTCTGGTGGTACAAGGAGCTGCCCGCTCCAACCGACGCAAAGGTCCTCAGCGACGGCACCGTCGCCTGGTGCTGCTCCTCGGGCCCTCTCGGCCCCGCCTATGAGATCCGCTCCCTCGACGGCGGGCTGCTCGCATCGATCCGGGCGACGACGGGCGAAACGGATTTCCACGATTTCCAGCAGGAGCCGAACGGCGACTACCTCCTGCTCACGACACCAACCCGAGAACATGTGGACACCTCTGCCTACGGCGGGGCCGAAGACGACTCGATCGTGGACGCCGTGGTCGAGGAGGTGAACCGCCACGATGAGCTCGTCTGGCGATGGAGCGCTTACGACCACCTCGACCTCGCGGAGACGGGGCGCTGGTGGAACGTGAACACCGTGCGAGACGGAGGCGACGTGTTCCACATCAATGCGGTCGAGCCGGTGGGGGATAACGCGGTCCTGGTCTCGATGAGGCACACCGACGCCATCTACAAGATCGACAAGGCGACGGGCGACGTCCTCTGGAAGCTCGGTGGAACGCCGACGCCCGAGAGCCTCGAAGTGATCAACGACCCGCGCGGCGACTATCCCTTCGGCGGCCAGCACGACGTCCGCCGCCTCGAAGACGGCTCGATAACGGTGCACGACAACAACACGGGCCTCCCCAACCGACCCCGCGCGGTTCGCTATCGCATCGACGAAGACGAAGGGACCGCGACCCTGATCGAAGCCTTCAACGACCCCGAAGCCCCAAGCAGCGGATTCGTGGGATCCGCCCGACGCTCCCCCGACGGCTCCTGGCTGATCTGCTGGGGCGGAAACTCGCTCGTGACCGAGTTCGACGCCGCTCATCGCCGCACCTTCGAACTCCGCTTCGGCGGGATCGCGCTCTCCTATCGCGCGGTTCCGGTGTCCGCCGGGGTGCTCAGCGCGGCTGAGCTCCGCGCCGGGATGGACGCCATGCATCCGCGATGAGGGCCGAGCGGCCTCTGGGCTGGAAACGGGCGTCGTCGTCGACTAGTTGAGGATGACCTCGGCGTCGTGGCGGGGGGTTTCGGTGATCGCCCGGCGGTAGATCCGCTCCGGCTCCGGCCGCGAGGGCAGGACCGCGAAGCGCCGCACCAGCTCCCTCAGCACGACGGCCATCTCGAACTGGGCGAAGGACGCGCCAAGGCAGCGACGGACGCCACCGCCGAACGGAATCCAGGTGTACGTGCCGGGAGGGCTCTCGAGGAAGCGCTCCGGCCGGAACGCGTCGGGGTCGGGGTACACCTCGCGGTTGCGATGGACCATATAGACGCTCGGCGTGACCGACGCCCCCGCGGGCAGCTCGTAACCGGCGATCTCGACGGGCTCGGTGAGGCGCCTGATCACGATCGGGATCACCGGGCGCAGCCGCAGCGTCTCCTGGATCGTCGCTGTCAGGTAGTCATCTGCGGGCGTCTCCGCCTCCTCCCTGAGCCGGGCCAGCTTGTCCGGGTGTCGCGCGAGCCGCTCGACCACCCAGGCGAGGGCCGTCGCCGTCGTCTCGTGGCCCGCGACGAGCAGCGTCAGGAGCTCGTCGCGCATCTCCTGGTCGCTCATCGGGCTGCCGTCCTCGTGGCGCGCCTGGATCAGCAGCGAGAGGATGTCGTCGCGCTCGCCGATGTCATCCACGGCGCGCCGGGCCGCGATCTCGCGATTGATCAGCGCGTCCACCCGCTCGATCCTGCGGCGATAGAACGGGACCCGCGTCACCCTGCCGGGGCCGAGGAGCAGCGCCGGCAGAAGCAGGCGTGGGTTCGTGGTCAGGTCAAGGAAGTCCCGCAGGGAGCCGCGCAGCTCGCCCAGCGTCCCGCCCTCGCGTACCCCGAAGACCGTGCGCATGATGATCTCCAGTGTCATCGCCTGCATCCGCGGCCGCAGCCGGTAGGGCTCCCCCTCCGGCCAGCCGTCCATCTCCCGCGCCGCGATCTCGATCATCGTCTCCGCGTAGCCCTGCATCCGCTCTCCGTGAAACGGGGGGAGCAGCAGCCGCCGCTGGCTCATGTGCGGCTTCTCGTCGAGGACCAGGACGGAGTTGTCGCCGAGAACCGGGCGCAGGATCTGATTGCCCTCCCCCGCGTGGTAGACGCGCGGGTCGCCGGTGAAGACCTGCTTCACCGCCTCGGGGTCGCCGAGCATCACCCACTCCCCCTCGTAGGCGATCCGCAGCGTGAAGACGTCGCCGTAGCGCTTCTGGCAGGCGTAGACCATCGGCCTGGTGCGACGCGACCAGATCGCCGTCTGCACGGCGCGCGGCAGCGGCGGGCCCGGCGGAAGCCCCCGCGTGGTCGCCGGGCTGATCGATTGCGGCGGTGCGGTCGTCGCCTCCATCGCCTCGCCACCGTACACCGACGGCGACCGGGAAAGTCTGAGATCGCCCCGGTGGATTTCGAGATCGCATAGCCTGCCGCCGTCGTGGCCACCCTCCCCCGTCGCCTGCCCACGCGCGTCGAGTACCGGCTCGTGCGGATCGCCTGCGGCATGAGGCCGCGGACGCAGCGCCGCCTGTTCGGGGCTCCCCCGGTGATCGACGGCCAGGAGCTCGCGACCGACCTTCATGTGCTGCTGAGACTCGCGAAGCTCACCGAGCACGCGACGCTGACCGGCCTGCTGCCCCCGGAAGAGGCGCGCCAGTACGTCAGGCAGGGCGCTGCGGCGACCCGCGGCACGCCGCTTCCGATGGCCGAGGTTCGGGAGCTCCAATTACCCGCCCCCGCCGGTCCGCTGCGCGCTCGCCTCTACGTCCCCTTCGGCGCCAGACCAGCCCCCCGCCCGATGCTCGTCTACTTCCACGGCGGCGGCTGGGTCGTCGGCGGGCTCGACACCCACGACAGCGCCTGCCGCTTCCTCGCCGCCCACTCGGGCGCGGCGGTCCTCTCCCCCACCTACCGCCTCGCGCCGGAGCATCCCTTCCCGGCGGCGGTGGAAGACGCCGATGCCGCCTACCGCTGGGCCGTCGAGCACGCCGGGGAGCTTGGCGCCGATCCGGAGCGGATCGGTGTCGGCGGCGACAGCGCCGGGGGCAACCTCGCCGCCGGGATCAGCATCGCGATGCGCGACACGGGCGGGCCGCGCCCGGCGATGCAGCTTCTGATCTACCCGGCCACCGAAGCGATCGACCCCCGCCCTTCACGCTCGCTCTTCTCAGAGGGCTTCATCCTCACCCAGGCGGACATCGATCTATGCGAACGTCACTACCTGCCCGACAAATCGATGGGCTACGACCAGCTGGCCTCAGTGCTGCGCGCCCCGGACCACTCCGATCTGCCGCCCACCTACCTGGCAACGGCCGGCTTCGACCCTCTGCGGGACGAGGGAGAGGAGTACGCGGAGCGGATGCGCGACGCAGGCGTGCGGGTGGCCGTCCGCCGCCATCCGGGGCTCGTCCACACCTTCGCCAACCTGACCGACGTCAGCCGTTCGGCGCAGACGGCGATGCTCGAGGCCGCCGGGGCACTCCGCCTCGGCCTCGCCTGATACCCCTCGACGGCTACTCGTACTGCAGCGATTCGAGGACGTCGAGCCTGGAGGCGCGGCGGGCCGGCGGAATCGCCGCGATCACTCCGGCGAGCGCGGCGAGGACGAGCAGGGCGATCAGCGAGCCGATCGGATAGGAGAGCGTGAAGCCTTCGTCCTTCAGCGGCTGGGCGAGCAGCGCGGCGAAGACCACCCCGAGAGCCATGCCGAGGATCGCCCCGATCAGCGCCGTGATCACCGACTCGTAGCGGATCATCGTCCGCACCTGACGCCGCGACATCCCGATCGCCCTCAGCATCCCAAGCTCGCGCGTTCGTTCGTGGATCGAGAGCGCAAGCGTGTTGGCGATGCCGAACAGCGAGATCACGATCGCCAGAACAAGCAGGGCGTAGAAGAGGTTGACGAGCTGGTTGACCTGTTCTTCGCGGTTTTCCTTCAGTTCGTCCTGGTTGAGGACTTCCGCGGTCGGGAAGGAGCGTTCGGCCCCGGCGGTCAGGGCGGCCTGCACCTTGTCGGGATTGGCCCCGGGCCTGGTGATGACGAAGTCGATCGTGTCCTGGGTCTGGGCGAATGCCCGCGTCATCACGGCCTGGGTAACCAGAACGCTGCCGAAGAGTTCGAGCTTCGAGTCGAACTCGCCGGCCACCCTGAGCGCCGGCTTCGCCCCGGTCTGGCTGAGCAGGCGGAAGCGGTCGCCGACCTCGAGGTCATGATCGGACGCGAACCCGTCGCTGATCACCGCCTGGCCGTCGCGGAGCCCACGCAGCGTCGCCGGGCCGCCCTTCTTCCATTCGAGCCTGGCAGCCCTCTCGATGTCGGGCGTGGGGGCGGAGACCCGCAGCTTGGAGCCGCCGTCCGCCAGCTTCGCTTCGGTCGAGCGGATCGTCTCGACCTGCCTCACCCCCGGGACCCTGCGGGCCGCGGCCGCGGCGCCGGCGGGGATCGGCGAGAACCCATCGGTGTTCTGGATCACGATCCCGCCCTCGAAGTTTTCGTCGATCACCGAGGCCACCGAGCTCTTCAGGCCGGCGGCGAACACGGTGACGAAGGTGACCAGGGCGAGGCCGATCATCAGCGCGGCGGCGGTCACCGCCGTGCGGCTCGGATTGCGCTGGGAGTTCTCGCGGGCAAGGCGGCCGATCAGCCGCCGGGCACGCTCCAGCGGCCAGCCGGCGACCGTCGCCAGCGGGGGCACCAGGCGGGGGCTGAAGAGCGAGACGCCGAGCACGATCGCCACCGCGCCCGCGCCCATCAGCCCGGCGCGGGTGCCGGCGCTGCCGCCGCCGAAGAGGCCGGCGAGCATGATCACCAGCCCGGCGAGGCCGAGGAGGATCGAAAGCGCCGCGTAGACCAGCCGGCGACGGCGGCTGGTCGGTGGGGCGTAGGCACGCAGGGCGGCGATCGGTGGCACCCTGGTCGAGCGAAGCGCCGGGATCATCGAGGAGACCGAGGTCACGACGACGCCGACGACGAGCGAGACGATCACGGTCCGGGTCTCCATCACGAGTCCCGTCGTGGGCAGATCGATGCCGAAGGCCTCGAGCAGCGCGTTCAGGAGCAGCGCCATCAGGTAGCCGCCGCCGATCCCGATCACGGCTCCGATCAGCCCGATCGCGATCGCCTCGAGCAGCACCGAGACGAGGATCTGCGGGCGCGAGGCGCCCAGGGTCCGGAACAGCCCGAACTCGGTGACGCGCTGCGCCACCGTGATCGAGAACGTGTTGAAGATCAGGAAGGCGCCGACGAAGACGGCGACGAAGCCGAAGACCAGGAGGATGGTCTGCAGGAAGCCGAGGTTTTCGCGGATTTCCTCCGATCCGCGGTCGGCGTTTTCCTTGGCGGTCTCGACTAGGGCGTTCCTCGGCATGACTCGTTCGATGCGGCGTTTGAGCGCCACTGCGGAGACCCCCTCACCGGCCGCGACCGAGATCTGGTCGAAGCGGCCCCGCTTGTTGGTGATCAGCTGCGCCTCGGGCAGCGTCACCTTGGCGATGCTGGCGCCTCCGAAGGAGGCGCTGCCGAGCTTGGTGAAGCCGACCAGCCGGAATGACCTCGCCCTTCGCTGGCCGACGATGCGAATCTCTTCGCCCAGCTTCAGGTCGGAGTTTTCCGCCGCCGCCTGGTCGAGCGACGCTTCGGTGGGGCCGCGGGGTGAATGGCCGTCCACGTAGGTGAGCGACTCGAGGCCGTCGGGCAGGTTGGAGGAGATGAACTTGGGGGCGAACTTGGTCCCGATCGCGTCGCCCTCGGAGTCGAAGAAGCCACCGGGGGTGAAGATCGCGCCGGCCGCGAGCCTCACGCCCGCCGTCCGCCTCACCCTCGGCAGCAGCGAGGCGGAGATGGTCGGGACTTCGCCGTTTTCCTGTTTGACTTCGTTCCTCGCAGTGATCACGACGCTGGTCCCCTTCAGCGACTCGCTGAAGATTTCGTCGAAGGCGGCGAAAATCGTGTCGGTGAGGACGTAGGAGCCGGCGACGAAGGCGACGCCGATGACGACCGCGAAGGTCGTCGCCATCGCCCGCACCTTTCGCGCCCAGAGGCTCTTGATCGCGAGGCGAGCCACGGAGAGCTAGTCGATCGTCTTCATCAGCTCGATCACCTCGTCCGCAGAGCCGGGCGAGGCGTCGTGGACGATCCTGCCGTCGCGCAGGGTGACCAGCCGGTCGGCGTGCGAGGCGGCCTCCGGGTCGTGGCTGACCATGATCACCGTCTGGTCGAAATCGTCGACCGCCTGGCGCAGGAGGCGCAGGACGTCGGCGCTCGCCTTCGAGTCGAGGTTGCCGGTCGGCTCGTCAGCGAAGACCACAGCCGGTTTCGAGACCAGAGCGCGCGCCACCGCGACGCGCTGCTGCTGACCGCCCGAGAGCTCGGAGGGCCGGTGGGTCCGCCGGTCCTGCAGGCCGACCGTCTCGACCAGCTGGTCGAGCCAGGCGCGATCGGGCTTGCGGCCGGCGATCGAGAGCGGCAGGACCAGGTTTTCCTCGGCGGTGAGGACGGGAAGCAGGTTGAAGAACTGGAAGACGAAGCCGAGCTTGTCACGACGCAGCCGGGTCAGCTCGGAGTCGTCGAGCCCGGTTATCTCGATCCCGTCGAGCCGAACCGTCCCGGCGGTCGGCCTGTCGAGGCCGGCCAGGATGTGCATCAGGGTCGACTTGCCGGAGCCCGAGGGACCCATGATCGCCGTGAAGCGCCCCCGCGCGAAGGCGGTGCTGATGTCGATGAGGGCGTCGACTGCCGCCTCGCCTTGGCCGTAGCGGCGGGAGACACCCTCCGCGATCACCACCTGCCCGTTCGTGGAGCTCACGCCCGCACGGTATCGAGATCGCCCCGCCGGCATGACGCGCTCGCGGGGGCGCCTGGATAGCCTCCGCCGCGTGGCGATCAGCGACGAGTTCGACGGCTTCCTGATCGACCTCGACGGCGTGGTCTGGGTCGGGCGAGAGCCCGTGCCGGGCGCGATCGAGGCGATGCGCGAGCTGCTGGAGCGGGGCAAGCCGCTGGTCTTCGTAACCAACAACCCCGGCAGACCTCCCCGGACCTACGCTGAGCGGCTGCGCGAGGCGGGGCTGGAGGCGGGCGAGAACGCCGTGATCACCGCCGGCACCGCGACCGCGGAGCTCGCGGCGACTCGGGCCGGGGCGGGGTCTCCGACCTTCGCGATCGGCGCGCCCGCATTCCGGGAGTCCGCTGCGGCGGCGGGCCTCGAGCTTCTCGACGGGGATGCCGGGCGCGACGCCCGGGTCGTCCTGGTCTCGGGCCACCGGGGCTTCGACTACGAGGAGCTGCTCACAGCGAGCCTTGCGCTGCAACGGGGGGCGCTGCTGTTCGCGACCAGCCGCGATCCGAACCTGCCGATGCCGGACGGCCTCTGGCCGGGGACCGGCTCGGTCCTGGCGGCGGTCGAGACGGCCTCCGGGGCCACCGCGGAGATCGGCGGCAAGCCGGAGCCGCACCTCTTCGAGGCGGCGTGCCGGCGCCTCCCCGGCTGCGAGCGCGTCGCGATGGTCGGCGACCGCGTTGCCTCGGACATCGAGGGCGGCCGCCGCGCCGGCCTGGGCACGATCCTGGTGCTCACCGGCGCCACCTCACGAGGGGAGGCGGACCGGGCCGAGCCGCGTCCCGATCACGTCGTCGACGATCTCAGCGGCCTGCTGTGAGCGCCGAGCGAGCGCCGGTGCGGCGGCGCGGCGCCGCCTTCGCCGGCGTCTTCGCGGTCACCTTCGCCGGCCTGGTTGCGGTCGGGGCGGTGCTCCCCGTCCTGCCCCGCTACGTCCACGGACCGCTCGGGTCCGGCGACATCGCGGTGGGCGTGGTGATCGGCTCCTACGCGGCAACCGGCCTTCTGCTGCGGCCGCTCGCCGGACGCTTCGCCGATCGTCGCGGCCGCCGGCCGACCGTGCTCGCCGGCTCGCTGATCGTCGCGGCCTCGGGATTCCTCTACCTGCTGCCGCTGGGCGTCCCGGGTCTGATCGTCGCCCGACTCGCGCTCGGCGCGGGCGAGGGGACGGTCTTCACCGCCGGCTCGGCCTGGATCGTCGACCTGGCGCCGCCCGATCGGCGCGGGCGCGTGATCGGCCTCTACGGACTCGCCGTCTGGTCCGGGCTGAGCGTCGGCCCGCTGCTCGGAGAGCTGCTGCTGAGCGTCTCCGGCTACACCCTGGTCTGGGTCTTCGCCGGCGTCGCGCCGCTGATAGGCGCCGGCATCGCCGCACGGCTGCCCGAGCCCTTCCAGCCGCGCGCGGCGAGCGCGGAGGAGCATCACCCGCTGATCGCGCGGGAGGCGATTCGCCCCGGGGCCGCGCTGGCGCTCGCCTCGATCGGCTACGCCACCGTGGCCGCGTTCGTCGTCCTCCACCTCGATGCCCGGGGCGTCGGGCACGGCGCGACGGTGTTCGGAGCCTTCGCGACCATGGTGGTCCTCACCCGCCTGCTCGGCGGCGACCTCCCGGACCGGGTGGGGCCGGCCCGGGTGGCAACCGCGGCGGCGCTGGTCGAGGCGGTGGGGCTGACGACGATCGCCGTCGCCGAGAGCCTCGGCGTGGCGCTCGCCGGAGCGCTCGCGATGGGGGCAGCCTTCTCGCTGCTCTATCCGTCGCTCTCGCTGATCGTCGTCGGCCGCGTGCCGGAGACGCGGAGGGGCGCGGCGCTTGGCACCTTCACCGCCTTCTTCGACGCCGGGGTCGGCCTCGGCGCTCCGCTGGCGGGGCTCGCGGCGGCCGCCGCCGGCTACCAGGGAGCCTTCTTCTTCGCAGCGGTGGTCGCGGTCGCCTCCGCGACGACGATCGCGATGGCGGTCTCGGGCCGTGGCCGTGCCCTGCTCGCCACCCGCTGAGGCGCGCACCCCCATCGCCGACGGGTCTGAAACTGCGCTATTAGTCCACTTTCAGACCCGTCGGCGGGAAGAGGGTCAGTCGCGTTCGGCGACCAGCAGCGTCTGGACGGCGCGGCCGATCCGGCCCCTGCGGTCGGAGAGCACCGACTCGGCGGTCCCGACGCCGTTGGAGCGCGGCAGGGTGACCGCGTCGACGCAGACCCACTCGCCCTCCGGCATCCGCTCGAGATGGACGCTGAGATCGACGTTGATGAACACGAAGCGGCGCCAGTCGAGGACGGCGCTGATCCCGTTGCCGACGTCCGCGGCGACCAGGGTGCGCTGAAGCGGGGTCGGCTCCTCACCCGCGACCAGCGGCCGGCGCATCCGCATCCAGACCGTCGCCGGGCCGGGCTCGATGAAGCCGCCGTCGATCGACCGCCACTCCATCGCGGTGTGGTAGCCGAGATCCTGCCCCGTCGGGAAGAAGTCGCCGCCATCGCCCTGCTCGGGCCCCGGCGGCGGCTCGGGGATCGCGGTCGTCTCGGGCGGAAGGTCGAGCTCTGTCGTGCGGATCCGCCAGGCCCGGGCCAGCACCAGCTCGCCCTCCGCGCCGCTCAGCGTCGCCTCGACCATCTGCACGCTGCGGCCCGGGCGCGAGACCCTCGCCTCGACGCTGACCGGGCCGATCGGCACCTGCCGCAGGATCTCGAACGTGACCCGGCCGACCTGGAACCCCTCCGCCCCGTCGGCCGCCTCGATCGCCCGGCCGAGCAGCGCCGCCGGCGGCCCGGCGTGCTGGGCCGCCGGGTCCCAGGGCCCACGGGTCAGCTCGCTGGCGACGAAGTCCTCGCCCCGCCGCTCGTAGAAAGCCTCGGGCATCACAGGCCCGCGATCCTATTTGCGGGCAGGCGGCGGGCTCAGCTCGACCAGCCCGGATAGACGCCGCGCACGTGCCATCGCCAGGGCGGCTCCTCACCCGCGGGAAAGTCGTAGTGGTCGCGGCCGGGAAGGGTCTCGAGCGGGACAAGCATCGGGTCGTCTTTGAGTAGGACCCTGGTACCCGATGCCGCCTCGACGTCCGCCTCGGTGGCACGGCGGAGGATCTTCTCCCAGCCGATCGTCGGGCGGTAGAGCCAATAGGTGATCTCGACCCAGCCGAGCGAGCGGCGGCGGTCGTCGAGCTCGGTGAAAAGGGTGACGCGGCGGTTCGACGCCGTGACGTGAGGTCCGGCCGCGACCGCGCAGCTCTCTTGCCGGCAGCGGCGGAAATCGACCGGCATAAGGGGCAGGCCCCCCACCCCGGGTCGCGCGGCGGGCGCCGGGGCAAGGGCCCGGGCGAGACGGGCCAGGGGCCAGCCATACGCCGGCACCAGGGGGTGATGGCGGCACGCGTCGGGGAGGCGGGGGGCGCAGGCCATCCGCCTCGCAAGGGTCGCCCCCAGCTCACGCCCCGGCTCGATCTCGCCGTCCGCCGCGATCGCCGAGATCGCGACCAGCGCCAGCAGCGCCAGCAGCGCGACGAGCCCGGCCTGCTCGACGCTTGCCGCACCACGCTCCGCTTGACCACGCCCAGCCATGCCCGGAAGCTAGGTCGACTGAGCGCACCGAATGCGCGGCGAATGGGAAAAGAGCCGGGCGAGATGCAGGTCTGCTTACATTTCCCGGGTGGAGGGCTCAGGTTTCAACCTCTTCGGCGACCCCGACGAGTTCCGTGCCCGCATGGAGGAGCTCTCGGAGCAGATGCAGTCCTCCCAGCGCGTCGCCTGGGCCGACAACGCGATCAGGCTTGCGGTCGAGATGACGGTCGCCTCGATCGGACGGCTCGACCTTTCGGGAAGCGCCGACGAGCAGGCGATGCAGGTTCGCGACGCGATCCGGGTGCTCTTCCCCGAGGCCGTGACCCTGGTGCGCGAGGCGCGCGAAGGCCTCGCCTAGCCCGCCCGGCGCTTCAGAGGAGCTCGGTCGAGAAGCCGACGGCCCCGCCGCGGCCGAGGGCGGCCGCGAGCAGCTCCAGCGGGAGCGCGATGAGAAGCGCGGGGACCGCGGCGAGCACGCAGATGACCGCGTCGAGGCGGCGCTGCCACGACCGCCGCGCGGGGAGGTGGGAGCCGCGGCCGATAAGACCGAGGCCGACGTTATGGCCGAAGGTGAAGCCGTTGAGGATCGTCTGCCACATCAGCAGGACGCCGGCCACAGGCCGCCAGCGCGCCCTCCTCACCAACTGGTCCCGCCGGGCGAGGAGCCTCCGAGCCGCCTCTAGGGTGAAGAGATAACCGGCGCCCGGGCGAAGGGCCGCCCAGCCGGCGCCGCCGATCCAGGCCGAGAGGCCGCCCCGGTCGGCCAGCTCGTACCGCTCACCGCGCCGGTCGCGGTCGAGCTCGCGAAGCGCCGCCTCCGGCTCCCCCGGGGCCCCGACGACGCCCAGCCCGCAGCTCTCGCAGCGGCTCACGGGCCCATCGACCCCGGGCCGCGAGCCGATCCAGCCGAAGAGCGGCTCACCGCAGGCCGGACAGGGTGGGTTGTCGGGACCGGCGCCGGCCTCCAGCGGCACGACCGGAGCTCTCTGCGGCTCGCTCATGCGCTGTAGCGTACGGAGCGTGAGGCTGAACGAGATCATGACCGCGGGTGTGATCACCGCGACGCCGGAGGCGAGCGCGATCTCGGTCGCGCGCAAGATGCGCGACAACCGGGTCGGCTCCGTGGTCATCGTCGATCCGGCCGGCTCGCCGGTGGCGATGATCACCGACCGCGACGTGGCGGTGCGGGTGTTTGCGGAGGGCCGCGACCCGGACGCGCCGGTGGGCGAGCACTCCTCGCGGCCGCTGATCTGCGGCGATCCCGAGATGGAGCTGGAGGAGGCGGCGGCGCTGATGGTCCAGCATCGGGTGCGGAGGCTGCCCGTAGTCGACGGCGATACGCTCGCCGGCATCGTCACCATCGACGACATCGCGGTTCGCACCGGCGACCTCGAGGTGGCGAGGCAGATGACCGCCGAGGTGATCGAGGGCGCCCTGCCGCAGTTCTACTTCCACGACCGGGGCTGAGCGATGTCGACGAGCCGGGAGGAGGTGCTGGACAGGGAGCGACGCTGGGCGCTTCCGGCGGCGCTCGCCGCGCTGGCCGCGATCGGCTTCGTCGTCGCTTCGCTCGTCGTCGTCTCCGGGACGATCGGCGGCAGCAACGGGGAGTCCGACTACCTGCGCACTGTGGACGCCCACCAGGGCGGCCGCATGACCTCGGCGATCCTCCAGGCGATCGGGGTCGGGTTGCTCGCGATCCCGCTCTACTACCTGTTCCGGGCCGCCGAGGCCCGCAGCCCGAACATGCGCGGGCAGCTGGTCGGCGTGGTCGTGGCGGGACCGATCTTTCTCGCGATCGCCTCGGTGCTCACCGGCATCTCCTCGATTCACGCGGCCGACGACTTCGTCACCAACTCCGTACCGCATCTGGCGGGCGAACTGGGCAGCGACCACGCAAACGACGTCGCGACCGAAGCACTCGACGACGCCTCGCTGCGCGGGCTCGCCGCCGGCTTCGGCATCGGCGGCCAGCTCGGACTCGCCGTCGGGATGGTCTACACGGTCCTGCACGCGATGCGAACCGGCCTGGTGACCCGCTTCTGGGGATCGCTCGGAATGGCGCTGGGCGTGGTCTCGTTCTTCCCGCAGCTGCTGCCCTTCACCCTGCTCTGGTTCGTCTACCTCGGTCTGGTGATCTCGGGCCGGCTGCCGCGGGGCCGCCCGCCCGCCTGGGCCGCCGGCGAGGCGATCCCCTGGCCCTCGCCCGGCGAGCAGGCGAGCGCCGCCCTGGAAGCGAGCGAGCCCGCCGAGGCCGAGGAGCCCGACACCGAGCCGGCCGACACCGAGCCGGCCGAGCCGCCGCGGAAGCGCAAGCAGCGCGAGTAGCGCGGCAAACCGCTCAGCCGAGCGGGTTGAGGCCGGGCGGCGCCTCGGCGTGGTCGGCCGCCTGAGCGCGCTTGCGCTGGGTGCGGATCTCGCTGAGAATCCGCTCGAGTCGCGGCTCACGGGAGCTGTCGACGAAGTCCATCGCCGCGGCGACCGCCGGGTGGATCGCCTCGATCCGCTCGTGCATCGCCTGCGCGACGGCGCGGTAGGCGGGGTGGCCCTCGCGCCCCGAGCGCAGCTCGATCAGGTGCATCGCCTCGCGCGCGTTGAGATCGAGGACGTAGCGGATCCGGTAGGCAAGGCAGAGCGCGTAGGGCGCCATCTCGCCGAGCCCGGCCTCCGCCAGCCGCTCGTACTCGCGGCGCGAGATCTCCAGAGCGCGCTCGAACTCACCGCCGAGCCCCGCTTGGCGCACCTCGTCGGGCACCCCGGCCCCGAGGTCGGGAGCGAGGCGCTGCCACTGGCAGGTCAGCATGCGGTGGCGCTGCAGGTCGCGGAATGCGCCGTAGTCCGAGACGATCTCGAAGCGGTACCGCAGCGCCTCGAAGCCCCGCCCCGGCCGGTGGCGGCGATTCGCACGGTCGCCGACGACCGCCGCCAGCAGCTGCGCGCGCTCGCCGCGGTCGAGCAGGTCGAGGCGGGCGCGGATCTCGGTTTCCGGAGTGGAGGCCGACTCGAAGAGGCAGGCGGCGAGCAGATCCTCTTCGCTGCCGTCGACGTGGATCAGCTCGACCGAGGGCGTGTCGTCGCCGGCGCCGCGGCGGTCGAGGCCGAGCCGCTCGACCCAGCCCTCGGTTGCCTCGCGGCGGCGCTCCAGATAGCTGATCCACTCCCCGCCCCTGTCCGGCCGCTCGACCCGGGCGACGAAGCTCGGCATCACCTTCTGCAGCTCGCCGAGGATCATCCCGCCGTAGGAGCGAGCCTCCGGGAGCGGCGAGGACATCAGCCGCAGGAGCAGCTGCTCGTAGGCCTGGCCGGAGGCATAGATGCCGACGTGGCTGAGGGTCGCCGCCGGCAGCAGGCCGCGCAGCAGGTCGAGAGCCTTGGCGCGGATCGAGCGGCGCCACGCGGCCTCGGGCTCCTCGTCGCCGCGCGGCCAGCGGTCGGCGGCCCAGCGCTCGACCTCCTCCAGCGCCCGCGAGTAGATCGAGAAGAGCTCGTCCATCGCGGCCCGATAGGCGGGGCCGAGCTCGTCGTCGCGGTAGTAGCGGTAGCCGGCGTCGTCCGGCAGCGGCTTGTCGTAGGGGATATAGCGGGTCGACTGCTCCAGGTAGGCGGCGAGGCGGCCGCGCTGCAGCACCTTCGTGAGGACGTTGGACACCCACTCGCAGGCGATGTGGGCGCCGCCGACCTGGGCGATCGAGTCGTCGCCGTAGCCGAGGAAGACTCGTTCGTAGAGCCTCGCGGCGCGCTCGCCCTCGGCACCGTCGAAGGGACGCTCGCCGGGCTCGACGTCGGCGGCGAACTCCTCGAGGAAGAGTCGCCTGACGGTCCCGGAATAACGCGAATAGCGGGCAAAAAGCGCGCCCTTGACGGTCTCGGGGAGGTTGACCAAGGCGAAGACCGGGCGGTGGAGGTTGGTGAAGTGAGGGGCGAGCCGGGCCCGCTCCTCGGCGGTGAAGTCCTCTACCGGGTAGCGCACCGCGCCATCGTAACCGTGGCCCGGGACGTGCCCTCAGCGGGCGCCGACCGGGGGCGCGGCCATCAGCTCCACCCGGTGCCCGCCGGGGGCGATCGCGTCGGCGCGGGAGGCCCAGCGCTCGCGCTTCGACGTCACCTGGAAGCCGCTCTCCTCGAGCCTTTCGATCGTCCCCTCGAAGTCCGGGACGACGATTGCCGGATGTCCACTGGGAGGGATGGTCGGGGAGTCGGTCGCCATCAGGTGGATCTGGGTGCCGCCGCGTTCGAACCAGATGTATTTCGAGGCCAGGTCGGGAGGAGGGTCGACCTCGGCGAAGCCGAGCAACGCCCAGAACTCCGCAGCGCGCCCGAGGTCGCTCGGCTGCACTTCGAGCGTGACGTGGTGAAGCATGCGTAACGAGCATAACCCCGCCGACGGGCCGATTTCCCACGCGCACCGTGGGTTTACGGCCCGTCGGCGTTTCAGAGGAGGAGCGAGCCGAGGGCGGCGAGGACGACGATCGCGGTCGACCACGTGACCGCCTCGGCTGTGATCTCCATGTCGAGCCCGTAGGTGTGGGCGACGACCATGGTGTTGATCCCGGAAGGCATGGCGCTGAGCAGCCGGTAGGCGGACGGAAGGTCGATCAGCGGCGCCGCCAGCAGCATCAACAGGGCCGGCGCGATCGTCAGCCTCGAGATCACCGCGACGGCGACCGGCCGCGACATCGGCGGCGGCATCGGTAGCTCGCCGTGCTCGGCGTTCTCGGCGAGGGTTGCGCCGACGGCGAAGAAGCCGATCGGCAGGATCGCGATCACGAGGGCCTGCGATACGTCGACGAGGGCGTCCGGGGCGAGCGCGTCCGGTGCCAGCAGGCCGGCGATCGCCGCGTAGAGCGGCGGGTTGCGGGTGAAGAAGGCGCGCACTCGCTCGCGTGGGCCTTCGCCGGCTCGGGTGCCGAAGGCGGCGCCGACCGCGAAGGCACCGAGCAGCAGGCAGGGGCCGGTGACCAGCACGTCGTAGAGCACCGCCGTTGAGAGCTGGTCGCGGCCGAGCAGGGCGATGGTCATCGGGTAGCCGAGGTAGCCGGTGTTGACGCTGAGCACCGCGCAAACGACGGCTCCGGTCCGGTGCCGGGCGAGGCCGAGGACCCGACTGCAGAGCCACCATGCGATCAGGCCGGCGAGCGAGACGGCCGTGATGCCGAGCAGAAGGCCCACCCCGTGCTCGAGGTCGATCTGCTTCGAGGCAAGGTTGAAGAAGACGACCGGCGGCAGCAGCACGTAGAGCATCAGAACAAGGGATCGCCGCGCCGCGAGCGCGGCGGCCCGCGGCCGTCGCCGCTCGGCCCAGACGCCGATCGCGGTCGCCGCCGCGATCGCCGCGGCTGTGAGGACGACGCCGATGGCGGAGGCCTAGTGGAGGCTGCCGATCGCCGCGCCGGCGGCTTCGGCGAACTTGACCAGCGGCTGCGGCACGATGCCGAAGAAGACCGTCGCCGCCGCCGCGAGAAGCGCCGGCCCGGCCAGGTAGAGCCGCCGGCCCGCCTCGGGGTCGACGGGGTCCGCCTCGGGGTCGGCCCCGGCGATCGCCGGCGGGCCGGGCTGCGCCGCCTCGCCGCGCGGCCCCATCCACATCGCCGCCACCACCCGCAGGTAGTAGGCGAGCGAGATCATCGTCCCGACCGCGATGAAAACCGCCAGCCAGGTGTAGTCGCCTTCGACCAGCGCCTCGATCAGGTAGAGCTTGCCGATGAAGCCGACGGTGGCCGGCAGCCCGGCGAGGGCCAGCATCGAGATGGTCAGCGGCCAGGCGAGGAGCGGCCGCTCCAGCCCGAGGCTGCGGACGGCGCGGATGTCGTCGCCATAGGGAGTCTCGCGCTCGCGCGCGACCACCACCGCGAAGGCGGCCATGTTCATGAACGCGTAGCCGGCGAGATAGAAGACGAGGGCACTGGTACCGGCGGCGTTCAGCGCGACGATCCCGCCGAGGATGTAGCCGGCCTGGGCGACGCCGGAGTAGCCGAGCATCCGCTTCAGCGAGTCCTGGCCGAGAGCGCCGATGTTGCCGACGACGATCGTGATCGCGGCGAGCACGGCGAGCGCCGGCCGCCATTCGTCGGCCTGCGGCAGCAGCGCCACCTCGAAGAAGCGCACGAAGACGGCGAAGGCCGCCGCCTTGGTGGCCACCGCCATGAAGCTGGTTATCGGGGTGGGGGCGCCCTGATAGACGTCGGGCGTCCACTGGTGGAAGGGGGCGATCGAGGTCTTGAAGGCGAGCCCCACCGCGGTGAGGCCGATCCCGACCAGGATCAGTGGGTCGCCGAGCACCCCCTCTTCGGCGATCCCGGACGCGATCCCAGCGAAGTCGGTCGAGCCCGAGCCGCCGTAGATGAACGACATCCCATAGAGCAGCGTCGCCGAGCCGATCGAGCCGACGATCAGGTACTTGAGCCCCGACTCGAGCGAGTGCTCGCGCAGCAGATTGCTGCCGCAGAGGATGTAGAGCGGGATCGAGAGGGTCTCGATTGCGATGAAGAAGGTGACGAGGTTCTGCGCCTCGCTGAGCAGCACCATCCCCAGCACCGAGCCGAGCATCAGCGCGTGGTACTCGCCGAGGCCGGCCTGCTCGGCCGCCTCCTCGCGGAGCGAGAGCAGCACCGCGAAGGCGGCCGTCGTCACCGCTATCAGCGAGATCGCGACCGCGAGGTCGTCGATCCGCAGCGCCCCGGCGACGAGGTCCGTGGGGTCGTGCCACTGCCAGATCAGCAACCCCGCGGTCGCCGCCAGCGTGACGAGCGCCAGACCGGGCCCGGTCCTCTGCACGGGTCGGAACACCGCGCTCAGCAGCACGACGACGATCCCCGCGGTCAGCGCGATGATCGGCGAGATGCCCGCGTAATCCAGATGCGGCGCAACGAAGTTCACTGTCTTGCGACCGCCTTCCGGGGGTCGAACCCAGGCGGAGCCTCCCAAGTCACTCTGCACGGAGCGAGCCGACCGCAGTCGAGCGCCGAAGCGGTACTCCCGCGGAGGTGCGACTTGGGAGGCTCAGCCGAGGGTCGACTGGCGCTTGCGATTGTCTCGGAGACCGAACGATCGGTCCGGTGGAGGATCAGCTGCGGATAGAGGGCGAGGCCGAGGATGCAGGCGACGAGCGGGGCGAGGACGACGCCGTCACGCCAGCCGATCTCCCGCGATGCGATCCCCTCGGGCTTGCGGTTGTGCATCGTGCGCTGGTAGAGGCGGAGCGCGTAGTAGGCCGACATCGCGATGCCCGTGATCGCGACGAAGGCGAAGACGATCTTCGCCTGGAAGAGCCCGTTGAGGATGTAGAACTCGCCGATGAAGTTGGCCGACCCCGGCATCGCCAGGGTCGCCAGGGCGACGATCAGGAAGAGCGCGGCGAGGACGGGCGCCCGCAGTGCCATCCCCCCCATCTCGCGCAGGTCCTCGGTGCCGGAGCGCTCGGCGAGGATCGCGACGATGATGAAGAGCGGCGCGACGACCAGGCCGTGATTGACCATCTGCAGGATCGCCCCGTCGGAGCCGTCGGCGCGCAGGGCGAAGATGCCGGCGGTGATGAAGCCGAGCTGGGCGACGGAGGAATAGCCGCCGACGAGGCGGACGTTGGTCTGGGTGAAGGCCATCACCGAGCCGTAGAGGATCGAGGCAAGGGCGATCACCAGCACCACCTCCTGGAACTGGACCGTCGCGGCCGGGAAGAGCGGCAGCACGACGCGGAGGAAGCCGTAGGCGCCGACCTTCGCCAGCACCCCCGAGAAGACGGCGAGCACCGGCAGCGGCGCCGCCCGATAGGCGTCCGGCATCCAGCCGTGCAGGAGGAAGGCCGGCATCTTGACCAGGAAGGCGGCGGCGAAGAACCAGAAGATCCAGCGCTGGCTGCCGGTTCCGACCGGGTGGTTCGCCAGTTCGGCGATCGAGAAGGTGATCTGGCCGCCGTCGGCTGCGATGATCGCCGTCGCGATCGCGCCCACCAGCATCAGGAGCGAGCCGACCAGCGTGTAGATGATCATCTTCAACGTCGCCGCGGAGGCGGTGGGGCCGTACTCGCGATCCGTCCCCCAGGCGCCGAAGAGGAAGTAGAACGGGACCAGCATCAGGTCGAAGAAGAGGACGAAGAGGAGCAGGTCCTGGGCGACGAACGCCCCCAGGGTCGCCGTCTCGGCGAGCAGCATCATCAGGAAGAAGAGGTGGGGCCGCTCCTGCTCGCGGAAGGCGGCGAAGGCGGTCGCGCCCAGCCAGAGCACCGCGGTCAGCATCACCAGGAAGACGTTGAGCCCGTCGAGGCCAAGGCTGTAGTCGACGCCGAGGCCCGGGATCCAGTTGACGTCGACGGTGTCCTGGAGGCCGCTCGCGCCCGAGTCGAAGCCGGCGAGCAGCGAGATCGCGATGCCGAGCGTCACCGCCGCGCCCAGCGTCGCCCACCAGCCGGCCAGGCGCCGGGGCAGGAAGAGGCCGAGAAGGCCGAAGGCGAGCGGCGTCCAGAGCAGCGAGTTGATCATGGCAATGCCTCGCGCTTTGCTCCCGGCGCGAAGAACCAGATATGCACGCTTGGTCGCTCCGCGCTCATGAGCTCGACAGCAGGAAGTAGAGGGCGAGGCCGGCGAAGCCGGCGAGGAGGAGGAGCGCGTAGGAGCGAACGAAGCCGCTCTGAACGACCCGGACGATCCCCCCCGCGTCGCGGACGATCTCGACCGTGCCCGTGATCAGGCCGTCGACCACCACCCGCTCGAAGGTGCGGTTGGCGAAGCGGCCGACCGCCAGCGCCGGCCGCACGACGAGGATGTCGATCGCCTCGTCGAAATACCACTTGTTGTAGAGAAATGTGTGGATCGCCGGGAAGCGGCTCTGCAGCCTGGCGGGCAGCTCCGGCCGGGCGACGTAGAGCAGGTAGGCGATCGCGATTCCGCCCAGGGAGATGGCGGCGCCGATCGCCAGGCCGACCCAGCTCGCAGCGGTGGACGGCTGGATCGCGGTCAGCGGCGAGTCCTCGAAGACCGGGTCGAGGAAGTTGGCGATCACGCTGTCGACCCCGGGTACCTGGACGAAGCCGGCGAACAGGGCGCCGAACGCCAGGACCGCCATCGCGACCCGCATCGAGGCCGACTGCTCGGCGACGTGGTGCTCGGGTCCGGGGAAGCCGACGTCGGTGTCCTCGACCTCCCCGGTCGCCGGGTTGCGCGGCTCCTCGTGGGCGACATGGCCGGTGTCGATGAAGGTCTGGGCCTCCTCGCAGGGCCGCCCCGGCAGGATCCGGAAGATGAGCCGGAAGGTGTAGATCGCGGTCAGCAGCGCGCCGAGGTAACCGAGCACGGTGAAGATCAGGTACATGCCGCCGCGCGCCGAGGCGTAGGCGAGGATCTCGTCCTTCGAGAAGAATCCCGAGGTGAAGGGGAACGCGGCGAGTGCGAGGCCTCCGGCGACCATCGTCATCGAGGTGAAGCGCAGCGCCCGGCCGAAGCCGCTCATCCGGTCGATGTTCTGGTCGTTCGCCATCGCCGCGATGATCGAGCCGGCCGCCATGAAGAGAAGCGCCTTGAAGAAGGCGTGGGTCATCAGATGGAAGAGGCCGGCACTGTAGGCGCCGATCGAGACCCCGACGATCATGTAGCCGATCTGGCTCATCGTCGAGTAGGCGATCGCTCGCTTCAGGTCGGTGACGACGAGGGCGATCGTCGCCGCGACCAGCAGCGTCGCCAGCCCGGTGAAGGCGGCGATGTCGGCGGCGGTCGGGGCGAGGACGAAGAGGGCGTGGGTGCGGGCGATCAGGTAGACGCCGGCGGTGACCATCGTGGCCGCGTGGATCAGCGAGGAGACCGGCGTCGGGCCCTCCATCGCATCGGGAAGCCAGGTGTGGAGCGGCAGCTGCGCCGACTTCGCAAAGGCGCCGAGCAGGAGCAGCAGGCAGATCGCGGTCACCGTCCACTCGTTGGTGGCGAAGACTTCGGGCGCCTTCTCGAAGACGGTCCCGTATTCGAAGCTGCCAAGTTCGCGGAAGATCAGAAAGGCGGCGAGGACGAGGCCGATGTCGCCGACGACGTTGATCACGAACGCCTTCATCCCGGCGCCGGTCGCGGTCGTCCGCCGATACCAGAAGCTGATCAGCGCGTAGGAGGCGAAGCCGACGAAGGCCCAACCGACGATAAGCAGCACGAAGTTGCCGGCGAGGACGAGCAGCAGCATCGAAAAGACGAAGAAGTTGAGGTAGCTGAAGAAGCGGTGGTACCCCTCGTCGGAGGCCATGTAGCCGAACGAGTAGAGATGGATCAGCGCCGAGACACCGGTGACGACGAGCAGCATGTAGACGGAGAGTTGGTCGACGTAGATGCCGAGCTTGATGTCGAGGCCGGCCGCGCTGGCGTAGTCCCAGAGCGCCGATGCGTGGTGGCGCGCGCCGGCGTCCTCGCCGAGCAGGTTGATCAACGCCGCGACGGCGCAGACGAAGGCGAGCCCGATCGAAGCGGTGCCGATCGCCCCTGCGGCGCGCGCCGGGAGGGCGCGGAAGCCGAGTGCGATCACGACGGAGCCGAGCAGTGGCAGGACCAGGGCGATCCATGCCCAGGCGGTCGCGGTCAACCTCTCAACTCCCTCAGCTCGTCGACGTCGAGCGGCAGGCGGCGGCGGAAGATGGCGACGATCAGGCCGAGGCCGACGACCACCTCACAGGCGGCGACGACCATCACCACGAGGGCGAAGACCTGACCCTCCTGGTTGCCCACCATGCGGCTGAAGGCGACCAGCGAGAGGTTGCCGGCGTTCAGCATCAGCTCGAGGCAGAGAAGGATCACCACCGGGCTTCGCCGCAGCAGGATGCCGCCCGCTCCGACCGCGAAGAGGAGGCTCGAGAGGACGATGTACCACTCGATGTTCATGCGAGGTCTCCTATGGATGGCCCGGGGGCAGCATCGGCAGGCTCGCCTTCGCGAGGAGTTCCTGCCGACGCCGCCCCCGAGCCACCCGTGGCAGCGCCGCGACGAGATGCCAGGACTATCGCCCCCACCGCGGCGAGGAGGAGAAGGACGGAGGTCGCCTCGAACGGGACCAGGAAGCGCTCGAGCAGCAGACGGCCGATCTCGGCCGGGTCGCCGAAGCCGGCCTTGACGTCGGGCCCGTCCGTGCCGAGCGCCAGCAGCGAGGAGGCGAGGACGGCGATCGCCAGCTCAACGAAGAGCGCGATGCCGATCAGCGGCGCCAGCAGCCGCTGCCCCGGGATCGACTCCCAGGCCGACTCCTCGCCCCCGCCTATGTAAGCGACGACGAAGACGTAGAGGACCATCACCGCGCCGGCGTAGACGACCACCTGGGCGGCGGCGACGAAGGCCGCGGTGAGCAGCAGGAAGAGGACCGCGAGCGAGAAGAGGTGGATGATCAGCGCCAGCACGCTGTAGAAGGGGTTGCGCATCGCGATCACCCCGATCGCGCCGCCGAGGGCGCCGATCGCGGCGGCGAAGAAGAGGACCGCTTCCACTACTCGCCCTCCGCCCGCAGCGGAGTCCGCTCGACCGACTCGGCGAGCAGCATCTCCTTGGTGAAGATCAGGTCGTCGCGGTCGTAGTCGGCCATCTCGTAGTCGTGGCCCATCGTGATCGCGTCGAACGGGCAGGCGATCTCGCAGTACCCGCAGAAGATGCAGCGCGACATGTTGATCTCATAGACCGCCGCATAGCGCTCGCCGGCGGAGACGCGCTCCCCCGGGATGTTCTCCGCGGCGACGACGCGGATGCAGTCTGCCGGGCAGGCCGCCGCGCAGAGCGAGCAGCCGACGCATTTCTCGAGGCCGGTGTCCTCGAAGCGGTGGAGTTTGTGCCGGCCGCGGAATCGGGGGTAGACCGGCGTCTTCTCCTCGGGGTACTGGATCGTCAGCGGCCCCTCGATGAGGCGCGCCATCGTCGTCTTGAGGCCGCGCAGCGTCTCGCCGAAAGCGCGGTAGGCGCCCCCGATCCCACCCGGTTCCGGTCCCCTCTGGACCTCGACCACGTCCTGGTCATCCAGGTAGGGAAATTCGGTCATGTGACCACCACCAGCACGGCGGTGACCAGCACGTTCAACGTCGCCAGCGGCAGGAGGATTTTCCAGCCGAGGCTCATCAGCTGGTCGTAGCGGAGACGGGGCAGGGTCGCCCGAACCCAGATGAAGAAGAGGATCAGGCCGAGGATCTTGGCCAGCATCCAGATCGGGTCGAGCCAGCCCGGCCCAGGCCCCATCCAGCCGCCGAGGAACATCGCCGCGGCGATCCCGGAGACGACCATGATCTCCATGTATTCGACCAGCAGGAAGCTGCCGAAGCGCATGCCCCCGTACTCGGTCATGAACCCCTGGACGAGTTCGGCGTCCGCCTCGGGCATGTCGAACGGGGTGCGGTTGGTCTCCGCGAAGCCCGCCAGCATGAAGACCAGGAAGCCGACGAACTGGGGGACGATGAACCAGATCTCCCCCTGGGCGTGGACGATGTCGACGAGGGAAAGGGAGCCGCCCATGATGATCGCGCCGAGCAGGGCGAGCCCCATCGAGACCTCGTAGGAGATCAGCTGCGCGGCGCTTCGCATCGCCCCCAGGAGGCTGTATTTGGAGCCCGAGGACCAGCCGCCGAGGAGGAGGCCGTAGAAGGCGATCGAGCCGACGGCGAAGAAGTAGAGGATGCCGATCGGCACATCGATCCCGTAGAGGCCGACGCCGTCCTGAACGTCCCCCCAGGGGATGATCGCCAGCGCCAGGACCCCGGAGAGGACCGGCAGCAGCGGCCCGATGACGAACAGGGTGCGGATCGCGTTGTCCGGCCGGAAGGACTCCTTGCTGATCAGCTTGCCAACGTCGGCGAGCGGCTGCAGGATGCCGAAGGGGCCCACCCGGTTCGGCCCGTAGCGGTGCTGGAAGCGGCCGATCAGCTTCCGCTCGAGGACCGTCATCAGCGGCAGGATCCCGAAGACCAAACCGAAGATCACCAGCGACTTGACGATCATGATCCAGGTCGCTTCGACGAACTGGGTGTCGGCGAGGACGTGCACTACGGCCCCGCCTTCTCGACCGTCACCGAGACCGGGGCGCCATTGAGAAGTCCGTTGGCGTTGCCCTCGGCGGTTCCCTCGATCAGGAAGCAGACGCCCTCCTGGACACGCTCCCTGACCACGACCGCCGCCCTCACACTGCTCCCGTTCTGGGCGACCAGAACCTCATCGCCGCTCTTCAGGCCCGCCCGGTCCGCGTCGGCCACCGACATCTCGACTGTCTGTCGCGGCTCAAGGAACTTCAACGGCGGGTTCAGCTCGGTTATCGGCCCAACCCACAGGTCCCGGTAGGTCCCCAACACCAGCTCCGCGCCGCCGGAGCCCGCGCCGGGTGCCGGGGCCGGCTCGCCGGAAACTCCGCGCGAAGTCGCGCCCCGCGAGTCGCCCCCGGCGACCGGCGGAAGGTTCGTGGCCCCGTCGCGCTCCTGCCAGCGGATTCCCCGGCCGCCGATCTCGGCGTCGGTGATGTCGGCATAGAAGGGCACGGCCTCGGTGAGCGCCTCGAAGGCGGTGGGCTGGGAGACCACGCCGGTGTCGTGCCCGAGCGCCAGCGAGAGCTCGGCCAGGACGCCGACGTTCGGCCGGATGTCGCCGGGACGCGAGGCGCTGGAACGAACGCGCTGCAGGCGGCCGTCGGGGTAGGTGACGGTGCCGTCTTTCTCCGCGTGGGTCTCGAGCGGGAGAACGACGTCGGCCGTCGCGGTCGAGTCGGTCTCGAAGATGCTGAAGCAGACGATGTGATCGGCCGCCGCCAGGGCTCGACGCCAGCCTTCGGTGTCCGGGAAGTCGCGCAGCGGGTCGACCCCGAAGAGGAGGAGCGAGCTCAGCTCGCCCGACTCCAGCGCCGCGCGGACCTCCTCCGTGGTCATTCCGGGTCCCGTCTCGGATAGGCCCGGGCCCGCATCCGGCAGGCAACCCGCCTCGCGCAGTCCGCGCGCATTCGCCGCCTCTGGGATCTCGAGCAGCCCAGAGCCCTCGTTCGCCTTCAGGTCGAGCGCCGCGGCGACGTCCAGCAGGGCATGCAGCGCGCCCTCCCCCTCGCGGCCGATCCGCTCGCCCCAGAGGATGACGACGCGCTGCGCGTCCTTCAGAGCCTCGGTGCAATCCCCCGCGGCGCCGCCCTCCGTATTGAGCCGCAGCGCCGCGGCCAGCTCCGAGAGGAAGAGCGTGGCGCCGCCCGGCGCGTAACGACTGATCGCCTCGGCGCCGCCGTCGAGCGCGGTCGGCCGGTCGGTCGCCAGGACCAGCCTGGCCCCCTTGCGACGCATCGCCTTGCGGACGCGGAGGTCGAGGATCGGAGAGGCGTGCATCGGATCGCTGCCGACGATGAGGATCACCTCGGCCTGATCGATGTCGCGCACCTTGGCGGAGAGCTCCGGCCGCGCGAGATGAAGCAGGGATTCGCGGCTCGCCCCCCGCGAGACCCGCGAATCCACATTCGCCGATCCGAGCGCCTCGCGCGTGATCCGCTGGAGCAGGTAACCCTCCTCGTTGGACGCGTCGCCGACCAGCGCCGCCACCGCGCCCTTCGCCGCGCTCAACCCCTCCGCTGCTTTCGCGATCGCCGTCTCCCAATCCGTGGCCGTGCCGCCGCGAAGGCGCGGGGCGCGTACGCGCTCCGTGGCGTCGAACATCTCGAAGCCGTAGCGGCCGCGGTCGCAGAGCCAGCCGTCGTCGACGTCGGGGTTGTCCCGCGCGATCACCCGCTTCACCTTTTCGTCGCGGATCGTGAAGCTGACGTTGCACTGGCTGGGGCAGAGCGTGCAGACCGAGCCGGCCTCCTCGATGTCCCAGGGGCGGGCTCGGAAGCGGTAGGTGTAGTTGGTCAGCGCCCCGACCGGGCAGATGTCTGTGATGTTGCCGTGGAAGGGCGCGACGTAGGGACGGTCGTCGAAGGTGCCGACGAAGGTGCGGTCGCCGCGCTCCAGCAGCTGAAGCTGCGCGTCCTCGGAAACCTCCTGGCTGAAGCGGACGCAGCGGTAGCAGAGGATGCAGCGCTCGCGGTCGATCGCGACCAGCGGGCTGAGCGGCAGCGGCTTCTGGAAGTGGCGCTTCGGGTCGGTGAAGCGGCTCTTCCCCGGCCCCCAGCCCATCGAGATGTCCTGGAGCGGGCACTCGCCGCCCTTGTCGCAGACCGGGCAGTCGAGGGGGTGGTTGACGAGGAGGAACTCGACGACGGCGCTCTGCGCCTCCTTGACCTGGTCGGTGCGGGTATGGACGACCATCCCGTCGCGAACGGGCGTCGAGCAGGAGGTCTGGAGTTTGGGGATCCCCTCGATCTCGACCAGGCACATGCGGCAGGCGCCGACCGGGTCGCCGAGTTTCGGCTCGTAGCAGAAGACCGGGATCTCGACGTCGCCCCGCTTGGCGGCGTCGTGGAGCATCTCCCCCTCGACGGCGCCGACCTCGCGCCCGTCGATGACGATGGTCACCTCCCTGCTCATGTCGCGGCCCCCAGGGTCTCCGGGACGCCCTGGACCGCGTCGAGCCTGGAGGCCTTCTCGGCGGCGGTGATTGCCTCTTCGAACTCATCGCGGAACTTGCGCACCATCGCGCCGACCGGCATCGCCATCGAGTCGCCGAGCACGCAGAGGCAGTGGCCCATGATGTTCTCCTGCACCGAGGCGACGATGTCGAGGTCCATCGGCGTCGCCTCGCCCCGCACGACCCGTTCCAACGTCTTCACCGTCCAGTTCGTCCCCTCGCGGCAGGGAGTGCACTTGCCGCAGGACTCGTGGTGATAGAAGCGCGCCGTGCGCAGCGCCATATGGGGGATCGAGACGGTGTCGTCGGCGACGATCACCGAGCCGGAGCCGAGCATCGAGCCCGCCTCGGCCATCGCCTCGAAGCTGTAGGGGAGGTCGAGGCCCTCCTCGGCGCTCAGCACCGGCGAGGAGGAGCCGCCCGGGTAGAAGGCCTTCACCTCGCGCCCCTCGAGCGGGCCGCCGGCGAGGTCGTAGACCAGCTCGCGGGTCGGGATGCCGAGCTCGACCTCGTAGTTGCCCGGCCGCCGCACGCGGCCGGAGACGGAAACGACCTTGGTCCCCGGCGACTGCTCGGTGCCGAAGCCGCGGAACCACTCGGCGCCGTGGGCGACGATGTGGGGGACGTTGGAGAGCGTCTCGACGTTGTTGATCAGGGTCGGCCCGCCGTAGAGGCCCTGCACCGCCGGGAAGGGCGGCTTCAGGCGCGGGTTGCCGCGCTTGCCCTCGAGCGCGTCGAGCAGCGCCGTCTCCTCGCCGCAGATGTAGGCGCCGGCGCCGCGGTGCACGACCAGCTCGAGGTCGCGGCGGGTGCCGAGGATGTCCACGCCCAGGTAGCCCGCCTCGTACGCTTCGGCGACGGCGGCGTCGAGCACGTCGGCCTGGGAGTCGTACTCGCCGCGGATGAAGATGAAGGCGTGGCCGGCGTCGGCGGCGAGGGCGGCGATCGCGATCCCCTCGATCAGCTGGTGCGGGTTGCGCTGCATCAGCTCGCGGTCCTTGAAGGCGCCCGGCTCGGACTCGTCGGCGTTGCAGCAGAGGTACTTGTCCATCTCGCCGCGTGGCAGGAAGGAGGCCTTCTTGCCCATCGAGAAGCCCGCCCCGCCCCGCCCGCGCAGGCCCGAGTCTTCGAGCTCTTTGAGCACCTCGTCGGCCTCCATCTCGCGGTAGGCCCTCTCCAGCGTCGCGTAGCCGCCGTAGCCCTTGTAGCCGGCGAGGGTGCGCAGCCGCGGGTCTTCGGCGTTCTTCAGCAGCATCCGGGTCTCAGGCATCGGGCCCTCCCGGCAGCGGCCGCTTCTCCAACGCCTTCTCCGGCAGCACGTCCTCGCCGGCCCGCAGCTGCGCGATCGCGGCCTGCGCCTCCGCCCCCTCGAGCGGGCCGAAGTAGCGCTCGTCGATCGAGGCCATCGGGGCGATGTCGCAGGCGCCCAGGCACTCGAAGCCGGTGACGAGGAAGTCCTCGTCGCCGCCGGCGGCGGCCCGGAACGCCTCGAGCAGCTCGTCGCCGCCGCGCATCCAGCAGCTGATGTTCGTGCACACCGCCACCTTGTGGGCGCCCACCGGCTCGGTGTGCAGCAGGTCGTAGAAGCTCGCCACCGACTCCAGGTAGGCCGGCGTCACCCGCATCACCGCCGCCGCCTGGCGGACCCCCTCCGGCGTGCACCAGCCGTAGAGCCTCTGCACAGCCCACAGCGCCGGGATCGAGGCCGATTTCCGATCCGGGTAGCGCGACATCAGCTCCTCGATCCGCTCCCGCAGCTCCGCCGGGCACCCCACCTCATGAAGCTCGGGAACCTCCTCGGGCGAGCGATCGGGGACGCGCCCCTCGGTGACGGCGGGATCGACCGGCAGGTCGGGGTTGACGATGCCGGGGCCGTCGACCGGGCTCACCGGTCCACCCCCCCGAGGATCGGGTCCAGCATCCCCAACGAGCAGATCATGTCGGCGACGTAGCCGCCCACGGACATGTCCCTGAACGCCTGAAGATTGACGAAGGACGGATCGCGGAAGTGCACCCGCGCCGGCTTCGCCGAGCCGTCCGCGAGCACGTAGCAGCCGAGCTCGCCGCGCGGCGACTCGATCGCGCAGTAGACCTCGCCCGGCGCCACCCGGTAGCCCTCGGTGACCAGCTTGAAGTGGTGGATCAGCGACTCCATCGAGGTCGACAGCTCCGAGCGCGGCGGCAGCACGTACTTGCGGTCGTCGGCGATGTGCGGTCCCTCGGGCAGGCCGTCGAGCGCCTGCTCGACGATCCGCGTCGACTCGACCATCTCCGCCACCCGCACCCGGTAGCGGTCGTAGTTGTCGCCGACCGTGCCGACCGGCACCTT
>DASXAR010000053.1:0-20649 GCA_036406595.1 Solirubrobacterales bacterium | reverse complement strand
CGTTGACGATCGGACCGTGGTGGGTGAGCCGCACCTCCAGCTCGACGGGCCGCTCGCGGCCCTTGACGGAGATCTCCTCGCGCACCGTCTCCAGCGGCCGCCACTCGCCTTCGAACAGGTAGCGGTCGCCGTCCACCCTCTCGACGAAGAGGTCCTCGATGTCGGCCATCACGTTGGTGAAGGTCCAGCAGACGTCGTTGTTCTGGCCCAGGTAGACGCCCGGCATCCCGGGCAGGGAGGCGCCCCGCACGAAGCGGTCGCCGAGCGTCATCCCCACCTGGAACCAGATGCCGGGCATGCTCGGCGGCAGGTGTGGATCGCCGGCGATCAGCGGCGAGCCGGTGGCGCTGAGACTCCCGCTCACCGCCCAGTTGTTGGAGCCGCTCGCCTCGGCGGCAAGCCCGATCGAGCGGCGCACGGCGTCGATCTGCTCGGCGAGGGCGAGGCCCTCTCCCGACCACGGTTCCTGGGTGACGGCAGGGTTCCCGGCCGGGTATCCCGGGTCGAGCCGCGCCGCCAGCTCCGGGCCGAGGGCGCGGGTCATGTCGGAGCGCAGAAGCTCCTTCTCCCAGTTCGTCGAGAGCCCGAAGGCGAGCAGCTTGCCGAGGCTGAGAATGTCGAGTGGCGCCCAGGGCTCGAAGTCGAGGCGCAGGAGCTGCATCTCGAATGGCAGTGCCCGGGCGCTCGCGACAGCCGCGTTGACGCCGGCGCAGAAGCGGTCGAGCACACCGCGCACGTCGGGGTCGAGCCCCCCCACCTCGCCCTCCGCGGCGCGGCGCATGCCGAGCGTCCGCATCAACCGATCGACGACGAGGGCCTCGCGGCCGGCGAACTCGGAGACCCGCCCTGAGACGACCCGCCGATAGAAGTCCATCTGCCAGAGGCGATCCTGGCCGTGGCAGAAGCCCTGGGCGAACCAGAGGTCGCCGCTGCTGCCGGCCTCGACGTGGGGAACCCCCCAGCGGTCGCGGCGCACCCGCACCGCCCCCTCCAGGCCATCGAGCTCGATCGTCCCGGTCTGCTTCGGCAGCGGCCGCCTCGCCAGCCAGTGCCAGGCAGCACCCAGCGCGGCCGCGGTCAGGCCGGTGCCGGCCACCCCGGCTATCAGCCCCGCACGCGCCGCGCTCTTGCTCTTCCCGCCGCTCATCGACCCTGTGTATCAGTTAACTGGCCAGCTGGCCAGGAAGCCGTCCCTCCGCGTCGAGCTTTTGAAGGTGGGCCTCCATCACCGTCGCCGCGGCGCCGCGGAGCTCCCCCGGGACGTCGTCCCAGACCTCCGCAAGAAGCGCCTGGCGGGAGCGCTCGCCCCGATCCAGCGCCGCGAGCAGGCGGCGCTCTCGCATCTCGCGGTGCTCGACGTACTCGGCGAGCTTCGCGGTGGGATCCTCGATCCAGGGACCGTGGCCCGGGCAGATCAGCTCCAGCGGCACGGCCTGGAGGCGGCGCAGGGACTCCATGTAGGCGGCGAGCGAGCCGCCGTCTGGCGGCACGAAGGTCGAGCCCTCGCCGAGGACCAGGTCGCCGCTGAAGCAGACCCGGTCGGCGGTGAGGAAGCAGACGTGGTCGGCGGCGTGGCCCGGCGTCGCGATCGCCCGCAGGCCCCCCTGCTCCCCACCGTCCGCGGGCCGGATCACCGCCGGCGGCGTCTCGCCGCCGGCCAGCGCCACCAGGCGCTCCGCTCCCGCGGCATGGTCGCCATGGCCGTGAGTGAGAAGGACGAGGCCGATGCCGCCGCGCTCCCCGGCGGCCGCGACGACCGCCTCGAGGTGGGGCGCGACGTCCGGGCCCGGGTCGATGACGGTGCACGGGTCGGACCCGTAGAGATAGGTGTTGGTTCCCTCCAGGGTCATCGGCCCAGGGTTCGGGGCGACGATCCGCAGGATCTCCCGGTGCCCAGGAGCCTCGCTCAGCCGGATACCTCTTTGGCGATCGCCTCGCGCGCCTCGGCGGGCTCGAGGACGACGAGGTCGCCGGCGCCCCGGAGGATCTCGCGCACCAGCCACGAGGTCCCGGCGTAGGGAAGCTCGACCACGACGGCGCCGTCGGCCAGCTCCTCGACCACGGTCCGCTCCTCGCGCAGCCACCGCGCCCGCTCCGGCGAGACCCAGACGCGCGCCACCTGCGCGGTCGGCACCTCTCCGTCTGTCATCCAGCCCTCGACGCCAGCGATCTCCTCGACCTCCGGGCGGGGCTCGAACCTCTCACCGCGAGCCGCCGCCTCCTTGATCCGATCCAGCTTGAAGTGGCGGATCCCCTCTTTGGTCAGGTCGTAGCACTCGACGTACCAGCCCTCCCGCCCGTTCTCGAGGCGGTACGGCTCGACCCGGCGCTTCGTGAACTGGTCCTCGTTCTCCTTGTAGTACTGGATCTCGAGCACGCTCCGCGAGCCGATCGCCTCGTTGACCATCCGGGCCACCTCGACGTCGCCGCCGCCCGCCGCGGCGATCTCGAGGCCCTCCTCGGAGGGGTCGTGGCCGAGCGCGCCGACGATCTTCTCGCGGGCGCTCTGCAGCCCGCCCTGGGGCAGGTGGTCGCCGAAGAGGTCGATCGCCGCGACCAGCGCCTTGGCCTCCAACGGCAGTAGACGCGCCGGGCGGGCGAAGTTGTCGCCGTAGGGCTCGGAATCGACCTCGATCTCCTCCCCCTGGATTTCGGCGTAGAGGACGTACGTGCCGCCGCCGAAGTTGACGACGTTGAGCAGGTCGATGTCCTCCTGAAGCTCCTCGGGGGTCAGCTCGAGGCGGTCCCGCAGGTCGGCGACGCGGAGCCGCTCGCCCTGCTTCGCCGACTGGATCAGGAGCCCGGCGAGGGTGACGAGGCGAGCGAAGCGCTCGGGCCGGATCGCGGCCTCGCCACGGCCGTTGGAACGGGCCCTGCGCGGTTCCTCGCGCAGCGGGCGATCCACGGTCTCCGCCGGCTCGAAGCCGTTGCGGTGGCGGTCTCCGAGCAAACCGAGGCGGCTCTCCGCCTCCTCGCGCAGCTCCGGCGGTGCCAGCACCGTCGCGTTGCTGCGCCAGCGCAGCACCCAGGCGATCAGCTCGCGCGGCGATGCATAGTCGGTCTCGAAGACGCTGCCCCTCCCCGGCGCTTCGTCCGCCTTCTGCGCGGGACGGAGCTCGCCGAAGGCGCCGTAGTCGCGATCGATCAGCCAGGAGATCCTGTCGCGCACGAAGATCTTCGCCCTGCCCTGGATCTCTCCCAGCTGCCAGTCGGCGCGCTGCCCGTAGTCGCGGCGATCGAAGTCCTCGGGCGGGGAGAAGTCGTGCTCCGCCTTGGAGGCATACCCGACCTTTCCCTGGATCCGCGAGAGGCGGAAGACCCGGACCGCGTCGCGCTCGTGCGAGTGGCCGATCAGATAGAACTGGCCGCCGCGAAAGACGAGGTGGTACGGGTCGACCCTGCGCTTCTCGGTCTCGTCGCGCTCCATCGTGTAGTACGTGAACTCGATCGTCTTGCGGCGCGAGATCGCGGTCTCGATCTTCGAGAGTCGCTGCGAGAGGTCTCGGCCGCCGGCGGAGGCGGTCATCGCCATCTCGACCGGGGCCCGCTCCCCCTCGCTGAGCGGGTTGGGATGGCCCCAGGCGACCTGCTGGAGGGCCAGCCGCAGCGGCTCGGCGTAGGCGAATCCACCGTCGGAGAGCAGTGAGAGGGCGGTGCTGAGCGCGGCCAGCTCATCGCCCGAGAACTCGATCGGGTCGAGGTAGAAGTTCTCCGGGGGAAGCGAGTAGAGCTCGGCCTCGAAGAATCCCTCCCCCGGCTTCTCGACCCCGAGCTGGATGCCGAGGCTCTCGAGCTCGGCCCGATCGGCGTAGAACCGCCGCGCGAAGGCGTCTTCGTTCATGTCGCTGTAGCCCTCCACCTCGCGCTTGATCTCGAGCGCCGAAACCGGCCTTCCCTGGGCCATCAGGAACGAGATCAGCGAGAGCTGGCGGATCAGCTTCTCGGTGTCCTTCGCCATCAGGAACCCATCTTCGCGCTTCGCTCGCGGCGCGAAGAATCAGATATGCACGCTTGCTCACTCCGCACTCGGGTCAGGATAGTGAGAGCGGCCTTCCCGTCTCCCCGCCGCCGCAGCGCGAACCCCGCATTTTGGCGCTTTCGGGGCGGATCCTCTTCGGAGGCGGCCTCAGGCGGCCTGGCGCTGGCCGAAGTAGGCCGATCCCGAGAGGGCCCGGTCGAATCCGGACCATGACTCGCCGTCCGGGAGCTCGCGCTCGAGCCGGTCGAAGCTTCCCAGCCGCCCGCCGAGGTTGTCGATCATGTGCACGAGGACCGCCTCCCGCGTCGCGGGGAGGATCGGCGAGCCGTGCTCGAGCGAGCCGTGGTGACTGAGGATGATGTGGAGGACCGCCTGGGCCAGGGAGGGGTCGAAGCCGGGGATCTCCTCGATCTGGCGGCGCACCCGGTAGTAGCCGAGCGGGATCTCGCCCTGGAGGCGGCCCGCGTCGGTGAGGTCGATCGCGAGCGGATCGTCGTTGTAGGCCTCGGTCTTGCCGATGTCGTGCAGGAGGGCGCCGGCGACCGCGACGTCGCGGTCGATCCCCGGGAAGAAGTTGGCCGCGGCGCTGACCGCCCGCGCCACCGAGACGGTGTGCTCGAGCAGGCCGTGCCGGTAGGCCTGGTGGTAGACCTTGGCGGCCGGCGCCTCGCGGAACCGGGCCCAGATCTCGGAGCTCTCGCCGAAGAAGAGGTCGAGCAGCCGGCGCAGCTGCGGGTCCTGCACGGTCTCGAGCAGCTCGCGCAGGTCCGCGTTCAGTCGCTCATAGGGGACCTCTGACCCGACGATGAGGTCGTCCTTGCTGTACTCGCGCTCGGCGGCGGCCCGCAGCGCGGTGAGCTTCAGCTTCGTCCCCCAGCGCTCGCTGACCTCCATCGAGCCGCTGACGAAGATCGCCGCGCCGGGAGCGGCCCGCGAGTAGAGCTCCTCGGCGTCCTCCCAGCAGACGGCCTCGACGCTTCCGCTCGCGTCCACCAGGATCAGCCGCAGCCATGGGTCGCCGTTTCGCTTGTGGCGAAGCTCGCGCTCGCGCACCGCGTACACGCCGCTTACCGTCTGGCCCTCCTGGAGCTCGCGCAGGGGCACCCTGAGCGGTGCGGCAGCCGCCTCTTCACCGGCGGGCTCGATCGTGTCCGTGAGGGCCTGCTGGGTCATCGCCGGTCAAGGTAGTGGCAGGCGCGGACGGTTCTGCCCGCCGCCGCCGCCGCGACTCAGAGCTGCTGGCCGAGCCAGTGACCGAGGGCGATCGCGGCAAAGCCCGCGACCAGGGCGAGGCCGATGTTGATCCAGACGAGGTGGGTGTGACCCGCCTCCGCGAGCCTGTGGGAGTCGAGGATCCAGGTGGAGAACGTGGTGAAGGATCCGATCCCCCCACCGGCGACCACGATCAGCGCCTCGCCTTCCAGCGCCGCTCCCGCGACGAGGCCGAGCGCCAGCGCGCCGCCGATGTTGATCGCGAGGATTCCGAGCGGAAAGGGATGGTCCGAGCGGGCCGTCACCGCGGCGTCGATCAGGAATCGCGCCGCGGCGGCGGCGCCGCCGACCATTCCGACCGCCACCCAGGCCGCGGCGTCGCTCACTTCGCCACCTCGGGCTGCCGCTCGAGTGCGATCCCGATGCGGACGCAGGCATAGCCTGCGACGAGGGTCGCGCCGACGTACACGGAGGCGAGCCCGAGCCGGCCTGCCTCGACCATCTGGAAGAGCTCCAGCTGGAGGGTCGAGAAGGTGGTCAGGGTTCCGCATATCCCGGTGGTCAGGAAGGGGTGGGCGAGCCCGTCCTCGGGGTGGTCGCGGAGGCGCGCGAACAGGTATCCGAGCGCCAGAGCCCCCACGAGATTGACCGCGAAGGTCGGCCAGGGCCACGCGTCTGGAGCATGCGGCGAGGCTTCGGCGAGCCCAACCCGGACGAGTGCTCCGATCACCCCGCCGACGTAGATCGCCGCAAGCCGGCGCAGGTCGAATGACGTGAGTCGCATGGTGGGTCTCCTATCGGCGTCGAATGGACGGGGTAGGGACCGTCAGCGGACCGCGCCGCGCTTAAGAGGGAGCGAGCCCCATCGCTCCGCAGGGATTGTAGTGGGCGGCCACGGCCGCGAAATCATACATCGATGCCTATCGATGAATTGGTACGGTATCGCCATGGCGCTCGAGCTGCCCGTGATCGATTGCTGCACTCCGCTCGCCGGATCCTCCCTCTCCGCGGAGCGTGCCGCGGGCCTGGAGACGGCATTGAAGGCGCTCGCGGACCGCCACCGCCTCCGCATCCTCAACCTCCTGCTGCGGGCCGATGGGGAGCAGGTCTGCGTCTGCGAGATCCAACCACTGCTCGGCCTCTCTCAGGGAACCGTCAGCCACCATCTGAAGCAGCTTCTGGAGGCCGGGATCGTCGAGCGCGAGACGCGCGGCACCTACAGCTACTACTCGCTGGTCCCGGGCGCGCTCGAGGCGCTCCGAGAGGTTTTCGAGGTCAGTGGAAGAGCGGCCTGACCTCGCCCGTCGCGCGGGCGCCGAGGCGATCGGCGCGTTTGCCCTCGTCTTTGCCGGCTGCGGGGCGATCGTCACCGACGCGGCCCGGGGTGGCCCGCTTGGAACGGTTGGGGTCTCACTCGTTTTCGGCCTCGTGATCATGGCCATGGTCTATGCGAC
Organism: Solirubrobacterales bacterium; assembly: GCA_036406595.1. Classification (GTDB taxonomy): domain Bacteria; phylum Actinomycetota; class Thermoleophilia; order Solirubrobacterales; family 70-9; genus VRUE01. The sequence continues at coordinate 14,004 of DASXAR010000053.1, read as the reverse complement.
GGGCCACCTCTCGGGCGCGCACCTGAATCCGGCGGTGACGGTGGCCTTCGCTCTCACCCGCCACTTTCCCCGCCGCGAGGCGTTCGCCTACATCGCCGCCCAGTGCCTCGGCGCGATCGCGGCCGCCGCCCTGCTGCTCGCCGTCTGGCCGAGCCGTCCCGCGGACCTCGGGACGACGCTCCCGAGCGTCGGGGCCGGCAGCGCCCTCGCCTACGAGGCGGTCCTCACGGCGTTCCTGATGTTCGTGATCATGGCGGTCGCCACCGACACCCGAGCCGTCGGTGCCGGAGCCGCGATCGCGATTGGGGGGACGGTCGGCCTCGACGCTCTCTTCGGCGGCCCGATCACCGGGGCCTCGATGAACCCGGCCCGCTCGGTCGGACCGGCGCTGATCTCCGGCCAGCTGCATGATCTCTGGATCTATCTGGCCGCGCCTCTGGCCGGCGCGGCCGTCGGGGCGCTGGCGTACCAGCTCGTCCGGGGGGCGGCGCAACCCTGATGGCCCGCGTCCTCTTCGTCTGCCTGCACAACGCCGGCCGCTCGCAGATGAGCGAGGCGCTGTTCGAGCGAGCGGCGGCCGGCCGCCATGAGAGCCGCTCGGCAGGAACACAGCCGGGCGATCGCGTCCACCCCGAGGTGGTCGAGGCGATGCGGGAGCTCGGCATCGACCTCGCCATTCGGATCCCGCGCCCACTCCTCGACGAGGACGCCGAATGGGCGGACGTGGTGGTGACGATGGGCTGCGGCGACGAGTGCCCATTCATACCGGGGAAGCGCTATCTCGATTGGGAGCTGCCCGACCCCAAGGGCCGGCCGCTCGAAGAGGTGCGCCGCACCCGCGACGAGATCGAGCGCCGGGTCCTCGAGCTGATCGGCGAGCTCGAGTAGGCCATCGCCGTCCCGCGGCGCCTATTCGCAGAGGACTCGCAGCTCGCTCTCGTAGGCGCGCGCCAGCGGCTCGGGGTCGACGAGGCCGGTATCCGCCATGAAGCCGGAGGTCACCTCTCCGGCGTAGCTGAAGATGCTCACGGTCAGCCCGAGATTCCCGGAGGGCGGTGCCCACACCATCACCCTCTCGACCGGGGCGCCGGCGAAGTGGAGGCGCCGGCCGGGCCCCGGCACGTTGGTGACGACGAGGCTCGCCTTGTTGGAAAAGAAGCCGATCAGCCTGTCCTCCATCCAGGGCGGCGTCATTCCGATCGCGCTGAGGATGCCGTAGGAGATCGGTGCCTCGTGAGAGTCCTTGATCTCGCTCATGCGACTTTGGACCTCACCGAGGCGCTCGGCGGCGTCCATCCTGCCGATCGGCAGCTGGAGGAGGATCAGGGCGAAATCGTTGCCGAGCTCCGCCGACACCGGCTCGTCGAGCGCCCGCAGGTTGAAGGGAACCATCACGTGGATCTCCTCTGGAGTACCGGCCGACCCCCCGAGCTCCTCATGCAGCGCGCCCGCCAGCGCGGTGAGGAGGAGATCGTTGATCGTCACCCCGCGGCGCCTCGCGGCTGCCTTCACCCGGGAGAGCGGGATGGGCTCGGAGAGAAAGACGCGACGGCGGCCGGTGAGCGGCGCACGCAGGTCGCTCGCGGCGTCGGCGGGCGCGCCGAGCAGCTTCGCGGTGGTCGAGAGGTCCTCAAGCGCTGTTCCCGCCAACTGGCGCAGGTGGTCGGGGTGAGCGGCGGTCTCGATGCCCTGATGAAGCGCGGCGTCGCCGACCGCGCGCAGCGTCGAGCCGGCGGCTCTTGGGATGTCGGCGAGCCTTCCCAGGACGCCGCGGCTCCCGTTGTCCGGCACCGCGCTCTCGATCGCGGCGTCGCCGTCGTCGGTGGTCGCAAGCAGGACCCTGGCGAGCGCGATCCCGTCGGCTATGCAGTGGTGGATGCGCCAGAGGACGGCGGCGCCCTCGCCGTAGCCTTCGATCAGGTAGGAGTGCCAGAGGGGCCTGGTCGGGTCGAGGGGCGGCGTGACCAGATCGCCGACCAGCTCGAAGAGCGCCGAGTCGTCGCCGGGGGCGGGGAGCGCGATGCGGTGCAGGTGGTTCGCGATGTCGAAGTTCGGGTCGTCCTCGAAGGCCGGGGTGCGGCCGAGCGGGTCGGCAATCCTCTGGCTGAAGCGCGGGAAGCGGTCGACCAGGCGCTCTTCCAGCAGCTCCCGGGCCCGGTCGGGGTCCGGCGCCTCTGCCAGGACGTCGAGGCCGTTGACGACCATCGGGTTGGTCGAGCGGTCCATGTGCAGCCAGGCAGCGTCGGCGGCGGCCATCGCATGCCGGCTCAACGGAGGCCTCTGGCGATCGGAGCTTGGATGACCCGAGGCTAGGCGCGGAGCGCCCGGCCGGCATCCGGGAAAACTCACATATCGCCTGCGGCGATCGGAACCGTTCAGCGGAGCCGCGCCGCCAGCCGCTTCCCGACCACGACGGAGCTCTGCGTGAGGCCGTTGAGCACCGTCTCCAGAAGGCGGACGCGGAGCGTGTAGCGACCCCGGGCGAGATGCCTGGTCAGGCGCAGGCTCGCGTGCCCCATCCCGCCGCCCGATAGCTGAGCAGGCCTGCTCCTGGCGACGACGTGACCCCGCTTCGAGACCTCGACGACCGGCGAGACCCACGATTCCTTCGGAGCGTGCCGGAGGCGCAGCGCCAGGCTCACGTGCGAGCCGTCCCCCGCGAGCTTCGCGCTGCGGACCGCGGCGAATCGTCTGCCGAGTGGCCGGCCCTTCACGAGCCGCGTCGAGGTATGTCCGTGGACCCTTGAGGTGATGCGGACACCCCCGAGCCTGTGCCAATTCGATGCCGCGGCGGCGAGCCTCTCCCCGCGGGCGAGACGGAGCCTGGGCAGACGGACCGCCACCGGAAGCCCCTTCCGGTCGAAGCTCGAGATGGTGAGCGAGAGCGCCGCCGGCCTGCCGTCGTGCGCGATCGTGAAGGATCGTCCGCCGGGGAAGCCGACACGATCCCCTCCGCCGGTCGAGGTGGTTTGGAACCTCACGAGGCGCTCCGAGCGCGCACCGCCCCCCGAGGATGACCTCGCCGCGCCCCCGGGCGATGAGACCAGCGTCCCACCGAATGGCGTTGAGGAGCCGGGCTTGTACGAGATCGATCGGGCGCCATCATCGACCGTCACGTGGTCGATCTGACCCGGGTCCGCATCCGCCTGCAGACTGGCCTGAAGGCCCGGGAGGGTCAGCTCCATCGCCCCGCTCGCCTTGCCACGGCGGCGAATCGTCGCGGTCAGCCTGCGCGCCCTGCGCGGTTCGGTCGCGATCATCTGCAGCTGTGCCGGCGCGCCCGTGAAGGATGGGAGCGGCGCGACGCCGGCCGGCCACCGCTTCGGGTCCGCCGGTCCCCCGTCCTCCACCATCTGGTGGCCCCTTCTGTCCTCGACCTGGGTCACCGAGTCGCCCGAGGAGCCGAACACGACCAGGCCGATGCCGACGAATACGTTGGGCATGTGCGGGCTCTTGCCGTTGAGGATCGGCAGCTTTTCGTGGGGGAACAGGATCAGGTGGTAGTCGGGCCCCTCCCAGCCCAGCTGGGCGAACTTCCAGTAGCTGTCGCTGTTGCGGACGACGATCTGCGATTGGGTGAACTCGCGCATTTCGTGTTCGCTCCAGGTGCTCGCCTCACCGGGCACGTAGGGGGTGTTCGGGTTATAGACGTAGACGATCGTGGTGTCATTCGGGCCGGGCTCCCAGTCGTATGCGAGCACCGTGTGCGCTTCGAAGCCGCCGGCCCAGTGCATGAGACCGAGCATCAGCGGCGGCTTGCCCGCGCCCACCAGCGATTTGATTTCCTCGATGTCGGTGGTCGGGTCGTGCGCGTTGATCAGCTGGCCGGTGAACTGGCCGAGCTCGACCGGTATCAGCTCGTCGGTGAACTGCAGCGAGAAGCGCTCGGTCACCCACCGCAGCAGCTGATTGGAGGGCTTCTTCGGTTCGCTTAGGCTCCAGGGGGTGGTCCCCGTGCGTGGGAATTCGTACACCCAGTTGGGCGAGTCGAAGGTCTGGGCCACCCCGTAGACCATTCCGAAGCAGATCCCGCCGGGAATGTGCTTGTTTGTGATCTCGCCGAGCAGTCCCGCCTCGGGCTTGCGTATCAGCCAGCCGAAGACGTTGATGTTGGTCTCGTCGACGCCGTAGAGCTCGTCCATCATCTCGCCCGTGAGGCGCATGCCGTAGTCGTCGTTCTTCCAGCTGTAGCCCCAGGTGTCGCGGAAGGTCGAGACTTCGAGCGTGGGACCGGTGAGCGGCGTTCCTTTCAGCGGCAGGATGCGAAGAGGCCCGCTCACAGCCGCCCGTGGGATGCGGAAGGTCAGGGTCTTCCCGGGTGTCGAGATCGACTCCGGGTTGGCGATGTCCTCGACCGGGCCGATCGCGACCTTGTCCCCCGGGCAGAAGCCGCCTCCCTTGAGGGTCATCAGGGTGCCAGGCTTGCCGAGCTGCGGCGCGCTCGCGATCCCGGGGGAGATCGAGTCGATCCGGATCGGCTCGATCGCAATCTTCCCCTTCGATTCCCGAGGGGCGTAGCCGCTGGGGGCCGCTTCGACGGAGATCGGGTTGTCTTCCGCAAGGGCGTCGAGGTCGATCCCGACCGTGACCGTCATCTTCGCCTCGCCGCCCGGCTGGCTCAGCGTCGCACTGACGTGGTGCGGACCGACTATCGACCCGGCCGAGGTGCCGATGAACTTCGAGCTGCCGGCTTCGATGTACACATCGACCTGGAATGGGTCGGTGATGCCCGGGTCCTTGGCGATCCTGATCGGCACGTCGACCGGCGTGCAGCGTGAGACCGGGTACTTGGCCAGTGGGTCGAGGGTGAACGGTTCGCTCACTTCGACGGGGATCTGCACGCTCGAGTGCTTCTCCGACGGTTCCCCCTTGTCGACGTAGCCGTCTACGGTGACGGTGTATTTCCCGGGCGTCACCGATTTCCCGGCTTCGAGGACCAGCTTCGATTCGCCAGTGCTCGAGGGGTTCGGCGTGAAGGTGCCGGTGATCCCGGCGGGAGCGGTCAATTCGAGCGACACCGGGCTACTCGCCGGGTTCGGGTTCGCGGTCCAGGTGATCGGGATCTTGATCTGCGGCGACTGGGTGCCCGGCGCCAGCCGGGTGCTCGCCGGGGAGGCTCCGAGCAGGAAGCTGCTTTCGGGCGGTGAGGATGGCGGGTCGTAGGTGAGGTCGTCCACGACCAGGTAGCCGGAGCCCCCCGACAGGGGTGTCGCCAGCACCCCGGTCGCGGAGTCGGTCGGGGTTTCCTTTGTGCCCCGCTCGATGGCGACGTAGGCGATGTCTTCTGAGCCGGAGAGCAACGGCACTCCCTTGAAGGTCGTGTTGGGGCCGAGCAGCGTCTGCTGCTGCATCACGATGGAGCGGTCGGAGCGGAAGGCGGTGGTCCAGATTTCGGCGCAGATGAAGTTGGGGCAGGAGGAGGGGGTTTCTCCTGCGAGCCCGACCTCGAATTCGACCGAATCGGTGGGCCAGTTCAGTTTGAAGAACGCGGCGGAGTGGGTGAATTCGCCGGATTCGCAACCGATCAGGCTGATCGCCCTCGTGCCCGAGAAGGCCTGGTCGTTCGCGTCGAGGAAGGGGGGGTTGCAGGACAGCCCGCTCAGCGCCGGTTGGCTGCCGGCGTTGAAGCCGGCCGCGGTGCCGCGCAGGAAGGTCGGGCCCTTGTCGACGCCGCCGGGACAGCAGTACTGGCTCGTGACCTGTTCGTTCGGAGCCGCACCCGACTCGAAGTCGACCGTCACGGGTGCCGCGAGCGCGGCGGGTGCCTGCAGCAGGAGGGCCAGGACGAGCGTCGCGCCGGCCAGGCGTATCGCCGTTTGCGGCATGCGAGCGACGATAGGCGCCGACTGCGCCCTAGTCAGTACCGCCGGGGTCCCGAATCCGTCCCGGCTGGACGCTTGGTCGATCTCAGCCCGGCAGCGGCGCGCCGAGCCGCTCGGCGACCCGCTCGACCGCGGCGCGGAGCCGGCGGAAGTAGGCGGTTCGGCTCATGTTCAACTCACGGGCTGCCTGCTCGAGAGAGCCCACCGGTTCGAGGTACCCGCTGACGAGCACACGGCGCATCTGCTCCTCCTCCGGCGAGCTGCCGAACGCTTCTGCGACCGCCCGGTCGATGCTGGTGCGAACTGCCTCGGCCCGTGAGGTGGGGTCGCCGGCGGCGGGCGCCAGGTCGCTGTTCGCGAGGCGGGCGGGAGAAGCGTAATTGCGGAGCGCCTCACGAACAGTCTCCAGCGTCGGCGGCCTCAGGCCCAGCTCCCTGTAGACGGCAGCCCGTTGAAAGGCGAGCAGCCCGCCTGGGCCGTAGTCGAGCACGTGGCACTCCACCGTCACGCCGGCCTCCTCGACGGACAGCTCCGCGACGGAGCGGGCACCGCAGGCCGCGCTGAACTCCTCCGCCGCAGCGTCCCCGGGCACGATCGGCAGGTATGCGGCGGCCGGATTGGCGAGGCCCGAGCCGGTCACGGCGGCCATGCCGATCATGCCGACCACCCGTGAAGGGCGGTCCCGGGTCAGGTCGACCGCCTGCCGGATGACCACCGCCGCGCCGCCGGGCACCCCCCGCGCCGCGTGTCGAAGACGGGGGCCGAGCACCGGGTCGTCGATGGCGAAGGAGGGCGCATTGGCGGGCGTCGCGGCTACGCCGTAGCCTGCGATCTCCCCGTCCTGGCCGCGGACGACCGTCACCCGGTCGGGTGCCTCCTCGAAGTAACGCCTTGCTCCCTCGAGCCAGGCTCGGCCGACCGGGCCTCCCCGGGTCGCGATCCGGTCGGCGTCACCAGGGCGAGGCGCGTCGACGTGGAGGCGACCCGACATGTCCCAGGCAAAGCCCCAGCGGATCGCCGGGTCCAGGACCAGGTGCTGGAGGTCGAGCGTCAGCTTCAGCAGGCCCTCGCGCGCGCTGCGGGCATAGAGGGCGTCGACGAGGCGACGGCGCAGGTCCCGCTCGAGCTCGGGCGAGCGTCGACGCAGGTCGGAGCGGACCGCGCGCCCGACGAGATCGTGCAGGGTGACGCCGTCGCCCAGCTGCTCGGCGCTGGGCTGGGCGGCCAGCCAGGCGAAAGCGCGCCCGGCGTCGCTGCCTGGCAGGACCTCGCCCAGAAGGGTGGGGCTTGTCACCCGGGCCAGCGCCGCGACCGCGAGAGCGCTTCGCGCATCGCCGGCGGGCTGGGCATCGAGCAGCCTGCGCAGCAGCGCGTCCACGACTTCCGCCGGCGCCTCGTCGGGCGTGTCCGACGGCACTCCGCCGGCGTCGGCGGCAAGGACCAGGGCAAGCGGAGAGCCCCCCGCCCAAGCCATCGTCTGCGCCCTGAGGACGGGATCCTCGACGCCACGGGCGGCAAGGAGGGCGTCGGCGTCGGCCCGGGTGAGGGGGCTGAGGGCAAGGTCGAGAACCAGGTTCTCCCAACCGCCGCTGAACCAGCCGGCTCCGGGCGCCCGGCGCGATGCGATCACCACGCGGGCGCTCGACGGCAGTCGCGGCAGCAGCTCCTGGCGAAGATGCGAATCCAGCGCCGTCATCCGCTCCCACGAGTCGAGCAGAAGCAGCGGGCGGGTGGCGAGGAGCACGGGCTCGAACGCCTCGTCGAGCGCCTCCGCGAGCGGCGCAAGGTCCCGGGCCTCGACGGTGAACGGCTCGGCCCCCTGCATCTCGGCACGGCGCATCAGCTCTCGCACGAGGGTGCTCTTGCCGACGCCCGCGGGCCCGTGCAGGAGGACCACGCTCACCTCGCCGGAGTCGTCGATCAGGGCCTCGAGGCGGGCCAACTCCGCGCCGCGGCCCACGAAGCTCGCCGCGTCCCGCGAGGCCAACCGCGTCGCAATCGTCTCCTCCACGTCCACCTGATCAAGAGGGTACGGGAGCGATCGCCAGTCACAATTGGGGTCGGATGAGCACGGAGACAGGTGACGGCCCGATCGAGGTTGTTCGCGCCGACCTAACCCGGCAACCGGTCGACGCGATCGTCAACGCCGCCAACTCGCAGCTGTCCCACGGCGGCGGTGTGGCGCGGGCGATCTCGAGCGCCGCGGGGCCGCAGCTTCAGCGTGCCAGCGACGAGCTGATAGCCGCCTCCGGCCCGGTCCCCACCGGCGAGGCCGTCGCAACCGAGGCCTTCGACCTGCCATGCCGCATGGTCGTGCACGTGGTGGGGCCGGTCTACGGCCGCCATGGCGGGGACGAGGCGCGATTGCTCGCGGCGGCCCACCGGAACTCGATTGCGCTCGCCGCCGAGCTCGGCCTGCGGTCGGTCGCCTTTCCGGCGATCTCCTGCGGCATCTACGGCTACCCGCTTGACGAGGCGGCACCGGTGGCGCTCTCGGCGACGCTCGAAGCGCTGCAGGAGCAGGGTGACAGGGTCGAGCTGGTCCGCTTCTGCCTCTTCGGCGAGCGCGAGCTAGCGGCCTTCGAGCAGGCCCTGGCCGCCGCCTGACCGGGCACCCAGTCGGCGCAGGGCCTCTCCCTCAAGGCGCAGCGCCTGCCATTCCTCGATCCGTGCCGCGCCGAGGCTGTCGTAGAAGCTGAGAGCCGGCTCATTCCAGTCGAGCGCGACCCACTCGAGTCGGGCGCAATCGCGCTCCAGCGCGATCTCGGCGATCTGGGCCAGCACGGCGCGCCCGATGCCGCGCCGGCGCAGGGCCGGACGGACGTAGAGGTCCTCGAGCCAGATTCCGGGCCTGCACTCGAAGGTGGAGAAGGTCGTGAAGAAGATCGCATAGCCGGCCGGCTCCCCGTCGACCTCGATCACCAGGGCCTCAGCGGCGCGGCGATCGAAGATCGACTCCTCGAGCAGCCTGGCGTCGCCCCGAACCTGGTCGGAGAGCCTCTCGTACTCGGCGAGCTCCTTGATCAGCTCGAAGAGCAGGTCGGCATCCGCACGGGTGGCCTCCCTTACCCTCACTTGATCAGTGTCCCTCGACGAGGGATTCACCGGTCCGTGCTCGAGCCGAGTTGGTCGAGGTAGCTCGCGGCGAGCCGTTTCGACGCTCTCGAGAGCCAGGCTTCTGCGATCAATTCCTCGAGATCGTCCTCACCGATCCGCTCGAGCCTGACGAGGACCGACGGGTTGCCGTCGAAATGTGGGGTCGTGAAATAGAGGCAGGGCTCATCTGCGATAAGGGCCTCCTTCGCACCCAGATCCTCGACCCGGGCGCCAAGGATCGGGCCGTCGGGAGCGCTCTCGCCGAGGGCCGCAAGGTCAGGGTCGCGCAGCGGGCGCTCCCAGACGAAGAGCTTCTTTCGCACCCGCCATGAGCGCAGCCCGTGCAGAGGTAGCTCCTCGGCCTCCGGCATGGCCAGGGCGATTCTGCGAACGTCATCCCAGCTCGACACGCGCTCAGGCTAGCGACAGAATCTCACCCCGTGATGGGGAGGTCGCTGGGCGTTGGGATGGCGAGGGCCGGAATCGAACCGGCGACACCACGATTTTCAGTCGTGTGCTCTACCAACTGAGCTACCTCGCCCGGGGTGCGCTCTTGGCGCAGCCGGAAGGCTAGCGCCCGGCGGTCTCCCCGGTTGATTGCATGGCGGGGTGCGAGCGAGCCGCATAGCGCTGATCCTCGTCGCCCTGGGCGCGGTCGCCGCCGTCCTGATCTCGGGCGGAAACGACGCCGATCCGCGCACGCCGCGTGGGATCGCCGGCCGGCCGGATCCCTTCTTCGGCGTAGCGGTGATCGGGAATGGCGGCAGGGCGGGTGCGGTGGACGCCTACGGAGACCTGGTCGACCTTCGCGCACCGGGTCCGACCGGCCGGCCGCTGGTCGAGGTTCCGGCCGCGCGGCAGGCGGCGGGCAGTGTGGCGAGAGACTCCGTCCGGGTCGCGCGGGTGCGCGCCGGCGGCGAATGGGTGCCGCTGTGGCGTGCCGACTCGATCACGCAGCGGTACCTCCCCGGAACCAACGTGCTGGTCACGATCGCGCGTCTGGGCGGTCGGAGATTTCGGCTCGTGCGGGCGATCGACGGAACGGCGGGCGCCGCGGCCGATCGTCGCTGGATCGCCCGCGCTCGGCCGCTGGGGCGGTCCGCGCCGCTGTGGGCCAGTCGCCTCTATCTCCGGTCGCTACTCGTCCTGCGCGCGCTGACCAACAGGCGCAGCGGCGCGGTCGTTGCCGGCGCCCGCCAGGGATGGGCCTATGTATGGCCCCGTGACGCCGCCGCCGTCGCGATCGCCCTCGCCTCAGCCGGTTACCGCGTCGACGCACGTCGTGTGGTCGGCTTCCTTCGCCGGCTTGACCTCGAGGCCGCCGCGCGGTTCGACGGCAGCGGAGAGCCTGTCCCGGGCCGCGCCGCGCAGGGCGACGCGGCCGGGTGGGTGCGGGCGGCAGCGATCGCCGCCGCTCCGGGGCCGGATGAGAGGCGACCCCCAGGACACGGGTGGGGAAGCGGACGGCCGGGGGCGGCGAGCGAGCTCCCCGCGTGGCGAGACCGGTCCGACTACCAGGAGAAATCACCAGGCGACTACCTCGGCAACGTCGTTTCCACCGCCGACGGGTCGGATGATCAAGACATGGTTGAGTTTCGGACCCATCGGGGGCTGGTGCGCATCGCGGGGGACCCGTCCTCCGGTCTCGACTCGACGGCAGCATGGGCCGTGCGGCCGTTCCCGCGTCCCCCACTCTTCGCGGCCGCCCGCCGCACGATGCTGCGCCTGGCCCGGGAGAGCGGCCGCTTCGGCCTGCTTCCCTCCGAGGATTGGAGCGGCGGCGCCGACCCCTGGACCGCGCCGACCGCGTGGACTGCGTGGAGCCTGGCGGTGCTGGGCGAGAGGCGGGCGGCGCTGCGCCTGATGGCCGAGCTGCGCCGCGACGCGACGCCGCTCGGGATGCTGCCCGAGCGGGTCGACGCGCGGACCGGGGCGCCACGCTCGACCACTCCCCTCGCCTGGTCGCACGCCTTCGCGATCCTCGCCCTTCGCGCCCTCTGGCCGATGAGAGCCGCTGGTGGACGCCGGGGCGGCATATCCTCGGCCGGTGCAGGTTCGGCCGGCGACGATGGAGGACGTGGAGAGGATCGCCGCGGGAATGAAGGCGGTCGTCGATGAAGGGCGTTGGCTGGCAACCGAGTCGACGACGTCCGTCGAGGAGCTCGAGGAGCGGTTCCGCCAGGCAATCGGCTCGGGCGGAGCGGACACCTTCGTCTTCGTCGCCGAGGAGGAGGGAGAGGTGGTGGGCGCCCTCGGCCTCCATCCGACCCCCGCGCAGGGCGTCCTCACCCTGGGCATGTGGCTGCTTCCCCGCTCGCGGCGCCGCGGCGGCGGGCGCGCCCTGATGGAGGCGGCCCTGGACGCCCGCCCGCCGCACGTCCACAAGATCGAGCTCGAAGTCTTCCCCGACAATGAGGCGGCGATCGCGCTCTATCGCTCCTTGGGGTTCGACCAGGAGGGCCTGCGGCGGAACCACTTCCGCCGGCTCGACGGCTCGCTGCGGTCCTCGCTGATCATGGCGCGGCTGTTCGAAACGGAGGAGGCCTGACGGGAAGCTCAGAGCAGGTCGAGGGCCGCCCGGACGGCCTCCTCGGCGGTCTCGACCGGGATCACCCCGGGCGCCCCCTCCATCCGATCGCGGCCGGTGAGGCTCCAGCTTCGCAGCGCAACAACCTTCTTGCCGAGGTTGCGGGCGTGAGCGATCTCCGAGAGGGTTCCCCACTCTCCCCCGACCGCCACCACCGCATCGCCGCTGGCGACAACCGCGAGGTTCCGCGCCTGCCCGACCGCGCTAGCGACGACGTGGGTGCAATGCGGGTTGGCGTCCTCGAGCGCGCTCCCGGGAAGGATCCCGATCACCTCGCCACCGGCACCCGCGGCACCCCTGGCGGCGGCTTCCATCACGCCTCCGCGGCCCCCGCAGACGACCGTCACACCGGCCTCGGCGAGACCCCGGCCCACCTCCTCCGCCAGCCCCCACAGCTCCGAGCCCTCCTCGCAGCCGCCGGCCCCGACTACCGAAACCTGCGTCATGCCGACTTCATCGTTCGCATCAGCTCCAGGGCCCCCTCCTTGTGGAGGGGCTCGTTGAGGTTGCCGCACTTGGGGCTCTGCACGCAGGAGGGGCAGCCGGACTCGCACGGGCACTCGGCGATCAGCCGCTCGGCGTCGCCGAGCAGCCGCTCGAACTGCTCGTAGCCGCGCAGCGTGATCCCGACCCCGCCCGGATGCCCGTCGTAGATGAAGATCGTCGAGCGGCCGGTCTGGAAGTGGACGTTGGTCGAGAGGCCGCCGATGTCCCATCGATCGCACATCGCGATCAGCGGCAGCACCGCGATCTGTCCGTGCTCGGTGGCGTGCAGCGCGCCGAGCAGGACGTCGGGGGGCAGGGAGCCGCTGAGCGGGTCGGGCAGGACGTACCAGAGCGCCTGGGTGACGAAGTGCTGCTCGGGCAGCTCCAGCGCGACCACGTCGATCGGCTCCTGCTCGGAGATCGAGACCCGCTGGAAGGCGATCACCTGCTCGGTCACCGAGACCTCGCCGAAGTGCAGCTCGACCCCGGCGGTGCTCCGCTGCTCGCGCACCCGCTCGATGTAGATCTCGGTCTCCTTTTTCGGCCGCGTGTACCAGTCGCCCTCGAAGCGGGTGACGATCGCCCGCCGGCCGCGAATGTCCAGCTGCTCGACCTCGTAGGAGCGCCCCAGGTGCAGGTACACCGCACCGGGGTGGATCGTGGTGAACGCGCGCTCGGCCTCGACCAGCCCGAGCATCTCGCCGGAGTCGCGCTCGATCACCGCGACCGAGTCCGCCGAGGCCGAGCGCAGCGCGATCTTCGAGGCGACGAACTCGCTGCTGCGCGGCAGCAGCCGGCCGCCCGCGCGCCGCAGCTCGCCGGCTGTGGCCAGGCGCTCGGCCCGGTCCCGCCACGACGCCCCGAAGATCTCGTCGTCCTCGTCGCTGAGGGGAAGCTCGTAGGCGGCGGCGAGAAGATGGCGGGCGGCGATCTGCTCGTTCTCGGGGTCGAGGATCGCCGCCTCGACGGGACGGTCGATGAACTCGTCCGGGTGGCGGCAGAAGAACTGGTCGAGGGCGTCCTGGCCCGCGACGTAGACCGCCAGGCCGCGGCGGCGCCTTCCGGCCCTGCCCCACATCTGGCGCAGGCTGGCGACGGTGCCTGGGAAGGTGACGCAGATGGCCGCATCGAGCTCGCCGATGTCGATTCCCAGCTCGAGCGCGTCCGTGGCCACCACGGCAAGCAGCTCTCCGGCGGCCAGGCGCGCCTCGATCTCGCGCCGCTGCTGCGGCGTGTAGCCGCCGCGGTAGGGAGCGATCCGGGCGCCGAGGTCGGCCTTTCCGCGCGCCTCCAGGCCATCCCGCGCGAAGCGCTGGATCAGCTCGATCCCGCGCCGGCTTTTCAGGAAGCAGATCGTCCGCACGCCCTGCGATACGAGCTCGACAAGGAGCTCGGCCGCCTCGGAGAGCGGCGAGCGGCGCGTCCCACTCGCCCTGTCGATCAGCGGCGGGTTCCACATCGCGATCTCGCGGCCCGTCCGCGGTGCGCCGTCGTCGGCGATCGGCTCGAACGGCGCTCCGACCAGGCCCTCGGCCAGCTCGACCGGGTTGGCAATCGTCGCCGAGGCAAGCAGGAAGCGCGGCTCCGCGCCGTAGGCGCGGGAGATCCGCCGCAGCCTCCGGATCACGTTGGCGACGTGGGAGCCGAAGACGCCGCGGTAGGTGTGGGCCTCGTCGACGACGACCCAGCCGAGATTGGCGAGGAAGTCGCCCCAGCTCTTGTGGTGAGGAAGGAGCCCGACGTGGAGCATGTCCGGGTTGGTGAGGACGAGGTTGTTGCGGCGACGGATCGACGGGCGCTCCTCGCGCGGCGTGTCGCCGTCGTAGATCGCCTCGCGCACACCGGGCGGCCGCAGCGACGCCAGCTTGCGGGCCTGGTCCTGGGCCAGCGCCTTGGTCGGGTAGAGGTAGAGGGCGCGGCGCTTCGGGTCCCGCGCGATGCCGTCGAGCACCGGCAGGTTGAAGGCGAGGCTCTTGCCCGAGGCGGTGCCGCTGGTGATCACCAGGTTCGAGG
>DASXAR010000052.1:0-13237 GCA_036406595.1 Solirubrobacterales bacterium | reverse complement strand
TCTCTTTGAAGCGGTGCAGCTCCGGCCTGTGCCCGAGCCCGGGCTCGAGCCCGACCGCCAGTTGCTCGAGGAACCTCGCCTCGGTGATCTCGCCGCGCTCCAGCTCGAACAGGGGGTTGGTGCCGTTGGCCTCGGTGATCGTCGCCATCGCCTGCCCGAGCTTCTCCGTCGTGATGCCGGTCTCGTCCTGAAATGCGAGAAAGGACTGGATCAGGGGCGTGGTCAGGACGCCGCCGAAGTCGCAGATGACAGCGTCGAAGGAGCGGTGGGACTCAGCCATCGGCGCGGACGATCTCGTAATGGCCGAGGCCTTCGCGGCCCTCCAGGGACCAGCGGAAGAAGGCGATCTCGGCGAGCAGTCCGGGGTGCCTGACCGAGGCCGAGCTGATCAGCGTGCCGGCCCCGCGCAGCGGCTGCGCCGACTTGGCGTCTGTCCAGAGCTCGATGGTCGCCCGTCGCTGGACGCCGTCCTCGCCGTACTCGGTCGAGAGCAATGACTCGGATACCTCCAGCGGAGCGCCGTCGGGATCGCAGAGGACCGTCGTCACGACCTCGTCGCCGTGCCCCGTCGCGCCCGGCGGCCGCACGGCGGTGAGCGCGAGCAGGCCGCCGTCGGCGAAGACGACCCCGATCGATCGCCGCAGCTCTGCGCCCGTCCCGTCGCTCATCGATTCGCCAGACTAATGGCAGGCCGGGAGGGACGCCCGGCTACCATTGCGCCATGGCGGACAACCAGTCAGACACGATCACCGAGGACGACGTCCTCGAGGTCCTCGAGGAGGTCATCGACCCCGAGCTGGGGCTCGACTTCGTCTCGCTCGGCCTCGTCTACGACGTCGATATCGAGGACAAGGACGTCTACGTCACCTTCACCCTGACGACCCCGGCCTGCCCGATCGGCCCCCAGGTCTCCGAGCAGATGAAGGAGTTCGTCGGCGACCTCCCGGGTGTCTCGGCGGTTCACCCGAAGATGGTGTTCGACCCGCCCTGGTCCCCGGAAATGATGTCCGAGGACGCCAAGTTCGCGCTCGGCTTCTGATCCGCCGCGGCTCGCCGCCCGCCGGAGGGGGCCATGCCGGGCCCCCTCCGCTTCAGTCACCGCCTTCCGAGATCTAGGAGCCGGCGCGGAACGAGAAGCCGCTCAGGACCACCGTTTTGCCCGACGGCCCGACCACGTCACCTTCGACGACCGGTCCGCTGTTAATTCCTCCACCGAGGATCAGAACGGTGTTTTCCCCCGACAGGTAGGCCTGCAGCCTGTTGGTCGCCGGCCGGTATCCGGGCGGGAGGTTGAAGATGACCGAGCCGGCTCCGACTTTGGCGATGCCTTCGAGGTGGACGATCCCCTCGTGGTCCTTGTAGAAGCCCACTTCCTGGAAGGCGAAGGGCCCTTCGGGCGGGACATTCGAGCTGCCGCCCTTGAACGGGGGCTCTCCGGGCGCGCCGACGAGGTGGGTCGGTTCGGCCGCGGGGATGGAGTTGGCGCTGTCCGCCGACGTCGCGTGGGTGGCGGAGGGCACCGTGCCCAGCTTGCTGAGCTTGATGTCCTTGCCGGTGAGCGAGTGGTTCTTCACCTTCGCGCCGGTCACCGCATTCTTCTTGAGCTGCTTGGTGCCGACGCTGTTCTTGCCGAGGTGCCCCGCGGCGATGGCGCTGCCGCCGAGCACGATGAACGCCAGGATCGTGACCATCACGTTGGCGTAGTTGAGTCTGCTGCGCAACTTCTGCATCTTGCCCTTTCGGGATGGGTGGATGGGTTGGAGCCCACCCTCTCACGCCGGTCGATGGCTGGCGAGAGCGGCTTTGGGAGAGCGCCTGCACCGGGCGAGGGAGTTCAATCTCGGGCGCGCCTCAGCCGATAGAGGAAGGGAATGGACCCGAATGAGACTAGGACGTTCGTCCGCCTCTCGCAGCGACGCTTTGGCAGCTTCTCCGAGGCGGCCGGCGAGGTGCTGGACGCGCTCGGCGATGCCCTGCCCGGGGTGACGGCGCTGGGGCAGCTCGACCTGGCGGAGCGGGTAAATCAGGTGATCGAGGCGCGCGGCGAGGGCATCAGCGGCCTCGAGCGTGGGAGCACCCTGCCGTTGGCGGGGGACGGGCTCAACGTCGAGTTCCTGCGCTCGCTCGGGGCTCGGTCCTGGCTCAGCAGGCCGCTGGAGATGAGCGACGGCAGGATCGTCGGCGTCCTCTGCGCGGTCGATGCCGAGCCGGACGCATACCGATCCGAGCATCAGGCACAGCTCGGAGTCGCCGCCCGCCTGCTGGGCCACGAGTGGGAGAGCGTCGAGCTGCGCTCGGAGCTGCGGCGGCTGCGGGCACAGGTCAATGCCGGGCCGAGCACGGACACCGACACCGGGCTACCGAATCGCGAGGGCTTCCTCGAGTTGCTCAAGCACGATTGGCACCTGGCAGAGAGGGGGACGGTCGAGTCCGTTCTCTTCTCGGTCCGTGTCGGCGGCATCGGGTCGCACAACGGCGAGGCCGTCAGCGCGAGGGAAAGGCTGGCACTGAAGGTGACCGCAGAGGTGCTGGCCGGGAGCATCCGGGTCACCGATCGCGTCGGCCGGGTGGGAGACACGACACTGGCGGCGATCCTCACGGGCTGCCCGCTCGCGGACGCGCCTGCCTTCGTCGCACGCTTTCTCGGCGGCCTCGACCGGGTCGCCGATGGCGGACAGGGCACGGTCGATGTCTCCTGCGGCGTCCAGCCGCTGGCCGGAACATCGTCTCCGGAGGAATCCCTCGCGCTCGCCGAGGCCGCGGCCCGAGATTCGGGCTTGGGCCAGCGCGAGGCACCCGCGGAGGCGGGTTTGTGATGAGCGACGTCGCCACCTCCCAGAGCGGCGCCGGAGTGGTCGCCTCGAACGGCAGGATGGCCGGCCTCACGCCCCCCGCCAACCCCACCCGGCATGGGACCTTCCTCAGCGACGTGATCGTCGAGCTTGGTTTTGCCACGCCCGAGGACATCGAGCGGGCGGAGCAGGCGGGGCGTCAAAGCGGACAGAGCATCGAGCGGTTCCTACTCGAGAGCGGGATCCTCGATGAGGTCCAGCTCTCGCGAGCGGTCGCCGAGCGCAACGGCCTCGACCACGTCGACCTCGATCTCTTCGAGGTGGACATGGGGGTGGCCGAAATGATCACTCGCTCGGCTGCCGAAAGATATTGCGCAGTGCCGATCGCGACTGCGGCCGACGGCGCCCTGCTGGTCGCCGTCAAGGATCCGGTCGACTCCCTCGGCATGAGCGACATCGAGGTGATGACGAGGAGCGAGGTGCGCCGGGTCATCGCCCCGGCGAGCGAAATCGAGCGCCTGGTCCAGCAGCTGCCTGTCGGCCCGCGGATCAAATGGTCGCCGCCCCCTCCCGAGGATGCGCAGGAGGCCGAGGGCCCCGAGGCGGAGAACACGGATGGTTTGCCCGAAGCGCAGGAGACCCCGGCGACTGAGCCGCAGGCGCCCGCCGAGGAGCAGACGGCGACTGTGCCGCGAGCGCCGACCGCCGAGGAGCAGGGGGCAACTGAGCCGCAGGCGCCGACCGCCGAGCAGGCGCAGTCTACGTCCGACGTGCAGGCCTACCCCGAGGCGGCGCCGCACGCCGAGCCCACGCCCCCCGCTTCACCGCAAGCGCCCCCCGCGCCCCCCCTGCCACCTGCCGCGTTCCAGCCGGGACCGGTGGCCCCCGACGGGAGCCTCGGCGAGCTGGGAACCGAGCTCCAGGCCCTCCAGGAGACGGTGCGCCGAGCGGACGACCTGGCCGGCGCGGTCAGCCGACGGATCGAGGAGCTCGAAGGCGCCGGTGACCGTGTTCAGCGCGCCGACGAGCGAGCCGAGGAGGCCGAGGAGCGGGCCAACCAGGCCGAGGAGCGGGCCAACCAGGCTGAGGCGCGGGCCAACCAGGCTGAGGCGCGGGCCGAGCAGACGGAAGCGCGCACGGATGAGACTGAGGCGCTGTTGGTCCAGGCCGGCGAGAGGGCCGACCGGGCCGAGGCGCGCGTGGACGAGGCGGAGCAGCGATCGCAGCGCCTCGAGCAGGAACTGGCCGCCACTCAGGAGCGCGTCACGGAGCTGCAGCAGCGCCTCTCCGGCGTCGATTCGGCGGTGGAGGACGTCCGCGAGGCGACCGAGAAGCTCGGCGCGGTGCGGAAGGCCCTCGAAGCCAGCGTTCAGCCGCCGCCCTCGAACCCCTCGATCGACTGATGGCTAACGCTCAGCCTCGACGCGTCACGTTCCGGGCGGAATCCTAGGGTCCTCGGCGTCGATCTCCTCGGCTTCGACATCGAAGTCGTAGCTGCGCCGGGCGGGGCCACGACCCGGAGCAGTGGCCCCGCCGACGCCGACGATCACGAAGCGCCGGGCGATGTAGCCGCGCATGAGGCGGCGTATGAGCGCCCTGCTCGGCGGGATCAGCAGGATCAGCCCGAAGATGTCGGTGACGAAGCCCGGGGTCAGCAGCAGCGTGCCGCCGATCGCGATCATCAGGCCGTCGGCTACCTCGCGGGCGGGGAAGCGGCGCTGGGCCAGCGCCGCGTTGAAGCGCCGCCAGGCTCCGCGGCCCTGGTGCCGGAGCAGCAGCGAGCCGAGCAGCGCGTCCGCCAGCAGGAGCGCCAGAGTCGGCATGACGCCGATCCACTGGCCGACCTGGATGATCACGTACAGCTCGATGATCGGGACGACGATGAAGGTCAGGACGAGGAGCAGCACGATCAGGCGGGCGCCGCCGCCGAGGCAGCCTCGGACTCGAGCTCGGCCAGCGACTCTTCGATCCCGGTCGAGATCGTCTCGACGTCATCCATCGAGTCGTAATCGGCGAGCAGGCCGAAGCAGATCCGCCCGTTGTAGCTGATGATCGCGACCGCAAGGGCGTGGTCCTCGGGCAGGAAGGCGACCGGGAAGACCTCTTCCATCTCTCGGCCGAGCACGTAGAGCGGCAGCTGCGGCCCCGGGACGTTGGTCACGATCAGGTTGAAGAGGCGGGTCGAGAAGTTGATCCGCGAGGCCTGGGCGAGAAGGGTGGGGGGCGCGAAGTCATTGAAGCGCGCGATCACCTCGGCCCCGAGCGCCTGCTTCGAGCGCTTCAGCCCCTCCATCTGCTCGGTCACGACCCGCAGCCGGCGGGCCGGCTCCTCGACGTAGACGGGGAGCGGGCCGCGCATCACGGCGAGCCTGTTGCCGAGCTCGCCGCGCTCGTCCTCGGCCCGGATCGAGACCGGGACGAGCGCCCGCAGCTCGAGCCCCTCGGTGCGGACGCCACGGTCGTGCAGCCAGCGGCGAAGCGCGCCGGTGACGACCGCGAGCACGACGTCGTTGACGGTGCCGCCTAGCGCGTTCTTGATCGTTTTGAACGTGGCGAGGTCCGAGCGCACCATGACGAAGCGGCGATGCGGCCCGATCGGTTGGTTGAGCGGGACGTCGGGCGCGGGATTGGCGAAGGCGCCGAGCACCTCGCTCACCCCCTCCAGCGCCTCGGCGACCCGGCGGGCGGCGCTCTCGGGATGGCGGACGGCGTCGATCGCGCGCTCGGCGAGCTTGACCGGCGTCGAGGCGGCGTCGCTCGCCCCCCTCGCGAGTAGGTGCGTGGTGCTCGGCATCGGCTCGGGCTCCCAGCCGTCTTCCACCCGCGCCGGCTCGGGGATCGGCTCGAGGTCGAATAGGACCGTTCCGATGTCGACGCCCGAGATGCCGTCGACCATCGCGTGATGGGTCTTGGTCAGGAGGGCGAAGCGGTCACGCTCGAGCCCCTGGACGAGCCACATCTCCCAGAGCGGCTTGGAGCGGTCGAGCTGCTGGGAGAAGACTCGGCCCGCCAGCCGCCGCAGCTGGTCCTCGCCGCCCGGCTCGGGCAGCGCCGTGTGGCGGATGTGGTAGGTGAGGTTGAAGTTGACGTCGTCGGACCAAAGCGGCCTGCCGGCCTCGAGGGGCGGGGTCACGAGGCGCTGGCGAAAGCGCGGCACCTGGCCGAGCCGTCCCCTCACGTGCTCGACCAGGTCGACGTAACGGGGCGGCGGGCCCTCGAAGATGAGGATGCCGCCGACGTGCATGTGGCTGGCCGAGGTCTCCCGGACGAGGAACGAGGCGTCGGTCGAGGTGAGGCGGTCGAGGTGGTCTCCGGCTGTGGGCATGCTGCAAGGCTAGATGATCGAAAGAGCGTCCCCGGTACCCTGATGGCAATGTCGGCAAGCCTTCAGATCGGCCCGAGTCGGGTCTTGCTTGCGGCGCCGCGCGGCTACTGCGCGGGCGTGGATCGCGCCGTGCAGACCGTCGAGCGCGCGCTCGAGCTGTACGGGGCACCGGTCTACGTCCGCAAGGAGATCGTCCACAACAAGCACGTTGTCGAAGAGCTGACCAAGCGCGGCGCGATCTTCGTCGAGGAGGAGACCGAGGTCCCCGAGGGGGAGATGGTCGTTTTCTCCGCTCACGGCGTCGCACCGGCGGTGCACGAGAAGGCGGCGGCTCGGCAGCTTCGGACGATCGACGCCACCTGCCCACTCGTCACCAAGGTCCACGTCGAGGCCCGGCGCTTCGCCGCCGACGGCTACACGATCGTGATGATCGGCCACGACGGCCACGAGGAGGTCGAAGGGACCACCGGCGAGGCGCCAGAGAGCATCGTCCTGGTCGAGACGGTCGATGAGGTGGCGACGCTCGAGGTGGAGGACCCCGAGCGGGTCGCCTTCATCACCCAGACCACACTCTCGGTCGATGAGACCTCGGAGATCATCGCCGCCCTGCGCGCCCGCTTCCCGTCGATTGTCAGCTCCAAGTCAGACGACATCTGCTACGCGACGACGAACCGCCAGATCGCCGTCAAGCAGCTCGCCAGCGAGTGCGAGCTGGTGCTCGTGATCGGCTCGACCAACTCCTCCAACTCCAACCGCCTGGTCGAGGTCGCTCGCGAGCACGGAGCGGACTCCCATCTGATCGATAACCACACCCAGGTCCGCGAGGAGTGGCTGGAAGGGGTCGAGACGGTTGGCATCACCTCCGGCGCGAGCGCTCCGGAGGAGCTGGTCGAGGCCCTCGTCGACCACTTCCGCGAGCGCGGCGCCTCCGAGGTCTCAGAGCTGCGGACCGTCCACGAGGACGTTCGCTTCATGCTTCCCAAGGAGATCCGGGAGGAGATCGCGGCACGCTCGCCGGCCTAGCGGGCCGGGCGCGAAGCGACGCTGCGCATCCCGAGACGAATCTGCATCAGCGCACCTCTGGGAGGTGCTGGAGCAGATTCGTCCTTCAGGGAACGCCGGCTGCGAAGCTGACGGACCAGATTCGGAGCCCCGCGGAGGGGCTCAGGGTCAGGCCGTGCCGCTCGTGGCACGGGTGCTCCGCCAGGGGGTAGAGCGCGGGGCCGTCGATGTCGACCTCTGCCCCGTCGGCCCCGTCCACCCGGACTCCGAGCGTGCCGCTTCCCTCAACCGTCGCGAAGGCGCCGCCCGCCTCGTAGGAGACCTCGAGCTCCTCGCCGTCCTCGCCCGCGACCCAGGGCCGCTCCCAACTGCCGCCGGGGAAGACCTCCGGGCTCGGAGGCATCACCCGCGCGCCCGGAGCGTCGGTGGCCCGCAGCGCCTCCATCGGCTCCGGCAGGACCCGCAGCGCATCCTTCTCCCTAAGCTCAGCCTGGATCGCCTCCTCGGTGCCGAGGTACTCACCCTCGCCAAAGTGAACCCAGGCGAGGGCGCCGCCGGTCTTCCAGAGGAAGAGGCTCGGCCACCCCTCGCAGCCGTAGGCGTGCCACAGCAGCCGCTCCGTGTCGATCGTCACCGCAAGCTCCACCCCAAGGCGCGCGAGTCCGGCCGCCACCGTCTCGCGCACCGCGCCGAACGGAAATCGCGGCGCCTGGACGACGATCGTGCGCAGCCCCGCGTCGCGATAGCGACGGTCCCACTCGACGACGTAGGGGAGGGTGCGGACGCTGTTCAACTGCGCGTAGTCGACGAAGTGGACCAGGACCGG
This sequence comes from Solirubrobacterales bacterium, assembly GCA_036406595.1. GTDB lineage: Bacteria > Actinomycetota > Thermoleophilia > Solirubrobacterales > 70-9 > VRUE01. The sequence goes on along the minus strand of DASXAR010000052.1, from coordinate 5,292 downwards.
CCCGGCCGCGGTCAGGACCGGCATCGAGCGGGGCTCCTCGCCGATCCACTCGAGCCCGGCGGGGAGGTCGGGGGCTGCGATGTTCTCTCGCTGGGGGCGCATGGGCGACGCGGCGGGACGTTATCCTGGGCCGCCCTGCCGCACCGAACCGACAAGGAGGCCTCAGTGAGCAACGACGTCTGGCAAAGGATCGAGGAGGCCCGCGCTCGCTGGAACGTGCTCGAGCATCCCTTCTACCAGCGCTGGTCGGCCGGCGAGCTGAGCCTCGAGGAGCTGGCCGACTACGCCGGGCAGTACCGGCACGCGACCGTCGCGATCGCCGCGCTCAGCGCGTCGGTGGCCGAGTCCTCTGCCGGTGTCGAGCGCGCCGGCCTGCGTCGCCACGCAGCGGAGGAGCAGGCACATGTCGCCGCCTGGGACGGATTCGTCGAGGCGGTCGGGGGCGACCTCGCGGCGGCGCCGAACCGCGAGACGCAGGAGTGCGTCGATGCCTGGACCGCGGGCGATGAGCGGCTGGTGCAGCTGGTCCGCCTCTACGCGATCGAGAGCGGCCAGCCCGCCATCTCCCGCACCAAGCGGGTTGGGCTCGAGGCCCACTATGGGATCGGCGATGGCCCGGGCAACGAGTACTTCCGGATTCACGAGGAGGCCGACGTCCATCACGCGGCCGAGGGCCGTTCGCTGATCGAGGCCCACCTCGCCGGCGCCGACCCCGACGAGCTGGTCGCGGCGGCGGAGGCCGCCTTCGAAGCGAACTGGCGGCTGCTGGACGGCATCACCCCCGCCGCCTAGGACCGGCCGCCGGACGTGCCGGTGATTAGCCGTCCCTATGGGTGGATAACCACCGGCACGTCGAGGTGCGGACCGTCTCCGCTAGCCTGGTCAGAGCATGCTCGAGGTTGTACTCGCAGGGGTTCCGCTGCTGCTGCTTCTCGCCTTGCTGCTCGCGGGCTTCTACCCCGGCTGCGAGACGATCGTTCGCCTCGCCGAGCGCCGTGGTCGGCGCCCCGGCCCGAGTTCGACACGGGCGACCTCCCGCCCCCGCCCCGCCGCGCCCCTGCGCCAGGCGGTTAGCGGCGGCCTGCTGATCGCCTTCGGCCACCCGCAGCGCCCGCCGCCTCTCGCCGCCTGAGCCCAGGTGAACCGTCGCGGCCGCCCGGCCGCGGGGTACTCGGCGCCTGCCGGTGGCAGGCGCCCCGAGCGAAAGGAGGAACCATGAGTTCGAACATGATGCGCGCCCTCGCGGGGGCAGCGGTCGTCATCGTCGCCGTCGTCCTGCTGATCGTCCTCAAGGGGGGCGACAGCGGTGAAAGCGAAAAGACGACCACGGGGGTCACCACGATCGTCGTCAAGAACGGGAAGCCGGTCGGCGGGATCGCGCAGCTGACCTACAACAAGGGAGAACAGGTTCGCTTCAAGGTGGACTCCGACGTCAGCGACGAGGTCCACATGCACGGCTACGACATCATGAAGGACGTCGAGGCGGGCGGGTCGGTCAGCTTCGACTTCCCGGCGACGATCGAGGGGGTGTTCGAGGCGGAGCTCGAGGGTCGCAAGGAACAGATCCTCGAACTTCGGGTCAATCCGTGAGCCGGCTGCCCGACCTGCTGCCGCTCGCCCACGCCCTTGTCGCGCGCAAAGACCTGCCGATTCCGACCTGGCTGTTCGCCTGGGGCGCTTCTCTGGTCCTGATCGTCTCCTTTTTCGCGCTCTCGGTCGCCTGGCGAACGCCCCGCTTCGAGGAGGACCGATGGCGTCCCCTCGGGGCGGGGCTCTCACGGGCCCTGCTCGGCATTCCGGCGCAGGTCGTCTGCGGCGCGATCGGCGTCTTCCTGCTCGGGGTCGCGATCTATGCCGGCCTGCGCGGCACCGAGGCGCCGGACCGGAACTTCGCGCTCACCTTCCTCTTCGTCACCGCCTGGCTGGGGTTTCCGGTGTTCAGCGTCATCTTCGGAGACGTGTTCCGGCCCTTCAACCCCTGGCGGGCCGTGGGCCGGGTGGTCGGCGGCGCCTTCACCGCCTTCGCGGGCCAGCGGCCGGCGCACCTGCGTTATCCGGAGCGGCTCGGGCGCTGGCCGGCGGCGATCGGCCTGATTGCCGTCGTCTGGCTGGAGATCGTCTACGGATCCAGCGGCGGAGTCGCGGTCGGGCTCTCGCCCCATTCGGCGGCCGTCGCCGCCCTCTTCTACAGCGCCTACGCGCTGGCGATGATGGCGATTTTCGGGGTCGAGGAGTGGTGCGCCCGCGGCGAGATCTTCTCCGTCTACTTCGGCATGTTCAGCCAGCTCGGCAGCTTCGCCGTCAGGGACGGGCGGCTCGGCCGCCGCCTACCGCTGGCGGCCGCGACGCACTGGGCGACCGTCCCGGGCTCGGCCGCGGTGGTGATCGCCTCGATCGCGACGACGAGCTTCGACGGAGCTCAGGAGGGGGCGTTCAAGGGGGGACTCGAAAGCACCTTCGAACGACTGGTCGACGCGGGCCTCGGCCTCACCTCCGCCCTGCGGCTCACCGACACGATCTTCATGCTGCTCACCTTCGCCGGCGTCGCCCTCGTCTATTTGATCGGTGTTCGGGGGATGTCCACGGTCGAGGGCGCCCCGCCGTTCAAGAAACTGCGAAGCGGCTTCGCACATACGCTGATCCCGATCGCCTTCGCCTACCTGGTCGCCCACTACTTCAGCCTCTTCGTCTTCCAGGAGCAGGCGCAGTTCACCTACCTGCTCTCCGATCCGCTCGGGACCACCACGACCGACCTCTTCGGGACCGCCTCGGGAGGAATCGACTTCCGCGCCCTAAGCTCGAACGCGATCTGGTACGTGCAGGTCGGCGCGCTCATCGTCGGCCACGTGACGGGGCTCACCCTCGCCCACGACCGCGCCACGGCCTACTGGGGCGACTACCGCCAGGCGGCGCGCTCCCAATACTGGATGCTCGCCGTGATGGTCGCCTTCACCTGCTTCGGCCTCTATCTACTCTCGGTGGCGAATGGATGAGGCGATCCTGCTGCCGCTCGCGCACGCCGGCCACTGGCTCTGGGTGCTCTACCTGCCCCCAGTTCTGATCGTGGTCGGCTCGATCATCCGCGCCAAGCTGGCGGAAAGACGCAGGCGTCGGAGCGATACAGATCGGAGCACCGATTAGCGAGCATCGAATTCTGATTTTTTGCGAGCGGCGCTGATGCGGCGGGTTGCCGCCGCCCCCGGACGCGAAGCGGAGGAGGCGGCGGATTTGTTCGGCGTCAGGACCCGCGGCGCCGGGGTCAGAGGATCTCGCTGAGCCGCTGCTCAAGCGCCGCCGAGATCTCCTCGCGCACCGGCCCCTCAACGAGCCGCTCGACCAGCGACTCGAGGAAGCCTTCGATAATCAGTCTCTTCGCCTCGGCGCCGTCGAGGCCCCGAGAGGTCAGGTAGAAGAGCTGGTCGCGGTCGATCTGGGCGATCGCCGCCGCGTGGGTGCAGCGGACGTCGTCGGCCTCGATCTCGAGGCCGGGGATCGCGTCGGCGTGGGCGTCGGGGGAGAGGAGGAGATTGCGGCTCTCCTGGAAGGCGTCGGTCTGCTGGGCGCCCGGGTCGACGCGGATCATGCCGCGCCAGACGGCCGTCGCGCCGGCGGCGAGGACGCCGCGGAAGGCGAGGTCCGAGTTGGTGCTCGGCGCCGCGTGCTCCTGGGTGGTGTCGAAGTCGAGGTGCTGGCCGGGGCCGCCCGCGTAGCCGCCGGTCACGCGCGCCTCCGAGCCGGCGCCCGCCAGATTCGTCTCCATTCGCACCTTGCCGCGCCCCGACCCGAAGCCGAGGGCCGTCCAGTCGAGGCGCCCGTCGCGCTCGACCCGCGCCCGCTGGCTGGAGAAGATCCAGGCCCGCTCGGAGATGTCCTGGGTGCTGACGTATCGCAGCGTCGCGCCCTGGCCGACGTGCAGCTCGACCACCGAGTTGAGGAGCGCGTCTGTCTCGTCGCCGGCGGAGGCGGCGTGCTCCCAGACCTCGGCCTCGGCGCCCTCCTCGAGGACGATCACGGTCCGCCAGGCGACCGTGGCGCCGTCCTCGTCGAGCGGGATCGAGACGCGTATCGGCTCGGTTGCCACGACGCCCGCGGGAACGTGGACGAGGACACCGTCACCGAGATTCGCCTCGTTGCGGGCGACGAACGGGTCCTCGACGGGGACCAGCGCGCCGAGCCGCTCGCGCAGCAGCTCGTCGTGCGAGTCGAGCGCCTCGGAGAGGGGAACGGCGGCGACGCCCTCGGGCCCCTCGATCGAAGCCTCGGCGGGGACGGGCGGGTAGCCGTCGAGGTCGAGCCCGGAGAGGTCGGTGAATTCCCACCCCTTCGCCTTCTGGTCGGGCAGCGCGAGCTCCTGCGCGAGAGAGGCGCCTCGACGGCGCCTCTCGTCCAACCAGGCCGGCTCGGTCGCCAGCTCAGCCAATCGAGCCCTCCATCTGCAGCTCGATCAGCCGGTTGAGCTCGACCGCGTACTCCATCGGCAGCTCTTTCGTCACCGGCTCGATGAAGCCGTTGACGATCATCTTCGAGGCCTCTTCCTCGTCGAGCCCGTGGCTCTGGAGGTAGAAGATCTGCTCGTCGCCGATCTTCGAGACGGTCGCCTCGTGGCCGACGTCGGCGTCGTTCTCGCCGATCCTGATCGTCGGGTAGGTGTCGGAGCGCGAGTCCTCGTCGAGCAGCAGCGCGTCGCAGACGACCTTCGATCGCGATTCCGTCGCGCCGTCGGCGACCTCGAGCAGTCCGCGGTAGGTCGCTCGGCCGCCGTCCTTGGAGATCGACTTGGAGAAGATCGAGGACGAGGTCTGGGGTGCGGCGTGGATGATCTTGCCGCCGGCGTCCTGATGCTGGCCGTCGCCGGCGAAGGCGATCGAGAGGATCTCGCCGTGGGCCTCGGGGCCGAGCAGGTAGATCGAGGGGTACTTCATGGTCAGCTTCGAGCCCAGGTTGCAGTCGACCCACTCCATGGTCGCGTTCTCCTGCGCGATCGCCCGCTTGGTGACCAGGTTGAACACGTTCTGGGACCAGTTCTGGACCGTCGTGTAGCGAATCCGGGAGCTCGGCTTGGCGATGATCTCGACCACCGCCGAGTGCAGCGAGTCGGTCGAGTAGACCGGCGCCGTGCAGCCCTCGATGTAGTGGACGTCGGCGCCCTCCTCGCAGATGATCAGCGTGCGCTCGAACTGACCCATGTTCTCGGTGTTGATCCGGAAGTAGGCCTGCAGCGGCATCTCCACCTTGACCCCGGCGGGGACGTAGACGAAGGAGCCGCCCGACCAGACGGCCGAGTTGAGCGCC
>DASXAR010000051.1:0-3400 GCA_036406595.1 Solirubrobacterales bacterium | reverse complement strand
CACCGAGCACTCCTGCGGTCCCGAACAGAGCCCACCCGCGGGGCAGACCTTCGTGATCCTCAACCAGGGGCTCGACGGCTCCAGCCTGATCGTCCAGGGCGACGGCGGGCCCGACGACATCCACATCTCCTTCAGCGGAGGCTGGACGGTCACCGACAGCAGCCCGATCGCTCCGGGCGAAGGCTGCTCGGCCGCCTCAGGCAACGCGGTCAGCTGTCCGACCGCGATCCCGACCGGCCTCCTTGTCGCCACCGGCGGCGCCGGCAACGACGCGATCTCGGTCGACCCCAGCGTCCCGGCCGGGGTCAAGGTGAGAATCAACGGCAACGCGGGCTCCGACACCCTCGTCGGCGGCAACGGCGATGACGTCCTCGAGGCCGGCGAGAACTACAACGGCCCCGACGACGGCAACGACACTCTGATCGGCAACGCGGGCAGCGACGTCCTCTACGCCGACCCCGGCGCCGACCTGCTCTCCGGCGGCCCGGGCAACGACCTGCTGGTCTCCTCCGTCTCGACATGCCAGGGCCACCAGTACGACGGCGGCCCGGGCGACGACACGGTCTCCTACGGCCGCTCGAACGCGAGCCTGACCGTGAAGCTCGGCGGCACCGGAGCCCCGCACGGGTGTGGAAGCCCCGACCAGGTCGAGGGCAACAACGAGAGCCTCGAGGGCTCCGACGGCCCCGACGTGCTGATCGGCGACGGCGGCGAGAACAGCTTCCTCGGCCACCTCGGCGCCGACAAGTTCATCGGCAAGGGGGGCAGCGACTTCATCGACGCGGTCGACGGCCGGCGCGACAAGCTGATCAACTGCGGAGGCGGCGGCCACAACGACGTGATGCTCGACCCCTCCGACCCAAGCCCGTCCGACTGCTGAGCAGCCGCCAGCCCGCTCAGGATTCGTAGCCCTCCTCGCCGACCAGCGGCACGAAGCGGCAGGGGCCGATCTCCTCGGTCTCGACCCCGTGGGGTGTGAGGTGGAAGACGGTGAGAATGTCGGCACCCCGGGCGGCGATCGGGGCGACCAGCCGACCGCCGTCCATGAGCTGGCCGAGCAGGGTCCTGGGCGGCTCCGGCGCAGTCGCGTGGACTGCGATAGCGGCAAAGGGAGCGCGGTCCGGGACTCCGCGGCTACCGTCGCCGACCCGCACCTCGACGTTGGCGATGCCGAGGGTGTCGATCGAGTGGCGCGCCTCTCGCGCCAGTCCCTCGAGGCGCTCGACCCCGATCACCTCGGCGCATAGGTGCGAGAGCACCGCCGCCGAGTAGCCCGAACCCGTGCCGACCTCGAGCACCAGCTCGTCGCCTCGCAAAGACATTGCCTGGCAGATCGCGGCGACGATCCAGGGCTGGGAGATCGTCTGCCCCTCGCCGATCGGGAGCGCCGAATCCGAGTAGGCGCGGCTGCGGTAGCGCTCGGGGACGAACTCCTCGCGCGGCACAGCCCCCATCGCCGCCAGCACCCGCTCGTCCTCGATTCCGCGATTGCGCAGCTGCCGCTCGACCATCCGGCTCCGCAGCTCTTCGAAGCCGTTGCTGGGAGCGCCGTCATCAGAGGGTTCGGGGCGCCGGTGGATGTGTTCCAGGCTAGCGGCAGCTTCTGGGCCAGATGAGGCGCGCGCGTCTCCGAGCCCGTCCTATCGCCGAGTGCCGTGAACCACGACCCTGCGCGAGCGGATCGTCCCAACACCCCGGCCGAGCGGGAGCAGGGCGAGGAAGACCGCGCGCCGCTTCACCAGCGCCCGGAATTTGACGACGCAGCGCCCCTTGACCCGCTTTGCCCCAAAGCGCAGCGAGCCTCGCTTGAGGATCAGCAGCCGCCCGCGGTTGGCCGCACAGGGCCTGACGCGTGCCTTGAAGAGGATCTTCGGCTCCGGCCGTCCGTACAGCGCGCGGAGCTTCACGACGGTGCGGGGCGGGAGGGGTGGCTCCGGGGGTGGGGGCGGCGGCTGATGGCCGCAGGGGTTCGGCTGCGTGCCGACCACCCGGTCCACCTCGCTCCTCGTGACGATGTAGACCCGCCCGCAGGAGTCCTCACCGAACGAGAAGAGGGACAGCGGCGCGACGCCGAGAGCGGGCTCGGGACGATCGGTTGAGCGGGGATTCACCGCGGAAAGGTCGATCGAACGAATTTCCCCGAGGCAGTAGTCGCCGTAGAGGTAGCGCCCTGAAAGCTCGGGGACGCTCGCGTCGCGGACGACATAGCCGCCGACGATGGAGCAGCCATGGGCGCTGCCGTCCTGGGGGTCTTCATGCGGGTAGTCGAAGATCGGTTCGGTGAAGGCGCTCATTTCATAGAGGCCGCATGCTTCGCTCGCGTCGCCGCTGAATTCGATCAGCCCCTCTCGGCAATCCCAGCCGTAATTGGCGTCTGCGCCGCCGGGCTTTCCGGCGAGCCGCGGCGCCAGGTCGATCTCCTCGCGGGCGTTTTCCCCGGCGTCGGCGATCACCAGATCGCCGCTTTCGCGGTCGAAGGAGAAGCGCCGGGGGTTGCGGAGACCGAGGCTCCAGATCTCGTCCTTGGCCGCTTTCCCCACAAGCGGGTTGTCGGCCGGAACCACGTAGGGAGGTTCCGCGTCCGGGTACGGGTAGACGCGGATCAGCTTGCCCAGCAGCCTTTCGAGGTTCTGGGCGCTGTCGAAGGGATCGCCGCTGCCCCCGCCGTCCCCGAAGGAGGCATAGAGCGCATTTTCGGGACCGAATTGCAGCTGGCCGCCGTTGTCGTCCGGTTCGAGCGAGTGCGGGACCGAGAGGATCGGGGCACGAACCAGCGTGCCGGCGGTGTGGCGGAACGAGTCGACCTGGACGTCCCCCGCCAGGCCACCCGCCGCCGGCCCACCGGTGTAGGCGACGTAGATGCGGTCGCTGTAGTGGAAGTCCGGGGCGGGGGCGATCGAAAGCAATCCGCGTTCGCCTTCGCAGCACAGCACCAACGCCCGTAGATCGGCCCAGATAGTCCGTTCGGCACCGCGGACCTCGTAGATCAGGCCGCGGCGCTCGGCGACGAGCAGGCGGCCGGAGTCCTGGGGGTCGGACGCCAGGTAGATCGGTTCCTGAAAATTGCCGAGGCCATCTCGCGCGGCGCCCGCCGCGGTGCTCGGCAGCAACGCGAGCAGTAGGGCGGCAGCCAGAGCCGCCGGCGTCGCCCTGCTCATAGCGCGTCTGTCCCCCGGCACAAGATCCACCGTTCCCCGTCTAGAAAATGTAATTGCGAAGCTTCGCCGGCGCGATGACGGTGACGCGGCCGCGGCCCGGACGGACGACGCCGGCACGCTCGAGGTCGGCGAGAAAGCGGCTGACGCTCTCGCGGGAGGTGCCGGCAAGCTGCGCGAGGTCGGCCTGGTTCATGCGGATCGTCACCTCGCCGGGGTCGGAGCCGGGGGACTCTTCGGCGACC
>DASXAR010000050.1:0-58521 GCA_036406595.1 Solirubrobacterales bacterium | reverse complement strand
GCGCGGCCGACGGGTGGGACGCGGTTCGTCGCGCATGTCTTCCCGGTTGCCGGGCCGCACTGGACGCGGGGGGCGATCGGGGACTTCCGGGCGCCTCGGAGCGGTGGGCGGACGCACGAAGGCTTCGACATCGTCGCCCGCTGCCGGACGCCGCTGGTCGCGGCGGCGAGCGGCCGGGTCCTGCGATGGGGCTTCGATCCGGTCCTCTACGGGAATTTCATCCTGATCCACGGCGCGGGCGAGGCGCGTTCCTACTTCTACGCCCACATGCGGCGGCCGACGCCGCTGCGGCGCGGAGAGCCGGTTTTCGCCGGCGAGGCGGTCGGCGCGGTGGGGAGGACGGGCAACGCCCGCACCGTCGGCTGCCACCTTCATTTCGAGGTCCACCTCCGCGGCCGGCCGGTCGACCCGAAGCCGATCCTCAGCCGCTGGTGAGAGGGCGCTCGAACCAGATGTCGGCGCTCCGGTTGCCGTTGTAGTCGGCGATCTCCTCGTAGCCGGCGGAGCGGTAGAGCGAGACGGCCTCGGTCAGGTAGCGCGAGGAGTCGAGCCGGACGGCCAGACAGCCGTGCTCGCGGGCGATCGACTCGAGCTCTTCCAGGAGCCGCCGTGCGACGCCCCTTCCCCGGTGAGACGGGCGGACGTACATGCTCTTCACCTCGGCCACGTCGGTGCCGAGGTGCCGGACGCCGCCGATCCCCACCGGCTCCAGGCCCTCGTGTGCGATCAGCAACGCGCCGGTCGGGGGCGTCAGCCCGACCGGCATCGCCGGGACGGCGATGGGGGGCGGCAGCCCGCCTCGCTCGTCGGCTTCACGGTAGAGCGCCTCGTGCATGACGACCGCGGCGGGGTCCTGCGGCGTGGTCCTGGAGAGCTCCACCTGCATCTGCCCCGAAGGTAGCCAACTCGCCTCAAGTTCCGAGCACGACGTCCGAGAAAAGGGTGTATGGGGAACTTCCGGATAACCAACGACGAGCCGGTGAGCCGCCGGGACGCGGCGCGGGGTTACCGGGTGATCCGGGGATCGCTCGTGCTCTCCGCACTCTTCCTTGGCGCCATCGCGATCCTCGCCGCGGCACTCGAGATCAGCGGTTGGAAGATCCTCTTGGCGGGGCTGGTCCTCGAGGCGATCTGGATTCCGGTCTTCCTGCGCATCTATCGCCGTGAGCTCGAGGAGAAGGTGCGCGCGTACGAGCGGTCTGCTTTCTGAGATGCGCCTACAGCGGCAGGTCGTACTCAACCCACTCGCTGCGCTCGGCTCCGGTCGAGTCGTAGAGGCGCTGCGCGGTGACGTTGCCCGGCTGGGTCGACCATTCCACCTGGTGAGCTCCGCGCTCTCGGGCGGCGGCCGCGGCGGCGTCGATCAGCCCACGGCCGATCCCCCGACCACGGGCCGGCTCGACGACGTAGAGATCGTTCATCAGGACCGTCTCGGCCGGGACGAGCGAGCTGAAGCTCCAGTAGAGGCAGGCATAGCCGACGAGCACCTCGTCCTCCCAGGCGCCGAGCAGCATGCCGTCGGCGCTGGGGTGGATGAAGCGGGAGAAGAACGCCCGGTTGCGCTCGGAATCGATGCGCTCGACCAGGTAGAAGCGCTGGTAATCCCCGATCATCGGCAAAAGGGCGTCCATGTCCTCCGCCGCGATCGGCCCGATGCGTCTGGCGCCCTTCATCCGCTTCACGGTATCGCGGGGTCGGCATGGATCGTCCCAGGGGAAGGGACGGCGCCCGCCCCGGCGTAAAGATGCTCACGAGGCCGGGTCGGAGCTCCGTCTAAGCTAGGGGGCGCGACGCCGGTAGGCGACTACCGCCCCGCAAGGAGGGGAACCCGCTTGGCACGTCCTACAGATTCGAACGAGCAACTCCTCTGCAGCTTCTGCGGCAAGTCCCAGCGACAGGTCAAAAAGCTGATCGCGGGCCCGGGCGTCTACATCTGCGACGAGTGCATCGACCTCTGCAACGAGATCATCGACGAGGAGCTGACCCCGGCTCCGGCGGTCGAACTCGAGAACCTCCCCAAACCGCGTGAGATCCACCAGGTCCTGCAGGAGTACGTGGTCGGTCAGGAGGCGGCGAAGCGAGCACTCTCGGTCGCCGTCTACAACCACTACAAGCGGGTCCAGATGGCACAGGGCGAGGAGACCGACGTCGAGTTGCAGAAGTCGAACATCCTCCTGCTCGGCCCGACCGGCTGCGGCAAGACGCTGCTGGCACAGACCCTTGCCCGCATCCTCAACGTGCCCTTCGCGATCGCCGACGCGACCGCCCTGACCGAGGCGGGCTACGTGGGCGAGGACGTGGAGAACATCCTCCTGAAGCTGATCCAGGCGGCCGACTACGACGTGAAGAAGGCGGAGACCGGGATCATCTACATCGACGAGATCGACAAGATCGCCCGCAAAGCGGACAACCCGTCGATCACCCGGGACGTCTCCGGCGAAGGCGTCCAGCAGGCGCTCCTGAAGATCCTCGAGGGGACCACCGCCTCGGTGCCGCCGCAGGGAGGCCGCAAGCACCCGCACCAGGAGTTCCTGACGATCGACACGACAAACATCCTCTTCGTCTGCGGCGGCTCATTCGCGGAACTCGACAAGGTGATCGAGCGGCGGGTCGGCAACCGCGGCGTGGGGTTCGGCGCGGCGATCTCCTCCCGCGAGGTCAAGGACACCGGGGAGTGGTTCGAGCAGGTCCTGCCCGAGGACCTGATCGAATACGGGCTGATTCCGGAGTTCATTGGCCGGCTCCCGGTGGTCGCCGCGATCCACCAGCTCACCCGCGACGACCTGATCACGATCCTCACCGAGCCCCGCCACGCGCTGACGCGCCAGTTCCAGCGCTTCTTCGAGTTCGACGACATCGAGCTGGTCTTCAGCGAGGACAGCCTCGAGGCGATCGCCGACCGGGCGTTGGAGCGGGAGACCGGCGCCCGTGGTCTGCGCTCGATCCTCGAGGAGACGCTGCTCGACGTCCAGTTCGAGCTGCCCTCCCGCCGCGACGTCACCAAGTGCGTGGTGACCAAGGAGACGATCGTGCAGGGGAGGCGCCCGACACTGGTCACCGAGGCCGCGCACCAGGACATCGGCGAGGACTCGGACGACGAGCTGAGCGAGGAATCCGCCTGAACCACGGCCGATGGGCCTTAAACCCACCCATACGGTGGTTTTAAGGCCATCGGCAGATGGGCGGATAGGCTTAGACTCGGCGCCCGAATGGGAGACGAGCGCCTCAAGAACCTCGAGGAGAAGACCCGCTACGACCCTGCCGAGGTCGAGCGGCGGATCTTCGCCGAATGGCTGGAGGGCGGCTATTTTCACCCGCCGGCCGAGGGGGCGCCGGAGCAGAACTTCTCGGTGGCGATCCCACCGCCAAACGTGACCGGCGCCCTGCACATGGGGCACGCCCTGAATGGATCGATCCAGGACGCGCTGGTGCGGATGAACCGGATGAGGGGGCGCAACACGCTCTGGATCCTCGGCACCGACCACGCAGGGATCGCGACCCAGGCGGTGGTCGAGAGAGCGCTGCGCGAGGAGGGGAGTGACCGCCTCGACCTGGGCCGCGAGGCCTTCGTCGAGCGGGTCTGGAGGTGGAAAGAGCAGTACGGCTCCCAGATCGTCGAGCAGTACAAGCGCCTCGGCGCCTCATGCGACTACGAGCGCGAGCGCTTCACCCTCGACGAGGGGTACGTGAGGGCGGTCTACCGGGTCTTCAAGGGCCTCTTCGACCGCGGCTACATCTACCGCGACAACTACATGGTCAACTGGGACCCGGGCTCGCATTCGGCGATCTCCGACCTCGAGGTCGAGAACCGCGAGGTGGAGGACACCCTCTACTCGATCGACTACCCGGTCGAGGACTCCGACAGGGTGCTGACCGTCGCCACCGTGCGGCCGGAGACGATGCTCGCGGACACCGCGGTGGCGGTGAATCCGGACGACGAGCGTTACGCGGACCTGATCGGCCGCCACTGCGTCCTGCCTCTGGTCGGCCGCCGCCTGCCGGTCATCGCCGACGAGCACGTCGACCCGGAGTTCGGAACCGGGGCCTTGAAGATCACCCCGGGGCACGACCCCAACGACTTCCAGATCGGCCGCCGGCACGGCCTCGAGGAGATCGTCGCGATCGGCCCCGACGGCCGCATGACCGAGGCGGCGGGAGAGCGCTTCACCGGCCTCACCGTCGCCGAGGCGCAGACCGCGGTCGTCGCCGCGCTGCGAGAGGAGGGCCTGATCAGCAGTGAGGAGCCCTACATCCACTCTGTGCCCTTCTCCCACCGTTCCGGCGAGCGGATCGAGCCGCTGATCTCGCTGCAGTGGTTCTGCCGCATGGACGAGCTCGCCCGGCCGGCGATCGAAGCCGTGGAAAGGGACCAGGTTCGGATCGTCCCGCCGCAGTGGAAGCGGGTCTACCTCGACTGGATGGAGGAAATCCGCCCGTGGTGCATCTCGCGCCAGCTGTGGTGGGGCCACAGGATCCCGGTCTGGTACTGCGACTCCTGCAGCGAGACGATCGTCGCCGAGCGGGAACCGAGCCGCTGCGGCGCCTGTGGGGGCGAGCTGCGCCAGGAGGAGGACGTGCTGGATACCTGGTTCAGCTCGGCGATCTGGCCCTTCGCGACGCTCGGTTGGCCCGAGGAGACCCCCGAGCTGGCCGCCTTCTATCCGACCAGCTTCCTCACCACCGCTCGCGAGATCCTCTTCCTCTGGGTGGCGCGGATGATCATGACCGGGATCGAGTTCGCCGGCGACGTACCCTTCCGCGACGTCTACGTCCATGCGGTGATCCAGGCGCGCGACGGGCGCCGGATGTCGAAGAGCCTGGGCACGGGCATCGACCCGCTGGACGAAATCGATCAGCACGGCGCCGACGCGCTGCGATTCGGCCTGCTCGCGATGTCCTCCACCCAGGACGTGCGCTTTTCCGACGCCAAGGTCCAGCAGGGCGCCGACCTGGCCAACAAGCTCTGGAACGCGAGCCGCCTGATTTTGATGAATGTGAAACTCGATCAAAATCAGGCGGACACCAATGCGCCGCAGGGCCAAGTCCCTGCGGCGGTGGGCGGCGGCACGATCAACCCTGTGACGATCGAGGATCGCTGGATCGTCTCGCGGATGGAGGCGACGATCGCCTCGGTGACCGCGAAGCTGGAGGAGTACGACTTCGCGCACGCGGCCCAGGAGGCCTACTCGTTCTTCTGGTCCGAGCTCTGCGACTGGTACCTGGAGATCGTCAAGCCTCGCCTCTACGACGGCGAGGAGAAGGTCTCGGCGACGCTGCTCTGGCTTCTCGAGCGAACCCTGGCCCTGATCCACCCTCTGATGCCCTTCGTGACGGAGGAGATCTGGTCCTACCATCCGGCCCGTCGAGGCCACCTAGCGGTCCATCCGTTTCCGGAGGCCGACGACTCGCTGCGGGATGCTGAGGCCGAGACCGACATGAATGACTCGATCGAGCTGATCCGAAGGCTGCGCGCCTGGCGCGACCTGGTCGACATCCCGGCCGCCGCGGTCCTTCCGGCGAGAGTCGACGGGCCCGATCTCGAGGCATTCGTCGGTCGGCTGGCGCGGTTCTCCTTCGACGCTGATGGCGGCGAGCCGGTTGCATCGGTGGGACCGGTCCAGGTCCTCGCCACGGGGCAGATCGACGGCGCCGCGGTGCGCGAGCGGGTCGAGGCGCGGCTGGTGGATCTGCGCTCCGAGGTCGCTCGAGCGGAGGGGAAACTCGACAACGACGGCTTCGTCGCCAACGCGCCGGCGGAGGTCGTCGAGGAGGAGCGCGCGAAGCTCGAGCGCTACCGGCGCGAGCTGGAGGAGCTGTCCGAATAGAACCCGAGCGGTACCTCGAGTCGCTCGCGCCGATCGGCTGGAAGCTCGGGCTCGAGCGCATGCATCGGCTCAACACCCTGCTCGGGATGCCGCAGCACCGCTTCGCCTCGATCCACGTCGTGGGAACAAACGGCAAGTCATCGGTTACGCGGATGGCGGCGGCCCTGATGGAGGCGAGCGGGCTCCGAACCGGCGCCTGTGTGTCACCCCATGCGTCGCGCTGGTCGGAACGGGTGCTGATCGGCGGCGCGGAGATCGCGCCGGCGGCCTTCGCCGCCGCGGTCGAGCGCGCCGCCGACGCGGCGGAGGTCGTCAACCGGGGATCCGCAGAGGAGGACGGCCCGGTCACGCAGTTCGAGCTCGCGACCGCCGCCGCGTTCGTCGCGCTGGCCGCAGCTCACGTCCAGGTGGCTGTGGTCGAGGCGGGGCTCGGCGGCCGCCTCGACGCCACCAACACGATTCCGTCTCGGGTCACAGCGATGACGTCGGTCGGACTGGACCACACGGAGTGGCTTGGCGAATCGGAGACCGAGATCGCCGCCGAGAAGCTTGCGGTGCTCCGCGACCAGACGACGCTGGTGGTGGGGAGGCTCAACCCCGACGTCGCCGACCAGGCCCGGCGGGTTGCCGAGAGGAGGGGAGCGAAGCTGGTGGTGGCGCCGGAGGATCCCGGCGAGGAGGTGGAGCTCGGCTTGTCTGGGCGCTTCCAGCGCCGCAACTTCGCGCTCGCCGTGGCCGTGGTCGAGGCCTTCACCGGCCGGCCGCTCGAGCCCGGGCTGGTGGCCGAGGTTGCGCGGGAGGTGCGGGTGCCGGGCCGGCTCGAAGGATTGGGTGGGGATCCGCCGGTCTTCCTCGACGCCGCCCACAATCCCGCAGGAGCCGCGGCGCTCGCCGAGGCGATCGCTGAAATCGCCGCCGGGCGGCCGGTCGTCGCCTGCCTCGCGGTCCTCGCCGACAAGGACACCGGGGGAATAATCGCCGCGCTCGCCCCGATCCTGCGGAGCGCCGTCTGCACCGAGCTGCCCGAGGCCCCGCGCGAAGCGGTGCCGGCGGCCGAGCTGCGCGACGCCTGCATCGAGGCCGGTCTCGGAGCCGAGGCGGTTCCGGACCTCGGCGATGCGCTCCAACGCGCCCGTGAGCTCGCCGCCGCAAGCGGCGGGATCGTCCTCGTGGCGGGCTCGCACTACCTCCTCGCCCCCGCACGTGAGGCGCTCGGACTGTGCGAGGATTGAGCCACGATGGACCGCAGTGCCGGCTCCGAACTGCTCTCGATGATGGCCCTGGTCGCTGGGGTCGTCGCCCTGGTGATCCTGGTCTTCTTCGGAGTCGGCTACCTCTTCGGCCGGCTTTTTCTCTGAATGCAGCTAGCGCATTTGGCGCCCCCACAGGTTTCCAGCGGCGGACGGCGAAGTAGACTCACCGCTCCCCGATCGGGGGCGCAGCCATGGCCATAGCGATCTTCGGCATCGACAACAACGGACTGAATCTGGTCGTCAGCCTCTTCGTGCTGGGCCTCGTCGCGGTCTGGCTGGCCCTGATCGTCTACACGTACCTCGACGCAAAGCGACGCATCTCCGACCCTTTCCTGGTCGGCTGCGCGACGCTCGCGTCGTTCATCCCCTACCTCGGGACCGCCGTGTACGCGATCGTGCGCCCGCCGGAGTTCATCGAGGACGCCCATGAGCGCGAGCTCGAGATCAAGGCGGCGGAGCTCCGCGTCCGCCAGCTGACCGAGCTCTCCTGTCCGAACTGCGAAGCACCGATCGAGAAGAGCTACCTGCGCTGTCCGCAGTGCCAGCGTCGGCTCAAGGACCCCTGCCAGACCTGCGGCAAGCCGGTCGACCCGCGATGGGCGCTGTGCCCATTCTGCGAGACGCCGCTCGCGGAACGGCGGCCGCGACGAAAACCGTCCTCCTCCCGCAGGAAGGGTCCTCCGCCGGCGAGAAAAGAGGCAGCGCAGGAGGAGCCGGAGCGGAGAGCCGCCCAGCGAGAGCCGAGCCAGAAACGAACCCAAAGGAGCGCAACACGTGAGCCGGACCCTGATCCTCGTCAAGCCTGATGCCTTCGAGCGCGCCCTGACGGGCGAGCTGATCGCGCGCTTCGAGCGCAAGGGGCTGAGGATCAGGGCGATGAAGATGATGCAGGCGGACGTCGCGATCGCCGACGAGCACTACGCCGAGCACAGGGAGAAGCCCTTCTTCGGCGAGCTGGTCGAGTTCATCACCGGCGGCAACCTCGTCGCGGTCGTCATGGAGGGCGAGGAAGCGGTGGCCGCGGCGCGTCAGACGATCGGCGCGACGAACCCGATCGAGGCGGCCCCCGGCTCGATCCGCGGCGACTACGCGCTCGAGGTCACCTTCAACATGGTCCACGGCTCCGATTCCGACGAGTCGGCCGAGCGCGAGATCGGCATCTGGTTCCCCGAGCTCGCTTGACGGTCCTGCTTGCCTCGGGGTCCCCGCAGCGACGGGAGATCCTGGAGAAGCTGGGGGTCGATTTCGAGGTCGTCGTGCCCGGGGTGGAGGAGCTGCGGGGCGGCGAGCCGGAGGCCGAGGTGCTGGAGAACGCGAGGATGAAGGCGAGAGCCGTGGGTCGCGAGGGTCTCGTGATCGCCTGCGACACCGATGTGGTCCTCGACGGCAGGGCGCTTGGGAAGCCGAGCGACGCGGGCGCGGCCCGGGAATACCTGGAGCGGATGTCGGGACGCACGCACGTCGTGATCAGCGGTCTGGTGGTGCTCGTGGACGGCGAGGAGCGGTCGGGGCTGGAAGCCACCTCCGTGGTCTTCAAAAACCTCGACGAGGCGGAGATGAGTCGCTATGTGGACTTCGGCGAGTGGCGGGGCCGGTCCGGCGGATACGCGATCCAGACGCTGGGCTCGACCCTGGTCGAGCGGGTCGAGGGAAGTGTCTCCAACGTGGTCGGCCTCCCGGTCGGCCTGCTGCTCGATCTTGCGCCTGAGCTGCACTTCCCCCGCTGAGCAGGCATTCTGGGATCATGCTGCGAGGAATTCGACTCACGCATGGGCATATTCGGCAATCTCACTAGGTTCGGCGGTCGCGACATGGCGGTCGACCTCGGGACCGCAAACACGCTGGTCTACGTGCGTGGGCGTGGGATCGTCCTCTCAGAGCCGTCCGTGGTCGCGATCGACTCCCGCAACGGGGCGGTCCACGCGGTCGGCATCGAAGCGAAGCGGATGCTGGGCCGGACCCCGGGCACGATCACGGCGATTCGCCCCCTCAAGGATGGCGTGATCGCCGATTTCGACGTCACGGAGCAGATGCTGCGGCACTTCATCAAGCAGGTGCACTCGAACCGGTTCGCTCACCCGCGGGTCGTCGTATGCGTCCCCTCCGGCGTGACGGGGGTGGAGAAGAGGGCGGTCGAGGAGGCCTGCCTCTCGGCGGGCGCTCGCAAGGCGTTCCTGATCGAGGAGCCGATGGCTGCAGCGATCGGCGCGGGGCTGCCGGTAGCCGAGCCGACCGGCTCGCTGATAGTCGACGTCGGCGGCGGCACCACAGAGGTCGCGGTGATCTCACTGGGCGGGATCGTCGTCTCGCAGTCGATCCGGGTCGGCGGAGACGAGCTCGACGAGTCGATCATCAACTACTGCAAACACAACTACAAACTGGCGATCGGCGCCCAGACCGCCGAGGAGGTGAAGCTCGAGGCCGGCTCCGCCTCGCCGCTGTCCGAGGAGGTGGAGGTCGAGATCCGAGGCCGCGACCTCGTCTCGGGCCTGCCGAAGACGCTCTCGCTCAGCTCGGTCGAGGTGCGGGAGGCGATGGACGAACCGATCGGTCACATCATCGAAGCCGTCAAGGACACCCTCGATCGGACCCCGCCCGAGCTCGCCGGCGACATCATGGACAGGGGAATAACCCTGGCCGGCGGTGGGGCGCTGCTGCAAGGCCTCGAACAGCGCCTGCGGGACGAGTGCCAAATGCCGTGCCAGCTGGCAGAGTCTCCGCTGACGTGCGTGGCGGTGGGCTCAGGCGTGTCGCTCGAGGAGTTCGAGGCGATCCACCGCGCCAGCAAACTCAACTCCGGAGCGGCGCGCTATGCCTGAAATCCGCCGTCAACCCCCAATCTTAGGCTCCACCCGTGTATCGCAAGCAAGTACGCCGCCGTAGGGCGGTACTCACCTTCCTGATAATCGGCTCGTTCCTGCTGCTCACGATCACCTATGGGCAGCGCTCGGGTGGGCTGCAGCATGGCGTCAGCACGATCTTCAGCCCACTCCAGTCGGCGGCCGACCGGGCGCTGAAGCCGGCGCGTGACCTGGTCGACTGGTTCGACAAGACGTTCGAGGCACGGGGCGAAAACAGCCGCCTCAAGGATCAGCTGGTGGTGGCGCGGAGGCAGGCCGTGGCGGGCCAGGAGGCGCTGCAGGAGAACGCGCAGCTGCGCAAGATGCTCGAACTGGACCGCGACCCGGCTCTGGCGAGCAGCGCGTACGAACCGGTCACCGGCAGGGTTATCGCCCGCTCCCCGACCGTGTGGCAATCCGCGGTGACGATCGACGTGGGCAGCTCGGACGGAGTGAAGGTGAAGGACCCGGTCGTCTCCGGGGACGGGCTGGTCGGTCAGGTGGCGTCGGTGCAGGGCGGCTCCTCGCAGGTGCGGCTGCTGATCGACAACGCCAGCGCGGTCTCGGCAAAGGTTCTCCCCGAGGGCGTCCAGGGCGTCCTGCGCCCCGAACTCGGCGACCCGGAAGACCTGGTGCTCGATTTCCTCAACTCGAGCCGGAGCGTGCGACGGGGCCAGAGCGTCGTCACCTCGGGGTGGCGTGCGCAGGGTCTCGCCTCGCTGTTTCCCCCCGGCCTGCCGATCGGCGAAGTGACCGAAGCTTCGATCGTCCAGCAGGAGGCAAGCCAGCAGGTGCACCTGCGACCCTATGCCGATCTCGCCGATCTCGATCTCGTACAGGTTCTGACCGGAGGCTCGCGCGGATGAGTGCGAAGCGCGAGGCCTTGTCATGATCGTCACGCCGCGCATCTTCGCCCGCCTTGCCGCGATCGTGATCGTCGCCGTCCTGCTGCAGCTGTCGTTCTTCTCGCGGGTCGAGCTGGTGCACGTAAGCCCGGACATCCTGCCCGCCGTCGTGATCTCGCTCGGGCTCCTGGGCGGCAGCATGACCGGCGCCGTCTCCGGCTTCACGATCGGCTTCCTGGTCGACTCCCTTCTGGTCGAGGCGCTCGGCGCCTCCTCGCTCGTCCTGCTGGCGGTCGGCTACCTGGCCGGCCTCTTCCGCGAACGGTTCGATATCCACAGCGCTCTGGTCCCGCCGCTGCTCTGCATGGTGCTCACCCTGGTTGCCGAGCTCGGCTTCGGCGCGGTGCAGCTGATGCTCGGGGTGGACGCCCCTGTGAGCGTCCTGGTCATCCGCGACATGCTGCTGAAGAGCGTCTATGCCTTCTTCCTCGGCTGGCCTATCTACTTCGGACTGAGGCGCGCGCTGCGGCCGGCGCTGGTCGAGGAGTCGCGCGTCAGCAGGCGCCGGCAGCCCACGATCCTGGGAGCCAGATGAGCGGCGGGGGGTTCTGACGTGTACCTCCGCTCCGACGAGCGAGGGCCGTCGAGGAGCAGCCGATTGTCGGTGCGGCTTGCCCTGTTCGGCGCCGTCGCCTTCGCGCTCTTCGCCGTCCTCTTCTTCCGCCTCTGGTTCCTCCAGGTGCTGAACGGCGACAAGTATCTGGCCGAAGCCAGGAACAACCGCACTCGGGAGTTCCGGGTGACCGCGCCCCGCGGCGAGATCCTCGACCGCGACGGCAACGTGCTGGTCGGCAACCGCACCAGCCTCGCCCTCCAGGTCAACATGCAGAAACTTCCCGTCGACCTGCGGGAACGGCGGGCGGAGCTCTCCCGCCTCGCCGAAATAACCCATAGCTCGCTGCCACGGGTGCGCGAAATGCTGCATAAGGAGCTGAAGGCCTCGCCGGGTGCGCCGGTGACCCTGAGGCGCGACGTCGGCAACTACCTCGTCTATTACCTCCAGGAGAATCAGCGGAGCTTCCCGGGGATCACGGTGCAGAAGGTCTTCGTCCGCGACTACCCCGACGGAAGTCTCGCCGCACACATCCTCGGGTACGTCGGCGAGGTCGACAAGGAACAGCTGAAGGAGCCCCGCTACCGGGCCCTGCAGCCCGGCGACGAGATCGGGCAGGAAGGCCTGGAGGACACCTATGACCGCTACCTTCGCGGCAGGCCCGGCCTGACCAAGATCCAGGTCAACGCGCTCGGCCAGCCGACCGGGGGCGGGAAGCTCGTCTCGGAGCCGCCGGTCCCCGGGGAGGATCTGAAGCTGTCGCTCGACTCCAAGGTGCAGGAAGCTGGCGAAGCGGCGATGGCGGGCCGCGGCCTGCCGGGCGGCTTCGTGACGATGGACGTCAACAGCGGCGAAATCATCGCCCTCGGCTCGTTCCCGACCTTCGACCCGTCCGTCTTCACCAAGCCGCTCACCCAGAGCCAGGTCAACGCCCTCTACCGCGATCCGGTGCTGGCGCCGCTCACGGACCGGGCGATCGCCGGCCTCTACCCGACCGGGTCCACGTTCAAGCTCATCACCGCCACCGCCGCCCTCGAAGGCGGCGTGCTGACTACCGGAACCTCGATCTACGACGGCGGCTCGCTCACGGTCGGGGGGCAGCCCTTTCAGAACGCCGGCGGCGCCGCCTACGGCAGCCTCACCCTCGTGCCTGCTCTGCAGGTCTCTTCCGACGTCTTCTTCTACACCCTCGGCCTCGACATGTGGGACACCGGCGTGCTGCAGAAGTGGGCGCACCGGATGGGAATCGGTCGCCCGACGGGAATCGACCTGCCCGGCGCGGCCGAAGGCCTGCTGCCGAGCCAGCACTGGCGCGACCACCTCTACAAGGAAGGCGAAACGGAACGGCCATGGTCGGCCGGCGACAACATCCAGCTGGCGACCGGCCAGGGCGACCTGCAGACCAACCCGCTGCAGATGGCTGTCGCCTACGCGACCCTGGCCAACGGCGGCACCGTGGTGACGCCGCACCTCGGGATGCAGATCGACGATGCCGCAGGCCGCGTGCGGCGCGAATTCGAGCCGAAGCCGCGCCGGCACGTCCCGATCAAACCGGAAACCCGCGCGGCGATTCTCGAAGGACTGCACGAGGCGGCGCAGGCCCCGGGCGGCACCTCGTATGCTGTGTTCGGTGGCTTTCCCGTACCGGTGGCCGGCAAGACGGGCACGGCGCAGCGGGTCGGCCACGAAGACCAGTCCTGGTACATAGTGCTGGCCCCCTATCCGAATCCGCGCATAGTGACCGCAGTCACCATGGAGGAAGGCGGGTTCGGAGTCGAATCGGCCGCACCGGCCGCCCTTCAGATTCTGGAAGCCTATTTCAACAAGCACAGCACCGGCGAAGCCGGTCCCAACGGCGGGAGCCCGGGGTGATGTACGCGACGCGCGCGCGCCGCGCCAGCCCCGAGCCCTTCGCGATCCGGCCCGGCATCGCCGAGCGCCTCGGCCTGCCCTACATGGATGCCCAGCTGGGCATCGCCGCGCTCGGGTTGGCGGCATTCGGGGTTTTCACCCTTGGGCAGGCGACGCTGCACGACGTGCCGGGCGACCCGAACTACTACCTGGACCGGCAGGCGATCTACGCGCTGATCGGGCTCGCCTGCATGTATCTGGTCGCGAGGATCGACTACTCGCGCTTCCGCGAGCTGCGGGTCGGCCTCTACACCTTCCTCTGCGTCAGCGTCTCGCTGGTCTTCGTCTTCGGCTTCGCGGCTCGCGGCTCGCGCCGCGCCTTCGATCTTCCCTTCTTCAGCTTCCAGCCATCGGAGGTGGGCAAGCTCCTGCTCGTTCTGGCGCTTGCCGGCTTCATCATCGATGGCGCCCGGCGGGGCTCGGAGCGGCAGCGCACCTTGCGCTACCTATGCCTCGGTCTCGCCCCGGCTGCGCTCGTCTTCCTGCAGCCGGACCTCGGCACCGCCCTGGTGTACGGGGCCATCACCCTTGCCGTGATGTACGTGGCGGGCGTCCCCTGGACGCACCTCACGGTTATCGGCGCGGCAGTCGTCGCCGTCATCGCACTCGTCCTCGTCGTGGCGCCCGCAGTCGGGACGCCCGTCCTCAAGGGCTATCAGGAAGAACGGCTTACCGGCTTCCTGAACCCGAACGGGGACCCGAGCGGTGCCGGCTACCAGCAGAACCAGGCCAAGATCGCCATCGGCTCCGGTGAAACAACCGGGCGGGGCGACTCGGCCACCCAGACGCGGCTCGACTTCGTACCCGAGCGGCACACCGACTTCATCTTCGCGGTGATCGGTGAGCGCTATGGGTTCGCGGGGGCCGCGCTCGTACTATCCCTATACGCCCTGCTGATCTGGCGGGCGCTGCGGATCGTGACGCTCTCGAAGAACTCCTACGGGACCCTCGTGGCAGGCGGCATCGCCGCCATGCTGCTGTTTCAGGTCTTCGTCAACGTGGGAATGAACCTGGGGATCATGCCGATCACCGGCATCCCCTTACCGCTGCTGAGCTACGGGGGATCCTCCGTGCTCGCGACGTTCCTCGCAGTGGGGGTTCTACAGAGCATCCACATGCAAGCGCGCCTCGGCCAGAGAGGCAGGTTCGCCTGGTGACACAGGCCATGCGTACCTACCTGAACTGAGCTGAACCAATGAAAAAAACAATCCTGGTGTCCGCCGATCGCGGCGAGACACGCGTGGCCGTCCTCGAGTCGAAGACCAAGGACGGCAAACCCAAGACCGCGGAGCTCTACGTCGAGCGCCGCAGCCGGCGCTCGATCGTCGGCAACATCTACAAGGGCAAGGTCGACAACGTCCTGCCCGGCATGGAGGCCGCGTTCGTCGACATCGGCCTCGAGCGCAACGGCTTCCTGCACGTCGACGAGATCGTCTTGCCGAACGGCGAACAGGCGCCGCGGCGCGGGCGTGGCAGCGGGCGGCGCATCACCGAGCTGCTCAAGTCCGGCCAGGAGATCGTCGTCCAGGTCGTCAAGGACCCCCTCAAGTCGAAGGGGGCGCGGCTGTCGATGAACGTCTCGATCGCCGGTCGGTACCTCGTCTTCGCCCCGCAGGGCGGGGGGGTCGGCGTCAGCCGCCGGCTCTCGGACTCCGAGCGTGACCGGCTGCGCAAGATGGTCGATCGCACCTACAAGGGGCCGGGCGGGCTGATCGTCCGCACCGCCGCGCACGGGGCGAAAAAAGCCGACTTCGTGCGCGAGATCGGCTACCTGCAGAAGCTGAACGAGGTGCTCGACCGCCGCATCGAGCAGACCAAGGCGCCGGGGCTGGTCTTCCAGGAGGCCGACCTGCCCGTCCGGGTGCTCAGGGACGTCTTCCTGAGCGATTTCGAAAAAGCGATCATCGACTCGCCGAAGCAATTCGAACGGGTGACGGGCTTCTTCCAGCGCACCGCCCCGGAGCTGGTCGAGAAGGTCGAGCTCTACGAGGGGCGCAAGCCCCTGCTGGAGAAATGGAAGATCGACGACGAGATCGAGTCGACCCTGGTCCGCCGCATCGACCTCCCCTCGGGGGGCTACCTGATCATCGACTACACCGAGGCGCTGACCGTGATCGACGTCAACAGCGGCAGCTTCACCGGCCGGGGCAAGGGTGGCCTCGAGGAGACGATCACCCGGGTCAACACGGAGGCGGCCGACGAGGTCGTTCGACAGCTGCGTCTGCGTGACATCGGGGGGATCATCGTCATCGACTTCATCGACATGGCCCGCGCTCGCAACCGCGACAAGGTGCTGAAAACGCTGCGCAAGGCGCTCGATGCCGACAAGTCGAAGAGCTACGTGGTCGAGGTCTCGCCGCTGGGGCTGGTCGAGATGACCCGCCAGAACATCACCGACGGCGTGCGGGAGATCCTCACCGCGCCCTGCCCGACCTGCGAGGGCGAGGGCGTGATCCTCTCCGCCGAGACGGTCGCGCTCGATGGTTTGCGCAAAATGCGCGACATCGGCGCCGGCGACGCCGACGCATACCTGCTCCGCGTCAACCCGAAGGTGGCGGCGGAGCTGATCGAGGCCGACAGCGGCCTCGCCGAGCTGGAGGAGGAGACCGGCAAGCAGTTCCACTTCGAGGGTGGCGACGCGCTGCCGATCGACACCTTCGAGCTGGTCGAATCGGGGTCCCGTGAGCAGATCGAGGAGCGGGCGCTCCCCTTCAAGGTCGGCGAGGAGGTGCTGGTGAAGATCGAGGAGCCGCACATGTACAACCCCGACGACGCCGTCGCTCGGATCGACGCCTACATCGTCAGCGTGACCGGCGGCGGGCGTTTCATCGGCGAGCGGAAGCTGGTTCGGATCGAGCGAGTCGAGCGGGCGGTCGCGCTTGCCTCGCTACAGGGCTCCGAGGCCGGCAACGGCGCCGGCTCCACCGAGCAGCCGGTCACCGAGCCCACTCTCTAGAATCCGCGATTCGCATGAGCCCCTATGCGGTCATAGAGAGCGGCGGAAAGCAGTACAAGGTCGAGAAGGGCACATCCCTGCTCGTCGATCGGCTGAGTGCCAAGGAGGGCGACAAGGTCGCCCTCCGGCCCGTGCTCTTCCGCGACAAGGAGGTGCTCGCCGGGCCGAAGGAGCTGGAGAAGGTGCAGGTCGAGGCCACCGTCGCCGAGCATCTGCGCGGGCCGCGGGTCAAGGTCTTCAAATACAAGCCGAAGAAGGGATACAGGCGCCGCGCCGGCCACCGCTCCGAGCTGACCCGGCTCGAGGTCACCGAGCTGAAAGCCGCCGCCCGCAAAGCGGCCACTCCGAAAAAAGAGAAAGCGGAGAAAAAACCGGCGAAAAAACCCGCCGCGAAGAAGGACGCTGAAGATGGCTCATAAGAAAGGGCTCGGCTCGAGCCGCAACGGGCGCGAATCGAACCCGAACATGCTCGGGGTGAAGGTCTTTGCCGGGCAGCGGGTCTCGGGGGGCGAGATCATCGTCCGCCAGCGGGGCACCCGCTTCTGGCCCGGCGCGGGCACCGGCCTCGGCCGCGACCACACGATCTTCGCCACGCAGGCGGGGACCGTCCAGTTCAGGCCCTCGCGCCGGGGCCGCACCATCTCGGTCATCGAGGACTAGACAGCACCGCCCTTCGAGAGGGGCACCCGCTCCGCGCCACTACCCTGCATCCCATGCACGACCGGGCGAGGATCTGGGTCGAGGGCGGCGCCGGTGGCAACGGCTGCGTGAGCTTTCGGCGTGAGGCGCATGTGCCGAGAGGGGGCCCCGACGGCGGCGACGGAGGGCATGGCGGCGACGTCGTGCTCGTCTGCGACCCGTCGCGCCGCGACCTCGGAGCGCTGCGCGGGAGCAAGCACTTCCGGGCTGGGCGGGGCCGGCATGGCGAGGGGTCGAACCGGCACGGTGCCCGGGGGGAGGAGCGCGAGATACCGGTGGCTCCGGGAACCCAGGCGGAAGCCGTCGACGGCAGCACGATCGACCTTCTCGACGCCGGCCAGCGCGCGGTCGTCGCCCACGGCGGCCGGGGCGGTCACGGCAACAAGCGCTTCGCCACGTCCACCCGGCAGGCGCCTCGCTTCGCCGAGCGGGGGACGCCGGGCGAGGGGGGGTGGATCGAGCTGCGCCTCAAGCTGCTCGCGGACGCCGGCCTGATCGGGCTTCCGAACGCAGGCAAGTCCTCGCTCCTGGCGCGCCTCACGAAGGCAGCCCCGAAGGTGGGCGATTACCCGTTCACGACGCTGTCGCCGGTGCTCGGGACGATCGAGGACATCGACCGGCAGGCCGTGATCGCTGACATCCCGGGCCTGATCGAGGGAGCCGCCGAGGGCGCCGGGCTCGGCCACGAGTTTCTCGCCCACGTCGAGCGCTGCTCCCTGCTCGTGCATCTGGTCGACCTCGCCCCGCCCGAAGGCGACCCCGCCGCAAGCTACGAGGCGGTGAGGAACGAGCTCGGTGCCTACGGCGGAAACCTCGAGCGCCTGCCCGAGCTCGTCGTCCTCTCCAAGCGCGACCTGCTTCCCGCCGATCTGGTCGAGCGGGAGCTGCTCGACTGGCGGCAGCGCCTGGGAGATCGCGTCGCGGGAGTGATGGCGGTCTCGGCGGCCACGGGGGATGGGCTGGAGGAGCTGCGCGGGGCGATCCTCTCGCTGCTTCCGAAGGAAGCCGCGGCCGACGTCGATCGGACGGTGCGAGGGGGCTTCGAGGCGGAGCATCGCGTCTACCGACCGGCAGGGGAGGGCGGCTACTGGGTCGAGCGCGAGGAGGACGGCGGTTTCCGGGTGCTCGGCCGCGGCGTCGAGCTCCTCTTCGATCGACACGACCTCGGCAACGAGGAGGCTCTCGCCTACCTCGAGCAGCGGCTCAACGAGATCGGCGTCGTCGCCGCCCTCCTCGCCGCGGGATTCGAAGCGGGGGACGACGTCCGGGTCGGCGAGCACGAGTTCGAGCTGCATCCGTAGACAAGGCCGCACGTCCTCTGCTCAGGGCCGGCCGCGCTAATCATGACCGGCGATCTCGCGGCCGGCCCTTCCGCGTCCGGGCGTGCGGCTGCGTCACTCCCGCGTCCGCGCCGGGCGGGTAGGCATTGGCCGGCCCTTCCGCGTCCGGGCGTGCGGCCCGGCCTACACTGCGGCCAATATGACACTCGTCGTCAAGCTCGGATCGTCGATCGTCGCCGCCGCCGACGGCGAGCTGCGCGCCGATGTCCTCGACTCGGTCTGCGCCCAGGTCGCCGAGCTTGAGTCGGGCGGGGAGCGGGTGGTGATGGTCACCTCGGGGGCGATCGCCCGCGGCATGCGGCTGCTCGGTCTTGCGACCCGGCCGCGCGGGATGGACGCACTGCAGGCCGCCTCGGCGGTCGGCCAGGGCGATCTGTACAGGGCCTATGAGACGCGCCTTGCCGGCCGCGGCACCCGCGCCGCACAGGTACTGCTGACCGCGGCCGACATCGCCGCGCGGACCAACTACCTGAACGCGCGGCAGACGCTCGGCAGGCTGCTCGAGTGGGGCGTCGTCCCGGTCGTCAACGAGAACGACACGACGGCGACCGACGAGATCAGCTTCGGCGACAACGACTTCCTCGCCGCCCAGGTCGCGATTCTTCTCGACGCCCGGCTGCTGGTCCTGCTCTCCGACGTAGACGGCCTCCACAGCGCAGACCCGAGAACCGACTCCGCCGCGCGCCCGATCGCCGAGGTCACCGACTTCTCGGAGCTGGAGGGCCTCGAGATCGGCGATCGCACCTCGGCGTTCGGGTCGGGGGGGATGCGGAGCAAGGTCGCAGCGGCCGAGATGGCGAGCGAGGCCGGCATCCCGGCGACGATCTGCGACGGCACCGCCCGGGACACGCTGCGGGAGGCGGCGCGCGGAGCGGCGGTGGGGACTCGCTTTGCCGCCAAGCCCGGGAAGGCGTCGAGCTTCAAGCTCTGGATCAAGTACGCCAAGCCGACCCGAGGCCGCATCACGGTCGACGAGGGGGCCGCGCGGGTCCTGCGCGAAAGGGGGTCCAGCCTGCTGGCTGTTGGAATCACCGCGGTCGAGGGCGACTTCGACGCGGGCGACTCGGTCGAGGTGGCGGCTGACGGGACGCTGATCGGCAGGGGGATCGCCGACTACTCGGCGAGCGAGTTGGACCAGGTCAAGGGCCTGAAGAGCGCCGCGGTGCGCGAGCGGCTCCCACATGCCGCCGACGAGGTCATCCACCGCGACCGCTTCGTGCTCGTCTGAGGGAGGCCGGCGCTCCCGGCTACCCTTTCCCTGTGGCCGTGACGACGAGATCCGCTGCCGACGCCTGCCAGGCGGCGAAGCTCGCCTCGCGAGAGCTGGCGATCGCTCCCACGGAGGCGAAGGACCGGGCGCTCGAGGCAATTGCGCGCCTACTCGCCGAGCGCTCCGCAGAGGTGCTGGAAGCCAACGCGGCGGACCTGGCCGACGAGCACGCCGAGGACCTGACCGCGGCGCTTCGCGACCGCCTTTCGCTGAGCGCCGACCGGATCGCCGCAATGGCCGACGGCGTCAGGGCCGTTGCCGGCCTCGATGATCCCGTCGGCGAGCTTCTCGACCACCGCGTCCTGCCCGGTGACCTCGACCTGAAGAAGGTGCGGGTGCCGCTCGGTGTCGTCGCCGTGGTCTACGAGGCGCGCCCCAACGTCACGATCGACTGTGCCGCGCTGACGATCAAAAGCGGCAACGCGATCGTCCTGCGCGGCTCGAGCTACGCGGAGCGGACCAACGGAGCGCTGGCGGCGATCGTCGGGGAGGCGCTGACGGAGGCGGGCCTGCCTGCCGACGGGGCGGTGCTGCTGACCGGGGGCGGCCGCGACGGCCTGGCGGAGCTGGCGACCCAGGAGGACACCGTCGACCTGCTGATCCCGCGCGGCGGCGAAGGGCTCAAGAACGCGCTCAAGGAGGTGGCCCGGGTGCCGGTCATCTATGCGGCCGCCGGCAACTGCCATGTGTACGTGCACGCCGACGCCGACCTCGAGATGGCGCGGAAGGTCGCTTTCAACTCGAAGGTGCAACGGCCGGGTGTCTGCAATGCGGCGGAGACGCTGCTGGTCGATGCCGCCGTGGCGGCAGACTTCCTTCCGGGCGCGCTGGCCGACCTGCACGCCGCGGGCGTCGAGCTCGTCGGGGACGAGCGGGCCCGCGCGAGCGCCGGGGGGGTGGAGGTCGGGCCGGCGGCGGACGACGACTGGGACACCGAGTACCTGGATCTGAAGATGGCGGTCGGGGTCGTCGACTCGCTCGAGGAGGCGATCGAGCACGTGAACGCCCACGGGACGAGCCACTCGGAGGCGATCGTCACGAGCTCGCGGGAGGCGGCCGACCGCTTCACCGAAGGCGTCGATGCAGCCGTCGTCTACACGAACGCCTCGACCCGCTTCACCGACGGCTTCGAGTTCGGCATGGGGGCGGAGATCGGCAACTCGACCCAGAAGCTCCACGCGCGCGGGCCGATCGGCCTGCGGGAGCTCACCACATACAAGTACGTCGTCCACGGCGACGGCCAGGTGCGTGAGTAGCGGCCCCGGCGGAGAGGCGGCGGGCGGCATCGGCGTCCTCGGCTCGGCCTTCAACCCGCCCCACCTGGGCCACCTCGCGCTCGCCCAGGAGGCGCTCTGGCAGCTCGGCCTGAGCGAGGTGCTGCTCGTCCCGACAGGCGACGCCCCGCACAAGCGGATCGTCGACGACCCCGGACGTGAGCTGCGCCTGGCGATGACCCGGCTGGCGGCGGCCGATGACTCGCGCTTCGAGGCCTCGACGCTCGAGGTCGACCGCGAAGGGCCGTCCTACACGTATGAGACGTTGGAGCTGCTTGCCGAGGAAAGGGGCGACGGAGAACTTGTCTTTGTGATGGGCGCAGATGCCGCGGTGGGGCTGGAGAGCTGGCGGAAGCCGGAGCGGGTGGTCGAGCTCGCCAGGATTGCGGTGGCGCGCCGCTCCGGGGTCTCCGATGCCGACGTCGCGGCCGTGGTCCGCAGCCTGGGCGCGGGCGAGCGTGTCACGATGCTCGAGATGCCGCAGTTCGGCGTCTCCTCCTCCTCAGTCAGGGAGCGGGCGGCGGAGGGAAAGCCGCTTCGCTACCTCGTCCCCGAGGCGGTGGCGAGGTTCATCGAAGAGAAGGGCGTCTACGCATGAGGCGCGGGGCATGGGCATGAAGGGCATGCATTCGGAGCCGCTCGCCCGCTCGCTCGCAGCGCTTGCGGACTCGAAAGGCGCGTCGGAGATCGTGATCCTCGACATGCGGGGCCTGGCTTCCTACACCGACTTCCTCGCGATCTGCACGGCTCGCAACGAGCGACAGGCCAAGGCGATCGTCGACGAGGTGCGCCTGCGCCTCAAGAAGGAGCACGGCATGCTGCCCGGCGGGGTCGAGGGGGAGGGCGCGGCGGGCTGGATAGTCCTCGACTACCTCGACGCCGTGCTCCACGTCTTCACCGCCGAGGCAAGGCAGCGCTACATGCTCGAGGACCTCTGGCGGGAGGCTCCGCGGCTCGAGCTGGACCTGTCGCAAGATGGCGTCCGAGGGCACCTCTACGGTGCCGCGCATGGGTAGCTTCAAGAGGGCGCTCCTCGGCTACCGCCGCGATGACGTCGATGCGGCAATAGGCGCGCGTGACACGCGCATCGGGGAGCTGGAGGGGCAGGTCACGGCGATCGGCGAGCTGGAGGCCGAGATCTCCTCGTTATCGGGCATGGTGATCGAGCGCGAGCGTGAGATCCGGGGACTCGGGGAGCGATTGCGCGAAGCCAACGAGCGCCACGAGCGGAGCATCGTCTCGCTGCAATCGCTCGCGGGGCGCCTCGAGGAGATCCAGGCCCAGGCCCGGGGCCAGGCGACGCGGATCCGGATGAAGGCGCTCAAGGAGGCGGTCGAAGTCAGCCGCCGGGCCGAGGAGCTCGCCGAGGCCCAGGGCGAGCTGCCGAGCGATCTCTTCAGGGGCCCGGTGAAGCTCGAGATCGGGCCGCTCGACGACTTCTCGCAGCTGGTCGGGTTCGAGGACGCGATCGGCAGGCTCGGCGCGTCCGAGATCTCCGTCGAGCGCTTCACCGATGGCCGCGCGACCCTGTCGATGCACCTCGACGAGCCCGTCGAGCTGCTGCGGGAGCTGGAAGAGCGGGCGCCGATGGAGTTCCGCGTCCGGCGCACCGCCGACGACAGCCTCGTCCTCGACGTCGACGACGACCCGGGCCCCGAGCAGCGCGCCGCGTAGGTCGATTCACTTCTGTTCCACTTGGGTGGTGATTCGTGCGGGCAGCGCGATGAAACTCTTCATGTGGACAATCCGAACCTCAAGGGTAACGTCGCGGAGCTCGCAATTGCCACCGAGGCAGCAACGCTCGGCCTCTCAGTCCTAAAGCCGCTCACAGAGCATGAGCGATACGACCTTGCCCTTGGGATTGGTGGGCGGTTGATGCGCGTCCAATGCAAGTGGGCTCGAAAGCGGGGCGACGTGGTTCACATCCATCTTGCAGGGTGCCGAGCGAGCAGCCGCGGATACGTAAGGACCCCCTACCGGGAGTCCGAGATTGATGCCGTTGCGGCCTACTGCCAAACACTTGACCAGTGCTACCTGCTTCCGGCCAGCATGGTCGTGGAGCGACAAACGATCTCCCTGCGGACGAAAGTCCCTCGGAACAACCAAGTGGCCGCGGTAAACTTCGCCGCCGACTACGAGCTTGGGGCTGTAGCTCAGCTGGAAGAGCGCCGCCATGGCATGGCGGAGGTCAGGGGTTCGAGCCCCCTCAGCTCCACTGTCAAAAGAGCTGAGCACGGTCCACTGGAAGTTGGGGCCCACCAGTTTCGGAACCGGTTCGGCTACTACATGGAGCGAGCTTCCCGCGGAAGTGAGATCCTGATCAGGCGTCGCGGCAAGCCCTATGCGCGAATTGGACCCGTTCGCCAAGCAATCTCGGCATAGACAGCTGACGGCGGCGTGCCACCCGAAGTAGCCTCGGCGGTCATGGCTCAGCTCGTTCAGGTCGTCGGCGCCCTGCTCATCCTGAGCGCCTTCGCAGCGGCGCAATTCGGCGCGCTGGACACGCAATCGCGCGTCTATCTGGCGCTCAATGCCGTCGGTGCCGCGATTCTCACCGTCCTCGCCGTGCGTGAAGAGCAGTGGGGATTCGTGCTGCTTGAGTCGGTATGGACGGCGGTCTCGGTCTGGAGCCTGCTCAAACCGAGGCGTCGCGCTGCCGATGGTTGATCCGATGAACGGGGCCAACGAACACGTCTTCTCGCACGGGATGCGGGATACGCGCGAGACCTTCGAGGCGTGGAACGCGGCGCCGTGGCGGATTCTGCGCGGCTGGCTCGCGCTCAGCGTCGCGATCGCCCTGACCCTGCTCGGCGTCGTCTGGGTCGTCTCCGGCCTCCTCACGCCCGATATCACCCCGATCCACATGCCCGGTCTCACCGAACCGACCCATGCGGACGACCTGGTGCCGATCCTCTGGCGCAACTCGCTCGTCCTCGCCCTCCACGCGACCGCCTGCATCGCCGGCTTCATCGCCGGCGCCTCGATGCCGCTCGCGGCGGCGCAGCGCTCCGGCCTCTCGCGCTGGGTGCACGTGAAGGCCGGCCAATTCGCGATCCTCTTCGTGGCGGCGGTCACGCTTTTCTCGCTCTCCACCCAGGCCCTCTACCTCGGCTTCCAGGGCTCGACGATCGCCTACCAGCTGCACATCTCGCACGGCGCCCTGATCCTCAGCGTGATGCCGCACGCGATCCCCGAGCTGACCGCGCTCTTCCTGCCCCTCGCCGCCTGGCTGATCGCCAGCCGTCGCGGCCAATGGAATCAGCTGCTCGCGGCGACCTTCATCACCGTCGTGCTCGCGGTACCGACCCTCGTTGCCGCCGCGACGATCGAGGTCTACGTCTGGCCCCACTTCCTCGAGGCACTCTCTCCGGTCTTCTGAATCGTAAGATCGCCGACATGGCCGCGTATGAGCCGAAGGCGATCGAGGAGAAGTGGCAGCGGATCTGGTCCGAGGAGCGGACCTGGGCCGTCGCCAACCCCGGCCGACCGGGGTTCGAGGGCTCCAAGCCGAAGGCCTACGTGCTGGAGATGCTTCCCTACCCGTCCGGGGAACCTCACGTCGGCCACCTCAAGGTCTACTCGGTCGGGGACGCGATCGCCCACTTTCGCCGCCGGCACGGATTCGACGTCATCCACCCGATGGGCTACGACTCCTTCGGCCTGCCGGCTGAGAACAACGCGATCAACACCGGCGAGCCGCCGCGTGAGGCGACCGAGCGCTCGATCGAGTCCTTCCGGCGGCAGTTCGAGGAGTGGGGGATCTCGATCGATTGGTCGCGGGAGCTGGCGACCCACACCCCCGAGTACTACCGATGGACGCAGTGGATCTTCCTCCAGCTGCTCGAGCGCGGTCTCGCCTACCGGGACGAGGCGCCGGTCCAATGGTGCCCGAAGGACGCCACCGTTCTGGCCAACGAGCAGGTGGTGGACGGTCGCTGCGAGCGTTGCGGGACCCCGGTCGAACAGCGCCGGCTCGAGCAGTGGTTCTTCAGGATCACCGACTACGCCGAGCGGCTGCTGGCCGATTTCGACCTGCTCGAGTCGTGGCCCGAGCACGTCGTCACGATGCAGCGCAACTGGATCGGGCGCTCCGAGGGGGCCGAGGTCACCTTTCGCTGCGAGGAGGTCGGAATCGACTTCCCCGTCTTCACCACCCGCCCCGACACCCTCTTTGGCGCGACCTTCTTCGTCCTCGCTCCCGAGCATCCCGAGCTCGAGCGCCTGATCGCGGGAACAGCGGCCGAGGGGCCGGTGCGGGAGTACCTCAACGAGGTCGCCCGCGAGTCGGCGGAGCAGCGCGGCGACGAGGACCGGCCGAAGACGGGAGTGCCGCTGGGGCGGACGGTCGTCAACCCGGTCAACGGTGAGGAGATCCCGATGTTCGTCGCCGACTACGTGCTGATGGAGTATGGGACCGGCGCGATCATGGCCGTTCCCGCCCACGACGTGCGCGACTACGAGTTCGCGAGGGCCTTCGAGCTGCCGATCCGGCGGGTCATCGATGGGACCGATCCGGAGACGGCGCGCGACGGCGACGGGCTCCCCTATGCGGGAGACGGCCCGATGACCGGCTCGGGCCGCTTCGACGGCAAGCACAACCGCGACGCCTACGCGGAGATCATCGCCTGGCTGGCGTCCGAGGGGCGGGGGGAAGAGGCGGTCAACTACCGCCTGCGTGACTGGCTGGTCTCGCGGCAGCGCTACTGGGGCGCGCCGATACCCGTCGTCTACTGCGAGAAGTGCGGGCTCGTCCCCGTGCCGGTGGAGCAGCTGCCGGTGGAGCTGCCCGAGGTCGAGGACTACGCGCCGCGGGGGCGCAGCCCGCTTGCCGCTGCCGAGGAGTGGGTCGCCACGGAGTGCCCCCGGTGCGACGGCCCGGCAAGGCGGGAGACCGACACCATGGACACCTTCGTCGACTCCTCCTGGTACTTCATCCGCTACCTCGACGCGCGGGACGAGGAGAGGGCCTGGGAGAACACCGCGGCCGATCACTGGCTTCCCGTCGACCAGTACATCGGCGGGGTCGAGCACGCAATCCTTCACCTGATGTACGCGCGCTTCTTCACGAAGGCGCTGGCGGACCTCGGGCACCTCTCCGTGCAGGAGCCCTTCGCCAACCTGTTCACGCAGGGGATGATCACCCGCGACGGCGCGAAGATGTCGAAGTCGCGGGGAAATACGGTGAGCCCGGCCGAGTACGTCGAGCGCTACGGCGCCGACACGGCCCGCACCTACGTCTGCTTCATGGGCCCGCCGGAGCGCGGGGGCGACTGGTCCGACGAGGGGGTCGAGGGAGTGAACCGCTTCCTGGCCCGTCTCTGGCGCCTCAGCGCCGAGGTCGAGGGAAAGGAGGCCGGCGAGCTCGAGGCCCGATCCGCCGGCGGTGACGCCCGCGTCCTCCTCGCGAAGGCCCATTGGGCGATCGACAAGGTGACCCGCGACTTCGAGCGCGGCTTCCAGTTCAACACCGCGATCGCCGCTGTGATGGAGCTGGTGAACGAGGCATACCGGACCAAGGACGACCTCTACGCGGCGGCGGAGGGGGTCTCCGCCGTTCGTTTCGCCGCGAGCACCGCCGCCTCGCTGATCTTTCCCTTCGCGCCCCACATCGGCGCCGAGATCTGGGAGCGGCTGGAGGGCGGACGCGTCTGGGAGCGGCCCTGGCCCGAGGCCGACCCGGAGCTGCTGGCGCGCGAGACGGTAACTGTGATCGTCCAGGTCAACGGCAGGCTTCGCGACCGCATCGAAGTGTCCCCCGAGGCGCCGGAGAGCGAGTTGATCGAGCTCGCCCGGGCCAGCGAGAAAGTGCGCCGCCACCTCGACGGGCGCGACGTGGTCAAGGAAATCGTCGTGCCGGGGAAGCTCGTCAATCTGGTGGTTCGCTGAGCTGGCATCAGCCCGGCGGCCAACATCTGGTACAACCCGCGCCGAATGCTCGTCAGGCGGCTCTCAGATGCCCCGGTGGAGGAGTGGCACCGGCTCAGCTCCCACGTGCTGATGGATGCGGGAGAAATGGGCGCGCGGAACATGTCCGTCAACTGGTTGGTGATCCCGGCCGGCGCCGAGCAGGCGCTGCGCTCCCACGAGGAGGGCGAGCAGGTTTACGTCGTCGTGCGGGGAGGCGGCACGATGTCGGTGGCAGGCGACACCCAGCGGGTGAGCGAGGGCGACCTGATCCTCGTCCCCCCGGCCACCGAACACTCGATCGCCAATGACGGCGAGGGAGAGATGGCCTGCGTTTCGGTCCAGTCCCCGCCGGTCGCGATCACCGAGCTGTACGACGGCCAGATGGCCGAGGTCAGCGGCTACGACGACGACGACCTGTAGCTGAATTCTTCAAATGCGCGCGCCAGGCGTGCGCCGGTCCCCGGCACGCTCCGGTCCGTGCCGGAGTTGAGCAGGACGCAGGTCATGGTCTACGCCGCGATCGCGGTTGCCCTGCTGCTGGTCGGGGCCCGCGCGATCAGAAGCGAGCCTGCCGCGACACAGGCCGCGTTCACGAGCTCGGGGGGTGGGGAGGAGGTGAGGGTTTCCGGCAGCGGAGCCGACGTCGTCGTCGACGTGGCGGGCGCCGTGGAGCGGCCTGGTGTCTACCGCCTGCCCGGCGGCTCGCGCGTGATCGACGCGGTGCAGCGTGCGGGAGGAGCGGCTCCAGGCGCCGCGCTTGAAGCGATCAACCGAGCGGCCCGCCTCACCGACGGCCAGCAGGTTGTAGTGCCGGGGGAAGATGATGGAGCCGCGGCCGCTTCGCCAGGGGAAGCTTCGCCCGATGCGCCGATCAGCCTCGGCAGCGCCACGGTCGAGCAGCTGGAAACGATCGACGGGATCGGGCCCGTGACGGCGGAGAAGATCGTCGAATACCGCGACGAAAGGGGCGGTCTGGCCTCGGTCGAGCAGCTCGACGACGTCAGCGGCATCGGCCCGGCCACGCTCGAGTCGCTCCGCTCCCGCCTTCAGCCCTGAGCCTGCGATGGGCGACCAGCGGCCGCCGGTCCCACTGCTGCTGGCGATCGGTGCGGTCGCGATCCTGGCGATCGTCCACAGCGAAGCGCTCCGCTCGCGGGCCAGCGCCGCGCTCGGCCGGGGCGCGCCGGCGAGGGAGGCGGCGCTCGCGCGCGGCTTCGTGCTCGGCGAGGACGACGAGGTGGACCCGGGGACCAGCGAGGACTTCCGCCGCTCCGGGCTCAGTCACCTGCTTGCCGTCTCGGGGCAGAACGTCGCCCTCCTCGCCCTGCTCGCGAATCCGCTCCTCGCCGCACTGGGAATCCCGCTGCGCACCCGCCTTCTCTGGCTCCTCGCCCTGATCGCCGCCTATGTCCCGATCGCCGGAGCGGCTCCCTCGATCCAGCGGGCCGCCGTGATGGGCGCGCTCAGCGTGATCGCGATGCTGGCCGGGCGGCGCCGGACCCGGTTCTATCCGCTCGCCGTAGCGGCGGCGGTGACGCTGGCGGTGGAGCCCGGCGTCGCCGCCGACGTCGGCTGGCAGATGAGCTTCGCCGCGGTGCTCGGCATCCTCCTTCTGGGTCCAATGCTGAGGGAGTCGCAACGACCCTGGCTCGGCGACGGAGCGGGGGGGCGCGCGCTGCGCGAGGCGGTGGCGATGACCGTCGCCGCGACGCTCGCGACGGCGCCGCTGATCGCCTTCCACTTCGGCGAGCTCTCGACGACGACGCTGCTCGCCAACCTGCTGGCGGCTCCCGCCGTCGCTCCGGCGATGTGGCTGGGCATGGTGGCGGCCGCAGCCGGACAGCTTCCGGGCTTCCCGGTCGAGGTCATCAACGGCCTCGATGCACTCTTCCTCGCCTATATCGCCCAGGTCGCCGGCTGGTGCGGTCGTCCCTCCTGGGCCCTCGTGCATCTGCACCTGAGCCTGGCTGGGCTTACCGCCGCCTATCTCGGGCTGGCGGCGGGCGTCCTCCTCGCGCTGCGGATGCGACGGCGGC
Organism: Solirubrobacterales bacterium; assembly: GCA_036406595.1. Taxonomy (GTDB): domain Bacteria; phylum Actinomycetota; class Thermoleophilia; order Solirubrobacterales; family 70-9; genus VRUE01. Next base: position 29,752 of record DASXAR010000050.1, on the reverse strand, counting down.
GGCGGACCACCGTCCCCCGGACCCGTCCTCCCGCGGCGGCGCTGCGCATCGCTGCCGCATTGCTCGCCGTGCTCGCCTCCATCTGGGGGCTGAGCGGCCCGAGTCGCGCCGAGCAGCGCGCCGTCTCACCGGGGGGACTGCGGATCTCGGTCCTCGACGTCGGCCAGGGGGACGCGATCCTCCTTCAGCCGGGCGCGGCGCCGCCGGTGCTGGTCGACGGCGGGCCTCCCGGTGACGGGCTCGCGGCGAAGCTGCGCGACGCGGGAGTCGAAGCGCTGGGTGCGGTCGTCGTCACGCACGACCAACGCGACCACGCGGGCGGGGTGCGCGAAATCCTCGGCGGCGTGCCCATAGGGCACCTCGAGTACGCGGCGCTACGGCCGGGCACGCTGAGGACCGTGAGGGCCGCCGGCGTCGCCACCGAACGCATAGCGAGCGGCGATCGGCTTCGCTCCGGAGGGCTGCGGCTCGACGTGCTCTGGCCGCCGCCGGAGATGCTCGCCGGGCGGGCAGTCCCCGAGGACCCGAACAGCCTCTCGCTCGTCCTGCTGGCTCGGTGGCGAGGCTTCACGATGCTGCTCACCGGAGACGCGGAGTCGGCCACGACCCCGCTTGATCCCGGCCCGCTCGACGCGCTCAAGGTCGCCCACCACGGCAGCGAGGACCCCGGCCTCGCCGAGCTGCTCGCCGAGAGCTCACCCCGCATCGCGATCGTCTCCGTGGGAGCCGACAATCCGTATGGACATCCCGCCCCGAGCACCCTGGCAACGCTGGCCCGGAACGGGGTCAGGGTGATGCGCACGGACCGTGACGGGACCGTGGTCCTCGAAGTTGGGCGCGCTTCGATGGTCGTGAGGGCCGGTTCATGACCGGCCATACCAAGAATTGGGAATCTCTTGACACGATATTTGGAGCTTTTGGGCGAAGGCCCTTGGGCATAAGCGCCCGCCCGCCGATGGACGTATCGGTGCTCCATATGCGCGGACAGAAACCGACTCGCCCGACGTTCAGATTGAGCTTCGCGGGCGACGGACTTCTCGAACGCGCCCGCAGCACCACCTTCGCCCTGCTGGGGATGATCGCGGCGGTCGGGCTCGGGTTCGTCGCGTTCGCCGTGCACCAGGACTGGCCGATCGTCGCGGGAACACCGATTCCGAGCGCTCCGCAGGAGAGCGGTACCGTGCACATCTCCAAGGGCGTGGCCCTCGGCGCGGCTACCACCGGAGCTGGAGCCGCGCTCGGCGCGGCGATTCCCTCCCCGCCTGCCACCGGCTCCGCGGGGGCCGGCGGCCGGCAGCGGCCCGGCTCCCCGGGAGCGTCCCCCGTCGTCGGCAACTCGGCACCACTTCCGGCAGGCAGCGCCGCGCCGGAACATGCCCCGGCCCCTGCTCCTGCCAGTCCGCCCGCGACCTCGCCGCCGGCGAGCCCCGGATCCGAGACCGCGCCGAGCCCGGCGTCGCCACCGGCGGTCCCGCCGTCCGAAGGCGGCAACGGCCACGGGGCGGTCGGCAGGGAGACTCCGAGCTCTCCGGGCAAGTCCTCCGGCGGCAACGGGCACGGAACGCACCAGGCTCAGGCGCAGCTTCCCCTTCCGGCGCCGTCCGAAGTGAAGGGCGGCGGCCATGGCCACTCGAACAGCGGCGGCTCCTCGCTTCCCGTTACGCCTCCAGCCGAGTCCGGGGGAGGCGGACACGGCCATGGCTCGCATTCGAGCGAGCCGTCCTCGCCGGCCCTGCCCCCGTCGCTGCTGGAACCGCCCTCTCAGGGCTCCTCTGAAGGCAACGGTCACGGCCACGCCTCCGGCCACGACGACGTCTCCGGCCACTAGGCCCGTCGCCGCCTCCCCATGCATCTAGACTCGGCCGGTGGCCGAGGAGATGCGATCCCTCTACCTGATCGCCGGCACCGACACGGCGAAGATCGACGCGACCCGCGCCCGCCTGCGGGCGCGGGCTGAACGCGACGGTGGTCCGGCTTCGCTGGAGACCTTCGAGCCACTCGAGGGGCGCGGCGCGCCGGATCACGAGGCGCTCCTTGCGGCGATCCCGGCGCTGTCCCTGACCGAGTCGAGGCGATATCTGCTCGCCGACGGGGTCGACCGCTGGAGCGAGAAGCAGATCGACGCAGTCATCGCCGGCCTCGCCGACCTGCCGCCGGATCTGAGCGTCGTCCTGATCTCCCGCGCAAAGGCATCCGCCAAGCTGGCCGGCGCGGTCGAGCGGGCGGGGGGCGAGGTCCACGAGTTCATGGCCGCAAAGGCCCGGGACATGCCACGGTCGCTGGTCGCCGACGCGCAGCGCCTGGGCTTCCGCCTCGACCGTGACGCGGCGCGGATGCTCGTCGACCGCCTCGGCGCAAATCCCCTGCGGCTGCGCAACGAGCTCGAGCGGCTGGCCGTCTGGGCCGGAGAGGGCGGGGAGGTGAGCGCCGGCGATCTCGCCGAGATGGTCACCGACACCTCGGAGGCGGCGGTCTGGGCGCTTTCCGACGCCCTGCTCGAGCGCGATTCCGTCAAGGCGATATCGATCGGGGAGCGGTTGATCGCGCAGGGCGAGAACGTGACCGGTCTGGTCTACGGGCTCGCGTCGCGACTGCGCAAGGCCTGCGCCGCCGCCTCCGAGCTCGAGGCGGGCCGTCCCGCCAAGCAGGTCGAGGCCGGACTCGGGATGCATCCGTACGCGGCAAAGATGCTCGTGGGCCGGCTCAAGGGCGTCGGCTCCGAGGAGCTGCGCGAGGCGACCATCGCGCTCGCCGACCTCGAGGTCTGGTGCCGTGGCGGCGCCGACTACGGCGATCAACTGGCGCTGACGCTGGCGCTCCGCAGGGCGGCGGGGAAACCGGCCTAGGAGCCTGCCCCCGCGGCGATGCGGGCGGCGCGGGCCTTCTTGCGGGCGGCGGTGTTCTTGTGCAGCGCGCCTTTCTGGACGGCCTTGTCGATCTTCGAAACGAGCGCCCGGTGCTCGCCCTCGACCGTCGACGCATCGCCGCCCTCGACGGCGCTCTCGAGGCGCCGGAAGTAGGTCTTGACCGTGCTGGTCAGAAGACGATTCTCGGTGCGCTCCCGCTCGCTGCGTAGGATCCGCTTCTTCTGTGAGGCTATGTTGGCCATGAGTCGTGTGCCTGAAGCGGCGCCGAGCCGGCTCCGGGCGGCCGCCGACTATAGCGACTGAGAACCAGCTTGGAGACCCCCAAGGCACCCGACAGCCCCGGCCGCGAGGAGGCGGCCCTCGCGTCCGACGCCGCAGTTGGGGCCGCCGAGGCCTTCGAAGCAGGGGAGGAGCCGGGGGTCGAGCCCGCGCCGGCGCGGGCGGGGCGGATCGCCCGCTCGACGGCCTTCTTCTCGGTCGCCACCGCCGCCTCGCGGATTGCGGGCCTCGTGCGGGAGATCGTGGCCGCCGGCTACTACGGGGTGAACGGCCCGATGTCGGCGTTCACGATCGCCTTCCAGGTGCCCAACCTGGTCCGCAGCCTCTTCGCCGACGCCGCGCTCCAGCCCGCCTTCGTGCCGATCTTCACCGAGCAGCTCGAGAAGAAGAACTACCGGGAGGCCTTCCGGCTCGCCTCGACCCTCCTTCTCCTGGTGACCATCGTGCTCGGCGCGGTGACGGCGCTCTTCGTGCTGCTGGCGCCGGTCATCATGCCGCTCTTCGCCCCGGGCTTCGAAGGGGAGCTCCTCGATCTCACGATCACGCTCTCGCAGGTGCTGTTCCCGATCCTGATCATGCTCGGAGTCAGCGGCGTCGTGGTCGGGATCCTCAACAGCTACGACCGCTTCGGCGCCTTCGCGATCTCGCCGCTGTTCTGGAACCTGACCATCATCGCCCTGCTCGTCGTCCTCGTCCCGAGGTTCGAAGGGCAGGATCGGATCTATGCCTATGCGATCGGCATCCTGGTCGGAACGCTGGTCCAGCTGCTGATCCCGGTCTTCGACCTGCGCAACACGCCGTTTCGGTTCGGGTGGAGCTTCGAATGGCGCAACCGGGACGTGCGCCGGGTCCTGCTCCTGATGCTGCCGGTGACGATCAGCCTCGGCCTGATCAACTTCAACCTTCTCATCAACAGTCTGTTCGGCAGCCTGGTCAGCGAAGAGGCGCCGGCGGCGATCGACAAGGCCTTCCGGATCTACCAGCTGCCCCAGGGGATCTTCTCGGTGGCGATAGCGACGGTGCTATTCCCGACCCTGGCCCGCTTCGCGGCGCGGGGCGAGCGAGACAACCTGCGGGCGACGATGGCCAATGGGATGCGGCAGATTCTCTTCGTGCTGCTGCCGGCCGCGGCCGCGGTGCTGGTCCTCTCCGAACCGATGATCCGCCTCGTCTATCAGCGCGGTGAGTTCACCGCCGACCAGACGACCCTGGTCGCGACCGCGCTCTTCTGGTTCGCGTTCTCGCTCCCCGCGAACGGCCTCTTCCTGCTCCTCACGAGAACCTTCTTCAGCCTCCAGCGCCCCTGGGTCCCGACCGCGATCGCGGCGGGCAACCTCGCCCTGACGGCGGTGGCCGCGCTCGGCCTCTATCACCTGGGGGTGGGGGGAATCGTCGCTTCGACCGCGATTGCCACCCTCGCCAGCGTCGTCGCGCAGTGCGTGATCCTGCGCCGCCTGCTCGGGGGCCTCGAGCTGGGCCGACTGCTCGATACCGGCGTCCGAATAGCGATCGCCTCCGCCGGCCTCGCTCTCGTCAGCTTCGTCGTTTGGGACGTCCTCGACTCCGCTCTCGGCCGCGGCCTGCTCGGCCAACTCGTCTCGCTCGGCTCGGGGCTCGCCGCCGGAGGGCTCGTATACCTCGGCGCGGCCAAGGCGCTGCGGGTCGCGGAGCTCGATCAGGTCGTGCGCCTCCTCCGCCGGCGCTGAGGATGCTCGACCTTCCCCGCTATCTGCTCGGCATCGCGGAGCTCGCCATTGTCGCCGGCTCCGCCGGGTTCGCTGCGTCCGCGCTCCGCGCCCGCCTCCTTCCCGACTTCTCAGGCGCACCGGCCCTCCTGGCCACCTCCGTTCTGGCAGCAGCTCTTCTGATCTGGACCGCAGAGCTTCTGGGCACCTTCGGCGCCTTCGAGCCCCTCTGGTACGTGCTGCTTGTGGCGCTTGGGGGGCTGTCTCTGGGTACCTATCTCGGGCGGGTGGCGCCGCAGGGGGGGACCGCCCCCGAGGAAGCTTCAGCTACCGCAGGGGGCGGTGGGCCCCATGCGGCGACAGGACCCGCCCGCCAGAGCTCGATGATCCCGACCCTTGTCGCGCTCGCGATCGCGGCCCTGGCAGTGGCGCATTTTGCGGCGGACCTCCGCCCGAAGCTGACCACGGGGATGACCGGCTTCGACTCGACCTGGTACCACGGCCCCTTCGCCGCCGGCTTCTTCCAGAGCGGCGACACCTGGGACCTCCACCACATCGCACCCCAGTTCCTTGCCTGGTTCTACCCGGCGAACGCGGAGCTCTTCCACGGCATCGGCATGCTGGCCTTCGACCGGGATCTCCTCTCGCCACTGCTGAACCTCGGGTGGCTGGTCGGGTGTCTTCTTGCCTGCTGGTGCATCGGGAGGCCGTACGGGGTGGCGTCGTGGTCGCTCGCGCTCGGCGCGGTGGTGCTGACCGTCCCAGCCCTTTCGGACCAGGCGGGGGAGGCGCGCAACGACCTCGCCGCCATCTTCTTTCTACTCGCCGCCGTCGCCGTCGCGCTGAACGCCGGCGGCGGAGGCGCGCGGCGCCCGCTTCGAATCGGGGTGCTCGCGGTGATCGGCCTGGCAGCGGGCCTGGCAGCGGGGACGAAGCTCAACTACATGGTGCCGGCGGCGGTCCTCGTCGTCGGTGTCGCGCTGGTTGTCGAGCCCGGTCGGAGGTGGCGGGCGCTGATCACGACGCTGCTCGCGGCGCTGGCCGGGGGTGGCTATTGGTACCTCCGCAACCTGATGCATGCCGGCAACCCGTTGCCCTGGTTCGACAACCTCGGGCCGGTGGCGCTGCCCGCCCCCGAGCAGGAGCTGGGTGGGAGGGAAGGGCACAGCGTCGCCGGATACCTCTTCGACGGCTCGGTCTGGTCGGAATGGCTGCTCCCGGGCCTCCACCATGGGCTGACGATCCTCTGGCCCGCGCTCGTCCTGGTTGCCGCTGCGGGCCTGCTGCTCTGCATCGGACCCCGCGCCGAGCCGACCCTCAGGCTCGCAGCGCTGGCCGGAATTGCCGCGGCCTTCGCGTGGCTCCTCGCGCCGACCTCCGCCTCGGGCCCCGAGGGAATGGCGCGCGGCTTCGAGTCGGGCCTCCGCTACCTCGCGCCGGCGCTGACCTTGGGAATGGCCCTGCTGCCACTGTCTCCGGCGCTGCGAGAGCGCGTCCACCGGCTGGGGTCGGGGGGCACGGGGAATCCCGCGGACGGGCGGATGCTCAAAGTGCCGGGCTCATTAGCCCGGCACCTGTCCGGACCTGGGGTTCCCCCTGTCCGTACTGCGATGGTGCTGCTGTTGGTGGCGGCCGCGGCCGCGGCCGCCCTCGGCTACCCGGTGCAGCGCCACTACCTCGACAATCGCTACGCGAGCCCCGACTTCTCGACCCCGGGGCTGGACGCCGCCTTCCGCTGGTCGCGCTCGATCTCAGACGCGCGCATCGCGACGACGAGCACCCGCCAGTATCCGCTGTTCGGGAACGACCTTTCGAATCGGGTCCAGTTCGTCGGCGAACGGCGCCCCCACGGCGGCTTCGTCGCCCCGACCTCGTGCCGCGCCTGGCGCCGTCTCCTCGACGCCGGCCACTTTGACTACGTCGTCGCCTCCCGCGACCGAATCGAGCCCGGCAAGCCGCCCTACCCGCTCGCCGCGAAGTGGACCGAAGGCCCGGGTGCGGCAGTGATCCTTCGCGAACCCCCCACAGTCATCTTCAAGCTCACCGATCCCCCCGATCCCTCAGGGTGTGGTCCTCGAAGAGCTGATTAGCGAGCATCGAAATCTGATTCCTTGCGAGCGGCCCCGATTTGCCGCGCAGCCGCCGCCCCCGGACGCGAAGCGGGGGAGGCGGCGGTCTATGCCGACAGGACCCGCGGCCCACAAACGCCATACTCCGCACCCCGATGGAGCACATCCGCAACTTCTCGATCATCGCCCACATCGACCACGGCAAGTCGACCCTCGCCGACCGGATTCTCGAGATCACCGGCTCGGTCGACCCGAAGAAGATGCGTGCCCAGGTTCTCGACTCGATGGACCTCGAGCGCGAGCGCGGGATCACGATCAAGGCGCAGGCGGTGCGGGTCGAGTACGAGGCCGCCGACGGCCGCGCCTATCACCTGCACCTGATCGACACTCCCGGGCACGTCGACTTCTCCTACGAGGTATCGCGCAGCCTCGCCGCCTGCGAGGGTGCCCTGCTCGTCGTCGACGCGGCGCAGGGGGTGGAGGCGCAGACCGTAGCCAACACCTACCTCGCGATCGAGAACGGGCTCGAGCTGATCCCGGTGATCAACAAGGTCGACCTGCCGGGGGCGGAACCCGATCGCGTCGCGGGGGAAATCGCCGACCTGCTCGGCGGCGATCCGGCCGAGGCGCTGCGCATCTCCGCCAAGACCGGGGAGGGGGTGAGGGAGGTCCTGGAGGCGATCGTCGCCCGCGTGCCCGCTCCCCGCGGCGAGCTCGAGGCGCCCACACGCGCCCTGATCTTCGACTCGGAGTTCGATCAGTATCGCGGCGTGGTCGCCTACGTGCGGATGGTCGACGGAAGCTTCCGCAAGAAAGAGCGGATCCTCGCGATGCAGAGCGGCACCGAGGCCGACATCGACGACATCGGCTTCTTCCGGCCCGCGATGACGGCTGTCGAGTCGATGGAGGCCGGCGACGTCGGCTACCTGATCACCGGCATCAAGGACGTCGCGAGGCTGCGGGTCGGCGACACCCTCACCGCACACGGGCGCCCGGCGTCCGAGCCCCTCGAGGGCTACCGCGAGGTGCGGCCGATGGTCTTCTGCGGCCTCTTCCCGATCGACACCGACCGCTATGAAGATCTCCGCGACGCGCTCGACAAGCTGGCCCTGAACGACGCCGCCCTCTCCTACGAGCCGGAGACGTCGGACGCGCTCGGCTTCGGCTTCCGGGCCGGCTTTCTCGGATTGCTCCACATGGAGATCGTGCGCGAGCGGCTCGAGCGCGAGTACGACCTCGAGCTCCTGGCCACGACGCCCAACGTGCGCTACGAGGTGCGGCTGATCGGCGGCGAGTCGGTCGAGGTCCACAGCCCCACCGAGCTTCCCGACCCGGGCACGATCGAGACGATCGAAGAGCCCTTCATCCGCGCGACGATCATCTGCCCGGCCGAGCACGTCGGCGCCGTCATGGAGCTCTGCCAAGCGCGCCGCGGAAGCCACGTCGACATGCACTACCTGAGCCCGCAGCGGGTGCAGATCCGCTACGACCTGCCGCTGGCCGAGATCGTTCTCGACTTCTTCGACTATCTGAAGTCCTCGACGCGAGGCTACGCCTCGCTCGACTACGAGCCGATCGGCAACCGTGCCTCCGACCTGGTCAAGGTCGACATCCTCCTTGCCGGCGACAAGGTCGATGCCCTTTCGATCATCGTCCACCGGGAATTCGCCTACGAGCAGGGGAAGCGGCTGGTGGAGCGGCTGCGCAAGACGATTCCGCGCCAGCTCTTCGACGTGCCGGTGCAGGCCGCGGTCGGCTCGCGGATCCTGGCGCGCGAGACCGTCAAGGCGCTGCGCAAGGACGTCACCGCGAAGCTCTACGGCGGGGACGTGACCCGGAAGCAGAAGCTGCTGAAGAAGCAGAAAGCGGGCAAGAAGCGGATGAAGTCGGTGGGCCGCGTCGAAGTGCCGCAGGAGGCGTTCCTCGCCGTCCTCGAGATCGACGAATAGGTAGGGTGCCGCGCCATGGCGATCAAGACCGAGGCGATTGGGAAGGAATGGCCCGCCACCACGTATGAGGTGGGCAAGGAGAAGATCCGCGAGTACGCGACGGTGGTCGGAATCGACAACCCCGTCCACTTCGACCGCGAGGCGGCAAGGGCCGCCGGCTTTCGCGACGTGGTCGCGCCGCCGATGTTCTGCGTCGTCTACTGCGCCCCCGCGCTCGCGCCGGCGATCTTCGACCCCGACGTGGCGATGAACTTCGCGACCATGGTCCATGGCGGCCAGGAGTTCGTCTGGGGCGAGCCTGCCTGCTCGGGCGATGAGATAACCACCAGCGCCAAATGCCTCGAGATCTACGAGAAGGACGGCAAGGGCTTCTACGTCTTCGAGTCGAACTCGGTCAACCAGGACGGCGCCGAGGTCGTCCGCGGAACCTGGACCAACATCGTCAGGGGAGTGTGAGATGCCGGAGCTGAATCAGGGCGATCAGATCGCCGAGCTGAAGGTCACCCCCGACAAGTACCTGCCGCACCGCTATGCGGGCGCCTCGGGAGACTTCAACCCGATCCACATCGACCCAGACTTCGCGAAGTCGGTGGGGCTGCCCAACAACATCCTGCACGGGCTCTACATGATGGGCCTCGTCGCCCGCGCCAACACCGAGGCGGCCGGCGGGGACCCCGGGTCGCTGAAGCGGCTCTCGGTCCAGTTCCGCGGGATGGGCGCGCCGGAGACGGAGATCGTCGTCACCGGCACGGTGAAGTCGGTCGAGGACGGTCGCGCCGTGATCGACACGGTCGCCGCCCAGGGCGAGAACCAGACGATCCGCAACGCCGAGGCCGAAGTCCGGATCTAGGGCCCGGCCGGGCCGGTCCAGGTCCGCTCCTAAAATGGTGTGTCGATGCTTTCCGAGCGACAGGAGCTGATCCTCAGGCTGGTGGTCGATGCCCACCTCGCGTCGGGCCGGCCGGTGGCCTCGAAGACGATTGCCGACCGCTCGGAGGTCGAGTGGGGCCCCTCCACGGTCCGCAACGAGCTGGCTGCACTGGAGGCGGCCGGCTACCTCAACCATCCCCACACCTCCGCCGGGCGGGTGCCGACCGAGACCGGGTACCGCCATCACGTCGACCGCCTGATGGAGGCGGGAGAGGTTCCGACAGGCGACGGCATCGTGCTGCGGCTGTCGCGCCTGCGCCGCGAGATCGACGAGGCGATGCGGGAGACGACGGCGGCGCTCGCCCGTGTCAACGACCTGATGGCGCTCGCCACCGCGCCGGCTCCGAGCCTCGCCGCGACGATCCACCGGGTCGAGGTCCTCCGCCTGCAGCCGACCAAGCTGATGGTGATCGCGATCGCTTCGACCGGCGCCGTGGCGAAGCGCGTCTTCGACTTCCCCTCGCCGGTCGACCCCGGCCTCGTCGAGTGGGCCTCCAGCTACCTCAACGAGTCGCTGGCGGGGATGGATGTCGGCGCCCGAATGATCGCCGATCGTCTTGCCGACCCCGAGCTCGGCCACGTCGAGGCCGCCTTCATCGAGACGCTCGGCCCGGCCTTCACCGAGCTCGAGCGGGAGGCGAGCGAGACGCTCTACACCGACGGTGCCTCGCGTCTGCTCTCCGAACAGCACCTCGACGACCTGCCTCGGGCCGACCGCCTGATGACGGCCCTCGAGCGACGCGCCGGCGTCCTCGGAATGCTCCGCTCGGCGCTCGACAGGCGCTCTGTCTTCCTCTGGATCGGCGCCGAGAACCCGCAGCCGGAGCTTCGCTCGGTGAGCGTGGTCGGGGCCAACTACGGCCTCGCCCACCGGAACCTCGGAGCGGTCGGAGTGGTTGGCCCGCTCCGCATGGACTACGCGACGGCGATCGCCTCGGTGCGCGGGGCGGCGCGGGAGCTGTCGCGCTACTGCGAGTCGGTCTACGAGGATTAGCCGGTGCCCCGCGACTACTACGAGGTGCTGGGCGTCGCCCGGGATGCGAACCGGGCGGAGGTGAAGACGGCCTTCCGGCGGCTCGCCCGCGAGCTGCACCCCGACGTCAACGATCATGACCCGCAGGCCGAGGAGAAGTTCAAGGAGGCTGCCGAAGCCTACGAGGTCCTCTCCGACCCGGAGCGTCGCCGTTCGTATGACGCCCATGGCCACGAGGGCCTTCGCGGCTCGCCAGGCTTCAGCTCGATCGACGACATCTTCCAGGCCCTGTTCAACGGCAGCTTCGGGTTCGAGGTGCGGCGTGGGCCGATGCGCGGCCAGGACCTCGTCCACCGGGCGGAGATCTCTGCGCTCGACGCGATGCTGGGCACGACGATCAGGGTGCCGAGCCACGAGGGCGAGCGCGAGATCGAGCTTCCCCCCGGCATCCAGGCGGGCACTCAGCTCGCCCTTCGCGGTCATGGCATGCCGGGGACGAACGGTGGGCCGCCTGGCGACATGGTGATCGTCGTGCAGGTGATCATCCCCACCGACCTCTCCGAGAAGCAGCAGAGGCTCGCGCGGGAGCTCGACGACAGCCTCGAGCCGCGCAACCTGCGCGCTCGCGGTGGCGGGGGAGAGGGCTTCTTCTCTCGCATGCGCCACTCGTTCTTCGGGTGATCCGCCTGGCGGTGAGGTGCCGGCCCGAACAGGCCGAGGTCGTGCTCGCCGAGCTGTCGGTGCTGGCGCCGAACGGGGTCGAGGAGGAGGAGGGTCCCGGCTACGTCGAGTATGCGATCTACGGAGGCGAGGGGGAGCTGCCCGAGCTGGGTGCGATAGAGGCCGCGGCCGGCGATGGCCTTGTCGAGGTGGTCGCAACGGAGGTGCCCGACGACTGGGCGGACCGCTGGCAGGACTTCCACCGGCCGATCCTGGTCGGCGACCGGCTCTGGGTGGGGCCGTCCTGGCAGCGCTCAGCGCAGCCACAGGCTGACCTGCTCGAGGTGGTGGTCGATCCCGGCCGCGCCTTCGGCACCGGCGCCCACGCGACGACCCGGTTATGCCTCGAGCTGCTGCTGGAGCTTTCCGCGGCGGGCGAGTCGAAGGGCCCGCTCACCGACCTCGGCTGCGGATCGGGCGTGCTGGCGATCGCCGCCGCGAAGCTCGGCTGGGCTCCGGTACATGGGGTCGACCATGAGGCCGCCGCGGTCGACGCCGCCTGCGCCAACGCGGACGCGAACGTAGTTTCCGCTCGGTTCGAGCGCCTCGACCTGCGCTTCCGGCTGCCTCCTCTTGCGCCGACCGTGGTCGCGAACCTGACGGCCCCGGTGCTGATGACGGTGGCATCGCAGGTCGACTCCCGCGCGGCGCCCACGACGGTGCTCTGCTCGGGGCTTCTGCCGTCCGAGGTCGATCGCGTCGCCGCCGCCTTCGCCCCAACCGGGTTGCGGGAGGCCGATCGTCGCCGCGATCGGGACTGGGCGGCGCTGCTGCTGCGCTCCCGCGTCTGACCACCCCTATATGTTCCGGCGATGCTGGCCACGATCACCGCCTACGGGGTCGGGTTGTTCATTCACATCCTGGCCGTGGTCCTCGCTTTCGGGCCGACCTTCGGCTACGGCTTCTTCTTCTCGGTCGCGCCGCAGTTCCCGCGGGCCACGCCGGCGTTGATGGCCGGCGTCCAGAAGGTCGATCGCTACCTTGTCAGCCCGGGGCTGATCGTCGTGCTCCTGGCCGGCCTCTACGTCATGGACAAGGGGTCCTGGGACGCAGGCGAAGGTTTCATTGCCGTCGGCTTCATCGCGATCATCGCGCTCTTCGCGCTGCAGCACGGTTTCTTCCGGCCGCAGACGCGGAGGGCGAAAGAGATCGCCGAACGCGACCTGCAGTCGGGAGACTCGCTCAGCGACGAGTTCATGGCTCTCAGCGCCCGGATCGGAAGGGTGGGGGGCCTCGCCGGACTGATCGTCGTCGTGACGATCTTCTTCATGACCGTCAAACCCTGACGCCCCTGGCGCGGCACGCACCCACACTCGACCGCTCGCTCCCGATCGCGATGTTCGATTCCGGGGTGGGCGGACTGACGGTCCTCCACGAGTGCCTCGTCTCGCTGCCGGAGGAGGACTTCGTCTACCTCGGCGACACGGCGATGTTTCCCTATGGGGCGCGCGACCCCGACCTGCTTCGCAGACGCGTCGCGAGGATCTCGGAGCTGCTGCTCGACCGGGGCGCGAAGCTGCTGGTGATCGCCTGCAACACCGCGACCTCGATTGGCGCCGAGGTGGCGCGCGAGGTCGCCGCGGAGCGGGGCATCGAGGTCGTGCCGGTGGTCGAGCCGCAGGCGGAGATCGCGGCGGCGATCACCGATAGCGGCAGGGTCGGCGTTCTCGCAACGCCGAACACGGTCGAGAGCGGCTCCTACCGGCAGGCGCTCGAAGCCCAGGGCCGGGCGCTCGAGGTCACCGAGGTCGAGGCACCCGACCTCGCCCCCTTCATCCAGGAAGGGACGTTCGTGGACGAGGACGTGGTGGAGATGACGCGCGCCTACTGCGCGCCGCTGAAGCGGCGGGACGTGGACACGCTGATCCTGGGGTGCACCCACTACCCGCTCGTCGCGCCGATGCTGCAGCGCATCCTCGGCCGCGATGTCCGCCTGGTCAGCGGCGGCCACGCCGTCGCGGCGGCGGCGCAGCGTGCGTTGGAGTCCCGGGGGCTCGCCTGTCAGCGGGACGGCGAAGGCGACTACCGCTTCCTCTGCAGCGGGGACGTGGATTCGTTCCGCGCGCTCGGCACGCGCTTCCTGCAGATGCCGCTCGGGCAGATCGAGCGGATCGATCTCGGCGACGACTACCCTTAAGGCGCATGAGCGCGGAACGAGCAAGCGTCCATATCTGGTTATTCGCGCAGCGAGAGAAGCGCGAAATTTTGCGATGAGTGTCCTGGAGCAGGTGCAGAGCGACGTCCGCGCGGCGATGAAGGCCGGCGAGCGCGAGCGTGTCTCCGCGCTGCGCCTGATCGTCGATTCCCTCCAGCAGGACGCAAAGCTCGGCAAGGGCGATGAGGTGGCGGTGCTGCAGAGGGAGCGGAAGAAGCGCCTCGAGGCCGCCGAGGCGTACCGCGGGGCGGGCCGCGACGATCAGGCCGAGGCCGAGCAGAGCGAGGCCGAGCTGATCGCCGCCTACCTGCCGCAGCAGCTCAGCGACGCGGAGCTCGAAGAGCTGGTCGAGGCGGCCGTGGCCGAGAGCGGCGCGACGGAGGCGCGGCAGATGGGGCAGGTGATGTCCGCCCTGATGCCGAGGATCGGCGGCCGGGCGGATGGCAAGCGGGTCAGCACGGCGGTTCGGGAACGACTTGGCTCGTAGGCAGCTGACCCTCGACAACACCGTCGCCGCCGAGCTCGCGGGCTCCGAGGACGCCGTGCTCCGCGCCCTTCGCGGCCACCTCGACTGCGATTTCCATTTGCGCGGCAACGTCCTCACCCTCGACGGCTCCTCCGATGACGTGCAGACGGCCGCCGTCGTGGTCGACGAGCTGGTCGAGCTGATCGAGCAGGGCCACGAGGTCGCGCCCGGGACGATCGAAGCGGTCACCGGCGCGCTCGACGCCCACGAGAGCCCCGCCCGGGTGCTGGAGGACGTCGTCTGGCGTCACCGCAACACCCGTGTCGCGCCGAAGACGCTCAACCAGAAACGCTACGTGGACTCGATCCGCTCCAACACGATCACCTTCGGGATCGGCCCCGCCGGGACCGGAAAGACCTTTCTCGCGGTTGCGATGGCGGCCGCGGCGCTCGCCGAGCGCGATGTGCAGCGCATCATCCTCACTCGGCCCGCGGTCGAGGCGGGCGAGCGGCTCGGCTTCCTGCCGGGCGACATCCAGGCCAAGGTCGACCCCTACCTGCGACCGCTCTTCGACGCCCTCTACGACATGCTCGACCCGGACCGGGTCAACGGCTACTTCGAGCGTGGCGTGATCGAGGTGGCGCCCCTGGCCTTTATGCGGGGAAGAACTCTCAATGACTCCTTCGTGATTCTCGACGAGGCGCAGAACACCAGCCCCGAGCAGATGAAGATGTTCCTCACCCGACTCGGCTTCAACTCGCGCATGGTCGTGACCGGTGACATCACCCAGATCGACCTGCCGACCGATCAGCGGTCGGGGCTGATCGTCGTCCGCGACATCCTCGACTCGGTCAAGGACATCGCCTTCGTCCACTTCGGCGGCGAGGACGTCGTCCGCCACATGCTCGTCCAGCGGATCGTCGCCGCCTACGACGAGCACGGGAAAGCGACCCCGCCGACAGCGGACGCGGGAGCGAGCGAGCGTGATCTCCGGGGGTAATAAGCGCGAGCGAGCGAGAGCAGAGCATGCCGGCGGAATTGATCTGTCCGACGTCGCGGCCGAGCTGAGGCAGCCGGTCGCAGCGGCCCTGGCCGCGGCGGGCGTCGAGAACGGGCACCTCTCGATCGAGCTGGTCGATGCCCGCCGCATCCGCGAGCTGAACCGCGAGCACCGCGGCAAGGACGCCGCCACCGACGTGCTCGCCTTCCCGATCGACGGCAGCGGCTCGACCCCGGGCCCCCGCGAGCTGGGCGACGTCGCGATCTGTCCCGAGCACTGCTCGGACGTCACCGAGGCGGCGGTCCATGGCGTCCTCCATCTCTGCGGCTACGACCACGAGACCGACGACGGCGAGATGCTGGCACTCCAGGCCCAGATAATGAAAAGCCTGCAAACAAGCTCGACCCCCGGACGCGGGAGCGAGCGAGCGAGATCGCCGGTTGTGATGGGCGCGAGCGAGCGGGGGCAGAGGAGGCAGCGCAGTGGTTTCGTCGGTTTGGCAGGCCGCCCCAACGTCGGCAAGTCGACCATCGTCAACGCGCTCGTCGGCAGCCGGGTGGCGATCGTCTCGATGCGGCCGCAGACGACCCGCCGGGCGATTCGCGGGATAGCGACCGACGCGGAGGTGGGTCGTCAGCTGGTCCTCGTCGACCTCCCGGGAGTGCAGCGGCCGCGCGACGTCCTCACCGAGCGCATGCAGCGACGGGTCGAGCGCGAGCTCGCCGACTCCGACGTGGCGCTTCTGGTCGTCAACGGCGAGGAGGGGATTGGCCCCGGCGACCGGTTCATCGCTCGCGCCCTGCTCCAGGCCAAGGCCGGGATGCCGACCGTCTGCGCAGTCAACAAGATCGACCGGGTGGGTCCCAACGAGCTTGTCCCGGTCCTCGCGGAGGCGGCGGAGCTGGAGGGCGTCGACGAGGTCTTCCCGGTCAGCGCCCGCAGCGGCGAGGGCCTCGACACGCTGGTCGAGCGGCTCGGAGAGCTCGTGCCCGAGGGAGAGTTCCTCTACCCGCCGGAGGATCGCAGCGACCAGTCGAGCGAGGTGATGCTCGCGGAGCTGATCCGCGAGCAGGTGCTGAACCGCACCCGGCAGGAGATACCGCACTCGGTGGAGGTCCAGGTCAGGGAGGTCGCGGAGCGCGACGACGGCCTCCTCAGCGTCCGCGCCGACATCTGGGCCGAGGCGGACTCCCAGAAGCGGATCCTGATCGGGCGCGGCGGCTCGAAGATAGGGGAGATCGGCACCGCTGCGCGGCGCTCGCTCGAAGCGGAGCTGAATGCCCGCGTCCATCTCGACCTTCAGGTCCAGGTGCGGCGACGCTGGCGCCGCGACGAGAGCCTGCTCGATCGCCTGGGCATTGAGTAGCCAACTACGATGGTTCGATGTTCGCCGAGGTCGAATTCGACGAGAATGGCCTGGTGCCGTGCATCGCGCAGGACCTCGCCAGCGGCGAGGTCCTGACCCTCGCGTATGTGAGCGAGGAGTCGCTTCGGCTGACGGTGGAGACCGGCGAGGTGCACTTCTTCAGCCGCTCGCGGGGAAAGATCTGGCGCAAGGGCGAAACATCGGGGAACGTGCTCCGCCTCCATCAGCTGCGGGTCGACTGCGACGGTGACGCCGTCCTCGCGCTGGTTGAACCGGCCGGCCCCGCCTGCCACACCGGTGAACGCTCCTGCTTTCACCGCGAGATCGGCGGCCCCGCCCACAGCGGCAAGGGCGCCAAGGCGGTGGGGGCAGAGCCCGAGCCGGCTCCCTACGAGGCGCTGCCAACGCTCGAGCGGACCCTGCGCGAGCGGGCCGCGGAGCGGCCCGAGGGCAGCTACACGGTGAGGCTCCTCGAGGACCCGGGCCTGATTGGCGAGAAGGTGCGCGAGGAGGCGGAGGAGGTGACACGGGCTGCTCGCGAGGAGTCCGATCAGCGGGTCACCGAGGAGGCCGCGGACGTGCTCTACCACCTCAGCGTGCTGCTCACCTCCCGTGAGGTCCCGCAGAGCGCGGTGATGGAGGTGCTGAATGGCCGCCGTCGCTGATTCGGAGCTCGAGCTGGAGCTCGAGCCCGGCCTGGAGCAGGCGCGCGAGCTCGCCGCGCAGGGCAACGTGGTCCCGGTCCGGGCCCGATTCGTCGACGACTGCGAGACCCCGGTCTCGGCCTTCCTCAAGCTTCGGGCCGGTGAGCCCGCCGGCGCGCCGTGCTTCCTGCTCGAGTCGGCGGAGCAGGGGCAGGTGGGCCGCTACTCGTTCGTCGGGATCCGACCTCGCGCCATGCTGCGCTGGAGCGAGGGTGTGCTCTCGGAGGACGGGGGGGAAGCGCAAGAGGCAAGCGACCCCTACGGCGCGGTCGCGGACTACCTGGGCCGCTACGAGCTGGCGCCGGTCGAGGGCCTGCCTCCGTTCGCGGGTGGCGCGGTCGGCTTCTTCGGCTACGACCTGGTCCGAACCGTCGAGCCGCTCGGCGAGCCGAATCCGGACCCCCTCGGGCTGCCGGACATGGCGTTGATGGTCACCGACGCGATGCTCGTCTTCGATCACCTGCGGCACGAGCTGACCGTGATGGCCTGCGCCTTTTCCGACGGCCCCGGCGGCATCGACGCCGCCTACCGGAACGCAGCGGAGACGATCGCCGAGGTGCGGGGCCGGCTGCGCGGCGCCGTGCCCGTTCCGGCCAGGCCGGAGATCGCCGAGCCGCCTCGCTTCACCTCCAACGTCGAGCGAGAGGAGTTCGAATCCGCGGTCGAGCGTATCGTCGCCTACGTACACGCCGGCGATGCCTTCCAGGTGGTGCCGTCCCAGCGCTTCTCGGCGCCGGCGCCGGTCGAGGCCTTCTCGATCTACCGCGGCCTGCGGGCGGTCAACCCCTCCCCCTACATGTACTTCCTCGAGTTCGGCGACTTTCAGATCGCCGGCGCCTCGCCCGAGCCGCTGGTCAAGGTCACCGGGAATCGGGTCGAGACGAGGCCGATCGCGGGAACCTACCCGCGGGGCAAGAGCGAGGACGAGGACCGGCGGCTTGCGGAGCGCCTCCTCAACGACCCCAAGGAGCGGGCCGAGCACGTGATGCTCGTCGACCTCGGGCGCAACGACCTCGGGCGGGTATGCGAGTACGGGAGCGTCAGCGTCGACGAGCTGATGGTCGTCGAGACCTACTCGCACGTGCTCCATATCGTCAGCCAGGTCTCCGGAACGCTCCGGGACGGGATCGGCGCGATGGACGTGCTGCGCTCGGCACTCCCGGCCGGGACGCTCTCGGGCGCGCCGAAGGTGCGCGCGATGCAGATCATCGACGAGCTCGAGCCGGTCAAGCGCTGCTCGTATGGAGGTGCGATCGGCTACCTCTCCTGGAGCGGCGACCTCGACACGGCGATCCACATTCGCACCGTGGTCGTCAAGGACGGTCAGATCCACGTGCAGGCGGGCGGAGGGACGGTCGCCGACGCAAAACCCGCCTACGAGTACAACGAGTCAGTCAACAAGGCGAAGGCGGTCTTCCGCGCGGTCGAGCTAGCCTGCCGCCAGCCGGATTGGAGCTGAGGATGCGCGTGCTCGTGATCGACAACTACGACAGCTTCGCCTACAACCTCGTCCAGTACCTGGGGGAGCTGGGGGCCGAGGTGGAGGTGGTTCGCAACGACCGCGCCGAGGTCACCGAGCTGCTCGGACGCGGATACGACCGTCTCGTCGTCTCGCCGGGGCCGTGCACCCCCGCCGAGGCGGGGATCTCGGTGGAGGCCGTTCGCGCCTTCGCCGAGGCGCAGACACCGGTGCTCGGTGTCTGCCTCGGGCATCAGTCGCTGGTCGAGGCCTTCGGCGGCCGCACCATCCAGGGCGATCCGGTGCACGGAAAGGATGCCGAGGTCGAGCACGACGGGCGGACGATCTTCGAGGGGCTGCCGACCCCGCTCGTCGCCGGCCGCTACCACTCGCTGGTAGCCGACCCCGATCTCCCCGAGCAGCTCGAGCAAAGTGCCAGCCTGGGCGACGTGGTGATGGGCGCCCGCCACCGCGAGCTTCCCGCGGAGGGCGTCCAATTCCATCCCGAGTCGGTGCTCACTCCGCAAGGCAAACGCCTCCTGGAGAACTTCCTCTCGGCAAATTGAGGCGGAGTTGAGCTCGGTGACCGTCAACGACATCGTCAGCAGGGCGATCGACGCCGTGTGTGCCGGCGACCACCTGACCACCGACCATGCGGCGGCGGTGCTTCAGGAGATCATGGAGGGGCGTTGCGGCGAGGTGCAGACAGGTGCGTTCCTGATTGCGCTGCGGGCCAAGGGCGAGACCGTCCCGGAGCTCGTCGGCCTGGCGCGGACGATGCGCGAGCTGGCCGCTCCGGTGCGACCGGAGCGCGACGACCTCGTCGATACGGCGGGCACCGGCGGCGGGCCCTCGACGTTCAATGTCTCGACCACCGCCGCGCTGGTCGCGGCCGCCGCCGGCTGCGCGGTCGCCAAGCACGGCAATCGCTCCAACACGAGCCACTGCGGCTCGGCCGACCTGCTCGAGGCACTCGGGGTCAACATCGAGCTGGGCCCCGCGGAGGTCTCGCGCTGCATCGACGAGGTCGGCTTTGGATTCATGTTCGCCCCCCGCCACCACGCCGCGATGGCCCACGTCATCCCTGTCCGCAGGCAGCTTGGGGTGCGGACGATCTTCAATTTCCTCGGCCCGCTGACCAACCCGGCCGGCGCGCGCCGGCAGCTGCTCGGCGTCGCGGCCCGCCACTACCAGGAGACGATCGCCGAGGCGCTGGTCGGCCTGGGCAGCGAGCGCGCGATGGTCGTCACGGCGGAGGACGGGGTCGACGAGCTCTCGATCTCGTCGAGGACCCGGGTGATCGAGGTCAGTGACGGAGGCACAGAGGAGTGGTTCGTCGAGCCGGCTGACCTCGGCCTGCGGCCCGCCGACCTCGATCAGGTTGCCGGCGGCTCACCCGAGGAGAACGCCGCCGCTGCGCGCGCCGTGCTGGCCGGCGAGGGCGGCCCACGCCGCGACCTGGTGCTCCTCAACGCCGGCGCGGCGATATTCGTCGGCGGGAGGGCGTCCGATCTGGCCGGCGGGGTCGAGAAGGCCGCGGCGGCGATCGACGGCGGCCAGGCCGCCGAGCTGCTCGAGCGGCTGGTCGCGACGACGGCCGAGCTGGGCGAACAGGTCGCCTAGATCATCGGCTAGATCATCTAGGCTTCGGCTCTCAAGTGGGAATGATCGAGCAGCTCATTTCCGCTGCGCGCGACGGGGTTGAGGAGCGCCGGCGGCAGGCACCCCAGGCCGATCTCGAGACCAGGCTTCCCGAGCGTGGCCGCGATCGTCCCTTCCGCGAGGCGCTGGTCAGGCCCGGGCTGTCGCTGATCGCCGAGTTCAAGCGCCGCTCGCCGAGCGCCGGCCAGATAGCCGCCGAGGCGGCGACGGTCGAGGACCAGGTCGGGGCCTACGAGCGCGGCGGAGCGGCGGCGCTCTCGGTCCTCACCGACGCGCCTCACTTCGGCGGCTCGCTGGAGGATCTCAGCGCGGCGAGGGCCGCATGCGACCTGCCGATCCTGCGCAAGGACTTCATCGTCGACCCCTACCAGCTCTACGAGGCCGCCGTCCACGGTGCGGATGCGGTCCTGCTGATAGTCGGCGCGCTCGACGACGAGAGGCTGCGCCGCCTCTTCGAGGAGGCGCGTGGCCTCGACCTCGATTGCCTGGTCGAGGTTCACGACGGCGGGGAGCTCGAGCGCGCTCTGGCGCTCGACGCCGACGTGATCGGGATCAACAACCGCGACCTCGACGAGGGAACGGTCGACGTCTCGACGACCTACGAGCTGATGACCGACGTGCCGGCGGGAAAGACGGCCGTCGCCGAGAGCGGAATCTCCCAGCGCGGCGAGCTCGAGGAACTCGAGAGGGTGGGCGTCGACGCGGTGCTGATCGGCGAGGCTCTGATGAGGGCATCCGACCCCGAAGCCATGGCGCGCGAGCTGACCGGCGCCGACGAAGCGACCCGCGAGCACCACCTGCCCTGAGCGGGGAACGCCGGTTTTAGAAAACCTTTCGGCGCCGTTAAGGCGCCGGACAGCGCCCGCGGGGACGATCTCCGCGATGAGTAGAGCAAGGCGATTCTTCGGCACCTCCCTCGGCTCCGCGATGGTCGGCGGAGCCATCGTCGCCGCCTTCGGCTGGATCGCGATCGCGGCCGGCTGGGTCGCGGCGGACACCGAATCGGCGCAGCCCGTCCCGGCCCCGATCACGGCGCCGGTGTCCTCGAAGGAAGGCAAGGACCTCAACCTCGTCCACCAGATCTACGAGCGAGACGGGCAGGGAGTCGCCTTCATCGAAGCCGACCAGCCGGTCGAAGAAGTGTCGCCCTTCAACCCGTTCGGGACGCCGGAAGGGGGCGGTGTGGCCACCGGCTCCGGCTTCCTGATCGACACCGAAGGCCACATCATCACCAACAACCACGTCGTCGAAGGCGCCGACCGGGTCGAAGTCAAGCTCGGCGCGTCGGACAGGACCTACAGGGCGAAGGTCGTCGGAGCGGATCCCGCGACGGACGTCGCGCTGCTCCAGGTCGATGCCCCGGCCGACCAGCTTCACCCGCTCCAGCTCGGGGACTCCTCGAAGGTGGAGGTCGGCGAACCGGTTGTTGCGATCGGCAACCCGTTCGGACTCGACCGCACCGTCACCAGCGGCATCGTCTCGGCGCTGCAGCGCCAGATCCAGGCGCCGAACGGCTTCTCGATCTCGCACGTCATCCAGACCGACGCGGCGATCAACCCCGGAAACTCGGGCGGCCCGCTGATCGACTCCGAGGGAAAGGTGATCGGGATCAACTCCCAGATCCAGACCGGCGGCGGAGAAGGCAATGTCGGGATCGGCTTCGCGGTGCCGATCAACACGGCGCGCGACGTGATCGACCAGATCGAGGAGAACGGCGAAGTCAAGCACGCCTACCTCGGCATCGAGGGCAGCAGCATCAGCCCCGAGCTGGCCCGCGCACTGCAGTTGCCGGCCCAGGAAGGCGTTCTGGTCAACAGCGTCGTCAAGGGCGGCCCGGCCGATGACGCCGGGGTCGAAGGCGGCAACACGACGGCGACGATCGAAGGCGCCGAAGTGAGGCTGGGCGGCGACATCATCACCGAAATCAACGGCACGAAGATCGGCGGGATGGACGACCTGGTCAACATCGTCAACTCCGCCAAGCCCGGCGAAGACGTCGAACTGACGGTTCTCCGCGGCGGCGACACGAAGCACCTGACGGTGACTCTCGGCGACCGCCCGAGCTCGGTCCAGGCCGCCGAAAACGGTCACTAGCGCCACTCCATCCGTCTCGACGATCGGGCTGCTCGCGTACCCTGGCCGTATGCGGGTGAAGATCTGCGGCATCACCAACCTGGACGATGCGGCCGAGGCGGTCCGCCTCGGCGCCTGGGCGATCGGACTGATCCATTACGAGGAGAGCCCCCGCAGCTGCGACCCGGCCGAGGCCGTCCGGATAGCCGCGGCCTTTCGCCGCAAGTGCGAGGTGGTCGGCGTCTTCGTCAACCCGGAGCTCGATGAGGTTGCGAAGGCGGTCGAGGATGCCGGACTGACCATGGTGCAGCTGAACGGCGAGGAGGGCCCGTCGTTCTGCGCCGAGGTGGCGCGAAGGACTGGCGTCAGGGTGATGAAGGCGATTCACGTCTCGAGCGCCGCCGACATCCACGGCGCGGAGGCGTTCCGGACCGACCTCCACCTCTTCGACCGCCGCAGCAGGGGCCTCTGGGGAGGCGGGGGCGAGAGCTTCGACTGGGGACTGCTCCGCGATCGGCAATCGGAGATACCGGCGGTGCTCGCGGGCGGGCTGCGGCCCGAAAACGTGGCGGAGGCGATCGAGGTCACGCGACCTTATGCGGTCGACGTGGCGACCGGCGTCGAGTCGGAGCCGGGCCGCAAGGACCACGCCGCAATGACCGCCTTCTTCGAGGCCGCGCATGAGGTTGCGAAGACCTGAAAGGGTTGACCGCCCGCGCGCGGACGCGAAAGTGAGCGAGCGAGACTTCCAGTGATCATCGGCGCGAGCGAACGAGAGCAGAGCACGCGGGCAATATGAGTGCGAGCGAGCGCAAGCGGAGTACACGGGCGGAAAGTCATTTCGGCCCCTACGGGGGCCGTTACGTTCCGGAGACGCTGATCGCCGCGCTCGACCAGCTGACCGAGGCGTGGGCGGAGGCCCGCGCCGACGAGGAGTTCGGGACCCTGCTGGGGGGTTTGCAGCGTGATTTCATCGGTCGCCCGACGCCGCTCTATCTGGCGGAGCGCCTCTCCGCGCGCGCCGGCCGGGACGTTTACCTGAAGCGCGAGGACCTCGCGCACACCGGCGCGCACAAGATCAACAACGCGGTCGGCCAGGCCCTACTGGCGAAGCGCATGGGCAAGCCGCGGGTGATCGCCGAGACCGGGGCGGGCCAGCACGGCGTCGCGACGGCGACCGCCTGTGCCCTGCTCGGACTCGAGTGCGTCGTCTACATGGGAACCGAGGACATCCGGCGCCAGCGCCCGAACGTCGAGCGGATGGGTCTGCTCGGCGCCGAGGTGGTCCCGGTCGAGGCGGGCGCCCGCACGCTGAAGGAGGCGGTCAGCGCCGCGATCCGCGACTGGGTCGCCAACGTCGAGACCACCCATTACGTGATCGGCTCCGCGGTGGGGCCGGCGCCCTTCCCGGCGCTGGTGCGCGATCTGCAGCGGGTGATCGGCGACGAGGCGCGGGAGCAGGCCCTTGCCGCCACCGAGGCGCTTCCAGCCCGGGTGATCGCCTGCGTCGGCGGGGGGTCGAACTCGATCGGAATCTTCACGCCGTTCATCGATGACGAGGGCGTCGAGCTGATCGGAGTCGAGGCGGCCGGCGAGGGCCTCGACAGCGGTCGCCACGGCGCCTCGCTCGGAGCCGGCAGGACCGGCGTGCTGCACGGCTCGCTCAGCTCCGTGATCGCCGACGAGGAGGGCCAGATCCTCGAGGCCCACTCGGTCTCAGCCGGACTCGACTATCCGGGTGTCGGCCCGGAGCACGCGTATCTCCGCGACATCGGTCGCGCCACTTACACCGCCGTCACGGACGAGGCGGCGCTCGCCGCCTTTGCCGAGCTCTCGCGCCTCGAGGGGATCATCCCGGCGCTCGAGTCCGCCCACGCGATCGCCTGGCTGCTCGAGAACGGCGGCGGCCACGGCTACGACGTCCTCTGCCTCAGCGGCCGCGGTGACAAGGACCTCGCCGAGGTGATGGAGCGGACCAAGGATGGGTGAGGCCGAAGGAGCACCCGCCGCCCCCGGACGCGGGAGCGAGGGCCAGTCCATATCTGTTTCTCCTGGCCCGAGCGGGAGCGGAGGAGGCGGCGGTTGATTTCCGGAGCAGAGCAGCCGGCGGGTGATGTCGGGAGCGGAGGAGGCGGCGGAATTATTCGAATAGCCAGGGCCTTCGAGCTTGCCCGTAACGAAGAACGGGCGGCACTGATGCCCTACATGATGGCCGGCTATCCCGATCATGATGCGTCGCTGGCGATCGCCGACGCCTACGTCGAGGCGGGGGCGGACCTGATCGAGCTCGGGGTGCCGTTTTCGGACCCGCTGGCCGACGGGCCCACCATCCACGCCGCCGCGACGGCCGCACTCGAGCGGGGCGCAACGGTCGATTCGGCCCTCGAGGTATGCCGCTCGGTGTCGGATCGCGTCCCGGTTGTCCTGATGACCTACGCGAACATGATCCTCGCGCAGGGAGGCGCCCCGGCCTTCGCGGCGAGAGGGGCGGCGGCGGGAGCCGCCGGCGCGATCGTCCCAGACCTGCCGCTCGACGAGGCCGGCGAGGTCCGCGACGCGCTCGCAGGGGCCGGCCTGGCGCTGGTGCCGCTGCTGGCACCGACCACGACGGCGGAGCGCCGGGCGCAGATTTGCGCGGCGGCGATGGGATTCGTCTATCTCGTCTCGACCGTCGGTACGACCGGCGAGCGCGACGAGCTCCCTGCCGGGCTCGGCGAGCTGATCGAGGCGACCAGGTCCGAGGCCGAGGTTCCGGTGGCTGTCGGCTTCGGGATCGGCACGCCCGCGCAGGCGGCCCGGGTCGGCGAGATCGCCGACGGGGTGATCATCGGCAGCCGCCTCGTCCGTGCCGCAGGAGAGGCCGGCTCGTCGGAGGCCGCGGCCTCCTCGGTCGACGCCTTCCTGCGCGAGACGCGCACCGCGCTGGACGCCGCCGGACGCGGGAGCGGAGGAGGCGGCGCCTGATTTCGTCTAGGATCCGCGCCGCATGGGAATGGTCGTGACCCTCTTCCTCGCTCTCGCAGCGATGACGGTCTCATACGCGATCGGCCAGGGCGGCCCGGTCGCCGGGCTGGTCTTCTTCACGGTGCTCCTGATCGGCGCGATGGTCAGGGTCCTCGCCCCGAGGGCCTGAGCCGCCTCGCCGGGCGCTGCTCAGGCGCGGGTCGCCACCACCTCCAGGTAGTCGGCGTCGAGCACGAGCGCGCGGTCGCCGGCGCTGTTGCTCTCCTCGAGGAAGTTGCGTAGGTCGCCGGCCAGCGCCTCCTCACCCTCCGGCCCGACCCTTTCGAATGCCACCTTGGTCGGCCCGAAATAGGTCCGGAAGAACTCCATCCAGTGATCGGCCGAGCGAAAGACCTGGCGGCAGGTGCGTCGCTGGACCCGCAGGTCGGAGATGCCATCCCCGAACAGCTCGCGGAGGTTCTCCTCGACCCCCCAGAGGAGGGGCGGTTTGATCCCGGGCGGCGGCGGCGCGTGCTTGGCGACCGTCATGAACATCTTTCCGACCTCGCCGTCGGGAACCCAGTTGGCCATGCCGATCCGCCCCCCCGACCGGCAGACTCGGAGCAGCTCGGACGCGGTCTTCTCCTGTTCGGGCGCGAACATCGCGCCGAAGATCGACATCACCACGTCGAACTCGCCATCTGCGAACGGCATTTCCGCCGCGTCCCCTTCGACGAACTCGATCTCCAGCCGCTCGGCGGCGGCGCGCTCGCGGGCCCGCTCGAGCAGGGCGGGAACGAAATCGACACCGACCGTGTTCCCCCAGGCACGCCTGGCGGCTGCGATCGCGCCGTTGCCGCTGCCGCAGGCAACGTCGAGTACCCGCTCGTCGGGGACGATCTCGAGCGCCTCGGCAAGGTCCTCGGCGACCTTGATGATCAGGCCGCCCACCATCGAGAAGTCTCCCTCCGACCAGGTTCGCTGCTGGGCCTGCCTGACCTCGGCCAGGCTCACCGTGTCACTCATCAAAAGCTCCCTTCCTTTCGTCCATCTGAACCTAGAGGTTCCGGCCGGCCCACGCAGCTTTAAGCTGGGTCGATGCGGATAGGCGTGCTCACCGGCGGGGGTGACTGCCCGGGGCTGAACGCGGTGATCCGGGCTATCGTCCGCAAAGGAGTCGAACATTGCGGCCACGAATTCGTCGGCTACCGCGATGGCTGGCACGGGCCATTGGAGGACGACTGGCGCGAGCTGGGAGTGCCCGAGGTGCGCGGGATCCTGCCCCGCGGCGGCACGATTCTCGGCTCCTCCCGGACCAATCCCTTCAAGGAGGAGGGTGGGGGGGAGCGGATCGTCGCCAACCTCGAGAGGGGCGGCGTCGACGGTGTGATCGCGATCGGCGGCGAGGACACGCTCGGCGTCGCGTCCCGCCTCCACGCCGAGCACGGTGTGCCGGTCGTCGGGGTGCCGAAGACGATCGACAACGACCTCAGCGCCACCGACTACACCTTCGGCTTCGACACGGCGGTGAACATCGCGATGGAGGCGATCGACCGTCTCCACACCACCGCCGACAGCCACCACCGGGTCCTCATAGTCGAGGTGATGGGCAGGCACGCGGGTTGGATCGCCTTCCACGCGGGGCTGGCGGGCGGCGCCAACGTGATCCTGATCCCCGAGCAGCCGTTCGATCTCGAGGTCGTGAGCGAACTGGTCGGGCGCCGTCTCGAGGCACGATTCGCGCCGATCGTCGTCGTCTCCGAGGGCGCCCAGCCGAAGGGAGGGGTGCCCGAGCTCCAG
The DNA here is from genome assembly GCA_036406595.1 of Solirubrobacterales bacterium. GTDB lineage: Bacteria > Actinomycetota > Thermoleophilia > Solirubrobacterales > 70-9 > VRUE01. Next base: position 2,652 of record DASXAR010000050.1, on the reverse strand, counting down.
GAGGAGAAGCTCGACGCATTCGGCCACGTCCGCCTTGGCGGAATCGCCCACTGGCTCGAGGGGGAGATAGAGCGGCGCACCGGCAAGGAGACGCGGGCGACCGTGCTGGGCCATGTCCAGCGTGGCGGCACCCCGACCGCCTTCGACCGCGTCCTCGCCACCCGGTTCGGCCTGCACGCGATCGACGCGGTCGACGCGGGGCGCTGGGGCACGATGACGGCGCTCCGGGGCACGCGGATCGAGCTGGTCGAACTGAGCGAGGCGACGGCCGAGCTGAAGACCGTGCCCGAGTCCCTCTTTGCCGAGGCCGAGGTCTTCTTCGGTTGAGGGGCGCAGTCCTGGCCGCCGCATTGGCGCTCGCGACAGCCATCAGCGGCGGCTGCGGCGGAGCCGAAGGCGTTGCCGAGGGGGCGACGGTCAGCGTCTATTCGGCGGCGGGCGCCTGCAAGGGGGCGAAGCGCGCCCTTGCCGGGGCGGGCGGGCGCGCCGGCTCGCTGCGCGTCCGAGCCAGGTGCCTGCCCGAGGTGCGGCGAGGGGGCCGGCTCGACCTCGCGACGATCGGGGCCAACGCCCGCCGCGCCAGCCAGGATTCGACCACCGTCGCCTACATCGGCGAGTCCGACGCCGCCGCGACCCGCTTCTCGGAGACGATCCTCGAAGAAGCGAACATCGGCCAGATCTCCTCAACTCCCGGAGCCGCGGCGATGCGCCGGGTGCTCGGCGCCATCGAGGAAGCCGACGGCGGATCGGGAAGCCTCCGTGAAGAAGTCCGCGACGAGCTGCAGCCCTGATCAGACCAGGTTCGCCAGCGCGCGGTCGATGTCGCTGAATCGGAACTCGTAGCCGAGGTCCAGGGGGCGGCGCGGAAGCACCCGCTGTCCACCGCGAAGCACGTGGCCGAACTCGGAGCCGAATTTGAGGTCGAGGACGAGGCCGGGAACCGGCATCACCGCCGGTCTGTTGAGGGCTCGGCCGAGCGCCCGCGAGAGCTCGCGGTTGGTGACCGGGTTGGGAGCGGTCGCATTGATCACACCGCTCACCCTCTCGTTGTCGATCGCCCAGAGGAGGATTCCGACCTCGTCGTCGATGTGGATCCAGGACATGTACTGACGGCCGCCGGCCAGCGGCCCGCCGACCCCGAGCCTGAACGGGGTCAGCAGCTGCGCCAGAAGCCCGTCCCCGGCGTCGAGCACATGCCCGCTGCGCACGATGACCAGCCGGATGCCGCTCGACTCGACCTCGCGCGCCGCCGCCTCCCATTGCTGCACGACCTCGGAGTCGAAGCCCTCGCCGGGCGGAGATGACTCGTCGACAATCGCCTCGCCGCGGTCGCCGTAGTAGCCGATCGCGGCCTGGCTGATCATCACTCGCGGCTTCTGCTCGAGCGCCGCGATCGTTCCCACGAGGTTGTGGGTTCCGGTTCGCCGGCTCTCCATGATCCGCTGCTTGGCCTCGTCGGTCCAGCGCTGGTTGATCTTCTCGCCGAGCAGGTGGATGACACCGTCGACGCCCTCGAAGGCTGCCGCGGGCGGTCGCTCCAGGGTTGGCTCCCAGGCATGCCAGATGACGCTTGGGTTGGTGCCGCGCGCCCGCTGCGGGTCGCGCGTGAGGCCGACCACCGCATCGCCCCGGACCAGCAGCGCGTCGCAGAGAGCTGCGCCGATGAAGCCGCTTGCTCCGGTGACGAGCACCTTCACGGAAGCTAGGTGACCTCCACGGTCGAGAAGGTCCCCGTCTCCTCGTTGAAGCGGGCGATCCCCTCGCGCTTGGCCTCCTCGACCACGGCTTCGGCGACCTTGGGGGCCACTTCGCGGTTGAAGACGCTGGGGATGATGTAGTCCTCGGAGAGGTCTTCCTCGGAGACGGCCATCGCTATGCCCTTGGCGGCGGCCAGCTTCATCTCCTCGGTGATGCTGGGCGAGCCGGCGTCGAGGGCGCCGCGGAAGATGCCGGGGAAGGCAAGCACGTTGTTGATCTGGTTCGGGTAGTCCGAGCGGCCCGTGGCCATGATCCTCACGTAGGGAGCCGCGTCCTCGGGCATCACCTCCGGCGTCGGGTTGGCCATCGCGAAGACGATCGCGTCGTCGTTCATCTTGCCCAGCGACTCAGCCTCGACCAGGCCGGGCCCGGAGAGGCCGATGAAGAGGTCCGTGCCCTCGATCACCTCGTTGGGCCCACCGCTGAGCTGCTCGGGGTTCGAGTTCTCCGCGTACCAGCGCTTAATCCCGCTCATCTCGCCCGACTCGTAGTCGGCGCGAGTGGTCGAGAGCGCCCCTTGGCGATCGCAGCCGACGATGTGGGTGACGCCGCAGGCCAGCATCATCTTGGTCACCGCTACCCCGGCGGCGCCGAGCCCCACCATCAGCACGCGCAGCTCGGCGATCGGCTTGCCGACGATCTTCAGCGCGTTGAAGAGCGCCGCCATCATCACGATCGCGGTCCCGTGCTGATCGTCGTGGAAGACGGGGATGTCGAGCTCCTCCTTCAGCCGGTCCTCGATCTCGAAGCAGCGCGGGGCGGAGATGTCCTCGAGGTTGATGCCGCCGAAGCCCGGCGCTATTGCCTTGACCGCGGCGACGATCTCATCCGGGTCGTTTGTGTCGAGGCAGATCGGGAAGCCGTCGACCCCGCCGAACTCCTTGAGCAGCATCG
>DASXAR010000049.1:0-13013 GCA_036406595.1 Solirubrobacterales bacterium | reverse complement strand
GTTTCCCGCCCTCCGGCCGACATCTCCCGGCTGAAGAAATGGTTCTCCTACCTGAAGCGCCAGGAGGCCTACCTGCAGGAAATCGCCGCCCAGCTTCGCGCCGATCACACGATCAAGGCGCAACGGCTCACCGCGCGGTTCATCCACAACGGCAATCTCGCCAACAACGTGACCCTGGCCTTCGGCTTCGACTACTGCAGCTTCAAGTTCTCGAGGTTCGGCTGACGTGAGACCGCGGGCCAAGCTCGCGCTAACGCTGACAACCTCCGCGCTGGCGATCGCCGTCGTCATGTTCACCGCGTCGGCCGTGGCGGAGCGCTCCCAGGAAGGGAACCTGATCGTCTCCCTTGACGGAGGGATCTCCCCACGCGCCCTGCCCCGCGACCACGTGGCGCCGGTGGCGGTGCACCTGGCGGGAGGCATCCACACGTCTGACAGCTCCCCGCTGCCCCGGGTCGACCGGCTGAAGCTCGAACTGGCATGGAGGGGAATCCTCTCGACCCGCGGCCTGCCGGAATGCCCGCAGGGGCGCCTGCGGGGGGCCGACAGCCGCCAGGCCGCGGCGGCGTGCCACGGGGCCCTGGTCGGAAGCGGACAGCTGTACGCGAAGATCTTCGTTCCCAATCAGGCTCCCTTCGGCATCCACGCCCGGCTGCTCGCCTTCAACGGACACACCGCGGTCGGACGCCATGCCGTGCTCATCCACGCTTTCACCAAAGATCCTCCGATCGCATTCGTCATCCCCTTCTCGATCAGGCGGCAGAAGGGGACGTTCCGGACGGTGCTTGTGGCGACGATCAAGCGAGCGGTCGGAACCTGGCCCCACGTAGGCAGCTTCCGGATCGACGTCTCCCGCACCTTCCGCTGGCATGGCGAAGAACACAGCTACCTGAGCGCCTCATGCCCCGTCCCCCGCCGCTTCACGGCGGGCTTCCTCTCATTCGCCCGCGCGACGTATACCTTCGCCGACGGCGACGAACTGACCACCGAATCGGTTCGAAGCTGCCGCGCCCGCTGAATCTCCCGCGCCTGGCGCCCCGCTGAACCCTCCTCCACCCTTGGCATGCGGCTGCATGGTACATCCGTGACTCGATTGCAATTCGTTTCACGCGACGCAGAAAGTCCCGCAATTCGCTTGAGAATGCCATTTTAGAACGGAAATTCGGGAAGTTCCGCTCAAATTCCGTAATCCAACCTCTTGACTCACGGGTACTTTTGTGTTCTTATTTGCTTGGTTGTCCCGGATGGGGGAGGCGTCACCTACGTGACCTACTACGCGAGCAGCGTCGAGCAGCTACAGACCGAGGTCCTCGAGGCTTGCGGCGCGCACTCGGACTGGCCGGCCAGGGTCGCTGCCGGCATCTACGCGGCCCTCGACTTTGCCGCCGCCAACCCAGAGGCCGCCCGCGACCTCGCGGTCGAGGCTCGCACCGAGGTCGCCGGGGCCGAGTACAGCCGCATGGTGGACACCTTCACGGAGGTCTTCGCCACCGAGGTCCCGCGGGAGCGGCAGCTCGCCGGGGCAATGGACCAGGCCCTGATCAGCGCGATCGCGATGGTGGTCGGTGACCATCTCCGCACCGAAAGCGCGGATCGGCTCAACGACCTGGGCCCCGAGCTGGTGCATCTGGCCCTGCTTCCGTATCTCGGCTTCGACGAGGCGAAGCGATGGGCGGAATCGACCGAGCGGGTGGCCTGATTTGGTATGCAGATGTCGCATGGCGCAGCCGCCAGCGGCATAAGGCCCTTGACTTCGCGGTCCGTATGTGTTCTAATTGTCTCGACTGGTGGGAAGCACTGTCTCCCCTGCCAGATCTTCCGGCCATCGGCCGGGCTGGGATCGTCCCCTTCCCTGTGGGGCCACGATCCCGATCTTCTGCGGCCCGAGAGGATTTCCCACCTCTCGGGCCGTTGACGTCCGCCTAGTCACCTCTCGGGCCGTTGACGTTCGCCTAATCGGCCGGGGCGTAGTTCGCCTAATCGGCCGGGGCGTAGTTCGCCTAGTCGCCGGCCCCGGGCACGTCGTAGAGCGTCTCGGAGGCAAGCTCCTGGGCACGGCGGTTCCAGAGCTTGATCTGCATGAAGATCGCATCCCCATAGCCCTCGAGGGCGTCGAGCGCCACCAGGGTGAAGCGGTCGTTGGAGACCGCCTCCTGGTCCACCGTCTCCAGCTCGAGCTCGGCCGTGGCGGCGACGGCGCCTCGCACGAGCGGCCGGCCCCAGACGAGTGTTACCGCGCCGGCGCGCCCGTCCTCCCCCCGCCAGCGGCCGACCACGTCGTCGTTGAGGTCGATGCGCCAGTCCGGGTTCTCCTCCGCCAGAACGTCGGTGAAGTCGGCCTTGGCGCGGAAGTCTCCCGGCTCGCCGTCCTCGGGCAGGACGTAGGAAACATGCCCGAACAGCTCGACGACGCCGGCGGCTCCCTCGGCGCGCGCGGTCGCCGGGACCCAGACCCGGCCGCCCCAGGCGCGCTCGGGGAACCAGGCGACCTGCTCGGGCAGCGCGACGCCCTCGGGGAGGTCCTCGATCGCCTCGCAGGCGCCCGCCAGCTCCTCCCTGAGGCGCTCCGCAAATCGCCCGTGCGGAATCCCCTCCTGGGTCGAGTCGGCGATGAAGCGAGGAATCGGCCTCGGGTTCGGCGTCACGCGTTGCTCGACCCTACTGGGACGTGCCGGTGGTTAGCCCACCATATGGGTGGCCAACTACCGGCACGTCAGCCCTGGTGGAGCTCGCGCAGGTCGGCGGCGGCGCGCTCGGGTGGATAGACGTTGATGTCGACGCCGGTGGAGAGCTCGAAGGCGGCGCGAACGGTGAGCCGGGGGACTATGTCGATGTGCCAGTGAAACGGGGCCGCGCCGCGTGGGGCCGTGCGCACCCAGAGGTTCATCTCGGGTGGGGCGCCGAACCGCGTCGCCAGCAACCGCAGCGCCGTGAGCAGCATCCCGGCGCCCCGCTCGTCCTCCTCGAAGCGGGCGGCCTCGGTTCGCGGCAGCAGGCGCAGCTCGAAGGGCGAGCGCGACGCCCACGGACAGATCAGCGCCATCTCCTCGTCGATCGCGACCAGCCTGTCGCCGCGGCGGACCTCCTCGACCAGCACGTCGGTCAGAAGGCCGCTCCCGCCGCTCCGTTCGGCATAGGCGCCGAAGCGCTCCCGCTCTCGTGCGACGAGCGCCGGCACGAACGCCAGCGCATAGAGCTGGGCGTGGCTATGGGGCAGGGACGCCCCGGCGCCGCGTCCCTCGTTGACGACGAGCTGGACGTAGGAAGCCTCGGGGTGCGCCCGGATCCGCTCCCGCCAGGTCTGGAGGGCTCCCGCCAGCCGCCCTTCGCTCAGCTCGGCCATCGCGGTCACGTGCTCGGGGGCGTTGACGATCACCTCGTGCCCGCCCTGCGCCGGCCGCGCCGCGAAGAGGTCGGCCTCGCCGGCGCGCCGCGAGGCGAGCAGGGGATCGCCGCCGCCGGCGAACGCCCCGGCCCCGGCACTCGTCCCACCGCTGGCGCTCCCCAGCCCTTCGCGTGGTTCCTTTGTCGGAGCCTCTTTGACAAAGGAACCACCCGCCGGGTCGGCGAGGGCCGGATAGAGGTTGGGGACGACGCGGCTGGTCCAACCGGGGGAGTCGGGGCCGCCGTCCTCGCGCACCGCGTAGAGCTCGGGCGGAGTCCGGTCCTCGTGGCCCTCGCAGAAGGGGCATCCCTCGGGCCCCTGCTCGTCGGCCGACTGGCCCGCGTCAAATCCCTCCGGGCGCTCGGCCCGGCCGGGCGCGAGGATCGTCCGCAGCCCGGTGAGCTGATCGATGCGGATCTCCGGGGCGCTCAGAGCTCTCAGGACCGCGACGGCGGCAGGTCGGCTTCTGGGTCAGAGCCGGGCGCGCCCGGAGACGGTGGCGGCGGAGGCGCCGGCGGGGTCCGAGGTGGCCTCGGCCCGGCGCCGTCTCCGGAGGAGGCGATGAAAGGCTCGAGAACGTCCATCGGCAGCGGGAAGACGACCGTGGTGTTTTGATTCGTGCCGATTTCCAGCAGCGTCTGCAGATAGCGGAGCTGAAGCGATGCGGGGTTGGTGCTGATGATGTCCGCGGCGTCGGTGAGCTTCTGCGCCGCCTGGTACTCCCCCTCGGAGTTGATGATCTTGGCGCGGCGCTCGCGCTCGGCCTCCGCCTGGCGGGCCATCGCGCGCTGCATCTGCTCGGGGATCTCGACGTCCTTGATCTCGACCGCGGTCACCTTGATGCCCCAGGGCTCGGTCGACTCGTCGATGATCTTCTGAAGCTCTTCGTTGAGGCGCTCGCGCTCGGCCAGCAGCTGGTCGAGCTCGGCCTTTCCGAGCACCGAGCGGAGCGCCGTCTGGGCGATCTGCGAGGTGGCGAGCAGGAAGTTCTCGACCTCGACGATCGAGCGGTTGGCGTCGACCACGCGGAAGTAGGCCACCGCGTTGACGCGGCTCGGGACGTTGTCGCGGGTGATCACCTCCTGCGGGGGAATGTTCAGCGTCACGGTCCGCAGGTCAACCCTTTCCATGCGGTCGATCAGCGGGATCAGCAGGATCAGCCCGGGTCCCTTCGTGGCGATCAGGCGGCCGAGGCGGAAGACCACGCCGCGCTCGTACTCCCGCAGGATGCGGACCGACGCTCCGAGCACGATCGCTGCGAAGATGACCAGCACGACCACCACGACGAGCACTGCTTCCATCAGCCTCCTGCTCCTTCCTCGGTCGGCGCCGCGCGGCTGACCTCCAGCGTCAGCCCGTCGATCGACTCGACGATGACTCTATCCCCTGGCTCGATCCGCCCGTTCGAGCCGCGGAGGCGAGCGTGCCACAGCGCCCCCTCGATCCACACCTGGCCATCGGGGTCGAGTGCGGTGCGGGCCTCTGCGGCGCGGCCGACCAGCTCCTCATGGCCGCCCGTGTGCACGGGCACCTCGCGGTGGGCGGCCAGCACCTTGCGGGTCACGAAATAGAAGCTGGCGAGCGAAAGCACGCCGAGCGTTATCAGCGCCGGGCCGGCGACGTCGCTGGCGGTCGAGTCGGAGTCCGCGGTGAGCGCGAGAATGCCGCCGGCGACGAGCCCGCAGGCGCCGAGAAACGCGAGGAAGCCGCCGGTCGGCAGGAGCAGCTCGGCGAGCAGCAGGGCGACGCCGAGCAGCGCAACGAACACGAAGACGTCCACGCCCTGGATTATCCGCCTTCCAGCGCGTAGCGCTCGATGTCCGCCCTCAGTTCGCCCGGATCCGAGTACGGGCCCTGCTTCAGGTTGACCAGCTCGCCGTGGCGGTCGTAGAAGGCGGTGTCCGGGAGCCCGAGGTCGGCGCCGATCGAGCGCGCGACGTCCTTGTCGCGATCCGTGTAGCTGGGGTAGGGGACGGGGTCCTCCGAAAGAAAGGTCCGGGCGGCGTCATCGGAGTCCTGGCTGTTGATGCCGAGGAAGGCGACCCGCTTGCCGTAGTGGGCGGAAAGCTTCTGAAGAGTTGGGAACTCGAAGCGGCACGGCCCGCACCAGGAGGCCCAGACGTTGACCACCACCGGGTAGCCCCTGAGGGCGGCGATTCGCTTTTCGTACGCGTCGACCCCACCCCCCAGCAGTCGATTGCCTTCGGCGTGCAGATCCGCGAGCGGTGGCGGCGAGCCCCGCAGCGCCTCGACATAGTCCGGGTGGGCGCCACCCTCGCCGCTCGCTTCCCCGCAGCCGGAGACGCCCAGAGCGATCGCCGCCAGGCCTGCCGCCAGCGCTGCCGCCCCCCGCCGGAACGATCGACGCAATTCCACCATCGCGTTGATTACAATACGGATGTTGGGTTCGCCGCTTGGCGGACCGCCAGAGAACGCCGGGGCAAGGAGAAAGCGACTCCCGGCATCCTCGTCCAAGTGTCCCCGCCGCACAGAGATGTCGCCGCGGGGGAACCACCAGAAGCCGTCCATGGCCAAGACCAGCGAAGTTGCCACGCCGGTGGCAGTTCCTTCAAGCGCCGACATCGAGCGGGCCGCGGAGTTTGCCCGCGAGCCCTTCCTTCTCGAAGGCGAGGGCCCCGAGGCGCTTGCCCCGGGCACGGCCCGCCGCAGCGCCCTGGACGGCGCGCTGGAGGAGCTCGACGCAGGCGCCGAGCACCCCTCGATCGAGTGGCGGCGAGACTTCTCCCTGCTGCTCGGGCTCGAGCGGCTGCTTTCCGAGGAGCCCCCGACCCTCCGCGACGGCGCCGAGCTGAACCCCCACCAGGTCGACGCGCTCTCCGGCACTCTCACCGAGCTGATCGCCGAGCAGCAGGCGAGCCTGAACGGGGCCCGCCGCAACGGCGACGGGGCGGTCGCCGCGGCATCTGAGGTGCCCGAGGAGCCGACCGAGTCGGGCAACGGCGCCGACGGGGCCGACCTGCTCGAGGACGAGGAGATGGCTCCCGACGAGGAGCCGCAGGACTGGGAGGAGCCGCAGGACTGGGAGGAGCCGAAGGCCGGGGACGAGGAGACGGTTGCCGAGGCCCCGGACGATCCGGGCGCGGCCCGCCGTTTCTGGTTCGAGCACGCGACCGGGGCCGGCAAGACGGTCGCTGCCGTCGGCTTCATCGACGCCTCGCGCACCGGCGGCGTGCTGATCCTCACCCACCGGCGCAACCTCGTCGACCAGTTCATCGGCGAGATCTCCGAGCGCGGCTACAAGGAGCGCCTGCGCCCGCCGCTCCTCGACCGTCGCGACGACGCCGAAGGCCCGGTCACGGTGGAGACCTACCAGTGGTTCGTGCGCAACCACAAGAGGATCTCGGACGCCTACTCGATCGTGATCTGCGACGAGGCGCACACCGCGCTCGGCGAGAAAACGAGCGCCTGCATCCGCGCCTGGGATGGCCCGGTCTTCATCGGCATGACCGCGACCGGCGCCCTGATCGCCCGCCACGTGGCGGACCTCTTCCCGACCCAGACCTCCCGCTTCGACCTCGCCCAGGCCGCCCGCCGCGGAGTGATCGCCCCGCTGCGATGCATGCGCATACCGCCGGGCCCGGGGGTGCGGACGATCGCCAAGGTGCCGCTGCGCAAAGGCGAGGTCGACCAGGACTTCGACCAGGAGGAGCTGGCGGCCCTGCTCGACCAGGAGCCGTTCAACGTGGCGATCGCCGACCTCTACAAGACGCGCTTCAGGGACGTGCCGGGGGTCGTCTACACGGCCGGCGTCCAGCACGCCAAGCACGTCGCCAAGGCGCTCCAGGACGCCGGCATCGCCGCCCGCGCCGTCTCCGGTGAGACGCCGAAGCGCGAACTGGCGGAGATCCTCGCCGGCTTCGAGCGCGGCGACGTCGACGTTCTCTGCAACGCGATGCTGCTCGCCGAGGGCTGGAACTCGCCCCGGGCGACGATCTGCATGCACCTCGCCCCTACCGCGTCCCGCCGCGTCTACCAGCAGCGGGTCGGGCGGGTGACGCGCCGCGCCCCCGGCAAGGAGGCGGGGCTCGTGCTCGACTTCGTCCACCCCGCGACGACCCACGACGAGACGATCGTCACCCTGCACAGCCTGCTCGACCGCGACGTCTATCGCGGCGGGGCGATCGTCGTCGGTCCGGTTCGCCGCGGCCGCGGACGCCGTGTCAGGGTCGAGCGGCGGGTGGTCCCGGTCTCCGAGGACCCCGAACGCCGCACACAGGTCCTCGAACGGGAGATGTGGCGGATCGCGGTCGAGAACCTCGACTATCCGGAGCGCCACGCCTGGGCGGCGCTGGCGGGGGCGCGGGTCAACCCCCAGAACTGGCGCCGGGCGCGGGCGATGCTGCAGAACGACAAGGGCAAGGAGCTGCGGCGCCGTTTCCTGCTCACCTGCGTGCAGCGCAACCGCAACTCGCAGCTACGCCTCAAAGCCCTCGCCGAGATCGCCGACCTGCGCGACCCCGACGCCTTCGACGACGCGATCGACATCGTCGGCAGCTGGAGCCGCGAAGACAAGCGGGTCGGGACCAAAACTCTGCTGCAGGCGCTGGTCGACAAGCGGATCGGCCGCCGCGACCAGGCTCAGGCCTGGGTTTGGAGGCTGGCCTCCTACACGCGTGAGCTGCACGAAGAGTATGCGGTGCAGCGCTGGCCGGAGACCAAGCGGCTGCTCGGCCTGCTGGTCAACTCCTCCGGCCGGGCCCACGGCCGCAACGCCCGCCGCCTCGTCCACGCCGCCCGCAAACAGGATCGCCGCCTCGCGGTCGCGCTCCTGGCGGCGGCGGTCTCGCACACACCGGAGGGCGAGGAGGTTCTGCGCGGCGCCCGGATGCGGATGGCGCGCAAACCCTCGGCGACGGCTCGCGAACTTCTCCGCAACTTCCCGCGCAGCGGCCGCAGGCGCCGCAAGCGCAAAAAAACGAAGGCCGACGGTGAGGGCGCCGTGAAGGAAGCGGCGGAGGCCGCGGGCAACGGCTCGGAGATACCGGAGGAGGCCGGCAACGGCTCAGAGCCTGATGCTGACCTCACCGGCGCCGAGGACGACGCGCTCGCCACCGGCGGCGACGACGACTAGGTCGCCCGAGTCCTCGATCCCGTCGGCCACGCCCGAGCCGCCCTCCCAGGAGATTTCCCTGCCCCGCAGGGCGTCCCGAGCGCGCCAGGCCGCGAGGACCGCCTCCGGACCGGCCTCCGCCCAGTGGCCGAGCGCATCGTCGAGTGCAGGCCGCGCCTGCTCGGGCGTGACGCCGCCGCCCAGCGATATCGCCGGCTGGCGCAGCTCGGCGGGAAACTCGTCGGGCTCGATCGAGAGGTTGAGCCCGATCCCGATCACCGCCCAGCCGTCCTGCGGCCTCGCCTCGATCAGGACGCCGGCCAGCTTCCGTCCCTCGAGCCAGACGTCGTTGGGCCACTTGACCGCGCACTCGACACCGTCGCGCAGCTGCTCCGCCGCCTCGCAGATCGCGAGCGGCACGGCCAGCGGGAGCAGCAGGTGGCGCTCGTCGAGCGGCCGCAGCACGGCCGAATACAGGAGCGCCTTCCCTTCCGGGGCTGTCCAGACCCGACCCCGCCGGCCGCGGCCCGCGGTCTGCGCGTCGGCGGTGACCACGGTCCCGCTCGGGGCGCCGGCCTCGATCAGCTCGCGGGCACGGGTGTTGGTCGAGTCGGTGAGCCGGAAATGCCGGTGCGGCGCCCCGAAGCTCATGCCGACGCCGCGTCGTCGAGCAGGGCCTCGATCAGCCCGTCGACGTCGTGGCGCTCGGCCTCCACGTCGACGCTGAGGCCGGCGGCTCGCGCCGCCTCGCTCGTGACCGGGCCGATCGAGACGACCCGGGCCCGGCTCGGGAAGCGATTTCCCAGCGACTCGCGCAGGTTGCGCACCGTGGAGGAGGAGGTGAAGGTGACGTAGTCGGCGTCCTGCGCGGCTTCGACCGCCTCCGGATCGGGCTCCTCGCGCACCGTCTCATACAGCGCCACGTCGTCGACCTCGGCGCCCCGTTGGCGCAGTGCGGCGGGCAGCAGTTCGCGCCCCTCCGCGCCCCTTGCGAGCAGCACCCTGCGCCCCTCGACGTCCACCGCCGCCAGGGCCTCGACCAGCGCCTCGGCGACGAAGCGCTCAGGGACGACGTCGGCCTCGATGCCGTGGCCGGCGAGGGCGCCGGCGGTGCCCTGGCCGATCGCCGCGACAGTGGCGCCCGAGAGGACACGGGCGTCGAGCCCCCCGGCGCGCAGCGCCTCGAAGAGGAGCCTCACGCCGTTGGCGCTCGTCAGGCAGATCAGCGCGTACTCGCCGATCCTCGCGAGGCTGCCCTGCACCTCGGCCGAGTCGATCCGCGGCTCGATCCTTATCGCGGGCAGCTCGATCGTCTCGGCGCCGAGCTCGCGCAGGGCCGCGGCGAGGCCGCTGGACTGCGCCCGGGCACGCGTGACGACGATGCGGCGCCCGTGCAGGGGCCTTCTCTCGAGCCAGGCGAGCGTCTCACGCCGCGAGACCACCGGCCCGATCACGATCAGCGCCGGTGCGCCGACGCAGTCGCGCTCGACCGCGTCGGCGATCGTTCCGAGCTTCGCCACGACGGTGCGCTGGCCGGTCTGCGTCCCCCGCTCGATGACCGCCGCGGGCTCGTCGGGGTCCCGGCCGGCGTCGATCAGCGCCGCGGCGTTCTCGGCGAGGCGCCTGATTCCCATGTAGAGGACGAGGGTCCCGGGGAAGCTCGCCAGCGCCTTCCAGTCGAGTGCGGAAGCGCCCTTCTCCGGATCCTCGTGGCCGGTCACGAAGGCGACCGCCGAGGACTGGTCTCGATGGGTCACCGGGATGCCGGCGTAGGCGGCTGCCGCGACGCCGGCGGTGACGCCGGGCACGATCTCGAACTCGACTCCCGCCTCGCGGAGCGCCTCCGCCTCCTCGCCGCCCCGTCCGAAGACAAACGGGTCGCCGCCCTTGAGGCGGACCACGCTGCGCCCCTCCCGCGCCGACTCGACGAGGCGCTCGTTGATCTCCTGCTGTGGCATCGAGGGCCGTCCCGGCTCCTTCCCGACATAGACCAGCTCCGCGTCGGGGCGGGCGCGGTCGAGGGCGCCGTCCGGGATCAGACGGTCGTAGTAGACCGCGTCCGCCGCGGCGATCAGGTCCTGCGCCCGGGACGTCATCAGCCCGGGGTCCCCAGGGCCGGCGCCGACCACGTAGACCACCCCGGCCCGCGCGCTCATTCGAGCGCCCCGAGCGCCTCGGCGCGTTCGAGGAGGTCCCGGGCGCCGGCGGCGAGCAGTCGCTCGGCGACCGCGGCGCCCGCCCCTGCCGGGTCATCGCTCCCCGATTTGCGGCTGTCGCGGACCCACTCGCTGCCGTCGGGGAGGCCGACGAACGCATCGACGGTGAGCCGCTCGCCCTTCACCGTCGCCCGCACCCCGATCGGCGTCGAGCAGGTCGCATCGAGCAGCGAGACGACGGTCCGCTCGGCGGTCAGCTCGCAGAGCGCGTCGCGGTCTCCGATCGCCGTGGCCGCGGATATCGCCGCGTCGTCGCCGCTCCGAGCCTGGATCAGGAGGGCGCCCTGACCGGCGGCAGGTGTCATCTCGGTGGCGGGAACGTTGAAGGCGACCTCGTCCTCGCGCCCGAGCCGCCGCAGCCCGGCAGCGGCCAGCACGATCGCGTCGATCTCTCCCTCGGCCAGCTTCCTCAGCCTGGTGTCGACGTTCCCATGCAGCTCGCGGACCGTGAGGTCGGGGCGGATCGCCAGGAGCTGCGCGCGCCGGCGCAGGCTGGCGGTGCCGACCCGGGCCTCGGCCGGCGCCTCGGCCAGCGAGGGTCCCGGCCCGATCCAGACGTCCGCCGCCTCCTCGCGCGGGGGCACCGCGGCGATCACGAGCCCCTCCGGCATCGCCGCGGGGACGTCCTTGGCGGAGTGGACGCCGAGCTCCGCCTCGCCGTCGAGCAGTGCCCCCTCCACGCCGCGCACGAAGCGGCCCTTGTCCCCCGGCTCCCCGTCCGAGGAAACCGTGACCAGCTCGGCACCCCCGAGCATCTCCCCGACCTGTCCCGCCTGAGCCAGGGCGAGCGCGCTGCCCCGGGTTGCGATGCGAAGCGTCAAGTCGCCTTGCGACGGCGCAGCTCGGTGACGCTGGCGCCGTCGTCGGCTTCCGGTTCGGTCTCTGCGTCGAGCCCGAAAAGCTCGCGGAGCGCGCTGACGTACAGGTAGGCCTCATCGCTGCCGGCGGAGCGCTTCATCCGCAGGGTCGGCTCGTGCAGGAGGCGCGAGACGATCGCCTTCGCCAGCTGGGCGAGGCGTTCCCCGTCCGCCTCGCCGAGACTCTCCCAGCGGCCCTCGTTCTCGGCCAGGACCCTGCGCACCACCTCATCGCCCCTCTCGCGCAGCGAGGCGATAGTCGGGACCACCTCGAGGGAGCCGAGCCAGCGCTCGAACCGGTCCACCTCGGCGACGAGGATCGGCTCGGCGCGCCGCACCTCCGCTTCGCGCCCACTCGCGTTGCGCTCGACGATCTGCTGCACGTCGTCGATGTCGTGAAGGCTCACCCCCGCGATCGCCCGGCACTCCGGCTCGATGTCGCGCGGAACCGCGATGTCGACGAGGAGCAGCGGCCTGCCCTGGCGCTGTCGCATCACCTGCTCGAGCTCGTCTCGCTCGACGATGTGGTGCGGGGAGTTGGTCGCGGTGACGACGATGTCCGCCGCCTGCAGCTGCTCCGGCAGTTCCTCGAAGCGGACCGCCCTGCCGGCGAAGCGCTGCGCGAGCCCGATCGCCCGGTCGTAATGGCGGTTGGCGACGAAGACGGTTGCGGCGCCCCGCGCGACCAGGGCCCTCGCGACCAGCTCGGCCGTCTCGCCGGCGCCGACCACCAGCACGCGGCGCTCGCCGAGCTCGCCCAGGGTGCGCCGGGCGAGCTCGACCGCCACCGAGGGGATCGAGACGCCCTTTTCGCCGACCGCCGTCTCCTCGCGCACCCGTCCGCCGGCGGCCAGCGCCCCCCGGAAGAGACGGTTGAGGATCGGGCCGGTCCCCCCCTCGACGAGGGCCAGCTCGTAGGCCCGTTTGACCTGCCCCTGGATCTCGGCCTCGCCGACGATCATCGAGTCGAGGCCGGCGGTGACGCGGAGAAGGTGCCGCGCTGCCTCGGTCGAGCGCAGCGAGTAGAGGTGGCCGAGCAACTCGGTCGGGCGGATCTCCGCCTGGCGGGTGAGCACTCCGAGGGCGGTCGACTCGGCGGCGACCGGGTCGGAGACGACGAGGTAGAGCTCGGTGCGATTGCAGGTCGAGATCGCCGCCGCCTCATGGATGCCCTCGGTCGCGGTCAGCTCGCGCAGCGCCCCGGCGGCGCTTCCCTCGGTCAGCGAGAGCCGCTCCCGAAGGTCGAGGGGAGCTGTCTTGTGGGAGACGCCGAGGGCGAGCAGCTCAGACATCAAGCGTCACCTCCTCCGTTCCCGTGACGGGTCAGAGAATCAGATATGGATGACCCCTCACTCCCGCGTCCGGGGGCGGCGCCCTCGCCGTATGACCCCTCTGTGCCGCGTCCCGGGGCGGCGCCCTCCACCTCGGCGCGGGCCTCGGCGAAGCCCGCAAGGTCGCGGAGCTCGCGCTCGATCCGCTGCAGT